>JADJJR010000001.1:632171-1264343 GCA_016706425.1 Elusimicrobiota bacterium
CCGGCGGCGCTGGACGGTCAAACGGGGACCTACGACGTCATCGCGACGGTTTCCACCGGCGGCGGGGGCACGCCCCCGACCCTGTCCGACATCACCGACCGCTCGATCGCCGAGGACGGCACCACCGGGGCCCTCTCCTTCACGGTGGGAGACGCCGAAAGCCCGGCTTCCGATTTGTCCGTGACCGCGGCGTCCAACAACGCGACGCTTTTGCCGGCCGGGTCTCTGGCGGTGGGCGGCACGGGCGCCGCGCGGACATTGACGGTGACGCCGGCCGCGAACCAATTTGGGACGGCGACGATCACCGTCACCGTGACGGACCCCTCGGCCCGAACCGCCCAGGACACCTTCGTCCTCACGGTCAATGCCGTCAACGACCGGCCGGTGGCGAGCCCGCAGTCTCTGGTCGCCACGCAAGGGGTCGGCAAGGCCTTCGTTTTGAGCGGCACGGACGTGGAGAACTCGCCCCTGTCCTACGCCGTCACGGGGGGGCCCGCCCAGGGGACGCTGACGGGCGCCGCGCCCAATTTGACGTACACGCCGGGCGCGGCTTACACCGGGGCGGACGCGGTTTACTTCACCGTCTCGGACGGCGCCTTGACGAGCGCCGTTTCGACGGTGTCGTTCACGGTCATTCCGCCGGACGCCACGCCCCCCTCGGTGTCCTTCACCGCCCCGGCCGACGGGGCCACCGTCAGCGGGACCGTCGCCGTCACGGCGACGGCCGCGGACGCCAACGGCGTGAGCCGGGTGGTCTTCTTTGTGAACGGGGTGTCGGCGTCCACGGACACCACGGCCCCTTATCGGTTCGATTGGGACACCACACGCGATCCCGTCGGCCTGACCGCTTTGGGAGCCTTGGCTTTTGATTTGGCGGGCAACTCGGCCCTCGCCACCCGCCAAGTCACGGTGGGGGAAGGCGGCGGCGGTTTCTTTGTGACGCCGACGGCGCTGTCTTTTGAAGGGGTTCAAGGATCGACCAATCCGCCGCCGTCGCCCGTGTCGGTGTCGGTGACGGGCGGCCAACCGATCGGCGGCGGCGGGTGGACGGCATCTCCCTCGGTGACCTGGCTGGCCGTGAGCCCGTCCTCCGGCACGGGGTCGGGGGTCTTTTCCGTTTCCGCCAACCTCGGGGGGTTGGGGGTGGGCACCCACAACGGGTCGGTGATTGTTTCCGACGGGATGACCGGCGGCCAGTCCGTGGCCGTGACGCTGATCGTGATCGCCTCCAACGACGTGATGCCGCCCACGGTGCCCACCGGTTTGTCCGGCGTGTTGACCGGGACAACCACCGTCGCCCTGTCCTGGAACGCTTCCACCGACATCGGCGGGACGGGCCTCTTCGGTTATCGCGTTTACCGCAACGACGCTTTGTTGGCGGAGCCCACCGGACGCACCCTTTCGGACACGGCGGTCGTCCGGGGCGGCCGCTACCGCTACCAGGTGTCGGCCTTGGACCGGGCGGGGAACGAGTCCGCCCGGAGCGCGGCCGTCGTCGTTGATGTGCCGGCGGCGCCCGTGGTGGAAGTTTTCGGGTTTCCGAACCCGGCGGTGGACGGGGCCGCTCCCACGATCCGGGCCGTCCTGGGAACGGTGGACTCATTTGAAATCGCCGTCTACGACACCGCGGGCCGCCTGGTCCACACCGACCGCCGCGCCGGTCCTCCCAACGGCCAGGTCGGGGGTCTGGCCTTTTACGATTACGTCTGGTCGGGGGACATCCCCAGTGGTCTCTACCGCGTGGTGGTCACGGGCCACGGCGCCGGGGGGACCGTGCGGGTCAAAACCCAGGTGACGATCGTTCGATGAGACTCTGGCCCGCGGCGCTTCTCTCGAGCCTCTCGGTGGGGCTCGCGGCCGTCGAGCCGGGGGCGCCGTTTTTGGCGGTGCCCCCCTCCGCCCGGGTGGAGGCCACGGGAGGCCTTTGGGCGTTCGCCGGGGGGATGGAAACCCTGTCCGTCAACCCCGCCCTTTTGGGCGTGGACAAAAGTCCCTGGCAATTTTATTCCAGCGCCGGGCAATGGGGCGAGGACGTGCAAACGGCCCACGCGGCGCTCGGGCGCGCGCACGCGCGAAGGCCCTGGGGCGTGGCGGTGACGCACCTGCGCAGCGACGGCGGCGGGGCGCGGGACGCCCTGGGCGGCGGGTCCGGCGCTTCCGTGGGTGTCCAGGACACGGCCTTGAGCGTGGGCGCAGCGCGCTCGCCGAACGGCCGCTTCGCCTTCGGGGCGGCGGCCAAGGTGTTTCAATCCAAATTGGGTTCCTACCGAAGCGACCCCGGGTGGGCGGTGGATCTGGGGGCGGCCTGGCGGGGCGACGCCGTGACGGCCGGCTTCGCCTGGCGAAACGCCGGGCCCGGCGTGCGTTTCGTCCGCCAGCGGGACCCCCTGCCCCAAACCGTCGACGCGCAACTCGCGTGGCGGCGCGGTCCCGTGACGTTGGCCGCGGGCGGACAATGGGACGTGCCGCGTCGAGAATCCCGGATTTTGGCCGGCGGGGAGGCCCAGCTCGGCGCGCTCTCTTTTCGCGGCGGCTACGCGGTCTTGGAAGGGGATTCGTCCGACACGGAAGGTTTTGAGCGGGCCTCCCTCGGGTTCGGCCTGGCTTTGCCCAATCGGCTTCAGTTGGATTACGCCCTGCGCCCCGGGGGGGACGCTTTCGGCGCGTTCCACCGCCTGGCGCTGACCTGGACCTGGGGGGAGAAGAAGCCCAAGAAACCGACGGCGCCGGCGGCCCGTCCGTCCAGCGTTTTCAAAAAAGCGCCGGTCAAACAGGCCCCTAAAACCGTTCCGACGCCACCGAAGGTCGCCCCAAAAGCCGCTCCTGAAAAAAAGGCAAAGCCGGCGGCCAAGGAAAAGCCGGTCGCGCCCGAAAAGCCCAAACGCCCCCGCATCGGCGAGGGCGGGTACCGATTGGGCGGTTGAGAGTGGCGCCGAATCGATTCCACCGCCCGCGCACATCCCTGACCCCGAGGACGACACCATGAGCCTTCCTTCCGAGTTGATGAACGAAATGACCGCGGCGCTGGGCCCCGACAACGCGGTCTGGGCGCCCGCCGCCGTTGAAGAGCGCACGCGTTCCTGCCTGCCCCAGAGCCACATTCCCGACGGGGTGGTGACCCCCCGCACGCTGGAGGAGGTGCGCGCGGTTTTGGCCGCGGCGCGCAAACACAACGTGCCGGTCTGGACCATCAGCACGGGAAAAAACTGGGGCTACGGGGAAAAGGCGGCCCCCTACGCCGGCGGCCTGACAATGGAATTGTCGCGCATGAACCGAATTCTGGAGGTGAACGAAAGGTTGGGGTACGCCGTGATCGAGCCCGGCGTGACCTACGCGCAGTTGCACGACCATCTGCGGGTCCACGCGCCCTCGCTGTGGACGGATTCGTCGGGAAGCACCAAGGACGCGAGCGTGATCGGCAACGCGCTGGACAAGGGCCGGGGGTTGACGCCCTACGCCGACCACTTCGGCGCGCTCTGCGGCCTGGAGGTGGTGTTGGCCGATGGGCGCGTGGTGCGCACGGGCGGCGGGCCCGACAACAACCGGTGTTGGACCTGTACAAATGGGGCGTGGGCCCCTACCTGGACGGCCTCTTCGCCCAATCCAACCTGGGGGTGGTGGTGAAGGCCGGGGTGTGGCTCATGCCGGCCCCCGAGCGCTACGATTTCATGGCCTTCGAGTACACCGCGGGGGCGGACCGTTTTCCGGCGTTCATCGAGGATTTCCGGTCGCTGATCTTCCAGAACGCCATCCGCTCGCGGCCGCACCTGGCCAACGATTTCGCGATGCTGTGCATCGTGTCCCAATACCCGCACGACTTGGCCGCGGGGCAACGCACGCTGTCCCCGGAGGCCATGGCGGCCTGGCGGAAAAAGTTCGGGGTGTCCGCCTGGACGTTCGGCTGCGGGGTTTACGGGAGCCGCGGGGAGGTCGCCCACCAGAAAAAACGCATTAAGAAAACCTTCGCCCGCTACGGGGTGACGCGTTTCATCGGGTCCTACGTGAATCAAGGCCGGTGGGGGCGCCTTTACCGATGGGCGGTGCACACGGGCATGCGCTGGATGGGAAAATCCCCCGAATTGATTGAGGCGATCTGGCCGGCGATCAACCTGTTTCGTGGCGTTCCCACGGACCAATACGCCAAGCAGGTGTATTTCAAGCATTACGACCGGAAGCCGACGGACACCATCGACCCGGCGCGGGACGGGTGCGGTTTCATTTGGATCGGCCCCGTGGTGCCCTTCACGGGGGAAGACGCGGCCCGGGCCATGGACCTCGCCCGCCCGGTCTTTGCGAAGCACGGGTTCGACGTGTTCATCGAACTGATCGTGGAAAGCCCCCGGGCGTTGATCGCGCTGTTTGGCGTTTTTTACGACAAGAAAAGCGCGGAGGAACGCGCGCGCGGCGCGGCCTGGTACAAGGACATGCGGGAGGCCTTTTTGGACGCGGGGTACCCGCCCTACCGCGTGGGCACCGGCAGCCAGCCCGGCGCCTTCGATCGGACGCCCGTGTTGCGGGACGTCGTCCATCGGATAAAAAAGAGCCTCGACCCCGACAACATCCTGGCTCCCGGCCGCTACGGCACACCCCCTCGCTGAATGGACGGTGGTCGGGAGCTTAGAAGCGGGACCAGGTTGTTCCCCGGCTGTCGCGGTGGGTGCAGTTGATGAAAAATCGGCCGCCGGTGTACGGGGGATTTGTAGGGAAAAGGCGGTAGCCAAAACCGCCCGTATCAAGCATGCCCGCGGGAAAATAGCTAAGGGGTTGCGCCCCGATGTAAGATACGAAACTCAACGGGTCGGTCGAGTCGTGAGGGAGGGTCCGAACTGAAATGGGGGTCATGTTGTAACCCCCGCTGATGGGTGAAAGGTATTTGCCGACGAGATGGGTTGGGTGGCTTGGGTAAAACCCTTCGGTGTCGGCGTAGTACAAACCGAGCGCAGAACGATAGGTTCCCAGGAGGGCGAGGTTTTTTGCTTCCCGGGCCCGAACCAGCATATCGCCGAATTTGGGAATGGCGATGGCCGCCAATAGGCCGAGGATGGCCACGACGAGCATCAGCTCAATCAAGGTGAACCCCGGGGGCGGGTATCGATGGGAAAGTTTTCGCCTCACCTATAATTGTGCACCGCCCCGCGGGTGAATTCAAGGATAAGGATTTGACTTTTCCCAACGATTTGATACAATCAAGAAAGCACACAGTCGTGCGAAAGCAATGACAACGACGTCCCACTCGGCCTCGGGCCCGGTGGGACTTTTTATTTAGGCCGAAAGGCCGGGGGGAGGACGGGAGGCCTCCCCCCACACCCCGCTCCCGCGGATGTCACCGCCGGGGCCGGGCCGCCGCGGCGGCCCAACGACGAAGGCGTCTTGCGCGTGAAACCGCGCGGGACGCCTTTTTTGCTTTGTGGGGCAACAAAGGAGACGGACATGAAGACTTCGCTTGCGCAACGCTGGATCGCGTCGGTCACCACCGGCGCCTACCTTTTTACCGTGATCGGGGCGGCTCCGGTCGAGGCGTCTTTCTGGGAGGACCGCGCCCGTGCCCGCCGTTCGGACGCCGCGCCGTCGGGGCCCGGCCCTCTGTTGGCCCAACGGCCCGCCGCGCTTCGCGTTTCCTGGACCCCGGTGGGGTCCGCCGCGCTGTCGGCACCCGTGCCGCGTCCCGAACCGTCGGTGCCCGGCTGGGCCCGCGCGGCGGTCTCGCGCCACGGCGAGGTCCGAAACCTTTGGGAAGGCCCGGCCCGGGGCCCGCGGGTGTTCCTCCTGCTGGACGCCCACGACGTCGTTTCCGCCCAGCGCAACATCGCCGGGTTCCTCGCTCAATTCTCGTCCACGGCCCGCCCCGTGATCGGGGTCGAGGGGACCTCCGGCGCCTTCGCCTTCGACCGATACCGCGACCTCCTTGCCCCGGCGGACCAACGCGCCTTGGCGGAGCATTTGCTTAAAAAAGGCTTTTTGAACGGCGTCGAGTTGTTCGCCTTGACGGCCGAAACCGCTCCCGCCCTGTGGGGGGTGGAAGACCCGGCGCTCTACGACGCCCACGTGCGCGCCTACCGGGCGTCTTTGCCGGTGAGCGACAAAACCCGCGCCGCCCTGGCGCGGCTGAAAACCGATTCCCAAGAAGCGGCGGACCGGCTGTTTTCGCCGGAACTCCGCGCCCTGGACAAGGAAATCGCCGCCCGTCACGAAGACCGGAGCGACGCCGCCCGTTACGCCGCCGTTTTGGCCGAGGCCCTGGGGGACGCGGCGGGCCCGCAGACCCGTCGTTTCCTGTCCGCCAAACGCCTGGAGGAGGGATTCGCCTTCCCCGATGTTGAGCAAGCGCGGGCCGCTTTCATCGAGCGGGTCTCCCCGCGCCTGTCGCCTTTTGAAACCCAACACTTGGTGCGCCTCACGGCGGAGTTCCGGGCGGGGGGCCTCTCGGGCCGCGACTACTACGCCCGCCTGGAGGAAACCGCCGCTTCCAAGGGCGTGCCCGTTTCGGCGTACCCGCCGTTCCAAAAATACATCCGCTACGTCGCCGCCGCCGAGGCGGTGGATCCGACGGCGCTCCTGGAGGAGTGGGACGTTTCCGAAGACCGCGCTTACGCCCGACGCTCCCGTCCGTCGGAGCGGCCGTTGATCGAATGGATTCAAGACCTGCGCCTGGCCGAACGCGCGGTGACCCACGCGCTGACGCCCGTCGAATGGGAGCGGGTCCGCGCGCGCCGCGCGCGGTGGGGGGATTGGGTTGAACGGGCGACCGCGTTGGGGGCGCCGGTCGACGCCGCGACGGATTTGCGATCGACACTGCCCGTTTTTGAATCCTTTTGCGAGGCGGCCGACGCGCGGAACGCGGCTCTTTTGGACAACGCGCTCGCCGCGGCCGAACGGCGCGGGGCGCGCGACGTTGTGCTGGTGACCGGGGGGTTTCACGCCCCGGCTTTGCGGCGGTTGTTGGAGGTCAAGGGCCTTTCCCACGCCGTCGTGGCCCCCTTCGTCACGGAAGTGCCGGAAGACGGCACCGGGTACCTGCAGGCCTTCGCGTCGACCCGCACGCCTCTTGAACGGCTGTTGTTGGGCGACCGGCTTTTCATGAACCCCCCTTCGGCCACGTCCGTCGCCGTCCAGGACCCGGCGTCTCCCTTTCACGCCGCCGCCAAGGCCCTGGATCGCGCCGCGTTGGTTTACAGCGTGCCGTTGGTTCGCGGCGCGGATCTCAACGGTTTCATCGCCAAGGGCGGATGGAAGGCCACCGCGGCGTGGGACGCGACCGGGGACCGGCGCACCGTCGAAATTCGCTTCGCCGGTTCCGCCCAGTCGGTGATGGTCGCCTCGCCCCGGGACGGGGCCGCCGCCAGCGGGGAGGGACTCGCCCGTTCGGTGGAAGAGACCGGCGCGCGGGTCGTGGAGACGGACACCGTCGGCGGCGTTCCCTACGCTCTGGGCGGCAAGACATTGGTCCGGGCGATTCCAGAATGGATCGCGGGGGCGGCGTTCTTGATGTGGTGGGGGGCGGCGTCCTTGGCGCCGCCGGCGCTCTTGTGGGGTTTGGGGGCGGGGGCCATCGCCGGCGGCCTCATGTTGCGGGGCATGATCCTCGGCGCGGCGTTCCTGCACGGGGCCGGACACGCGGCCGCGGCGCGGACCGAAGGAGGAGCTTCCTTCCGCGGTTCCTTGGCCGCCTACGCGCGGTCCCTGGGCTGGACCGGTCTGGTGCCCTTCGCCCCGGTGTTCCTGCCCGGCCTTTCCCCGGAAAAAGAGGCGCCCAAAATGGACATCGGTCCCATGGCCGACGGTGCGGCGCGCCGGGTGGCCCTGGCCGGGCCCTTGGCCAACCTGACCGCCGTTGGGCTGGTGGCGCCCTTCCTGTCGCTCACAGGGACTTTGGGACTGACCGACCTGGTTTTGGCGGCTTTCGCGGGGATCAACCTGTGGACGGCCCTCGCGTCGGTGTCGGATCTCCGCACGGCGCTCTCCGGCGTGGGCCGCGTGCTGGCCTGCGGGGTGGTGGGCGTGGTGTACGGCGGTCCCAACCCAAAATCCGAAACCCTGCCGGAGGGCGTGCAACGCTTGATGGATGGGGCCGTCCTGCGCACGCTCCACCGCGGCGGCCAGTCGGGGGGTGTGGCGGCGGTGGCGGTGCGGGAAAACGGCCACGCGGAGTTTTCGTTCTTTGTTGAAAAAACCGCCAAGGAGCGGGACCGCCGCGCGCGCCTGGGGGCGCTGATGCGCGCGGGCATGGCCCGCCTCGCGGCCCGCGCCCAAAAGGCGGGGTTCGGCGGCCTGCGGCGCCTGGTGGTGATCGGTCACACGCGCTACGGAACCAACCTGGCCCAGCCCGTGGCCGTCAACGCCCACCCCCACACCAGCGCGGGGGAAACCGACACGGTCCTTTACATCGGGGACGGAAAACGCGACGCCAAGTACGAGCGGCCCTGGGAACGGCCCGTCGACGCCCCGACGGTGAAATCCGTCGCCCTGCCGCGGGGCGTGGCCATCGCCCACAACGGCGACGACAACGCCACGGTCCTGTTCCGCCGGGGCGATCGGAAGGTCGAGCTCTCGAACGAGGACGACGCCCGCCTGAGCGAGCGGATGACGGGACACCAAAACCCCGCTCAGGGCGACTCGCCCCAAATCGCCACCCGGTTCGACCGCTGGATCACCCAAGGGTCGGTGCGCGCGTCCCTGCGGTTGGCCCTGCTGAACACGTCCTTGGAATCCTTGCCCGGGGAGGACCTGTCCGCCGAAGAGGTCCTGGCCCGCGCGCCCACGCCGGCCACGCTGGACGGGCTGATGCAGGCCAAGACCTTTCAGGGATTTGCCGCCGAGTTGGAGGCGCTCCACCGCCGGCACCCGGCCGCGACGCATGGGGAGGCGTTGTTCGCCGCCGCCGGCGCCCGGGGGGTGTCGGACGAAGCGGTCTGGGATCTGGAGGACGCCGTGCCGTTCGTCGGAGGATCCGACATCGAAAAACTTCGGAACACCCTGGCCGACCAATCGCGGGCGGTGTTTAAAATCTTGCCCTGGTTCGCCGCGCTGGAGGGGGCGGACCAGGCGCGCGCCGCGCGGCGCTTCGCCGACCTGTATTTAAAATTTTTCTTCACCGGCGATCTCCGTCGGGCGGGCGTCCATCTGTTGCGGCGGGCGGACCCGACGTCCACTTTCGGCGTGATGGCGGGCACGCTGTTGGAGGGGGAAAGCGCCGTTTGGTTGCGCCAGCGTCAGCCCTTCTACCTGTGGATGTCGACGGACGGGCTCAGCGTGGCCGGCAGCAGCGAGGCCAAGGCCTTTTTGGGCGCGCGCGCGGGGGAAAGCCCGTTCCGCCATCGCCTGACGTTGAAGAACGGGGAGGTCGCGACCCTGCGGGGAACCCGGCTCGTCATCGACCACGTGGAGCGGGGGCGGGTGGCGTCCTACGACCTGTCCCGCCCGGCCGAGGCGTTCGCCGACGCGCGGTGGTTGGATTTGGAAACCAGCCCCCACGTCACCGCCTCCACGTCGGAAGCCGTGCCCGCGGAAAAGCGCGTGCGGGACGACACGGAAACCATTCCCTGGGTCAACGCGAAACTGGCCGAGGATTTCGCCGATCCGAAATCCAACAACAGCCGCTCGGCGGACGCCCTCGTGGGTTTGCTCGCCGACCGGTTGGCCAAACGGAAATCCGCGGGCGGCGGGATCGACCTGGTGATCGTGGGCACGGAAAAGAGCTTTGACGCGGCCTCGGCCCACGCCCGAATCCTGGAAAAAATATCCAGCCTCGCCGGTCGGCGGCTCAACGTCCGCGTGGTGTACGGCGCGGAATTCACCCGGGAGGATTTGGTTCAAATGCGGGACGAAGGCTTTGGCGCCGACACGGTCGTCCTGGGCCTGACCAGTTCGGGCCAGACGGCGAACACCTTTTACGCGCTCGAAGGGCTCCACGCCGCCTGGCGCGGCCTGCGGGAAAAAGCCGGTCTTCCCGACGACGCGACGCCCCCCCATTTCCTGGTGTCGGCGGACATCGACAACCCCTACACGGAGGAAGTGCTCGGGCAGGGGCTCGGCGCCGGGGATCCCTTCAAAGCCCGGAATTTCGTGACGTTTCCCGCCCTCGATCCCTTCCACCCGGCGGAGGCGGCGACGGTCACCCACAAGGCCACGGAGCGGCTGCTGAAGGAAGTGTCGGCGCGCTTCGCGGCGGCGTTGGCCGCCAAGAGCCGGCGTTGGGCCGGCGGGGGCCTGCCGGGACACATCCCGGGGTCCATCCGCCGCATGGTGGACAACGGCGATGAACTGGACCGCCGGATCACCGGGTTGGACGCCGACGGCAACCCCCACCGCCACCTGCGGCGCACCGGGGAGACCAACGACATTCCCGACCAGATCGGCGCCGGGGCCGATCGGCTGAGCCAAGCCTTTTTAGAATCCCTCTGGGCGACGGGCGCCACGGCCCTCTTCATCGCGGTGACCCTGTTGTTCCACGCGACGCCGGCGAGCGTTCTCCTGAGCGGGTTCCCCAACGGGGCCTACCTGTTCGCCGACGGGGTGCCGCTGTTGGCGGCCGGCGTGGGGCTGTTGACCGTCGCCGTCGCGGCGTGGAAAACCCGCGCCTGGCGATGGCACGGTTTGTTCGCCGCCTTGGGGGGCGTGGCGGTCTTCGGGGCGGGTCTTTTCGCCGGGGAATCCCTGGTGTTGGCTCTCGACGCGGCGGGCCGCGCGGCGGGTTGGGGCGCCCTGGGCACGGGGTGGGGCTCCTTGCCCCTGGGTTTGGACGTCTCCCCGGTCAACTTGGTGAACGCGTTCACCTACATTTTCTTTTTCTTCGGATTCACCCTGGCCTTGAGAAAATACCAGGGACGTCCGTTGTGGGACCGGTTGGGCGGCCGCGTTTTGGTCTTGGCGGACGCCCAGCATTCCATCGCGCGTTTGAGCGCCGCCCGTTGGCGCCGCATGCTCAGCCACCGGTTCGGCTGGATGGGGCTCAATTCGATCAATGAGTCGTCCCTCGGACGGTTGACCCACGAGGAGGCGCTCAATTCCAACGTGCGGGGCAACATTTACCTGCAGGGGGAGGCCCGCCACGCCGAGGGGCCGACCCTGATGAATTACAAGCAATTGGGCGGCAGCCCCAACGGACCCGGCCGGGTGTGGCGCATGGGGATCGGGCACAAGCCGCGCGCCCAGGCCAGCGCCGCCTATTCGGAGGGCTACATCTCCCTCCACATGAAGAGCGACGACGTCGCCGGGTCGGACCCGGACCTGGCGGTGTTGCAGGACCTGGTGCAGGACGGCCCGGCCCGCGACACCGCGGGAATGGTCCTGTCGTTGGAAGTGGCGGAGCGCATGGCGGGCATTCGCCCCTTGAACTTCGTGGTGGGCATGACCTCCAGCGAAGCCAAGACGTCCACCACGCAACAGCCCTTCGCCCCGCTCTCGGAGGGAGAGGTCCGGGCGGTGTTCGGCTTGACCCCGCGCCTGGAGCCCCGGGCGGCGACGGCCGAAATCCTTCCCGACCCCCTGCCGGAGGTCGGACCGTCCGTGGGAACGCCCGCGGCGGCCCCGGCGCGCAAGTCGTCCCCGCCGCGCCCGACGGACGTGGAAGTCCCCCCGTCGCCTTCAGACACCGCGCCCCGCGTTGCGGGTTGGGTGTGGCGCTGGACGCGGATGGCCGCCCTGGCGCTCGTGGTCGTGATCCTGTCGTCCAGCGGGGAACGGGTCCTCTCTTCCGCGCGAAACGCCCTGGACCGCCCCGCGCCGGCGGTCGTCGGTTCGTTGGTGGGAGCCGAAACGGTGCAAAAAAGCGTCCCGGCCGGTGTCCAAAACGTCGCCCCGCCGGTCGTGGTTTTGGAAGCCGCCGTTCCCCTCACGACGCGGGTGTGGTATCACGCGAAGGGGACGGGCGAACTGAAATTGAAAAAGGGGATGATCCCCGCCGGGACGGCCTTGACAGTGATTCGACGCAATCCGGAGAAAACCCTGGTGCGCGTGCGGGCCCAAACCCCCGGCGCCCGCGCGGTTTGGGTCCGCGCGGCGGAGTTCGATCGGGGCACCCGGGTTCGCACCGAAGCGGCGCCCGTGACGTCCTTTAACCCCCCAAACATTCCGCTGTCGCAACAGGCGGTGCCCCTGGACGCCGCCGGCGCCCCGTGGCTGGCGCCCGTGGTGCCCGTCTTGTCGATGGTGGGCCGTCGCCGCGCGGCCCAGAACAAAACGCCCGGCGCCCTCCTGCGGCGACGGCTCCTGGGCGGCGCGCGCGCCTGGAGCGTCGCCGACCGTCCCTGGGCCGAAGCCCTGGCGGGGTATTTGGAAAAACCCACCGACACCGACTGGGCCGAGCAGGCCCTGCGGACGGCGCTCGCCTACGGCGCTCTGGGGGGGGCGCGTTGGGGCGCCGACCGGGGGTGGCAAAACGACTTCCGGGAAACCCGCTCCATCTTGAAAGGGGCGGCGCTCTCCCCGCGCGAAGGGCGCGCCTTGACGACCTTGGCCCGGCGCGCCGCGGCCTGGACCCGCGGGGGGTCCCCAACCGCCTTTTCCGACGGGGCCGTCGCGGTCCTGGACTTGACCGAAGCGGAAAAAGAAACCCATCTGTGGCACCATTGGGCGGCGGCCGCGGAACGAACCGCCCGGGGCGAGCCCGCGCCCGTGTTGGTGGCCCGCTCCGAACGCCAACGGGAACGCCTGGAGGCCGCCTGGGCGGCCTGGCGCGGCGAGGCGCCCCCCGCCGGGGCGTGGGTGTATTTGGACGTCCTGGACGGTCGGACCGTGACGCGGGGGACCGATGGCTTGCCCGCGACGGTGCGGCTGGGCGGGGTGCTCAAGGCCGCCGGGGTGAACCCGGACCGGCTGTCCGCGGTGGACGTGGTGTCGGGGGTGGGCGGCGCCCACGCCTGGGACCGATCCGACCTTCCCGCGAACGTGGTCGTGCGGATGATCATCGGCCTTTTGCGCGAACTGACCCTCACGGCGGTTTTGGACGAGGCGCAAAACGCGTTGCGCTCGGCCCGCGCGGCCCTGACCGCGGCCTGATTCCCGAAACCCGGGGCCGCCCCCGCTCGCGCGGGGAACCCGGTTTGTGGAAGGTTTCCGACGGTGCTATAATATTGGTATGAGCGCCGCGCCCAAGCCTTTGCCCCTCCTGTTGCCGATCCGCAAGTACGGCGACCCGGTGTTGGTCCGCCCCGCCAAGCCCGTGGCGGCCGTGGACGACGACATTCGCCGGTTGATCCCGGTCATGTTCCGCACCATGTACGCCGAGCCGGGCATCGGGTTGGCGGCGCCGCAGGTGGGTGTTTCCCTGCGCCTCATGGTGGTGGACGTGGCCCCCGACGGGAAAAGCCAACCCCTCGTCCTGATCAACCCCGTGGTCGAAAAGAAAAAAGGCCGGATCCGCTCCGAGGAGGGGTGCCTTTCCTTTCCGGGCATTCAGGTCACCGTGCCCCGGGCGGCCTGGGTGCGGGTGTCCGCCGTGGACGAAAAGGGCGCGCCCGTGGTCGTCGAAGGCGAGGGGCTTCTTTCCCGTTGCCTCCAGCACGAAATGGACCATCTCGACGGGGTCGTGATGATCGACCATCTTTCCCTCGCCAAACGCCTCAAGGTCCTTTGGGAAATCCGCAAACGAAAAAAAGCCGGTCTTTGGTAATTCCCCCGTGCTGAACACCGTCTTTTTTGGAACGCCCCCCATCGCGGTGCCGTTCTTGGAGCGGCTGGCGTCCCTCACCCGCGTGCGCGGGGTGGTCACGGCCCCGGACCGGCCCGTCGGGCGCGGTTACGCCCTGACGCCCCCGGCGGTCAAAACCGCCGCGCAAAAACTCGGCCTGTCCGTCCTTCAACCAACGTCCCCCAAAGAACTGGACTTGGCGGCGGCCTTCGGCCCCCTGGACGTGGGCGTCGTCGTCGCCTACGGGTATCTCCTCCCGCCCGCGGTTTTCAACGCGCCGACACACGGGCTGGTCAACGCGCACTTTTCCCTGGTTCCCAAATTCCGCGGCGCGGGACCCATTCAATGGGCTCTCATTCGCGGGGAAACCGAGACCGGCGTGAGTCTGTTTCGCATCGAAAAAGGCCTCGACACGGGGCCGGTGTTCCTGCAAAAAACCGTGCCGATCCGGCCGGAGGACAACGCGGCGACTTTAAGGGAGCGGTTGACCGCCGAGGGCGTCGAACTTTTGGGGGACTTCGTCCGTAAGATAGGTTCGAGTTCCTGGGAGCCGTCCCCGCAGATCGGGGAATGGACGGAGGCGCCGCTTCTTAAGAAAGAGGATGGCCGCGTTTTTTGGGACCGCCATTCCGCCCGGGAGATTCTCAATCTGGTGCGGGGCACCTACGAATGGCCGGGCGCCACGGCGCGGATCCAGGGCGCGCGTCTCAAAATCCGCGCCGGCGAGGCCCGGGCCCACGGCAATGGCCGCCCAGGGGAAATCGTCGCCGTCGAGAAAGGGCGGGGTTTTTTGGTAAAATGCGTTTCCGACAGCCTGCTCGTGACCCGGGTCCAACCCGAGGGAAAACGCGAGATGGACGCCGAGAGCTATTGGAACGGCGCCCGGCTGGCGGTCGGACATCGATTTGAACAGGAGGCATAACCCATGGCAATGATGAAGCGCGTGTTCCTCTTTATGGCGGTGAACCTGTTGGTCGTGGTCACCCTCTCCATCGTTTTGAACCTGTTGGGCGTGCGCGGGTACATGACGGCGCACGGCATCGATTACGGCGCTTTGATGGTCTTCTGCCTCGTGTGGGGCATGGGCGGGGCTTTCATTTCCCTGCTTTTGTCCCGGGTGATGGCGAAGTGGACCATGCGCGTCCAGGTCATCGACCCCGCGTCGGCCTCGGGGGAAGCGGCCTGGCTCGTCCAGACCGTGCACAACCTGGCCACGGTCGCCGGGCTGCCCGCGATGCCCGAGGTGGGCGTTTACGAAAGCCCCGAGGTCAACGCCTTCGCCACGGGCCCCACGCGGTCCCGCGCCCTGGTCGCCGTTTCCTCGGGTCTTCTGCGCTCCATGGACCGGAGCCAAGTGGAGGGGGTGCTGGGCCACGAAATCGCCCACGTCGCCAACGGCGACATGGTCACCATGACCTTGGTCCAAGGGGTCATCAACGCTTTTGTCATGTTCCTGGCCCGGGTCATCGCCTTCGCCGTGAGCCAGCAGGTGAAGGAAGAATCCCGCCGTTCGATTCAATTCATGGTCACGATTCTGCTGGAAATCGTGTTCAGCCTTCTGGGCATGCTGGTGGTCGCCGGGTTCTCCCGCTGGCGCGAGTTCCGCGCCGACGCGGGGGGCGGTCGCCTGGCCGGCCGGGAAAAGATGATCGCGGCCCTGCAGGCGCTTCAACGCAACGTCGCCGCCGTCGACAACCGCCAGGCGGCCATCGCGACCTTAAAAATTTCGGGTCGGCGCGGTTTCCTGGCGCTTTTGTCGACGCACCCGCCCCTCGAAGAGCGCATCGAGCGTCTTCGCCAGGCGAGTTTGTAACCCCCCGCCGTTTCCCGGGCGCGTCGCACCGTGAAAAACCTGTTGGACGTGCCGTTCGCCGAATGGGGCCTCGCCCTGGAACTCGGCGACAAGGACGCCTACCGCGCCCGTCAGATCCTCACGGCCGTTTTCCAACGGCGCGTCAAATCCTTCCCCGAGATGACCGACCTCCCCCAGGCCCTGCGCGACCGCCTGGCGGGGTCCTTTCGTCTCCGTTCGCTCACGCTGGTCCGGCGGGAGATTTCCGCCGCGGACGGGACCTCCCGACTTTTTTTTGAAGCCCCCGACGGGGGTTCGTTTTCGGCCGTTCTTTTGCCGAGCCGTCCCGGCGAGGACGACGAAGCCGACCCCACGGAGGCGGGGGCCAAGGGCCGGTCGGCCCGGACGGGGCTGTGCCTCTCCACCCAGGTGGGCTGCGCCTGGGGGTGCGTGTTTTGCGCCTCGGGACGCGTGCCCTTTGAAAGGGACCTGACGCCCGCCGAAATCCTCGAGCAGGTGTTCGTGGCGGAAGAGGTCCTGGGCGGTCGGCTGTCGAGCCTGGTCTTCATGGGTATGGGCGAGCCGCTGGCCAACTTCGATAATCTATTGACCGCCCTCCAGGCCCTGCGGTCGCCGCTGGGGTTCCATTTCGGGGCGCGCCACGTGACCGTATCGACAACCGGCCTCGCGCCCCAAATCGTCAAGTTGGCCGAACTCGCCCCCAAGGTCAACCTCGCCATCAGCCTGCACGCGGCCGATGATGAAACGCGCCGCCGCGTCATGCCGAAATCCGCCCGCTGGACCATCAAGGAGCTGTTGCACGCGGCCTGGGAGTACCAGCGGATCACGGGCGGGGTGCGGGTCACCTTCGAATACATCGTCATCAAGGGCGTCAACGATTCCGTGCGGGAAGCCCAAAGGCTTTCCAACATGCTCCGGGGGAAAAAAGCCTGGGTGAACCTTATCGCCTACAACCCCGTGCCCGGCCTGCCCTACGAACGGCCCTCGGAGGAAACCGTGGCGGGCATTGCCAAGATCCTGAAAGACCGCGGTCTCTTCGTCCACCTGCGCAAACCCCAGGGCGTCGACATCACCGCCGGGTGCGGCCAGTTGGGCGCGCCGCAAATGATAAAATAGCCCACTCTTTTCGAGGAGAAATCCGTCCATGACCCCCAACGACATTGATCCCGTCAACGACACCCCCGGCGTGTGGCCCCTGTCCGCCCTGCGGCGGCGTTCCTGGGGGATGTGGGGGGGGCTGTTCGTCATCGCGCTTTTGGCCACACTTTTCTCCCTCCATTGGGTGATGAGCGCGCTTCTTCATTCCCGCAAAGTCGTTCAAGTGCCCGACCTGACGGGGAAAACCCTCGAGCAGGCTCTCGACCTTTTGGCTCCCCTCAACCTGTCCCTGTCCAAGGAAGGCATTCAGTTCGACGAGAAGTTCCAACCCGGCGCCATTGTGCGGCAGGCGCCGCCGGCGGGCCTGCGCGTGCGCGAATGGAAGATCGTCCGCGTCACCCTTTCTTCCGGCGGGCAGATCCTCTACGTGCCCGACACCGCGGGCGCGACGCTGACCGAGGCCCAGAACCGCCTGCGGACGGCCGGCTTGTCCCTGGGCGCCGTCAGCCAGGTTTACTCCAACAAATTTGAGACCGGCTTGGTGATGGCGCAGAACCCCGATGCCGGGACCCTTTCCCATCCCGGCGCGATGGTGGACCTCACCGTCTCCAAGGGCGGGCCCCCGGCGGGAACCGTTTTGATGCCGGATTTCGTCAATAAACCCTATTCCCTGGCCCGCCAGTGGGCCGAGGACCAATCCTTGACGCCCGCGGTGCAGGAAACGCTCACCGAAGACGCCCTGCCGGGGCTCGTGCTGAAGCAGAACCCCGGCCCGGACACCCCGGTGGGCGACGGCGCGGAGGTCCGGTTCGTGGTCTCCAAGTCCGACAGAAAAAACTCCAAAGACGTGACCCTGATCCGCTACAACGTGCCCGAAGGGACGGACCGCGTCCGGGTGCGCATCGTTTTGCGCGACGACGCCGGGGAGCGGGAGATCTTTTCGGACGAACAGAGCGCCGGCGCCCGGGTCGAGGTGCCGGTGTCGGTGGACGGACCGGCCCGCGCCCGGATTTTCGTGAACGGCGTCCTCGTCGAGGAGCGCCCCCTCGGCCGATGAGCCCGCGCCTCGCCATCGCGCCCTCCATCCTGTCGGCGGATTTCGCCCGCCTGGCCGAGGAGGTGCGCCGGGTTGAAAAAGCGGGCGCCGATTGGCTTCACGTGGACGTCATGGACGGCCACTTCGTCCCCAACCTCACCATCGGCCCCGTGGTCGTGCACTGGCTGAAAAAGTGCACCCGCCTCAAGCTCGACTGCCACCTGATGATTGAAAGCCCCGAGAAATTCATCCCCGCTTTCGCCAAGGCGGGGGCCTGGAACATCACCGTCCACGCCGAGGCCTGTCGGAAACCCAAAGACACGCTCCGCTTGATCCGGCGGCACGGTTGCACGGCGGGGCTTTCCCTGCGGCCCAAGACCCCCATCCAAAAATTGGCTCCCTATCTGAACGATGTGGCCTTGGTGTTGGTCATGACGGTGGAACCGGGCTTCGGCGGGCAGTCCTTTATGCCCGACATGATGCCCAAAGTCGCGTGGCTGAAAGAAAAATTCGCCCGCCGGGCCCCCGCCCGCCGCCCCTGGATCGAGGTGGACGGCGGCATCAACGCCGAGACCGCCGCCACGGCGGCGCGGTTCGGCGCCGAGGCGCTGGTGGCCGGCAACGCGATCTTCGGCGCCCCCAACCCGGCCGTCGCCCTGCGGGGCCTCCGCCGGGCGGCCCGCGCCCCCGCTCCGTTGATGTGAGCCGGACCGGCCGCGAACCGCGCCGCGTCGAATCATTCCCACTCATTCCACCAAGAACTTTTGCGCCGCCCCGGTGTCCCACCGGTGCGGCTAATTTATTTTGAGAGGACCCCCATGAAAAAAACCCTTTGGCTGTTCGTTCTGTTGGCGGTGACGCGGTCGGCCCACGCCGTTGCGGTCGACCGCGCCGGGGCGGAGGCGGCGTTGGCCCGGGGGGACTACGCCCAAGCGCTCACGGACTTTTCCGCGCTTGTCCTGCGGCCGGCCGTGGATGAAAACGTGGGCCAGGATTTTAAAAATGTCCTGCAATGCCTGGAACGATTGAATCGGTCCGGGGACATCGATTCTTTCCGGGACAAGGCGATCGGGGCGCACCCCGGCAACTGGCGGCTGGCGGTGGCGGCCGCCGACAGCCTGCGGGAGACCCCTTCTTTTGGACACATGATCGATGGCCAATTCCACCGGGGTTACCCCCGGGTGTGGAATGTCCGCCTGGTGGACGCGGGCGAGCGGGACCGGGCGCGGGCGCTGGCTTGGTTGGAGAAGGCCCTGGACGCCGCCGAAAAAGAAACCCGCCCGGTCGCGGGCGATTTTTACCGGGCCCTGGCCGACACGCTTTATTCGCGGCGGGAGGGGGCGGGGGCCTGGCGGTTGGGCGCCTTGACCTCGACCACGGAATGGCCTGACTATGATGATTACGGCGGCGGGACGAGCGCCGCGGGCGCCCCAGTGGACCGGGCGGGTCAACCGGTGTTTCATCGCGCGCCGAGCGGATGGGCGACGGCGCGCTCGGACGGGGAGCGCTGGCGCTGGGCGTTGGCGGCCTGGGCCCGCGCCGACGCCGCCCGCGCCCCCGAAAGCCGGCGGCGGTACGCCGATTTTCTCTCCCAACAGTTCGGGGTCGAGACCCTGCAATCTTTCGGCTGGTTTTGGGGACGTGTGACCGACGACGAATCGACGGCGGCGGCCCTGTGGTCGCTGGACGGGTTGGGGGAAGACGAGACCCTGGCCCGGTTGGCCACGGGGGTCAAGCGATTTAAATTGCCGCCGGAACACAACTTCATCGCGATCTACAAGTCCCTGGAGGGTTTCCGGGAACTGGCCCAAATCTTCGAGAACCGCCGCCAATACGAACGCGCCGCCCATTATTGGCGGCTGTCGATGGGGGCCGCCGCCGAGGTCCCCGCCCCCGACGCCCCGCCCACCCACGACGAAGCCCGTGAACACCTCCGTCAGATCCTCGGCCGGTGGGGAACGTTCGCGGACGAGGAAGCGCCCGCCGGGCGTCCGACGTCGGTGGCCTTTCGGTTCCGCAACGCGACCTCCGTGCGTTTTGAGGCGCACGCCTTGAACGTGAACCGCCTGATCACCGACGTGAAGGCCTATTTGCGTTCGGATCCCGGCGACTGGGACTGGTCGAAGATGAGCCTGAACGACATCGGCCAGCGGATCGTCTGGGAGGGGCAAGAGAAATACCGGGGACGGCGGGTGGCCTCTTGGACGGTGCCGCTCACGCCCCGCCCCGGGCATTTCGACCGGCGCGTCACGGTGCCCCTGCCGTTTAAGGACAACGGGGCATTCCTTATCACCGCGCGCGTGGAGGGCGGCAACACGAGCCACCTCGTGGTTTGGCGCGACGAACTCGCCCTGGTTCAAAAGCCCGTCGGGGACGGCGATTTTTATTTTGTCGCGGACGCGGCGACCGGCCGGCCCGTTTCGGGGGCGGTCTTGGATTTCTTCGGCTTCCGCAACGAATACATCGATTCCCGCGTCGGTCGCCCGCGCATGAAAACCCACGCGCGGGGTTTTTCCCGGACGGTCGATCAAAACGGCGGCGCGACGGTGGGCGCGGCGGATCTGGGACGGGACCATCAATGGTTGGTGGAGGCCCGGGACGCCCGGGGGCGGCGCGCGTTTTTGGGGTTTCAACATTATTGGTTCCGGTCCCGGTGGGAAGGCGAACCCGCCCGGGCGGCGGCGTTCCTGATCTCCGACCGGCCGGTCTACCGCCCCGAGCAAGTCGTCCGTTTCCGCGCCTGGGCGGACCGCGCCGCCCACGACCGGACCGGCCCTTCGCCCTTCGCGGGGGCGGCTTTTTCCGTCACGATTTACGACCCCCAGGGTAAAAAAGTGTTTGAACGGTCCGTCGCCGCGGACGCGCGGGGCGGTTTTGACGGGGAATTTCCCTTGCCGGCGGACGCCGCCTTGGGAGCCTATTCGTTGCGGGCCCTGGGGCCCGCCCAGGGGTTTTTGTCTTTCCGCGTCGAGGAATACAAGAAGCCGGAATTTGAAGTGACGGTTTCGGCGCCGACGGAGCCGTTGCGCCTGGGCGACGCCGCCGTGGTCAAAATCGCCGCCCGGTATTACTTCGGCGCGCCGGTGACCGAAGGGAAAGTGAAGTTCAAGGTCCTGCGCACGAGCGAGGACGGACGCTGGTACCCGTCGGGGCCCTGGGATTGGCTGTACGGGAACGGTTACGGTTGGTTGGGCACGGAGGCGACCTGGTGGCCCGGCTGGGCGCGCTGGGGATGTTGGCGCCCCCGCCCCCTGTGGTTTCCCGTCGACCGCACCCCGCCCGAGATCGTGGCCGAAGGCGAGGCGTTTTTGGAAAAAGACGGCACGCTGTCCGTGCCCATCGACACGGCCCTGGCAAAGGCCCTGCACCCCGACCGGGACCACCGCTACGAAATCACCGCCGAAGTGACGGACAAGTCCCGGCGGACGATCGCGGGGCGGGGGGCGATGGTGGCCACGCGGCAACCGTTTCGCGCCACGGCCTGGACGGACCGCGGGTTTTACCGCACGGGGGAACCGGCGCGGGTGTCCTTCGCGGCGGTGACCCCGGGCGGGGCGCCCCTGGTCGGGGCGTCCGTGCGGGCGGTGTTGCACCGGTTGGTCCCCCGGGGAGCGGCCGCGCCGACGGAAGAGCGGCTCGAGGCCTGGGCGCTTCGGACCAACGCCGAGGGGCGGGGGGCGGTCTCCCTCAAGGCCCTGCGCGCCGGGCAATACCGTTTGAGCGTGACGATCACGGACGGCCGGGACCGGGACGTGGAGACCGCGGCGCTGTTCACGGCCCGCGGCGACGGCGATCCGGGGAATGATTTTCGGTTCAACGACTTGGAAATCCTGCTGGACCGGCGCACCCACGCGCCGGGGGAGACGGCCCGGCTCCTGATCAACACCGCCCAACCCGGGGGCGCTGTGCTGCTCTTCGTCCGTCCGGTCAACGGGGTCTACCAACGACCGGAGCTGGTCCGGTTGGACGGTCGAAGCGGGCTGCGTGAGGTGCCGCTGGCCGCGGCCGACAGCCCGAACATTTTCGTGGAAGCGGTGGCCGTGCGGGACGGGCGGGTGTTCTCAGAAATTCGGGAAATCCTTTTGCCGCCCGAAAGCCGCGCCTTGAACGTGGAGGTGAAGCCGGTCGCCTCGACGGTGAAACCCGGCGAGACGGCGAAAGCCCGGGTGCGGCTGACGGACGCCGCGGGCCGGCCCGTGCGCGGGTCGCTCACCCTGGCGGTCTACGACAAGAGCGTGGAATACATTTCCGGCGGCTCCAACGTGGCCGACATTCGGGAGTTCTTCTGGAAGTGGCGCCGGTCCCACACGCCGGGCGGGCGCTCGGCCTTCGACCGGTGGGACCGGTCGTTTCCTTTGAAGGACCGTCCCGGCATGGGGCCCCTGGGGGTGTTCGGCGCGGCGGCCCAGGACGAATTCCAGGGATTGGACAAGGATCGTTTGCGGGAGGGGGGGGTCGCGGGAGGGGCGGCTTTGCGCAAGGCCGCGGCCCCCGCGGCGACGCGGAGCGGTGTTTCCTCGGCCAACGCGGTGGCGGACGCCGCCGCGCCGGAGGAGGAATCGAGGGCCGTCTCTCCGGGCGTTGAACCGACGGTGCGCAGTCGGTTCGCCGACACGGCCCTGTGGGTCGGCCGCGTCGACACGGACGCCCGGGGCGAATCCACGGTGTCTTTCAAAGCCCCCGACAACCTGACGACGTGGAAGACCCGCGCCTGGGCGGTGAGCGACGGGGCGCGGGTGGGCGAGGGGACGGCGGAGATCGTCACCGCGAAAAAATTGTTGGTCCGCCTGCAGACCCCCCGCTTCTTGGTTCAAAAGGACGAGGCGGTTCTGAGCGCCAACGTGCACAATTATTTATCGTCTCGAAAAGACGTGCGGGTGTCGCTGGTTTTGGAGGGGGACACCCTCGCATTGTTGGACGGCGGCGACCGCACGGTGTCGATCCCGCCCCAGGGCGAAGCCCGGGTGGATTGGCGCGTGCGGGCCCTTCGCCCCGGGCCGACGACGGCGCGCGCGAAAGCCGTGACGGACGAGGAATCGGACGCGGTCGAAATCCGTTTCCCGGCGCGGGTCCACGGCATGACGAAAATCGAATCCTTCGGCGGGTCCCAGCGGCCCGAGGCGACGGCGTCGTCCTGGACCTTTCGCGTGCCGGCGGAGCGCCGACCGGAAGCCTCTCGGTTGGAGATCCGCGTTTCCCCGAGCCTGGCCCTCGCCATGGTGGACGCCCTGCCCTATTTGGCCGACTACCCCTACGGGTGCACGGAGCAGACGCTGAACCGGTTCCTGCCCACCGTCATCACCCAGGGGGCGTTGCGGCGGCTCGGGATTTCCCTCGCCGACGTGCGGGAAAAACGGACGAACCTGAACGCCCAGGAGGCCGGGGACCCGGCCCGCCGGGCCCGCCGTTGGGGGGGCGAGGAAGAACCGTTCCGGAACCCGGTGTTCGACGAGAAAAAAGTCGCCGACATGGCGGCCACGGGTTTGAAGCGATTGACCGCCATGCAACTTTCCGACGGCGGGTGGGGGTGGTTCAGCGGTTCGCGCGAGGAATCCTCGCCCCACACCACGGCGGTCGTGGTGGACGGCTTGTTGACCGCCCGGGGGGCGGGACTGAAGGTGCCCGCCGATGTCCTGGGCCGGGGCGTGGCCTGGTTGGCGCGTTACCAAGAGGGCGAGGGGGAGCGCCTGCGTCGCGGGGACGCGAAAAAAAGCGACGGCAAGGAGGCGGCCGACGAATTGGACGCCTTGGTATACCGGATTCTCGTGGACGCCGGGCGCGAAAGCGCCGTCTTGCGCGGGTATCTGTGGCGGGACCGTTTAAAAATCAGCCTCTACGCCCAGGGGCTACTGGGCCAGGCGCTTCACCGGGCGGGGCGAGCGGAGGAGAGCGCCCAGCTGCGTCGCCATCTGGCCCAGTACGTGGTCCGGGACGACGAGAACGAGACCGCCCATCTGCGCATGGACAACGCCCATTATTGGTGGCGTTGGTACGGCAGTGAAACCGAGGCCCACGCCGCGGTGTTGCGGTTTTTCCTGGCCGAGAACCCCCGGGACCCGGTGATCCCCCGCTTGGTGAAATACCTGCTCAACAACCGTCGGCACGGGACCTACTGGAACTCCACCCGCGACACGGCGCTGATTGTGGAGGCCTTCGCGGAGGTGTTGGCGGCCACCGGCGAGGACCGGCCGGATTACACCCTGACCGTGGCCGTGGACGGCCGGACCGTGAAAACCGTGGTCATCAGCCCGGCCAATCTCTTCACCTTTGAGAACCGGGTGGTCCTGGCGGGGGAGGACCTGTCCACCGGGACGCACACGGTGAGTCTCGTCAAAGCGGGTCGGGGCGCCCTTTATTGGAACGCCACCCTGGAAAACTTCACGATGGAGGATCCCCTGACCCGCGCGGGTTTGGAGATCAAGGTCGACCGGGCCTATTACAAACTTCGCGACGCCGGCGCGAGCGTCGCCGCCGTCGACGCGCGCGGCGGGCCCGTGGACCAACGGGTGGAGAAGAAGTCCCGCGTTCCATTGACGGACGGCGAGGAAATCAAGACCGGCGACGTGGTCCTGGTGGAATTGTCCGTGGAGTCCAAAAACGACTACGAATACATTCTGGTCGAGGACCGGAAACCGGCGGGGTTCGAACCCGTGGCCCTGCGCAGCGGGGAAAGCGGCGGACCGTACATGGAGTTGCGCGATGAGCGGGTCGGGTTTTTCTTCCGGGCCCTGGGACGCGGACGGGTGAGCGTTTCCTACGAACTGCGGGCGGAGACCCCGGGCCGCTTCAGCGCGTTGCCCGCCCGGGCCCTGGGCATGTACGCCCCCGAATTGGCCGCCAACAGCGACGAGTTCAAGACGCGGGTGGCGGACTGAGGTAAAGGGCTTTGTACTCCCGCAGGGCCGCGGCCAGGTCCGTGTAAGCGTTTTCGAAATCGACCAACAGTTGATCGTCGGGCGTGGGCCCGGCGGCCTTGAGTGTGTCGAGCTGCCGCCGGAGCACGAGCAGGCGCTCCTGGAGCCCGTCCAAGGCGATGGCGACGCGGGTGGGGTTGTGGCGGCTGTCCGCTTTCGCCTTCTCTTTAAGCCCGTTGATTTCCGCGGCGCGCGCTTCCACGCGCAGGACCAGCGCCTCCAGATCCACCGCGGGGGGCGCGGCTTTTCCGCAGGCCACCAGCCCCGCCGCCAGACAAACCGCGAACCTTTTCATGCCCCCATGATACTTGACGCGGTCCCCCTGTTCCATATACTATACATTTGTATATGTTTAAAAACGACTGGATCACCGATCAAATCCTCCGCGCCGCCGGGGAACTGGAGCGCGCCGGCGGCACGGTCCGCGCTTTCCAACGGACGGTGGCGGAGCGTCTGTCCGACCAGCCCCTGACCGCCTGGGAACTGGCTTTCTGGACCCGGGGCGTCCGCCGGGGGCTCATCGCCTTGAACAGCCATTGGTTTCGGTTGGGTTCGGGCCGGCGGTCCTCGTTCGGTTTTTTCGTCCGGAACGAGGCCGGGCTCACGGTCGGCCTGCGACGGGAATCCCTGACGCAAGCCGCCGTGTACGCCGCGTTGATCACCCACTACGGCTACCCGCGCGCCCGAACTCGCTTCGAATCGGAATTTTTGGACGTGGCCCTGCGGGACGAACGCGGCGCGGTGTCCCTTTACGCGGAAACCAAAGCTTCCGACCGGGTGTTGGAAAAATTGGCGGTGGATCTGTCGACGGGTTATCACGACGGCCTCCCCCCGTTGGTTTTGGCCGAGGGCCAAAAACCTCCCGACGCCCACCAAAAGGCAGCGCACATTTTGCGGACCCGGCCGGACCATTTTTGGGCGGTCTCTCCGAATCGGCGGCTGGCGTTCGCCGTTCGTTACGTCGGCCGCGGTTTCGGTTTGTCGCCGGTGGAGGACATCCCGATGTCCGCGCGGATGGATTTGTTTTCGATGGCCTGAGGGTTTTTTAGAAAATCGAGACCCGCGCGTGGAGCTCCCGCGCGAGCCGTTCCAAATCTTCGGCGGCCTTGAGGGTTTCCTGGGCCCCCGCGGAGGTGTCGCGGGCTTTTTCGGACACCGTGGACGCGTTGGACAGGATCTCCACGTTTTTTTCCGCGGCGGTTTCCACCAGCGCTTTGATGTTGTCGGTGCCCGTGGCCTGTTGCTGGACGGCCGCGGCGATGTTTTCCTGGGCGCTCGAAATCTGGCGCATCACGGCGGCCACCTCGTTCACCGCGGCCACGGCGGTTTTGATGTCGGTTTGAATGGCGTGCACGCGGGGACGGACATCTTCGGCGGCGCGGGCTGTTTCACTCGCCAGCTCTTTGACCTCTTTGGCCACGACGGAGAAGCCGTGGCCGGCCTCCCCGGCGCGGGCGGCCTCGATGGTGGCGTTCAGGGACAGCAAATTCGTTTGCCCCGCGATCTTGGTGATGGATTTGATCAGCGCTTCGATTTCCGAGCTGGCGCGGTCCAAACGCGCGATGGAGGCGTTGGTTTGGTCCATAAAGCGGACGGCGTCCTGGGCCACGGTGAGCGCCATCCGCGCCTGGTCCAGGACGGAGCGGAGACCGTCGTTGATCTGGGTGGTTTGAACAAGGATGGTCTTTCCGGTTTGGGTTGCGTTGTCCGTCCCCCGGGAGGAGGCCGCGGCGAGGTCCGATGTCTCGGCGGCAAAGGAGGCCATGTCGCGGCTCAATCGGCCCAGATGTTCCGACGCCCCCGACAATTGCGTGGCGGTTTGGGCCACCGGACGCACGATTTGGCGGCGCAACACCCACAAAAGCCCCCCCCACATGGCGAACATCAGCGCCAACGTCAGGAAAAACGAAATAATCGCCAAACGCCGGACGATGCCTTGGACACGCGCCAGAGAATACCCCAATCGCACTTCCCCGATGGGCTGGTCATCCTTGAGGAGAGGAAAGCGAATTTCCCGCGCCGGCCGGCCGTTCGCCCGTACGTTCCATTGCTCGCGGGCATCGAAAGGGGGCAGGGGGGCGTTGGGGTGAATGTCCAAAGGGATCTTGCCAAAAACATGGGATTCAACAAGCGTCTTTTCCGGTGTTCGGATTTGGATGTAAACCAAATCGCGTTGCGAGAGCGTGTCGATGGAGAAATCGCGAAAAAGGTCCAACACCTCGGCCGGGGCGTCGTTGATGTTGTCCACCAAAGTCGACGCGTTTTTCAGCGTGCTTTCGAACGAATCAACCAGGGAGGCGATGCGGGGGTAAAACTCCCGACCGATCAAATGATCGAAAACACGCGCGTTGAGAATGGACAAAACGACGGCCGCGGCCAAAAAAACGGCGGCCAGGGCCCGGGACCCGGCGAAACGGTCGAGGGTTGTTTTCATCGGATCACCAAAACGACGGCGAGGCCCGGCCAGGGTTCGCCCTTTTTATTGAGCGCATCGCGCGCCGGCACCACGGCCACGGCGTTGGGGGTCCGGCGCACCCAGTCCAGGAGATCGGCGGAGGATTGCATTTGGATCGGGGGCTGAAGGCCATCGGAAAACACCTTTTTCAGCCAGTGGGATTTAAACGCCGATTCGTTGGTGTCCAAAATCGTTGCGTAAAATGTGGCGAGGGCTTCTTTGTCCTGGGTGGTGGCCGGGAGGGCTTTTTGGCCACCGAGGCGGCGTGTGTCGCCCAGAAAAAGGGCGCGCAGGGAAGAGATCGGCAGAGGCCGGGGGAAGGGATTGTCGGCGTTAACGACCACCGCGATGCCCCCGGTTTTTGTGATTTCCACCCCATGGGCGACGGCGACGGCCAAACCGCCGGCCGCCCAGGCGGTCAGAACGAAGGCCTGAAATCGTCGAGATCCCACGTGGAGCATGGATCAGAACCCGGCCCCCACGGTCAGGTAAAGCCGGTTGTAACTGCTGTCCTTGGCGGGGTCTTCGGCGGCGATGCGGTCCACCTGCAGTTTGAAATTGACCCCGTAAAAATCATCGGGATTCAGATTGTATCGAAGGCCGGCGCCGGTGACGCGCGTTCGGTCCTGCCCGGCGTCGCGGTTGGGCTCGAGCATTTCATGGCGCAAAAAGGGAATGATCCGGTCGTTGAGGGAATAGCCGACGAGGGCGTAGAACGCCTCTTGCCGCAGGGGGCCGCGGGTCCCGTTGCCGTATTCGCTCAACAGAATCCAGGGGCCCCATTGG
The DNA here is from genome assembly GCA_016706425.1 of Elusimicrobiota bacterium. Lineage (NCBI taxonomy): Bacteria > Pseudomonadati > Elusimicrobiota > Elusimicrobiota bacterium. The sequence continues at coordinate 659,901 of JADJJR010000001.1, forward strand.
GTGTCGAGCGAGAGGGCGTGGGTGCGGTTCTCCTGAACATCGGCGGATACCGTGTCGGTGCTGGTCGTGTCCTGGTAGCCGGAATACGTCACATTCAGTTTTTGAAAACCGGGCGCTTTCAACAACATTCCCAGTCGCGCGCCGAGACCTTTGTTGTTGTTGTCGTCCGTGTGTTGGGAAAGTTGGGTTCGACCGTTGGAGACGTAAAAATCGCTCTCGAAATTTTTCCACCGTCCGCGGGCCCAAACACCCACGGCGTACCGGGAAAACAGGTGGCAGTCCAACCGCGGTTCCGCGCCGCGGGCATAAAATGTGTCCCGCCCCGGCAAGCGAGCTGTCAAAAAGGTCGAGTCGGCGTATTGGGCGGTGTTCCAAAGACCGAACGGGGTGGCGAACTTCCCGAATCGAACTTCCAAGGCGTCCGTGAGGTCGTATTTGAGATAAGCGTCATTCACCGTAAACTCACCCGTGGATCGGTTGTCCAGGGAGCGTCCTCCCGAATTGGTGACGGCGACTTCAAGGAACGTGCCGTGCTCGTAAACCAGTTGGCTGTAGAGCGTGGCGCGGTCGGTGATTTCCGCTTGGGTGATCATCGAGAGGGCGTAGGCATCGAACGACGAGTTGCTGGAGGGCCGGGAGTCGTCGCTGAAAGACGAATTGAAATAGCCGTTCCATTTTATTTCGGCGGCGACAACCTGGGGGGAAACCCCTGACAGCATTCCAAGAATGGAAAGGCAGAGGAGTTTTTTCATGTCGGGCCTCGGTGTCCAGTGTTCCGTCTTGGGGTGGTCTCCAGCGGTCTTTTATATGTACACCGAGGTTGGGGAAAGCGCAAGGGTCGAAACGAGGGGGAAAATGGCGGAGAGGGAGGGATTTGCCCCTCCGAAAAAGTTCCTTTCCGGCTCCCGGGACTTTTTCGGGGGGGGCCGTTTTCCTGGCGGGCCCACGTGGTGGGTCCTTTTCCTCCCGTGAGGTCGGCGGAAAAAGGCGTTCAAGTCCCTCTTTGAATTGAAAAACGGAAGGGGAGGGATTTGAACCCTCGAGGATCTTGCGACCCTACGCGATTTCCAGTCGCGCCGATTCAGCCGCTCTCGCACCCTTCCAAAAATTCGAGGACGGTCATTCTATCTTTTCGAGGAGGAAACGCCAATCGCCATGGGACGGATCGTCCTGCACATCGACATGAACGCGTTCTTCGCCTCCGTGGAGCAGCGGGACCGCCCCGCGCTGTCCGGTCGGCCCGTGGCCGTGGTGGGGGGCGCCGGGCGTCGGGGGCTGGTGTTGACGGCGTCCTACGAGGCGCGCGCCTTCGGTGTCAAGACCGGGCTGCGCCTTTTTGAGGCGCGGTTGCTTTGTCCCTCCTTGATCGCGGTGCCGGGACGGCACGAGGCCTACAGCGCGGCGTCGCGGGCCCTGTGGCCGTTCTTGACGGTTTTGACCGACCGGGTGGAAATGTGTTCCGTGGACGAAGCCTATTTGGACATCACGGATCCCCGCCGGGGCGCGGACTGGGATTGGGCGCGGGAGCAAGCCCGGCTTTTGCAAAAACGGATCGAGGACACCCTCCGCCTGCCCTGCTCCGTGGGGGTCGCCCCCAACAAGCTGTTGGCCAAATTGGCCTCCGAAATTAAAAAACCCCGGGGTCTCACCGTGGTCCTTCCGGCGTCGGTGGGCCCCCTGCTGGCGCGGACCCCCGTGGAGGCCCTGTGCGGGATCGGCAAAAAAACCGCCCGGACCCTGGCCGGCCTGGGCCTACGCACCTGCGCCGACCTGGGGAACGCCGACGAAGAACTTCTGCGGACCCGCTTTGGCGTGTGGGGCCACGAACTCCGCCGCATGGGCCGGGGGGAAGACGACGCGCCCGTGGCGCGGATGGACGCCGAAACGACGGTTAAATCCGTCGGCCACTCCGTGACCTTTCCCGAAGACACGGCGGATCCCGAGCGCCTGTTGGCTTATCTCCTGTGGCTGTCGGAAAAGGTCGGGGTCCGCCTGCGCCGCCAGGGCCAACGGGGGCGGGAGGTCGTGGTGACGCTTCGGTCCTCGGATTTCGTCACCCGGTCCGTCCACCGCACCCTGGACCGCGCTGTCCACAACGACATGGACATCTACGCCGTCGCGCGGGGGTTGTTGGGGGAATTCCTGCCGTTGCGGCGGCCCGTGCGGTTGGCGGGGGTGTCCGTGGGGCGTCTAACCGGGGATCCGGTCCAGCGGGATTTCTTCACCGACACCGAAAAACCCGATCGCCTGAACGCCGCCCTGGATCGGCTCCGCGCCCGCTTCGGCAAGGGAGTCGTCTCCCGGGCGCGGGCGGTGGTGGCCCGAAAAGCAAATGAGGTAAAATCGCCGGGCCCCCATGAACCGTCTGAAAACCCTTTTCGGCGTCCTTAAGCACTATTCCAACCTCGTTTTTTTCATCGTGGGTTTCCTGTTCGACGCGGTCACCTTGGTCCGCATCGATTCCCTGTTGGACCTTTCCCTCCACGCCGTTTATCTGGCCCTCATCACCGGGCTCATTTTGGAAAACGAGCGGCGGGGGTCCCGGCCCGTCACGTCGACCGGTTGGATCGCGCGGCTTTGGCGCTACGAATCCGAACTGTTGCACTTTTGTTACGGGGGCCTCCTCAGCGCCTTCGTGGTGCTCTATTTTAAAAGCACCTCCGTTTCACGGTCCTTGTTCTTCTTCGTCCCCACGGTGCTCCTCATGGTCGCCAACGAGATGCCCCAGGTCCGCCGGGTCGGGCACCGCCTGCGGCTGGGCCTTTACGCGTTTTGTCAATTGTCGTTCATGAACTACCTGGTGCCCATCGCCCTGGGCGTCATGGGCGGGGCCGTCTTCCTGTTATCGGTTTTGTTGGCGGGGGTGTTGACGGGAGGACTGGTGTGGGCCGTGCACCGCCTCCACCCGTCCCGTACCCGGGTGTCCCTGGCGGCGGCGCCGACGTTGGTGTTCGCCGTGGTGATCGGAAGTTATTTTTTAAAGTGGATCCCGCCCGTGCCCCTGTCGCTGCAATTCGCGGGCATCTTCCACGGGGTCGAACGCGTCGGAAAGAATTACCAACTCGCCTATTGGCGGCGCATCCCCGGCAATTGGTTCCATCGGGAGGACCGGCGGTTCCTTTACCGCGAAGGGGACCGCGTCCATTTTTTCGTGCGGGTGTTCGGCCCCCGCCGCTTCCGCCACGCCCTGGGGTTGGTTTGGGAACATCGCGATCCCGCGTCGGGACGATGGAACAAAACCGACCGCGTCCCGTTGGAAGTCCGCGGCGGCCGGGCCGCGGGGTACCGGGGGTGGGCCGCCAAGGCGAATTACGCCCCGGGCCGCTGGCGGGTGAGCGTGGTGACGGAGGACGACCGCTCCTTGGGCGGCGTCAACTTCACGGTCGCGCCCGACCCGAGCGCCGAACCCCGGGTCGTAAAAATCCGGCGGATGTGATGCGCGTCTGGACCGGTTTTGAGGGACGGTGGCGGTTCTACGAGGGCGCCGAGGCGGTGATCGAGGCGGCGTCTCCCACGCACGTGGCCCGCGCCTTTGAGCGGATGGAAGAGGCCCTGGCCCGGGGCCGCCACCTGGCGGGGTTCTTCTCTTTCGAGGCGGGGTACGCCCTCGACCCCGCCCTGTCGCTTAACCGCCCGGTGGATTTTCCCTTGCTGCGCGTGGGCGTGTTCGGCCCGCCGCGGCCGGAGCGGCCCGTCGGCGCCGGCCCCGCGCCCCGGTTGGGGGATTTTCGATTGAACATCGAACGCCCCGATTACGACCGCCGCATCGCCGCCATCCGGGACCTCATCGCGCGCGGGGACGTCTACCAAATCACCTATTGCATTAAAAACACATTCACCGCGACGGGCGACTCCCGCGTCCTCTTCGCCACCCTCCTGGACGAACAGCCCGTGCCTTACCCGGCCTTGATCGAGTGCGACGACGCCCACATCCTTTCGCTGTCGCCGGAGCTGTTTTTAAAGAAAACAAAAGACCGGCTCCTTTCCAAACCCATGAAAGGCACCTGGGTCCGGGGCCGAACACCCTGGGCCGACCTGCTCGCGCGGTTCCGGCTCAAATTCGATTCCAAAAACCGCGCCGAGAACGTGATGATCGCCGATCTTCTGCGCAACGACCTGGGCCGCGTGGGCGACCGGGTGCGGGCGCCCAGGCTGTTCGAGGTCACGGGCTACCGCACGCTCTATCAAATGACGTCGACGGTGACGGCCCGGGTGCCCCCGGCGTTGGATTTGCGGTCGTTCTTCGCGGCCATCTTCCCCTCGGGGTCCGTGACGGGCGCGCCCAAGATCCGCGCCATGCAAATCCTGCGAAACCTGGAGCCCGAGGACCGCCGCGTCTACACCGGCGCCATCGGTTACGTCACGCCGGAGCGGGATTTCTTTTTCAACATTCCCATCCGCACCCTCCTGTTGCGCGGGGGGCGCGGCGAAATGGGCATCGGCGGCGGCATCGTGTGGGACTCCACCCCCGACGGGGAGTGGGCCGAAGGGTTGCTGAAGTCGCGCTTTTTAAGGGACTCCCGCTGCGCGGGGGCTTGACGCGCCGCCCCGGGCCCGCCCTCCCCAAGGGGAGGGCGGGCCCTTTTTTTTATTGGGCGCCGTAAACCGCCGCGAAGGATTTCGCGAACTCCTCGATGGAGGTCGGCGTGGTCGTCTCCACCGAGCGGGGCTGTGTGGGCTTGAGGGCTCCCTCGTTGAAGGCTTTGTACATCTCGTTGAAGAGCGCGGCCACGTCGGGGGAGAGGCCCATGTTCACCATGGCGTTGAAGGCGTCCGGGTAGGGAAATTGCACGTAGGGCAGGTCGGGCTTGCCGATGGCGGCGCCAAGCGCGCGGGTGACCTCGGCCAGGGAGAGGTCCCGGGGACCGTGCAGTTCCAGCACCTCCCGCTCGCGGAAATCCCCCGCGGCCAAGGCCCGGGCGGCCCTTTGGGCGATGTCCCGGGTGGCGATCATGGGGATCTTGATGTTCGGGGCGATGGGGCTGCCGTTGATCCCCTGGGCCTTGATGAGCCCCAGGCCGAAGAAGGCGTTTTCCATGAAGTAGCCGGGGCGGAGGTGCAGGCGATCGACGCTTTCCAGGGCGTCCAATCGTTTTTCGTGGTCGTAAAGGCCCTTGATGGGTCCGGTGCCGTCGGGCAGGTGGGCGCCCAGGCTCGAGAGGTTGACCACTTTTTTGACCCCGGCGGCGCGCACGCCGTCGACATAGGCGCGGCTGACTTGGTTGTAATAGGCGCGAAAGTCCGGCGCGTTGTAGCGCGGGGGGATCAACAAAAAGACCGCGGACGCGCCCCGAAAGGCCTCCGCGATCGCCGCCCCGTCCGTGAGGTCCACGACGCGGGTTTCCGCGCCTTTTTGCGCCAGGGGCGCAAGCTTTTTGGCATCGCGGGCGAGCGCCCGCACTTTCTGACCTTGCTTTAAAAGTTCCTCCACCAACGCGTGCCCGATTTGGCCTGTGGCCGCTGTGACGACGATCATGGGAAACCTCCGAGACATTGGGAATCCGGCGGGGAGGGCCGGTGGCGCGTCCCCGCGCGTACTTTCGCCCAAAAGCGAAAGGACCCCAAACCGCGCGGAGGCTTATTATATGGAACGTCGGTGAGTTGGAAAAGTTCCCTAAACGGAGGCGTGCACTTCGACGCGGTTGCGGCCGAGGTCCTTGGCGCGGTAGAGGGCGCGGTCGGCGAAGGTCAACAGGTGCTCCAGATTTTCTCCCGCCACCGATCGGCTCGCGATGCCGAAGCTGGCGGTGACGGTCAGGGAGCGGCCCTCGGCCTCGATGGGGGTCGCGGCCACGGCGTGGCGCAGGCGCTCGACCACCTCGCGGGCCGCTTCGGGGAGGTGTCGGGCAGAAGAACGGCGAATTCCTCGCCGCCGTAGCGACCCACCACGTCGGTCAAACGCAGGCCGTTTTTGAGACGTCGGGCGACCTCTTTCAACACGATGTCCCCGACCCCGTGGCCGTGGGTGTCGTTCACTTTCTTGAAATGGTCGATGTCGGCCATGACCACGGCCACGCCCCCGGGGCCGGGCCCGCGGCGGCGGGCGTTTTCCCGTTCCGCCAGAAAGAAGAACTGCCGCCGGTTGAAAAGGCCCGTCAATTCGTCCGTGATGGCCAAAGCCTGGACTTCTTCCAAGAGTCCCACCGATTCAAGGGCCGCTCGCGCTTGTGAAGCACAGGTTGCCGCCAAGTCCCGTTGGGCGACGCTGAAACGGCGCAACCCCCGCTTGGCCAACCACAAAACGCCCTGCACCCCTTTTTTTGACATCAGCGGCACAGCCAATACGGCGTGGGACCGCAGGCTCTCGGGGTCGGCGGGTTTCCTTCGCGAGGGATCCCAGGCGAAGGGCCGCCCCACGGCCAGGGCGGCCGCGACCGAAGACAGACCCACCGCCTCGTGGATGCCGTTTCTTCGGGACAGGGCGCCTTGCCCGTCCACCCACATCCCGCCGGTGGTCGGCCCCATCCACTGGATGGACCATTGGGCGCTTTCTGTCATGAGCGCCGTGAAACGGCCGAAGGTCATCCCAACGCCCTGGGGGGTCCTTTGTCCAAACATGGCGGCGCTGTACACGCGCATGTGCTGCAAGCGGGTGAATGATCGGATCCGGTTGGCTAGGAGGAGGAGCGCGACCGTGGCGGTGGCGATGAGGATGAAGATGTCGTCCACCAACAACTCGAAAGGCGTCTTTTGTCCGATCACCAGCCACCACGCGAGAATCAAGGCCGCGCCGGTCCCCGCGAACCAACGAAAGGACAACATCACCGTGGCGGTGCCGATGATCGTCAATCCGAGCCAAATCGTGAACAGCTGCGCGCTGGCCAATTCCGTTTCAGTGCCCAAGAGGAAGGCGGAGACAAGGATGTCCGTTCCCGTCAATAAGGCGAGTGTGGCACTGAGCGATTCGGGTGGGAGTCGCCCGAGTCGTTCGGGGCGGGCGAAAAATCCAAATAAGGCGAAAAAAACAATCAGCGCGGGGTCAATAAAGAGCATTTCCCGAAGCAAGGGACCTAAGTAATAAGGGATGTTTAAAATAAATTGGACCGTGAACAAAGCCGACAAACACAGTGCTCCGCGACGGGCGTCCGCCACCACCGTGGCCCGGCGGGACTTCCGGTAAATCGACAATCGGTCAATGGGGGCGTCACCGCGGGGGATCATGGGGCATGAACTTCGACGCGGTTGCGGCCGAGGTCTTTGGCGCGGTAGAGGGCGCGGTCGGCGAAGGTCAACAGGTGCTCCAGATTTTCTCCCGCCACCGATCGGCTCGCGATGCCGAAGCTGGCGGTGACGGTCAGGGAGCGGCCCTCGGCCTCGATGGGGGTCGCGGCCACGGCGTGGCGCAGGCGCTCGACCACCTCGCGGGCCGCTTCGGGGGAGGTGTCGGGCAGAAGAACGGCGAATTCCTCGCCGCCGTAGCGACCCACCACGTCGGTCAAACGCAGGCCGTTTTTGAGACGTCGGGCGACCTCTTTCAACACGATGTCCCCGACCCCGTGGCCGTGGGTGTCGTTCACTTTCTTGAAATGGTCGATGTCGGCCATGACCACGGCCACGCCCCCGGGGCCGGGCCCGCGGCGGCGGGCGTTTTCCCGTTCCGCCAGAAAGAAGAACTGCCGCCGGTTGAAAAGGCCCGTCAATTCGTCCGTGATGGCCAGGGACTTGACCTCGTCCAGCAGGGCCACGGCGTTCAACGCCGCCCGGGCCTGGGTGGCGCAAATTTCCGCCAAATCCCATTGCGCCACCGTGTGTTGCCGAAATCCGTGCCGCGCCAGCCAAAGGACGGCCCGCGCGCCTTGGGCGCCCATCAACGGGACGCCCAGCACCCCGCGGGCTTGACGGGGGCCCGTGTCGAACAAACGTCGGTGAACGGGGTCCCAAACAAAAGGCCTCGCCGTTTCGGTCGCGCCGGGGGGGAGGGCGCGCGCGGCGCCGTCCAGGCCGGGGAGCGCCGCCAGACCGCCGGGCCCTTCCGTCCAACATTTTCCCTCCAAGGGGGGAAACCACTCCACCGCCCATCGGGGACTGTCGGTCAACAAGGCGGTGAATCGGCCGAAAGCCATCGCCACGCCCAGCGGGGTCCGCTGCCCAAGCAAGGCGGCGCTGTAGGCGCGCATGCGTTGCAGGCGGGCAAACCCCCGCGCCCGGTTGGCGAGCAAGACCAGGGCGACGGCCCCGGCGGCGATGAGGATAAAAGCTTCGTCCGGAATGTTTTCGAGGGGGGCCCGGCGGCCGACCAACACCCCCCAAACGGCCCCCAACGCGAGGACCGTCCCCGCGAACCACCGCAGGGACAACATCACCGTGGCGGTGCCGATGATGGTCAGGCCCAGGTACGCCGTGTACAGGACATCCGCTCCGACGAAAAAAGCCGCCGTGAGAATGTTGGCGCCGGTCAATAAACCCAAGGCGGCGCCCAGCGCGTCCCCGGGGATCCGACCCAAACGACCCGGTTGCGCGAAAGCCCCCACGGCCGCGAAGAAAACGATCAAGGCGGCGTCAAAAATCAACATCGGGGTTCGCGCGGGCGGTTGAAAATCAAACGCGTTGAAAACGAAAAAACCGCCAAAAAGGAAGGTCAGACACCAAGCCATCCGCCGGCCGTCTTCGATCACCGCGGCGTGGCGGGATTTCTCATAGACGGCGAAGGCGTCGGGCAGGGGGTCAATCCGGGGATTCATGGGCGTGCACTTCGACGCGGTTGCGGCCGAGGTCCTTGGCGCGGTAGAGGGCGCGGTCGGCGAAGGTCAACAGGTGCTCCAGATTTTCTCCCGCCACCGATCGGCTCGCGATGCCGAAGCTGGCGGTGACGGTCAGGAGCGGCCCTCGGCCTCGATGGGGGTCGCGGCCACGGCGTGGCGCAGGCGCTCGACCACCTCGCGGGCCGCTTCGGGGGGAGGTGTCGGGCAGAAGAACGGCGAATTCCTCGCCGCCGTAGCGACCCACCACGTCGGTCAAACGCAGGCCGTTTTTGAGACGTCGGGCGACCTCTTTCAACACGATGTCCCCGACCCCGTGGCCGTGGGTGTCGTTCACTTTCTTGAAATGGTCGATGTCGGCCATGACCACGGCCACGCCCCCGGGGCCGGGCCCGCGGCGGCGGGCGTTTTCCCGTTCCGCCAGAAAGAAGAACTGCCGCCGGTTGAAAAGGCCCGTCAATTCGTCCGTGGTCGCCATTTGTTGGACTTCCCCCAGCAGGGCGACCGCTTCAAAGGCCGCGCGCGCCTGGGCGACGCAGGTTTCCGCCATGTCGCGTTCCGTCACGCCGAAACCGCGGTGGCCCCTTTTGGCGAGCCACAAGACCCCCAACACCGACCCCTTGGACAGGAGGGGAAGGGCCAGCGCGCCCGGCGCCCCCGCCGTAAAGCGTCGCCAACCTCCGTCAGGAATTTCCGCGGGGGGGAAACCCCAAAAAAAGGGTCGTCCCGCGGCGAGCGCGGCGTCAAAGCCGGGCGCGCGTTCCGTGTGGGCCCGCCGCAGGGCGTCGTTGCGGGACAGCGCGCCTTTTCCGTCGACCCAGGCGAGCGGGGCCCCCTCCGCCACCCATTGAACGGACCACGCCGCCGCCCCGGTGAGCGGGCCGGCCGTGCGCCCGAGGGCGAGGGCGACATCGTTCGCCGATCGTTGGCGCAACAGCAACGCCGCGAAGGAGCGGATGCGCTGCAAACGGGTGAAAGATAGGATGCGGTTGAACAGCAAAACATAGGCGATGCCGATCACGGTGGCGAACACGAAGGCGTCATCGAGCCAGCCGTCCCCCGAAGGAAACCAAAGGACAACCCCCAGCCAGGCGCCCCCGAGGACCAGCGTGGCGATCGTCATCCAGAAGGCGGAGAGGAGAACGGCGGCGATGCCGATCAACGTCAGGCCCAAGTAGGCCGTGAACAGCAGATCGGACTTTAAGAGCGTCGCGGCCGTGAGGATGTTGAGCCCGGCCAGCGTCCCGAGCAGGGCGCCCCAGGCGTTGGCGCGCGAGCGGATGATGCGTCCCGCCCCGGCGGCCGCCCCCACAAAACCGTAAAAAACGATCAGCGCTCCGTCGAAGGCGAGCATCCCCCCCCGGTGCGCGGGCGGAAAGGTCAGCGCGTCGAAGGTGAAAAGTCCGACGTAAAGCGCCGCCAGGCAAAAAGCCATCTTGCGCACGTCTTCCAGCACCGCCCCCTGGAGGGACCGGTGGTAGGCCACGGCGTGGTCGTCCCACGACAGCAAGGATCGTTTCTTCATCGGTGGGGCGCGCGCGGCGCCCCTTTAAGAATGGGCCGGAAAAGAGCCGAACTCAATGGTTTTCTTAGAGGTAAAAATCCGCGGGGGCGAAGGCGTTGGGGATGTGTTCGCAGGCGCCGTTTCGCACCGCGACGACGTCGAAACGGAGCGGCCGTCCGATCCGGTTGTTGTCCTTGAGGTACGCCAAGGCGGCCTGGGCGACGCGGCGCTGTTTGGCGGGGGTGACGGTTGCGGCGGCCGCGCCGAAACGGTCCGACGATCGTTCGCGCACTTCCACGAAGACCAACGTGCCGCGGTCCTCCATCACCAAATCCACCTCGCCGGCGCGGGTGGCGGCGTTGGCCGCGCGAAAAACGAAACCGCGGGATTCGAGGAAGGAGCGGGCGAGCGTTTCGGCCCGTCGGCCCTGGGCCTGCCGGGGGGAGAGGAGACCTTTAAACGGGTTCAGCAATCCGGTCGAACAGCCCGGGGGACAGGCACTCCCGCACGGGCGCGTAGCTTTTGCGATGGATGGGCGAGGGTCCGAACCGACGAAGGGCTTCGGCGTGTTCCGCCGTGCCGTAGCCTTTGTTGGCGGCGAAATCGTAATGGGGGTATTCCCGGTGGGCGCGGGCCATCCAGCGGTCGCGCGTGACCTTGGCGAGCACGCTCGCGGCGGCCACGCTGGCGCTTTTCCCGTCGCCGCCGATCACGGCCTCCTGGAGCCGCGCCGGCAGCTGAGGCACTTTTTTGTTGCCGTCGATTAAAATCAGGGAGGGCTCCACGCCGAGCGCGCGCACCGCCTGCGCCATGGCCAGAAACGTGGCCTGGAGGATGTTCCGTTCATCGATGATCTCGGGGGGACCAACTGCACCGCGTGGAACAAGGCGTCGCCGCGGATGCGGTCGAAGAGGGACTCGCGGGTTTTTTCGGAAAGTTTCTTGCTGTCGTTCAATTCCGGCCAACGGGTTTCGGGCCGCAAAATGACCGCCGCGGCCGCCACGGGTCCGGCCCAGGGGCCGCGGCCCGCCTCGTCGACGCCCGCCAAAACAAAAAAGCCTTTTTCGCGCCAGGCGTGATCGAAGGCGTAGAGGGCTTCCCGCATGGCAAAAGCCTATGAATTATCCCCCGGGAAAGCAAACGCCCGACGCCGGTTTTCGGCGTCGGGCGTCGGTTCGGGAAACGGTTATTTCGCGGCGACGGCTTCGGGCGCGGGGGCGGCCTTGGCGGTCGGCGTGTTGAGGCTTTCGTCTTCGATGCGGGCGGCCTTGCCGGAGAGGTCGCGCAGGTAATACAACCGCGCGCGCCGCACCTTGCCGGAGCGCAACACCTTGATGCTCGATAGGCGCGGGGTGTGGAGGGGGAACGTCCTCTCGATGCCGATGCCGAAGGAGATTTTGCGCACCGTGAAGGTGGCGCCGATGCCGTGCCCGCGTTTGCGGATCACGACGCCTTCGAAGGCCTGCACGCGCTTCGATTCGCCCTCGATGATTTCCACGTCGAGGCGCACCACATCGCCCACGCGGAAGTCGGTGACTTTTTTCAGGAAAGACGATTCAACTTTTTCGAGAATGGAGTTCATAACACGCACCTTGTTTTTTATTTCATCAAATCCGGACGCTTGTTCTTCGTCGCGCGTTGCGACGCGTCGTGCCGCCAGCGCGCGATGGCCTTGTGGTCGCCGCCCAAAAGGACGTCGGGGGTTTTGCGTCCCCGCCAGACCGCCGGCCGCGTGAAGTGCGGGCAATCCAGCCGCCCCGCCCACCCGGCCGCGAAGGAGTCCTGCTCGAGGGACGCCGCTTCCTTCACCACCCCCGGCACCTGCCGGGCCACGGCGTCCACCACCACCAGGGCCGGAATCTCGCCGCCGGTCAAAACCACGTCGCCGACCGAAATCTCCCGGTCCACCCAATCCAAAATCCGTTCGTCCACGCCTTCGTAATGCCCGCAGAGGAGCACCAGGCGTTTCTTCGTCGCCAGTTCGTTGGCGAGGACCTGCGTCAATCGTTCGCCCTGGGGCGACAGGTAGATCACCAGGGGGCGCTGGGGGCTTTTCTTGGCGCCGAGGCCCCGCCGGGGCGATCCGGCCCCCACCGTTTTCAGGGCCCGAAAAATAGGTTCCGCCTTCATCACCATGCCGGGTCCGCCGCCGTAGGGGCGGTCGTCCGCGGTGCGGTGCTTGTCGTCGGCGTGGTCGCGGATGTCGGTGACCCGCCAGTCCACGAGGCCTTTGGCCCGGGCTTTTCCGATAAGGCTTTCGGCGAGGACCCCCTCGAACATCCGGGGGAACAGCGTTAAAAGATCAAAAAAAAGCGGCTTACTCTTCACGCAGGCGGATGTCGATGCGTTCCCCTTCGTTGGCGAAGACGACGCTGGTCAAGATCCGCAGGGAATCGATGGTTTTGCCCCGGCGGCCGATCACTTTGCCGCGGTCGGCCGGGTCGACGTTCAGCTCGACGGTCCGTTCGGTGTCGATCCAACGGGCCTCGACGCGTTCCGGTTTGTCCACCAATTGCTTGACGATGGACATCACCAGTTCGACCGGCGAGGCCATGACGAAAAGTTAGTTGGCGGCCGGCTTCAACGCGCCCGCCGTTTTCAGGACGGTGCGCAGGGTGTCGGACGTCTGGGCGCCCTTGGACAACCAGAAGTTGAGGCGCTCGGTGTTGACGGTGACTTTGTTGGTCTTTTCCTTCGGGTGATAGTGACCCAAAATCTCGAGACCGGCGGCGTCGCGGGCCTTTCGGCTGTCGATGGCGACAATGCGGAAATGAGGCGTCTTCGGGCGCCCCACCCGCTGCATGCGTAAGCGAACCATGGGAATATTCCTCTCAGTTAAATTCGGGGTATTCTACTTCAGGACGGAAGGGCCTGTCAAGCCAAATCCCTCAAAAAATCGTAAATTTACCCGGGCAATTCAGTTGCGCGCGAGGACCGAGATGAAAAAGACAAGCCTTTTTACAAAGCAAAAAAGTGAGGGCGTAGCTGGGACTACGCAGGAATTTTTTTGCGAAGAAAAAAGAGTTGGATTTTTCATCGAATCCCGCGGGCAACTGAATTGCCCGGGTTAACGCCTTCATGGACGCCCAACTCAAAGACAGCGTGCGGGTTTTGACCACCGGGCTCGGCCGGGTGATTCGCGAACAGCAGGGCGACCTCTTTTTTAGCAAACTGGAGAGGTTGCGCCAACTGGCCAAGGCCGCCCGGGTCCGGCCGGGGGCCGTCGCCCGCCGGAACCTGCGCCGGTGGGTCGACACCCTCACCCCCCGGGAGGCCGAAACCCTGGCCCGGGCGTTCACCTTGTATTTCCAGCTCGTCAATTTGGCGGAGGAACAGCACCGCCTTGAGCGCCTGCGCGCCCGGGAACGGGAGGGCCAGGCGCCGCCCCTCTCCGTGGAAAGGGCCCTGGGGGATCTCCGCCGGGCCGGCGTCTCGCCCGCGCGCCTCGCCCGGGCCGTCGGGGAGCTTCGCCTCGAGCCCGTTTTCACGGCGCACCCCACCGAAGCCAAACGCCGCGTCGTCCTCCGCCACCTGCTGCGCCTCGGGTCGTTGTGGGAGCAGTGCCGCCGGGCCGATTTAACCCCCGCCGAGGCCCGCCGGGCCGAGGACAACGTGTTGGAGGCCCTGGAGGCCCTTTGGCAGACCCGGCAGGTGCGCGAACGGCGCGTGACGGTCGAGGACGAGGTGCGGAACGTGCTTTTCTTTTTGGCGGGCACGGTGCCCCAGGCCGTCGCCGAGTTTTCTTCCCATGTGGCCGCCGCCTTGGAACGCCACGCCCCGGGGGCGGTCCCGCCGGCCGGCCTTTTGACCTTCGGCACCTGGGTCGGGGGCGACCGGGACGGCAACCCCGCCGTGACGCCGGAGTCCTCGCGCTGGGCGCTGGCCGAACAACGGCGGACGGTGATCGAATTTTATTTGAAGGCCGTGGACGGCTTGCAATGGCACCTGACCGGTTCCAGCACGGCCGCCCCCGTGGATCCGGCGGTCAAGCGGTCCCTCGACAAAGACCGCCGCGAACTGCCCGAACTGGCCGAGCGGATGCGCTCCTGGGAGGAAGGCGAATATTACCGCGCCAAGCTGTGGGCGATTGAGGCCCGTCTCCGTCGTTCTCTGGGGGGAACCCCGGGGGGGTATGCCGACGGGGCCGCCTTCGCCGATGAGTTGGCCCGCCTGCGGGCGAGCCTCGCCGGGCGACGGGGGACCCGCATGGCCCGGGGCGGGCTCGTGACGTTGGAGCGCCAGGCCCGGGTGTTCGGGTTCCATTTGGCGCGCATGGATTTCCGCCAGCACAGCGGCCGCGTGCGGGCCGCCGCCGAGGCCATCCTCGGTCGGGCGCCGACGGCCGCCGAATGGCCGGAGGTGTTGAAAGCCGGCGGGCCCCGGGCCATCCCCCGGTCCGCCGCCGATTACCTCGCCCTGCGCGAGATGGAAACCCTCGCCGCTCTCCAGGGCGAGTTCGGCGCCGCCGCGGCCGACCACTACATCATTTCCATGACCCACGCGGCGGAAGACCTGTGGGCCGCGCTCTTCCTCGCCCGCCGGGCGGGTCTGGTGGAGGTTCGCCGCGGCCGTTGGCGGTCGACGGTGGACTTTGTTCCGCTTTTTGAAACCATCGAAGACCTGGCCCACGCGCCCGCGCTCATGGGCGCCCTCTGGCGGCACCCTGTTTACCGGCAGATTCTGGCCTCCCGGAGGGGCGTCCAGGAAATCATGCTCGGCTACTCGGATTCGAACAAGGACGCCGGTTACGTGGCCGCCAATTTCCAGCTGTACCGGTCTCAGCGGGCCCTGGTCCGGGCCGCCGAATCGGCGGGGGTGCGCCTGCGGTTTTTCCACGGCAAGGGCGGCACCATCGACCGGGGCGGCGGGCCCGCCCACCGGGCCATCCTGGCCGCGCCCGAATCGGTGCCCGGCGGCGCCCTGCGCATCACCGAACAGGGCGAGGTGATCGCCTACAAATACGGCCGACCGGCGATTGCCCGTCGGAACTTTGAGCAAATGGCGAGCGCGGTGTTGACCGCGCGGTTGGCACCCCCGGGCGCGGACCTGCCGGAGGACCGCCGCGCGGCCTACGAGGCCGCCCTGGCCGAAATCGCCGTGGCCTCGGCCCGCCAGTACCGGGCCCTGGTGCGCGACACGCCGGGTTTCGTCGATTATTTCAACCAGGCCACGCCCATCGACCTGATCGAGAAAATCGAGATCGCCAGCCGTCCGGTGTTCCGGCGGACCAAGCCCAAGGCCGAAGGCACCCCTCTTTCCGAGATGCGGGCCATCCCCTGGGTGTTCGCCTGGACGCAGTCGCGCCATTTGCTCCCGGCCTGGTACGGGGCGGGCGCGGGGCTTGACGGTTATTTGAAGGGCCGGGGCGCGGCGGGGAAGGCGCTCTTGGTCGAGATGTACGCCCGCTGGCCCTATTTTGCGGCCTTGGTCGACAATTTGGAAATGTCCCTGGCCAAGGCCGACCTGGGCGTGGCCGAAACCAGCGCCGCCCTGGTCAAGGACCCGGTTTTGCGTCGGACGATGTGGGGGCTCATCAAAGGGGAATACCAGCGCACGGTCGCCGCTCTCCGGACCATCACGGGCCACGCGGCGCCCCTGGAAAAGGCCCCCGTGCTGCGGGAATCCATCGCGCTCCGCAACCCCTACGTGGACTCTTTGAGCGCCCTGCAAAACCGGTTCCTGAAGGTCTGGCGGGACGAAACCCGCCCCGCCCGCGACCGCGAGGCCGCCCTGGCCGTGCTGTTGGTCACCCTCAACGGCATCGCGGCCGGGATGAAAAGCACAGGTTAATAAGCCTTTTCTACATCCCCATCTCAAATTATATTGACAATAGTCAATACTTAATTTATAATGGTTTTGGGGACGACGAGGAGGCTCTATGAATACACTTTTGGCCGGGGATCGCGTGCCGGCGGCGGAAGCCCGCCGGCGGATCAACATGATCGTTCTTGAAATCGACGCCAAAGGGACGGATCTGGCCCGGGGCCTCAATATCAACGACGCCCAACTCAACCGCATGCGCCACAAAAAGACGGGATTTTACCGACAGGAAACCCTTCGCCCCATCAACCGGCTTCAGGAAATCTTGGACCTGGCCGAAAAGATTTTGACCCGCCCGGGGCTCCGCAAATGGTTCATGACCCCGACCCCGAAACTGAACGATTTGCCGCCTTTGATGTGCCTTCGGACCGACAAGGAGGCGGAGAAAGTGAAATCCCTCCTGATGGCCCTGGGGCACGGTTTTCCTGCGTGAATCTGGCCGCCGTCCAAACCCTTCTTCCCGGTGTCGCGTGCCCCCACAAAGCCTACTATCGCGTGGTGAGCAAGGGGTTCGCCTCCGGCATTGACGACATCGGGCCTTCGTTCCTCGTTGGTTGGCGGTACAATCCGAAGCACGAGTTCGGTGTCCTGTATCTGTCGGTCAGCCCGGAGTGTTGCGCCCTGGAGCGGGGGCGGCAGTTCGGCGGGGGGGCCGAAGTGTTTCGACCCTTCGTGACGGGGCGGTTCAAGGTCGACGTTCGACGCTGTTTGGACGTGACCCACAAGGACGTCCTGCGGGCGCTCGAAATCAATCGGGAGGACCTGCTGGCGGGCGACGATTACTCTTTGCCCCAATCCATCGCCCGGGAAGCCCGCCGGGTGGGGTTTGAGGCCGTTATTGCCCCTTCCGCCGCCAGCGACCGCTGCCAAAATTTGGTTGTTTTCAAGGACAAATTGACCCCGCCTTCTTATTGCCTTCTTGACACGCTGGTTGATTGAAAGGGTTTTTCCACCACCAAGTCCTCTGACCGACACAGGTCGTTTGACGGGTTTCCCCCGGTTTTGGTAAACTGACCCGGGTCCGCAAACCGTTGGGACCCCACCCTCCGCCCCCTCCGGGCGGCTAAATAAGCTAGGTAAACCCCGCGTGAAAGCAGAGACCGCCGTGGCAGACGCACCTTGTCCGACGCTTTTCTCGCCCGAACCCTCGGTTCGGTTGGTCAACACGTTTCAAAACCCCTACGACAACGCCGTCGCCACGGCCCGCACCTGTTATTCGCCCACGGTGGTCACCGCCGCCGACGTGGCCCGGGACGAGAAATCCCGCGCCCAGCGCGACGCCATCGCCGCCAGCGTCTACAAGGCCGGCCACCACACCACCCTGCAGCACGCCCATTTCCAATTCGTCCTGGAAAACGTGTCCCGGCAGTTCATCTGGTCCTTTTTGCACAGCCACCCCTATTACAATTCCGAACAGGTCAGCCAGCGTTACGTGACGGTGTCGCCGGAGCGGGTCGCGGTGCCGCCCCTGCCCGAGGCCGCCCGGACGCTCTACTCCGAAACCGCGGCCGCCCTCATGGGCGCCTATCAAAAGTTGACGGAATGGCTCACCCCCACGGTGCAAAAGGAGTACGGCCGACTCTTCCCCCTGCGAAAGCCGACGGAAAAACCTTGGGCCCGTAGCGTCCAACGCAAGGCCCAGGAAATCGCCCGCTACGTCCTGCCCGTGGCCACCCACGCCCACCTTTACCACACCATCAGCGGGCTCACGCTCCACCGTTACCACCGGCTCTGCGAAAGTTTCGACACCCCCTGGGAGCAAAGGGCCGTCGTCAAAAAAATGATCGAGGCCGTGCGCGCCATTGACCCCTTGTTTGTCGAGCGCATGGAGGACCCCCTGCCTCTGGATAAAACCCCCGAGTTCCAGGCCCACCGGGAATTCCACGGCCAAAGCACGAAGCCGTCCCGCGAATTTATTCAAGAATTTGACCACCGCCTGGCCGGCCACGTCTCGAAGCTCGTGGACCACAAGGCCCACGGCGAGGCCGTGCTGGCCCAGTCGGTGCGCACGGTCCTGGGCGTTCCCAAGAGCGCCCTCTCGGACGACGACGCCATCGACCGGGTGCTCAACCCCGCCCGAAACCCTTATTTGAGCGAAGCGCTCAACCTCACCGCCCACGCCAAGTTGACGCGGACGTTGAGCCACATGCATTTCACCTTCGCCAAAAAAATCTCCCACACGGCCGACAGCCAGGACCAACGCCACCGCACCACCCCGGGCTCGCGGCCCATCCTCTCGGGACATTTCGTGCCGGACAGGCCGGACGTGATCACCCCCGGGTTGATCGAAATGACCCCGACCGCCCTGGAACTTTACGAGGAGACCGTCGAGGGCCTGTGGGGGCGCATCACCCGCCTTTTGAACATGGGCGTCGCCGAGGAGTTCGCCCTTTACCTTTTGCCCAACGCCGTGGCCGTCCGCTTCGAGGAATCGGGGGACCTGCTCAACCTTCACCACAAGTGGACGAAGCGCCTCTGCTACACGGCGCAAGAAGAGATTTGGCGCGCCTCCAAAGAGGAAGTGGAGCAGATCGCCCGGGTCGCCCCCCGGGTGGCCCGTTATTTGGGCGCGCCGTGCACCTTGCGGGCCGCCGCGGGCGCGCGGCCCTTCTGCCCCGAGGGCGACCGTTTTTGCGGCGTACTGGTTTGGAAAAAATCCATCGAGGAATACCAAAGGACCCTTTAACCTCATGTCGACATTAATCGTGGTGGGCGCCCAATGGGGCGACGAAGGCAAAGGCAAAATCGTGCACCTGCTCGGCAAAAAAGCCGACGTCATCGTGCGTTACCAAGGCGGCAACAACGCGGGCCACACCGTCGTCTTCGACGGAAAAAAGTTCGTTTTGCACCAAATCCCCTCGGGCATCCTCCAGCCGGGGCGGCGCTGCGTCATCGCCAACGGCGTCGTGATGGACCCCTGGGCCCTGCGGGAGGAAGTGCGTTTCCTCGAGGGGCAAAAGATCAAGGTGAGGGGCCGGTTGTTCATCAGCGCCTGGGCCCATCTCATTTTGCCCTATCACCGGTATTTGGACGCGCTCCGCGAGTCGGGCCAAGGCAAGATCGGCACCACCAAGCGCGGCATCGGCCCCGCCTATTCCGACAAGGTCGGCCGCGTGGGCATCCGCCTGGCGGACTACATGGAGCCCGACACCTTCAAGGAACTCGTCGAGCAAAACCTCCAGGCCAAGGCGCCGCTCTTGACGAGCCTGGTGTCCTTGGACGAACTGCGTCGGGAAACCTTCAAGGACTACGACGCCCTGCGGGCCTTCTTCGCCGAGTACGTGGCCGAAACCCCCACGCTCCTGGCCGACGCCCTGGCCAAAAAGAAGAACCTCCTCTTCGAAGGCGCCCAGGGCACCATGCTGGACGTGGACTTCGGCACTTACCCCTTCGTCACCTCCTCCAACCCCATCGCGGGCGCGGCCTGCGTCGGGTCGGGCGTGGGGCCGGCGGTCATCGACGAGGTGTTGGGCGTCGTCAAGGCCTACACCACGCGCGTGGGCGACGGGCCGTTCCCCACGGAACTGAAAGACGCCTTCGGCGACCAACTGCGCGAGCGCGGCCAGGAGTTCGGCGCCACCACGGGCCGTCCGCGCCGCTGCGGCTGGTTCGACGCGGTGGTCGTGCGCCACGCCGTGCGCATCAACGGCCTGACGCGCCTGGCGCTCACCAAGCTCGACGTGCTGGAGGGGGTCGATCCCATCCGCGTCTGCGTGGCCTACAAGGTCGACGGGAAAACCGTGAAGGATTTCCCCGCCGGCCGCCGGGCCCAGGCCACCGCCGAGCCCGTCTACAAAAACATCCCGGGGTTTTCGGAACCCGTCAAGGGCATCACCGACTACAAAAAACTGCCCAAGGCGGCGCAAAACTACGTGGCGTTCCTCGCCAAGGAAGTCGGCGTGCCCATGGCGCTCATCTCCATGGGCCGCAGCCGCGACGAGACCATCCTCGTCGACAAAAAGTTCCGGTGGATCCCGTGAAGGCCGTCCTCGCCCTCGAAACCGGCCGGGTGTTCGAAGGCCAGGCCTTCGGCGCCCCGGGGGAAACGACCGGGGAAGTCGTCTTTTGCACGGCCCTTTCCGGGTATCAGGAAATCATGACCGACCCGTCCTACCAACGGCAAATCGTCGTCATGACCTACCCGCACATCGGCAACTACGGCACCGTCGCCGATTTCGACGAATCGAAAAAGCCCCACGTGGCCGGCTACGTCGCCCGGGAATTCAGCCCCCTGGCCAGTCATTGGAAACCCGTCGCGACCATCGACGCCTACATGAAGAAAACCGGCGTGGTCGGCATCGAGGGCATCGACACCCGGGCGCTGGTGCGCCACCTGCGGGACGTCGGCGTCTGCCGCGGCGTGATTTCGAGCGAGAACGTGAAGCCCAAGGTTTTGGTGGAAAAAGCCAAAAAGTCGCCTTCGATGGCGGGCGCGGACCTGGTGAAGGAAGTGACCTGCGAAACCCCCTATGCCTGGAAAACGACCGACAAGGCCGCCCCGGCCCGACGCGTGGCGCTCATGGATTTCGGCGTCAAGTACAACATCATGAATTCCCTCGCGGCCCACGGTTGCGACGTGACGGTCTTCCCGGCCAAGACGTCCTTCGCCGAGCTCCTGGCCTTCAAACCCGACGGGATCATGTTGTCCAACGGCCCCGGCGACCCGGCCGCCGTCACCTACGCCATCGAGACCGTGCGCCGCGTGGCCGCCCACAACGGCGGCGCGTCGAAGCCCATCCCTCTTTTCGGCATCTGTCTCGGCCACCAAATCCTGGGCCTGGCCCTGGGCGGCAAAACCTACAAGCTCAAGTTCGGCCACCGGGGGGCCAACCACCCGGTCAAGGACCTCACCACCGGCAAAGTCGAAGTGACGACGCAAAACCACGGCTTCGCCGTGGACATCGAATCCTTGGCCGGCAAGGCGGTCGAGCCCACCCACGTCAATTTGAACGACAACACCCTGGAAGGACTGCGGCACAAACACCTGCCGATGTTCTCGGTGCAGTACCACCCCGAGGCCTGCCCGGGCCCCCACGACGCCCGTTATCTTTTTGCGCGGTTCGTGGATCTCATGAAGGGGGCATCCGCGTCGTGAAAAAAGCGCTGGCGGTGTTGTTGATGATGGCGGCGGGCGGCCTACGCGCGGCGGTCACCACCGAACAGGTGACCACGGTCTCGGCGGTATCGTCCACCACGTTCATGGGCACGAACGTCGCCCTCGATAGCCTCAACACCGTTCACGTGACTTATTACGATCCGGCGAGCCAGCGGCTGCGTTACACCAAACTGGTGAACGGGCAAACCACCTGGTCGGCGCCGATCAACGTCATCGACCAAACCGTGTCGCCCCGGAGCGACATGAAGTTGAGCGGCAACACCCCCCACGTGGTTTTCTATGAAATCGACGCCACGGGGTCCCGGGCCGGGGTCAAACACACCCAACTGAACGGGTCGACGTTTCAGTCGCCCACCACCATCCAAAGCTTTGTCTCCACGATCACCTATGTGTCCCTGGCCGTCGCCTCCAACGGTCAACCCCGCGTGGCCTTCAACAACACCGTCAGCTCGGCCACGGTCTACGCCGCCTACAGCGGCACGGTCTGGAGCACCCACACGGTGCACATCAGTTCTTACCCCACGGCGGTGGCGTTGGATTTGGCCTCCGACGACACCCCCCGGCTGGCCTTCCTGACGGGGGGGGACTCCCTGGGCCTGCCCGATGACCGATTGGGGTATTTCGCTGTCGGTGGCTCCACGCCGACGGTGAAGGGGTGGTGGCCCGTGGACTGGGCGACCGCCCCGCCGTCGGGCTTGGCTTTGGCGGTGGACGACAACAACCAATCGCACATTTTCGACAGCTACACGTCGGGCGGTTCCCCGTGGATCGAGTATTACCTCGCCTCGAGCACCGGCGGGTTTTTGAATTACGAACCGGTCGGCGGCGGAAGCGAATTTCTGGACGCCGCGGTGAACAGTCTGGAACGTCCCACGGTGGTTTATTTGTCCACCGCACCGGGGTTTTCAAGGGCGGCGTGGAACGGCACGGGGTGGGAATATTCGGTTCTGGACGGCTCCGCCGCCGTGGCGGGGGTCGGCCCCAGCGTGGTTTACAACCGGTTCGATCATTTCCTGGCCACCTATTACACCACCGCCCCCGCGGCGGCGGTTCATCTCCAAACCGACGCGAACCGAGGCTTGACCCTGGGCGGCACGGTCCAGGATTTCGCCGCGGCGGCCATCCCCGGCGCGGTCGTCCAATTGGCGGGGAGCATTGCCACCGGCAACCTCCCGGCGGGAACGGGTTCCTACTCCCAATTGAACCTGTGGGAGGGGGGCTACACCGTGACGCCCTCCGCGGCCGGGTACGCCTATGTCCCCGCGAGTCAATCCTTTGCCTCGTTTCAGGCCACCAACACCACCGTGAATTTCGTGGGCGGGCCCGTGAACATTGACGTGGCCGACAATTTGTTTGATCCGTCCAAGGGCGAGATCATGACGGTGAATTATTCCGTCCTGCCCGGGGCGGTGTTGGTACGGGTTTACACCCTACGGGGCGTGCCGGTCAAAACCCTGGTGGACGGTTCCCACGCCGCCGGCGCCTTCAGCACGACCTGGGACGGCCGCAACGACGCCGGGGAAATCGTCGCGAGCGGAATCTATTTGATCCGGATCGAAGCGGACCGGCTGAACAAAATTTTGAAAGCGGCGGTGGTTAAATGAAACGCGCGCGTCGAGCCGGGATTCTCTTGATCGCCGGGGCGATCCCCTGGGCCCTCCGGGCCGTGGACTCGCGCACCGGCGGTTTGACCCTGTTGGAGACCGCCGACGCCCGCGCCACCGCCCTGGGCGAAGCCGCGACCGCCCTGACGGGGGATTTGAGCGGGGTGGCCTACAACCCGGCCGCCCTGACGACGATGGAATTTTCCCAGTTCTTGTCCCAATTTGAAACCTCCCCCGGCGAGGTGCGCACGGGGCTCCTGGCCGGCGGGTGGACCAATCAGCGGGTGGGTCTGGCCGCGTCGGTCGCCTACCTCGACGCCGGCACCATCGACATCGTGCCCACTCTGGGGCCGTCGGTCACCCGCCGCGCCCAGCAGGATTTCGTGGGGTCCCTGTCGGCGGGCGCGGCCCTGGCCGAGGGGTTCCGCGTGGGTGTCACGGGAAAATTCCTGACCTCCCGCCTGGCGGAGGAAGCTTCGGCCACCGCGGTGGCCGGCGACGCGGGTCTCTTGATCAATTTGTTTACCCCCGGCCTGCGGCTGGGCGCCTCGGCGCAGAACGTCGGATCGGGCGTGACCTACCGTTCCGTGGAAGACCCTCTGCCCACTTTCTACCGCGTGGGCCTGTCTTTCGAAGCGCGGTCGCCCGAGGAGGAGGCGTCCACTTTCGGCCTCGGCGGGCCTTGGTACATGCAGATGGGGCAGGGGCGTTCCCGTTTTTGGGGCGGCGCCGACGCCGTCGTCGACCGCTGGGGCAACGTGGTCGGCGCGTTCGGTTTTGAGTGGGAGCTCGCCCGGCGCGCCGCGCTGCGGGTCGGCGGTCGCGTCGGGGGCGAAGACCCGGGCGTCACCGGCGGGGTGGGGGTTTGGCTGCAACGCTGGCGGGTGGACTATTCCATTCAATTGGTGGACGAGTTGACGGACCGCCACCGCTTCACGCTGTCCTATTTTTGGCGAACCGACGGAGAGTAAACTTTTATGCCGAAGCGCACCGACATTGAAACCATCCTGATCATCGGGTCCGGGCCCATCGTCATCGGCCAAGCCTGCGAGTTCGATTATTCCGGGGCCCAGGCCGTGAAGGCGCTCAAGAAGGAGGGCTACCGCGTCGTCTTGATCAATTCCAACCCCGCGACGATCATGACCGACCCGGAGTTCGCCCACGCGACCTACGTGGAACCGCTGATTCCCTCCATGATCGAACGGATTTTGGAAAAGGAAAAACCCCAGGTCATTTTGCCCACCTTGGGCGGCCAAACGGCCCTCAACCTCGCCGTGGAGTTGCACGAGCGCGGCAGCCTTCAAAAATACGGCGTGGAACTGATCGGCGCCAAGATCGACGCCATCAAGAAGGCCGAAGACCGTGAGTTGTTTAAAAAAACCATGCTCGGAATCGGCCTCGACGTGCCCAAGAGCGGCGTCGCCCGTAACCTCGAACAGGCCCAGCGCATCGCCGAAGAGATCGGATTCCCGCTCATCATCCGCGCCTCCTTCACTCTCGGCGGCGTCGGATCGGCCATCGTTTACACCAAAGAAGAATTCATGGGCGCGGTCGTGCGCGGGTTGGACGCCAGCCCCATCCACGAGATTTTGCTCGAGCAGTCCGTCATCGGCTGGAAGGAATTCGAACTCGAGGTCATGCGCGACCGGGCGGACCAGTGCGTCGTGATCTGCTCCATCGAGAACCTGGACCCCATGGGCGTGCACACGGGCGACTCCATCACCGTGGCTCCCGCGCAAACCCTTTCCGACCCGGAATACCAGATTTTGCGCGACCAGGCCTTCGCTTGCATCCGCGCCATCGGGGTCGAAACCGGCGGGTCGAACGTGCAATTCGCCGTCGATCCCCGGAGCGGCCGCACGACCGTCATCGAGATGAACCCCCGCGTGTCCCGCTCGTCGGCCCTGGCGTCCAAAGCCACGGGCTTCCCGATCGCCAAAATGGCGGCGCTCCTGGCCGTGGGCTACCGGTTGGACGAGATCGCCAACGACATCACCAAAAAGACCCCGGCCTGTTTCGAGCCCGTGATCGACTATGTCGTGACCAAGGTGCCCCGCTTCGCCTTTGAAAAGTTCACCGAGGCCGACCAGACGCTCACCACCAGCATGAAGTCCGTGGGCGAGGTCATGGCCATCGGGCGCACGTTCCGCGAGTCCCTGCAGAAGGCCCTGCGGGGGCTGGAGATCGGCCGGGCCGGCCTCGGGGCCGACGGCAAGTCCATCGTGCCCAAGGTGGACGACCTCGTGAAGCGCGGCGACGCCGCCTCCGCCGAACGGGCCAAGCTGTTGGAGGACGTGGAACAAAAACTGCGCGTGCCCAACTGCGACCGCATTTTTTACGTGAAGTACGCCCTGCAGTTGGGCTTGTCGGTCGAGGACATCCACCGCCTGTCGGCCATCGACCCGTGGTTCCTCCACCAAATGGCCATGATTTGGGAACTGGAAAAGGAGGTTCGCGCGGCGGGCAAAAAGATCTCCGTCGACCTCCTGCGGCGGGCCAAGCGCGACGGGTTTTCCGACGTGCAGATCGCCTACCTCACGGGGCTCTCGGCCGAAACCGTCGCCAAAAAACGGAAAAAGGACATCCCCGTCACCTTCAAAAAAGTCGACACCTGCGCCGCCGAGTTCCCCGCGGACACGCCCTATTTCTATTCGACCTACGAAACCGAAGACGAGTCCCTGCCCCTGTCCAAAAGCGACCGCATCATCGTGCTGGGGGGCGGTCCCAACCGCATCGGTCAAGGCATCGAGTTCGACTACTGTTGCGTGCACGCGGCCTGGGCCATCAAGGAGTGCGGGGCCGAAGCCATCATGGTCAACTGCAACCCGGAGACCGTGTCGACCGACTACGACACGTCCGATCAGCTTTTCTTTGAGCCGCTGACCCTGGAAGACGTGGTGAACGTCGTCGAACGCACCAAGGCCAAAGGGGTCATCCCCCAATTCGGCGGGCAGACGCCGCTCAACCTGGCGAAGCCGCTGTTGAAGGCCGGGGTCAAGATCTTGGGCACCTCGGCGGATTCCATCGACATCGCCGAGGACCGGGAGCGGTTCGGCGAGCTTTTGAAAAAATTGAAGATCCCGCACCCGGCCCACGGCACGGCCCGCAATTTGAAGGAGGCCGAGGCCGCCGCGGCGCGGGTCGGGTATCCCGTCATGGTGCGTCCCTCCTACGTCCTGGGCGGCCGGGCCATGGAAGTGGTCTACGACAAAGAGCAATTGGCCGATTACATGAAGCGCGCGTTGGAATCCGGCGCCGGCCTGCCCATCCTGCTCGACCGCTTTTTGGAGGACGCCAAGGAAGTCGACGTCGACGCCGTCTGCGATGGAAAAGACGTTTACATCGCCGGCATCATGGAGCACATTGAAGAGGCCGGCATCCATTCGGGCGATTCGGCCTGCGTGCTGCCCCCCTACAGCCTCGAGCCCAAGGTCCTGGCCGACCTGGAGCGCCACACCCGCGCCATGGCCCTGGCCCTCAAGGTCAAAGGGCTCATCAACATCCAGTACGCCGTGCAAAACGGCACGGTGTACGTTCTCGAAGCGAACCCCCGCGCCAGCCGCACGGTGCCCTTCGTCTCGAAGGCCACGGGCGTGCCCCTGGCCAAGGTCGCCGCGAAAGTCATGGTGGGGAAATCGTTAAAAGAAGCCCTCGCCCCCTACGCCGCCGTCATGGCCCTTAAAAAACCCTGGTATTCCGTGAAAGAAGTGGTGTTCCCTTGGATGCGTTTCCCCCAGGTGGACGTGGTGTTGGGCCCCGAGATGCGATCCACCGGCGAAGTCATGGGGATCGATGAAAACTACGGCCTGGCTTTCGCCAAAGCCCAGGCCGCGGCGGGCAGCGCCCTGCCCAAGGCGGGGAAAATCCTCTTCAGTCTCCGGGAACGGGACCGCAAGCAGGCGGTTCCCATCGCCCAGGCGTTCCTGGAGATGGGGTACGGCCTCATGGCGACCGAAGGCACCTACCTTTATTTGAAGGAAAAAGGCCTCGCCATCGAGCCGGTCAAGAAAATCGCCGAAGGGCGCCCCAACGTTCTCGACGTCATCAAGAACCGCGAGGTGGTCATGGTGATCAACACGCCGCACGGCCGTCGCGCCCGGTCCGACGGCTTCCACATCCGGCGGACGGCCCTGGTTTCCGGAGTTCCGATCTTCACCACCTACGCCGCCGCGCGCGCGGTGGCCGACGGCCTTAAAATGTCCCGCTCCACCCGCTGGCAGGCGCGGCCCCTGCAATCGCTGTACGCCGCCGCCCTGCCCGCCGCCGCGAAGGTGCCGGCCCACGTCTAGCGGTCTTTCCCGCGCGGCCGACTGGGACGCCCGTTACGGGGGCGCCCCCCATGTCTACGGCACCGAAGCCAACGATTTCCTGAAAGCCTGGGCGCACCGCTTGCCGCCCCGGGGGCGGGTTCTGTCCCTCGCCGAAGGCGAGGGGCGCAACGCCGTTTATTTGGCTGGCCTCGGCCACGCGGTCACCGCCGTCGACCAATCGGCCGTGGGTCTGGAAAAAGCCCGTCGACTCGCCGCCGCGCGGGGCGTGACCCTGGAAACCGTCGTGGCGGATTTAACGGATTACGTCGTCGCGCCGGAAAGCTGGGACGGGGTCGTCTCCATTTTTTGCCACCTTCCCGCGGCGGTGCGACGGCGTTTGCACGCCGGTGTCGTTGCCGGGCTTCGGCCGGGCGGTGTGCTGTTGTTGGAGGCCTATCGCCCGGCCCAACTCCAATACAAAACCGGCGGCCCGCCCACCGCCGATCTATTGCCCACCCTGGACGAATTGAAAATTGACCTGGCCGCTCTTGAATTAATCCACGCCGTCGAAACGGAGCGTGACGTCGTGGAGGGAACCCTCCACACCGGGCGGGCCGCGGTGGTCCAGGTGGTCGCCCGCGGGCCGGCCCCACCGCCGACGTCATGAACACGAGCTCCGGCCGTTTCGGGCCCCGCGCCGAAGTCACCGTCCTGGCGGTTGTTGAAGTCGTTCTGACGGCCTTGGCCGTCGGCGCGACCGTTCTTCTCGACCGCGTTTTCCCCTTAGAGCCCTTCGCCTTTGTCCTGGTGGCCTACGGCGTTTTTGCCGGGGGCACGATGGTGGTGTTGCGGATTGTGCGGGGGATTGTCCCTTTGGTTCCGGGCGTGTACAGCCCGGAGGAGAACCCCCGCGTGCTTTTCGCCTGGCGCGTGTTCAACTACCTCGCCATGAACAACTTATTCTTCCATTACCAAAACGGCCTACTGCCCGCCCACCTGCGGAAATTTTTCAGCCGCTGGCTGGGCATGAACGCCGGCGGAGGCATCATCTCCATCGCCGGCGTGGTCGTCGACCCCTACCTCATCACGCTGGAGGCGGACACCATGGTGGGGCAAGACGCCTCCCTCTTGCCGTCCCTGTACGAAAACGGCCGGCTCACCCTGGGAACCGTCGTTGTTCGTCGGGGCGCGGTGATCGGCGCGCGAAGCGTGGTGTTGCCGGGGGTTTCCATCGGCCGGGGAGCCATGGTCAAGGCCATGTCGGTCGTGGCCGAAAACACGGTCATCGGCGATGGGGAAGTGTGGGGCGGCGTGCCCGCCCGGAAAATGGGCCAAATCCCCGTGGGCGGCGAAAACCGTTTTTCCACCTGGCGCGATCTCTTGGTCTCGGGAACGGTTGAAACCGCCATTTTAACCGCCGCGGGGATCGGGGCCTGGGCGGCGCTTCGTCGATGGTCGCTCGGGTTCTTCGAGGTCGCCCTGGTGTTTTACGTCGCTCAAACCGCCGTCGCGTTGGGGGCCGAGTGGATCATTCGGCGGGTGTGGCCCTTTCGCGAAGGGGTGTACAACCGCGCCGAGCATCCCTGGGCCTGCCTGCGCTGGAACCTGTTCGCCTTCATCGGGATCACAAATTTGTTTTCGCTTTACCAGCGGGATTTAATCCCCCCGGTTCTTCGGTTCGTCCTGCATCGCCTTATGGGGGCGCGGATTCGTCGGGGGCGCGGGCATCTTTCGGCCATCGGGATCGTGCTCGATCCGTTTTTTGTGACCATGGACAATGTCGCCTCCACGGGCTACGACGCCCTGCTGCTGCCCCACGCTCTGGCGGTGACGGAGCTCCATCTGCGGGCGATTCGCGTGGGGGAAAACGCCATCGTGGGCGAACGCGCGGTCCTCATGCCGGGGGTGGAGGTCGGCGCCGGGGCGGAGATCTTGCCCATGACGCTGGTCACGGCGGGCACCCGCGTGCCGCCCGGGACCCGGTGGGGCGGCGTGCCGGCGCGGAACCTCGGCCCGGCGACGGACCCGGGCGGGTTTGTGGCGGGCCGCCCGTTGCTGCGTTCGGCGGACATTTTTTTGACGGTCCTGGCCGAAGCCTTGATTTTTTCGCTCGCCTCCCTGGGCGTTTGGGTCCTCAGCCGTTTGGTTTCTTTGGACTTGTTTTTGGGAATGGTCTCGTTTTACGGCTTTATGGTGGGATCCACCTTGGCCGTTTTGGCGGGACTCCGCCGCCTCTGGCCCCTGCCCGAAGGGGAATACTATCAGGAAAAGGACGGCCGGGTGTTATTGGTTTGGAAACTCCACGCCTTCCTGTGCATCACCAATTTATTTTTGCACTACCAAAACGGGCTGGTGCCGCCGGAGTTTCGACGGCTGTTCCTGCGACTGCTGGGCTTGACGACCGAGCGGGGGCGGGTGCGGTCCCTGCCGTGCTCGTTGGTGGCGGATCCCTACATGGTCACCTTGGAGCGGGACGCGTCGCTCGGGCACGACGTGCTTTTGTTGCCCGGGCATCTCACGGGCGGGCGCTTGCAGTTGCGGCGGATCCGCGTGGGGCGCGGCGCCTCGATCGGTGCCCGGGCGATGCTCTTGCCCGGCGTCACCCTCGGTGAGGGCGCGCGCGTGGAGCCCTTGTCGTTGGTCGAGGCCGGAACGACGATCGGTCCCGGCGAGCGTTGGGGCGGGGTGCCCGCCCGACGGCTCGACTAGTTCGCGGGCGCGGGCGCCGCTTCGGGGGCCTTTTCCGTCGCCGTCGCGGGGGGAGCCGGGGTCGGCGCGGGCGCGGGCTTCGCGCCGACGCGCTCCTGGGCCTCCGTCCGGCCCGACCCGAACCGCAGGGCCAGGGACACGATGTGGGCCGAATGCTTCAAGCTTCCCGCGAAATCGCCTTCCTCATCCGAGAAAAACGCGTAATCCAATTTCAAGACCGGGATGTCGATCCCCAGCCCCGCCGTGGCGTACCCTTGGTTGGCCCCGGCGCGGAAGCGCAGGAACCACCAGCGGTATTCCGCGCCCAGGTGGATGTGCTTGCCCGCGCTGTCGGCGATCAACCCCCCGTCGAGCAGGACCTTGCTGTCTTCGTTGAGGACGTCCCGCACGTCCGCCGCGAGGGTCAACCGGTCGCCCGTGGGCAGGCCGAGGGGCCCGAGGCCCAGGCGCGCGGGGGTCCAGGCGACGCCCACGTTCAGACGCTGGGGAATACCCGCCGTTCGGGCGGGGCGGGCGTCGAACCCGTCCTCCGCGGCCAACGCGTCGAATTTCAGTTGCGTGCCGCCGAAATCCATCCACGTCGCGGCGATGTTGAGCCGCGCGGTCGGTTGATACAAGGCGCCGAAGTCGATGCCGTGCCCTTTGCCTCGTTGCAGCGGGGGGGCGTCGTAGCTGTCCAATTGAATGAAGGACACGCGGGTGTCGCTGGCCTGGGCGCGGTTGAGGTATTTGAGCGTGGCCCCGACGCCCAGGTGCCCCGGGAGAATCGGAAGCGAATCGAAATGCTTGGCCAAGCTCACCATGGGCGCCGCGTCAATATTGATGTCGTAGTACAGGGAGGGGGTGAGCACGTCGTAGACAAAGCCGACGCGGCCGCTGGCCTGACCGAAGAGGCCGGCGCCCCAGAAAAACCCACCGACCACGGGCCCCGAAAGGTAGCTCAGGTTCGGCGCGCCGAAGCCGAAGGTGGGGCGCAGGGTCACGAGATCGCGGTTGATCTGGTTGATGAGCGCGGCCTGGCGGGCGGGAAGGAGGGTGTCGAAGTTTTTAAGGTCGTCTTCGTTGTCGTTGATGAAGTCGATGATCTTCGTCACGTCGTTGCCCACGGTGACGGGGATGTCGAGCAGGGTGAACGCCGATCCGGTGCGCTGCACGAGGCCCGCCGGGTTGTAGAAAAATATGTTTTGGTCGTCGGCCATGGCCGTGAAGGCGTCGCCCATGCCGAGGGCACGTGCCCCGCGGACCGCCATGGGGCGTTCCGTGGCCGCCAACGTTCCGGCCAGGGTCAGGGCGGTTATCGCAAGGAAAAGTCTTTTCATGGAAGGTCTCCTCAGTCGGCCGGAATCTGGTCGGGAAGGGTGGGCAACACCACGTCGAAGTAAGAGGGCGGGGCGGGCGTGCAACCCGTGCCCGCCAAGATTTGCGTATCGTAAAGGTCCGCCGCGTCGTTTTGTAAATCGAAAAGCATGTCGCCCGCCGATTGATTCAGTTTGATCGCCGCGAGACCCAGGTACCGGGCCCCCCAGGCGGCTTCTTCGGCGGCGATGGCCACGTCGGGACAGGCGCCGCCCGTTTGAACCACTTCGAAATCCGAACCACTGACTCGAATATCAAACACGGGCCTTCTGTAGGCCCAAGTGGCCGCGTGAAGGATCCGGCAAAGGCCCAGGTTGATGAGCAGGTTGGGGTTGTCGGCGGGGATGGTTCCGTCGGAGAGACCCAGGCGGATCCGCTCCAGGAGCGGAATCGCCGCCTTGAGCGCGTTGTGAAGGTCGGCCACCGAGAGTCCGAAGAGGATGCTGTCGGTCGGGGCTCCCGGCGCCGCGGTCATCACCGCGCTCCGCAGGGCGGTGGCGGAAGAGCCGGGGTTCGACGTCATCAAGTTGGAGAGCAATTGCCCCAGGTTCAAGCCCGACCGGCCCATGGCCGCGACGGCGGCGCCGTAGAGGGCCTCGGCGCTGCGGGGATCCTGGGCGAGGGCCCGGTTGAAGTAATCCTCGGCGGCGGGGAAATTCAGGTCCGCCAGGGCGGCGTTGCCGTCGGCGATCAAACTCCGGGCGTCGCCGGACCCTTCCTTGTGCAGGCCGCCGAACAAATTTTCATTCTGACAACCGGACAGGCCGACCAGGCCGAACAGCCCGATCGCCGCCCAAAACGCGCGTCGTTTCATACAGGCCTCCCCTGCGAAGCGATTGAACCCAACCGAAGAATAGGGAGAAAAAAGGACTTTGGCAAGGGGCCCCGCCTTTCATTTTTTAGGAAAGGCTTCGGGGTTATTCTATACTTGCAACAGCGGGAGGCGGTTTCCGGGCGGTTGGGCCGGCGTTTGTTGTCCCCCTCGCGCCACTTTCCTTTGGACAGGACCCGCACGCCTATGACGAACGGACCGCATTCCTTTCATATCCCGGTTTTGGGAACGGGGTTCACGGTCGACACCCCGCTGAAAGTGGCCCGCTTCGGGATCTCGTCGGTGATCTCTTTGGGCGACGATAAACTTCTCGAAAAGATGCGGGCGCATTACGCCGCCCTGCACGGGCGGCCCCACGCGCCCATCGGCGACGGCGAACCCGCCGCCCGGGCCCGGCGGACCACCGCCTATCTCAATCTCGTGAACGATCTGGTGGCGGAGCAGGTGCGCCGTCTCCGCGCGCTGCCTTTTGAAAAAGGCAGCGAGATCACGCTTTATTTCGAAATGCTGCCCGATGATTCGCCGCTGAAACACGAACACGCGCGGATGACGGCCTCGGGCGACAGGATCGAACGCTCCCTGCGCCAGGCCCGGCTTCGAAAAGCCGTCGTGCCGGGCCGCATCGACGTCAACATCATGACCAAGGCCGACCGCTTCCCGGCCAGCGGCGGAACGGCGACGGAGGAATCCCAAACCATTGCGGCCCTGCGTGGGTTCGCCACGAGCGACCTCCGGTCGTCGATGGTTTTCTCCGCCGGACTGAACCTGCGCCTCTACGGGGCGGTGGCCGAATTCCCCGATTTCTTCATCGACGCCCGGGGCCAATCCCGGAAACAAATCATCCTGAAAGTCAGCGATTACCGTTCGGCCTTGACCCAAGGGAAAATCTTCGCGAAGCGGGGCCTGTGGGTTTCGGAGTTCCGCGTCGAATCGGGCTTGAATTGCGGCGGCCACGCTTTTCCCACCGTCGGGGAAACGCTGGGCCCCACCCTGGAGGAGTTCAAAACGCGGCGGGGCGAACTGGAAAGCGAAATGTTTCGATTGTTCCGGCCCGCCCTGTTGGAGAAAAAGGGGATCGCGGTCGCGCATCCCCCCGCCCTGCGCGTCACCGCCCAGGGAGGCATCGGCACCGCGGCCGAGGACCGTTTCCTCCGCGACCGCTACGGCATCGACGGAACCGGCTGGGGGACCCCGTTCCTCCTCGTGCCGGAGGCGACCACGGTCGACGACGAAACCTTAGCGCGGCTCGCCGCGGCCGGCGCGGACGACGTCCGCCTCAGCGGGTCCTCGCCCCTGGGCGCCCCCTTTTACACCCTGCGCGGTTCCGCCAGCGAAACGGCGCGGCGCGAGCGCATCGCCCGGGGAAAACCGGGGAGCCCCTGCCCGAACGGGTACTTGGCCACGAACACCGAATTTCCCGGTCCGCTCCTTTGCACGGCGTCCTACGCTTACCAGAAAAAAAAGATCGAACAGTTGAAGAGCGCCGAAACGGATCCAGACGCCTTGTCCCGGGCCATGGAGCGGGTGATGGAGAAAGCCTGTTTGTGCCGGGATTTGGGCCACGCCGCCCTGGTGCGGTACGGTTTCCTCGCCAAGGAGTCGGCCACGCCCGCGGTGTGCCCCGGACCCAACATCGCCTTTTTTTCCAAGGTCTGTTCCCTTCGCGAAATGATCGATCACATCTACGGGCGCACCAACGATCTCGTCGCCGAGACGCGGCCTCATCAGTTCATCAACGAACTTCGTCTTTACGTCGCCTATTTGAAGGAGCGTGTGGCCGACGCGTTCCCCCGGATCGGTGAAAAGGAAAAAGTGTATTTCGCCGAATTCAAGAAAAACCTTCTCGCGGGGCTCGAACATTACAAAGGCCTCCTGCGGGAGGATTGGATCGAGGCGGAATCGAAAAGGGAGGAGTTCGCCGCCGCCCTCCAGGCCGTGCGCGCCGATCTCTTGGATTTTGTTAAACGGTTCCAATCGATGTTTGAAACCCCTTCTTTGGACGGTGCGTGGCCGACCCCGGCCTCGTAGCCACCGGCCCGTAAAGCCCGATCTTCGTTTTTTAGACCCTCCCGCGACAGCCGGTTTCGTCACGCATTGTTTACATGGGTGAAACCGGGATTTAATTCCCACCGGATATCATGGGGGCATGAAAAGCCCCTCCGTCCCCCGAGTTCTCCGCGTTTTTTCTGTCGCCTTGGCCGTGGCGCACTTCATCGGTCAAACGGTGTTGGGGCACGCGGCGGAGGCGAATTTTTGGGCCCAGCGCGCGGAAACCGCGCGGCGGTTCCGGGGGGGCGCGGTCACGCCGACGCCGTTGTGGGGGACCCTTCCTTTGGATGTCCCGCCCGTGGTCGGCCGGGAAATCCCCTCTTCTTCCACTTCCACCGATTGGGCGCGGGTGTTCGGCGGGCATGGGCATGTTCGCGGTCACCAACCCGGCGCGCAGGGGGTGGTCCTCCATGTCCAAGACGTGCACGGCCACCGGAACGCCCAAAAGAACATCGCCGCCCTGGTGCGCGCGGTGTTGGATCGACGCCCCGGGGCCACGGTGTTGCTGGAGGGGGCCGCCGGACCGATTTCCCTTGAATCTTTGCGCTCCGCCGGGGACGATCGAAACGCCGCCGTGGCCGGATTTTTCTTCAACGCGGGAATTCTGTCGGGAGCGGAAGCGGCGGTTTACGGCGCCCCGGGGGCGCCCCGGGTGGCGGGGGCCGAGAACCCGGCCGAGTACATCTCCAACCGCCGCGCCGTCGACGACGCGCGGGCGGCGCGCCCCGATTGGGAGCGCCGTCTGTCCGGTTGGACCGCCGCCGTCCAATCGGCGAAACCCGTCGTGTACTCCCCGCGCGCGCTGTCTCTCGATCGCCAAGCCGCCGCGTGGTCCGGTGAGGGCGCGTTTCTGGAGCGGGCCGCCTTTTTGGGCGCCGCGCCGAATCTGCCCCCTCCCCCCCCGGGGAGCGCGTTGGAACGTTTCGTCCGGTTGATCGCCCTGGAAAAATCCCTTTCGCCCGAAGCCGCCGCCCGGGAGCGGGGCGTGTTCCTCGAACAACTGGCGGATCGCTTGAACCCGGTGGAGGTTCAGAGTTTGGCCGCGGACGCGATGGCCCTTCGCGGCGGGGCGATGTCGCCCGGGGCCTTTTACGCCGGGGTCCGCGCCCTCGCCGGGCGGCGGGGGGTCCGCCTCGCGGAGTTTCCCGCCTTCGATGCCTACGTGGCGTACACCGCCCTCGCCGAAAGAGTGCGCCCGGAGGCGCTGGAAGCCGAATTGAACGAGCGCGAAGCGCGGCTGTGGACGGCGGTGGCGTTGACGCCGCCCGAGCGGGATTTACGCGCCTTGGACGAAGCTTTGCGGGAAATGCGCCGCCTCATCGCGCTCTCCATGACCCCGGCGGATTGGCGGGCCCACTTGGCCGGGGGGGCCGATCGAGGCCATCTGAAACGCCGCTTGGCGGCGGTCGGTGTGGCCGCGCCGGGGTTTGACGGTTTGGAGGTCTTTGAGTCGTTTTACCGTTTGGCGGAAGCGCGTAACCACGCCTTGGCCGAGGCCGCCGAAATCGCCGCGCGCGCCGGGGAACCCGTCGTGTTGGTGGCCGGCGGGTTTCACAACAGCGGGGTGGCCGCGCTTTTGGCCGCGCGGGGCATCGAATTCCTCTCCGTGGCTCCGAAATTGGGCGACGCCGGGGACGCCGCGCGGGGACCCTTCGATATTTTCTTCCGCGACCACACCCCTTTGGAAGAGTTGTTCCAGTCCCCGCGCGTTTCCCTGGCCGAAACCTCGGGGCTGGCCCCCTTGACGCCGGATGGGATCCCCCGCGCGCGCGCCGTTCGGGAACTCGGGCCCCTGGTTCGGTCCGCGCTGGCGTCGCCGGGCGATCCCCAAACCGCTCCCGCTCTGGACGGAGGGCGGACCATCGTCATCGCCCGCTCTCCGGAGGGTCCCGAGCCCACCGTGGCGGGCGCGCGGCCGGTCGTCACCTCGGTGTCGGTGGATTTGGACGGGTTGTCGAACGGCTCTGACGTTTCGGTTTTCCACAGGAACGGCGCCCCGTGGGGACGCTGGTGGAGCCGGTGGAAATCTCCCCACGGTTTCTTCGCCAAAGGACGCTCCAAACTGTTCGGAGCGGCCCTGCTGGCGGCCTTCTTGATCCCTTTGGCGGCGGTGTCGCCCGCCCACGCCTACACCCTGGTGGAAGGCCCGGCCGGGGTTCACGTGGTGGTCAATAAGGGAGAACATCTTTGGGGAGCCGCGGCGCACGTTTTGAAAGCGGGCGGGGAACGAAACCCCTCCAACCCGCACATCGCCGCGAAGGTGAAGGAAATGGCGGAGCTGAACGGGCTCACGAACCCCGATCTCATCCACCCCCAAACGCTTTACATGGCCACACCGGCCCCGGTGTCGGTGGATTCTCCGACGAATGTGGCGCCGCCGGCGGACCTGTCCGGGGGACGTCCGGCCGATGCCGTGCCGGGCATCGTCCCCTTGGACAACGGAACGGCGAGCCTCCCCCTCTCTCCGTCCATTTCGCCGGTCGCCCCCCCCGCGGTCGCGGGGGCCGGAATCAACACGGCCGCTCCCGCGGAGGCGGGGTCCACCGTCCCCTTGCCGTCCACGAACGCCCGCGGGGATTCGGTTTTCCCCGCCCCGAGCGCCGGGTTCGTGGCCACGGTGGCGGCCGCGTTGTTGCTCCTCACCGCCTGGGGCGGCCGCGCTTACAGCCATCGTCGATGGGGGGGGGCCTTCCATCGCGCTTGGAATCGGGCGCGACAATCGGCGCGCGAGGGAATCGCCGCGATCGCCGAGGTCCTCCACCCCGCGACGGGGAAAGGGCGCGATCCCCTCACGTCGTTCCTCTTGGCCGCCACGGGGATAGCGGCCCTCTCGCTTGTTCCCGGGGTGGCGGATTGGGGTCCGGCGATGTTCTCCTGGTTCGACGCGGCGGAATTGGTCGACCAGACGCGGGCGTTTCTGGTGGGGCAGTGGCCCGTGCTTGCCGCGCTGGGCACCGGTTTGTTGGGCGCCGTCTATTACGTTTGGTTCCGCGACAAAGAAGTGGACCTGGCGGCCATTGAAAAGAACGAGGCCCGCGTGCGGGA
Organism: Elusimicrobiota bacterium; assembly: GCA_016706425.1. Lineage (NCBI taxonomy): Bacteria > Pseudomonadati > Elusimicrobiota > Elusimicrobiota bacterium. The sequence continues at coordinate 696,885 of JADJJR010000001.1, forward strand.
CTGGATCACCCTCCTGGACCGGCTGGAACAGAACGAGACCTTGAGCGAGGAGGACCTCTCATGGCTCGCCAACAACGTTCACGCGCTCATATTGAACAACCGGGTCACCCCCGCCGCGGTGTCCGACCGGGGTCAAATGGAAAAACGGATCGACGCCTACCGCGCCATCGCGCGTTTGTCGGAGCGTACCGTGCGCCTCCTCGATCGGCGCTTGGAAACCGGTGGTTTCGCCGTCGGAAACACCCGCGACCGTCTGGTGGACACCCGGGAAAAATTCTTCCTTTATCAGTTGTACGGCTTGAAAACCGCCCACGCCCTGGTCCCCGCCAGCGTCGCCCATTGGGCGTTGTCCAATTTCGATCGACGGGACTCTTGGTTTGAAAAAAAGAAATTGGGCGCGGTTTTGCGGTTTGTCCGCGGCGTCCGCCCCATGATCCGTCAAACCGTCGAAGAATACCGGGGACGGATGTTGACCGACGACACGCGGCCGGGGCGCACGCTCTGGGAACGGGCGGAGGGGCTCTCCGTGGTGTCCTTGGGGAACGTCCTCGTCCCGGGGTTGTACGACGGGCAAGACAAATCCGATTTGGCCCGCGTGTTCGACTCCCTGCAAAAAAAATCCGAAACGAAAGAATTGTCCGACATGTCGGCCAAGGACCTGCACCGCAAAGGGTGGGGCACCATGATCAGCCTCTTGCTCTGGAGCGTGGCCATCTCCCGCATGGTGTCGGTGTTCCCGGCGGTGCTGGCTTTCTTCACCGGGCTGGGCGTCACCATGGCGTTGTTCCGGATTCAAACCCTGGGCACGCGGCGAGACGGTTTTTTCCGCGCGGGCTTGCGGGCCTGGCGAGAGATGAACCAGCGGCCCCACGTCAACGGGCGCCTCAAGGGCATCGGCGAATCCGCCGGGGAGGATCCCTTCCACTTGAACCGCGACTTCGCGCGCTTTCACCTTCAAGAGGCGGAGGACGCCCTGCGGGAGGAGTTGGCGGCGGGGGAACCGTCCACGGACATCGTTCTCTTGATCGCCCAAAACGAGGAGGAGAGGTCCTATTTTGAATCCCGATCGACGGACCGGGCCCTCTTTCCTCCATCGGTGCCGGTGGTGGTCTTGACCGTCCCGTCCCGCCGCGGTTCCTTCGCGGCCTACGCCCGGGCGTGGACGTACCTGTTCTCGGAGGAGTACAAATCCCTGGCCGAGCGCCACCCCCGCCTTAACGGCCGCGCCCCCTGGACGTTGAACGCGGCGACCCTGGTGGCCAAGGGCGGGGCCGTCGAAGGAATGAACAAGCCCCTGGCGGGTCTCCCGTTGTTCGCGAACCGCCTGGGGGCGGGAGCTCTCGGGGCCCGGACGATTTTCGACCTCGCGGTCATGAACGCCTACCGGGCGACCCGCGCCCGGACCGAGGGGGGAGAACGCGGCGGGCTCGCCCTCCGTTGGGCCGACCGCGCCTACGTGGGGCCGGTGCGGGTTTCGGCCGGCACCGGGGTCACCCTTGACACCCAGTGGGTGAACCGCGAGGACATGGACCGCTTCAATTTCGGCGCCGTCATCGCCTCGCTCGAGAAGCCGATTAAATTGATTCGCCGGTCCCGCGTTGAGAAAACGCTGGGCCTTCTGGCGGAGGAACACACGAACCGGGTCTACGACCTGCGGAACGACCGCTTGAAACAAATCCAGGCATTTTCCGGGGAGGGTTTCTACGCGTTCGACGCCGCGGCGGCGGCCGCGCACCACGAGTTTTTGAAGGATGTCATCGCCCGGAGCGATTCGTTGCCCGCGGAGGCGAACTTGGACCCGCCGTCTTTAAACCTCATGACCTACTACTTGGTGCCCCTCTGCATCGCCCAGGCCCGCGACGCGGAAGTGAGCCACAAAATCAACGTGTATTTTTCCGGACACGGGTTCTTGAGCGACCCTCTGCCCGAGGCGATCCAGCACTTCAACAACCGGTCCGCCAACGCCCTCGCCGCGACCTTCCGTGAGGAGGCCCGCCCGACCTTTTCCCTCAACGCCGCCTTTGTGGATGAATCCCTCTACGCGAGCGTCGACGCGGCCGTGGAACAGGACGAGGCCGAGTTCGATCCGGGGACCGAGCCCCCCGACGCGCCCCGGTGGCGCGATCGGATTCGGCGCGTGGTTCGGAACGGAACCGTCCACGCGTTTCTATTGTTGGGGATGTTTTTTCCCGCGATGGCCGCGGCGGGGTCCAAAGGGGCCGCCGTGGAGTCGGCCTGGGGCGGGCCCGTCCCCTTTGTCGCCGCGGTGGCCGGCGCCTCCCTTTCCCAGGGGGGTCTGTGGCGCCGCGTGGTGAGTCAGTGGGGAGCATTGTTCAATCGTCGCGGGGGATGGGTTTTGGCCGCCGTGGGGGGGGGGATCGCTCTTTTTTCCTTGATGGGCACGGGGATGTCGTGGGCCGGTGGAGCCGATTTCGAGGGGGGGGTCTGGGCAACGGCCCGGGACCGTTTGGAATTGCTGCGAGGGGGAATTCCCTCCGGTCCTTGGGCCCAGGGAGCCTTGGGATTAATGGGGGGGTTTTTGGTGGGGTCGGCTCTTCTGAATGTGAAACACATCTTCGGACGCGGCACCTCCGCTCCCCACAAGAGGTCCCGGGAGTGGGTCAATGTCACGGAGGAAAGTCTCTCCTTCGAAAAGGCGCGCGCCGTGCTGGCGATGGAGATCAAAGCGTTGCGGGCGCGGAACCGTTCGGGGTCCGCGGCGGCATGGGCGGCGCTCCTTGCGCGTGCCGAATCGGAGACGGCGGCGCTTGCCCCTGTTGACAACGAACCAAACCGAGGGGATATCGATTTTCATGCGGCGGGGTCGATCCCCCGCGCGGCGGCGAAGGTTTTAATCCTCCAACTGGCCGAGGCGATCGAGACGCGCCGGGCGGGATTCCGGCCGACGGCTGAGATTTTTCATTTTGCGCGCCTTTGGGGGCTGGCCTTGGGGGAGTCGGACGACTTACAGGATTTTCTGGATCCGTTGCTGCCCGACCGATTGCGCGGCACGGTGCCCACCCCGGTGTTCCAATCCTGGCTGGGGGGAATGCTCTCGACGGGGCCGAAGGGGGAGAAGGACGTCGCCGTCTTTGGAACAGTTCCCGTTAGACGCACCGTGCGCCCGGTCGAGGCGCCCTCCGCGGGTCCGGCCGTGGGGTGGCGAAAGGCCACAAGGGGGAGCGTGAACGCGGTCCTCCTTCTCGGGGCGCTGTCGCTGGCCCCGGCCGGTTTCCCATCGCCTGTTGTCGACGCGGCTTGGACCGGTTCCGCGCCCGCCGTCGCGGCGGTGGCGGGTGTTTCCATTTCCCAACACGGGAGGCGGGGTTTCGGGGGGGCGGCGGCCGCCGCCCGGACGTTTTTCTCCCGCGTCGGCCGGTGGGCGGTCGATCGGCTGACGGGCGGAAAAGCGCTGAGGGGGGTCAAAATCGCCCTTCTTCCCGTGGCTCTCTTCGTGAATTACGGTGGGTTGGTGCAGGCCTTCGGATCCGCCGGGGCTTTGGTGTTCGCCCCGGCGTTGTTGCTGATCCCGGCGTTTTTCTTGACCGTTTTCGAGTTGTTCGTGGATGACCTGATCGCTCTGCGTTTGGGAACAACGCCCGCCCCGGTTTCGGCCGCGGCGCCCGGGCGATCGCCCCGGCGGTCGACGGCGGTCGACGTGACGACGGAATCCTGGTCCCATCCGGAGGAAACGGTGACCGCCCTCGCGGAGATTCTTTCGGCGGTTCGGTCGTCCGATCGACGCAACGCCGCGGCCGAGCGGGAGTTGACGCGGCTGCTCGTGCGGGCGGCCGCTGAATTGCCTTTGGAGGACGATCTCGCCGGGCGGTTGAGCCTGTCGTGGTTGCGCGCGGACGTGGCCAAAGCCGAAGAAACCCGGGCGCGGCGAATGGCGCGGCGCGCGGCGGACCCGCGCGGCGAAGGGCGGGCCCGCGTCGACGAAGTGGCCGAGTTGTCCCTGGCCCACCAAATCGCCCGCGCCTGGAAGGCGCACCGGCGCGGGGTCGTTCCCGCCGCGGAGTTCCGCCAGGTTTGGTATTTGCGCGGCATGATGGGCCGGCCTTTGCCGGACGGTTCCGGCGGGGACGCCCTGCTGGGAACCCTCGGCCCCCTCTGGGGCGTGGCCGGGGTCGGCGGGGCCCGGGAATGGTCGAACGGCGCCCGGAAATTGGCCGGGTTGCTGAAAGGCGTCTCGGGCGTTCCGGCGGGGGACGCGGAGGCCGAACTGACGATGATTCGTGTCAGTGAATTTTTGCCCGGGGCCGGCGAGGGGGCCGCCCGGCGCCCCGTTCTGGAAAAGCATTTGATCGAGCGGGCCAAACGGTTCCGCCCCGGCGCGCACGCGGGGGACGTCCTGATCGTCAACGGCCGCGGGGCCGATGAAACCCGGATCAAGAACCTTCTTCGACGGCGGGTGAGCGGGTTTCCCGCCTTCGACGCCTACCTCGCGGCCTGCCGGGTCGTCGTCCTGCCGGAGGAGCGGTTTACCCCCGAGGCCGTCATCGCCGCCCTGCCCAACACGACGACCCGGGGGAAAACCCTGAACCTTTTCACCGCCGATCCCACGGCCATTTTGATCAACCCCCACCGCACCCATCTGTCCTACCGGGTGCTCCTCCTGGAATGGGTCGGCGGGGAACTGATGGCCGTGGACCTGTTGGACCTCGCCCGCCGGGCGCTCAAAGCCGCCCGGGTCGTGGCCACCAGCGCCTGATCGAAACGGCTATAATCCCGTCGAGAACATGCGACTCGCCTTGATTGATTTGGGCACCAACGCGGTGCGTTTCGATGTGGTGGACCTGTCCCCCGACAGGAGCGCCCGTCGGCTCCCTCGGAAACGGCTCGCCGTCCGGCGACGTTTCGGCGCCGGTCTCTTCCTTGGCCGCGGGGCCCGCGCCCGCAAAGACCGCCGCGCTGATCACGGGATTATCGTCCCAATAGCCCTCAGTGTAAAGAACCGTGGTTAATCATCCCCGTTGGACCACACCGCATCCTGTCTCCGCGCCTTTCTGAATCCGAAAATGCGCAACATTTCCCACACGCAGCCCTTAACGCGTTTTTAACCTGCTTCAAATCGAATGCCGGGCATGAGGACCCAAAGAAAGCGGTTCATTGTATCCGTCGGGATGTCGATCCTTCTGACGGCGCAGGGCGTTTTGACCCACGCCGCCGAAGGGGCCTTTTGGCGTGACCGTCGATCGGCCCGGGCGGTGTTGATGAATTCGCCAGCGGTCGCCACCGGCAGTTCCGCCTGGGCGGAAGAGCGACCCCACCCATCCGTTCAAACGGCCCGCGTGGTCCTAAACCATTCCGTTTTGGTCTCCCCTCAAACTCAAGACATTTTGGCGGACCTCGCGGGTCCCCACGCGACGGTGTCGGACATTCGCGTCGCCCGCCGGCCGGGCGCCCCGTGGGTCATTCACATCCAGGACATTCATGGAAACCGTTCGGCCCAGATGCACATCGCCCGACTGCTGGACCGTTTGTCCGGCGCCGGCCTGACCTGGGTGGGGGTCGAAGGGGCCGAAGGACCTTTTGATCTGGGCGGATTTCGGGACTGGCCGGACCGATCCCTCACGCGCGCCATTGCCGACAGTTTTTTGCATGAGGGATTTTTGACCGGGGTCGAACACGCCGCCATTACATTGTCCCCCCCCATTCGCCTGTGGGGCGTGGAGCGGGATGCGCTTTACCAAGCCAATGTGGATGCGCTTTTGAGAGTGGATGGCCCCGTTCGCCGCCTGCGCGGTCAAATCAATTCCTGGAAAAGCGCGCTGGAGGCCCATAAACCCCGTGTTTACGGCCCCGCGCTGTCACGGTGGGACCGGGCAAGGCGCGCCTGTCAAGGCGGTGATATGGGGTATGGCGCCTATGCGCGGGTTCTCGCCGGACTCTTAAACGAAGATTTTAAAGATCTGCCGCACATGGCGGCGTTGGCGCGGGCCGCGGTCATGGAATCGCGGTTGGACCCGGGCGCGGCGCGGGCCGAGGCCGAACGGATGGCCCAATCGCTGGGGCGCGCGCTGGACCGCGCGTCGATGCTCCGCTGGGCCCGGCTGGCCGCCGAGCACCGGGCGGGCCGGTTGAATGGAAAGGTGTTTCGGGAAATGACCGCCCCATTGATGGCCGCGGCCGGTCTTTCGTGGAGAGAATTCCCTTCCCTGTCGACCGGTTTCGAGTACAACGGTCTGGCCGAGTCCCTGGACCGACGAGCGCTCCTGCGTGAAATGGCCCGGGCGGAGGAGAGGGTTCGGACCCGTTTGCCCCGAACGGAAGGGGAACGGCGTCTGGCCCGGATCGATCACGATGTGGACCTGGCGGAGCGAATGGTGTGCCATCGTCTGCGCCTGGAGGATTGGGAACAATACCTGGCCCGCCGCTTGATGATCGGCCGATGGGAAACGGCGAATTTTTCCGGCGCGGGCTGGAGGGAGGAGGATCTGGAGGAGGTGGAACAATTCTACCGCCTCGCCCTGGAAAGAAATGATGAGTTTGTTAAAAACATCCGGGGGATGGCACCTTCTATCTCGGTGCTGGTGGCCGGGGGGTTCCACACCGACGGCTTGACCCGCCTGTGGCGGGACCAGGGCGTGTCCTACGTGGTCCTCACTCCCCACGCGGTCGTGGACGGCGTGAACGAGGACCCTGCCCGGTCGCTCTTTTCGCGGGACCCGTTGCCTTTGGACCGCCTGTTTACGGCGGACCGGATATCCCTGGCGCCGCGGCCTCTCCTGTCGCCATCTCCGTTTGTGGAGAAACATCGCTCTCTTTTACGAACACTTTATTCGATGATTCAGATTTGGATGGCGCGCCGGTCGGCGATTGATGAGGCCCCAGGGGGGGACGCCGCGTGGGAGGATGTCCATTGGGAAGAACCTGCGCTCCATATGACGCGGGGAGGCGTCGAATATCAACTGGAACCGGCGGGGAAGCAGGAAAAAGCGTCTCTGGAGCTACAAATAAGGAATCAACGGCTGGCCTTCTCGGTGGTGTCCCACGCGGCCGCGACGGCGACAGGCCGATGGGGGCCGGGTGCCAAAATAACATTGTTTGCGTCGCTCGCGTTCCTCAGTATGCCCGCATGGGCCGCCACGACCCCCCTGGGCGGATGGATGATGTGGCCCGCGTTGATTTTCGCTTGGCCGATGCGGATCGTGTTGCCCTGGGTGGAAAACGTTTGGCGCACATGGACTCGCGCCGATGTCATCGTGGGCGATCCCGGCGGTTTCCGTGTCACATCGGGCCCGGCTGTTTTATGGACCGAGTCGGCCCTCGCCGGGCGTGTCGGAAACCCTTTTCGGCTGATGGCATTCACCGTGGGTGATGTGGATTGGAATCGATGGTGGTCCCACCTCGATGATATACGCGCGTTGTTGGAGGGGGTTGCCGGATCCCCCAAAATTCAGTCCCTCCTGACGGGTTTAAATGAATTCTCCCGGGAACCCCTCTTTCCCCAGCGGGCCGGAAAACGCCTCGTGGTTCGGGCGCTCAATCGACTGGTGGCGGACAGGAATCTGTGGCAACGCCTGCCCATTGAGTTCGAGAGATTGAATATGGAAGCGAGGGACATCCTGGAGCGTGTGCGCGAGGTCGGGGCGGGAGGAGTCCCATCGCGTGCCATGTTTGCGCTCAATCGCCGGCTGTTGTTGGAGTTTTTTGGCCCGGCGTTGATCCCGGGACGGATCCACATCGTGCTGTTTGACGGCCTGTTGCACTCCGAACATTTCCGCCAACTGCACCGGATACACCCCTTCGCCGAGGCGTTCGTCTCGTCCGAGGGGAGTCCCAATCAGCATTCCATTTTGGGGATGCTCAGTCGGTGGCCCCGACTGATGGCCGTGACCGGCGCGGGGGACCTGCATGCGTTGTGGGCGCACCGGCGCGGGGAGGTCCGGTCGGCCATTGTCGACGAATCGGGGTTGGTGGTGGTCAACCCCACCCCGGACCAAGACCGCTGGGCCCGTCGGCTCGGACTGGACCGGGACACAATGAACGCGGCCGCCGGCCTGACGGAATTCAAATCGCGCGGGGCCGCCTCGTCCCCGGTGGATATCTACTTGAACGCCGCCTCCCCCGAAGCCATTCGCGAAGGGGTGGCCGGCGGCGCGGTGGGCGTGGGCCTGGTCCGGTTTGAGGATGTGTGGGGCGTGCGGACCCCGTTGACGGATTATGCGTTGGTTCTCACCCAGGACGAGATGGTCCCCGGCATGATTCGGCCCCTGGAGCCGCTTGTAAAAGCCGCCCTGGACGCAGATCTCCCCATCCATGTCCGAATGTTGGACGCTCAGGACGATAAATTGGATGGGCTGTTGGATGATATTGAAGAACGCGGGTTGGATTTTTTGCTTCATCATCCCATTGGCCAACGGTTGGCGGTGGCTCAACTTATCGCGCTCGCCGAACTAAAAAATCGTTTTCCCGCGACCCGCTTGAGCGTTCTTTTCCCGGAGGTGAAATCCGTCCGAGACGTGGAGGAGATCTTTGAGCTCATCATGCAGGGCATGGTGGTCCGGCCGGGTCTGGCCGGGGCGTTAAAGCGCATTCCGGTGAGGCTGATGGTGGAGTCTCCTGTGCCGGACGAAGAATTTGTGCGAATGATTTCCATGGAGGGGGTGTCCGGGATAAGTTTCGGTTCCAATTCCTGGTTGGAGGCTTATTACGGCGTCAAGCGAGGCACACCGGAATCCCGGGAACACGAGACCCAGTTGAATTTGCCGCTCCTCTTCGACCTGCAACGATATATGGATCTGGTGAGCCGGGTGAACAGTGATCGGTCCCCGGAAACGGAATTGAGCGTGCATGTGTGCGGAAATTTCGCCGCCCGGGACGATGCCCTGGGGCTTTGGACGGGGCTGGCGCGACGTTATCCCAATGTGCCCTTGCGGTTGAGTGTGCCGCCCAAACAGGCCAGACGGATAGGTTTTATTTTGCGCCATGTGCCGGAGGATTTTTCGATGAACTTGCTGGACGACCTATTAACCAAAGCGCGGACCTACAAGTCCATCGCTGACCGATCCGCCGAAACGGGCGCGGATGTGAATACCCTGGGGGGACAACGCTATGATCAGTTTCGACTCAACGCCTTGCATCACTTTGCCCAGCGGCGGGTTGAAGGGTTTTTGAATTGGATCACACTTTTGATTCGAACATCGCCGGACTTTCAACGGTTAAAAGACACGATTGAAAACGGTCAACCCCCCTCCCGTTCTCAGAACGGGGCCGACGGGAGGTGGTTGCCGGCTTTCATCCCTGTGGGCGTGGGGATGGGGGAGGGCGCCGGGATATGGGAGAAAACGGCCCCTCTCTGGTCCGTTCCGGATGCGATGCTGTGGGGGATGGGATTGCTTTTTGCCGTGGGTCTGGCCGCGGTCTATGGAATCCAGCGGGGGGGCGGGGTCAAAGGGCTTTTGTTAAGCGTCAATCCATGGGCTCGACCCTCTCTGTGGACGAAGGGACTTGGGTTAAGAGGGGGAGATAAGACGGAAGATGGCTCCACCGCGCCCGCCACGACGTCATGGAGCGGCGCGACGGCGTTGGACCCTCTCCTGTTGGAGGACCCGCGGTCCCCCCTGGAGGAGTCGCTGGAGCGTTTTCGACTGATGCGCGCGGCCTTGAACAGGTCCGCGTGATTTAAAAGTGGCGCCAACCCGGAGAGGGATGCTGTTATGCCCCGTCGCCTTTTAACGGAATGCTGGCGTCCCGCCCCCGCCTTTGGGAGACCAACACCGTGCGCGATCGATGAAATGGGGTGTCCCCCCTGTGGAACGATTTGGAAGGAGGCGTTGTTGCTGTGTCCCCATTGTCTCGGTTGTTTAGTTAAAGATCGTTTAATGACGAAAGATATCTATCATGATGTCGCTGGAAAATTGTGATTCCATTTGGATTGGGTGGGGGGAATTGAAAGCGGTGGATCTTCTGGACCTCGCCCGGCGGGCGCTCAAGGCCGCGCGGGTCGTGGCCCCCAGCGCCCGACCGAATCCGCTATAATCCCGTCGAGAACATGCGACTCGCCTTGATTGATTTGGGCACCAACGCGGTGCGTTTCGATGTCGTCGACCTCGGTCCCGGGGGCGAGGCCCGCCGCTTGCACCGCGAACGGTTGGCCGTGCGGCTGGGGGAGGGGGTTTTTCAAACCGGACGCCTCGGTCGCGCCGCCATGAACCGCGCGCTGGCGGCTTTTGAAAGTTTCCAAAAAACCATCCGGGACCTGGGGGTGGAGCGCGTCACGGCTTTCGGCACCAGCGCCCTGCGGGATTCCGCCAACAGCGACATTTTCCTGGCGACGATCAAGCGGCGGACCGGCATCGACGTCCGCGTGATCTCCGGTCAAGAGGAAGCGCGGCTCATCGCCCAGGGCATCCTCGCCCACGAGGAACGCGACGCGCGCGACCGGGTCGCCCTGGTGGACATCGGCGGCGGCAGTGTCGAAGTGACCCTTTGCCGGGGCCGACGCATTCTCCGCTCCACAAGTTTTAAATTGGGCGTGGCCCGGCTTCAGCAGGTTTTTCTCAAAACGGTTCCCCCGGCCCGCGCCGGCGGCGAGAACGCTCCCCTCGTCAAATTGCGGCGGCACATCCGCAGCCTGCTCGCCGAAGGGGCTCCCCGGGGCGGTTGGCCCCGGGCCGCCCGGGTCATCGGTTCGGCGGGCACGGTGCGCGCCCTGGACCGCGTCCACCGAGCGGACGGCGGATCGGTCCTTGACGCCGAGGCCCTCCGCCGTTGGGCGGACCGGTTCGCCCGTCTCGGCCGCGTGGGGCTGGCCCGCGTCCCCGCCATGGATCCCAAACGGATCGACACCATCCTCGCGGGGGCGGTCGTTCTGGAGGAAATTGTGCGAGCCGTCCGGGCCGACCGTGTCGAAACGACCGATTTCGCCCTCCGGGACGGCATGCTGGAAGAGGAGGCCCGGGCCATTCGCGGGGCGGGGTCGGCCCTCGATTTCCACCTGAAGGATGTTTTCGAGCGGGCGGTCCGGTGGGGTTTGCCGTCCCGGCATCTCCGTCATGTGGAGTCCTTCGCGCGGGCCCTTTTCGACCGTTTGGCGCCTTTGCACCGATTGGCCCGGCCCTGGCGGGATTATTTGGTGGCCGCGGCGTGGGTTCAAGACGCGGGCGAGGCCGTCAGTCCGGTCCACCACGAGCGGCATTCCTATTACATGGTCAAGAACGGCGACTTGCCGGGACTGGATCCCTGGGAACGGGAATTCATCGGGCAATTGGTCCTCTGGCACAAGGGGGGAAAGTTGGATCGCAAAGAAATCCCCCTGGAGGAGACGGTCCGGCGATCGGCGTTTTTCAAGCTTTTGGCGTTGCTGCGTATTGTGGACGCCCTGGAGAAATCCCGGGCTCACCTGGTCGTGCTTCGTGCGGTCCGACGGGAACGGGGCCGGGTCCGCTTGGATTTGGGGGGAGAACAATCCGCCGTGGATTTGGCGGTTCTGCGCGTGGAACAGAAAAAAGAGCTCTTCGAAAAGATCTTCGGCCTTTCCCTCATCGCCCGGTCCGGACGAGCGCGGTAAGGGGGGAGGGGTTCCCCGGTTCGATCCACGCCCAACCGCCCTTGGCGAAGCGGGCCCGGGCGCCGGTTAAAATCCGCAGGGCCAGGGGCGCCCAATCCCCGTGCGTCGAAAGGACGACCAACCGCCCCGGTCGCCGAGGGAACCCCCGCAGGAAGCCCGCCACCCGGGCTCGGAATTCCAACGCGGTCTCGTCCGGGTCCCGTTCCCTCAAATCGGCATTCGTCTGAACCGTCCGGCCCAGCCGTTTCGCGAGAGGGGCCAGTGTCTCCACGCAGCGCCGTTTGGGGCTGGACAGAAAGCGTGGGCGGGCGTCCGGCCCGAATTCCCGTAGGAAATCCTTTCGAAACCGTTTCGCTTGCTTTTTTCCCTTCCCACTCAGACCATTGTCCGCCGCGGGGTTTTTTAAAGATCGGTGGGCGTGCCGGAGCAGGATCAGGTTACGTTGAGGCACCGGCGGGGTTCCATTGGAGCGGTGTGCCGTGGTATCCGCGGCGGGCCATGTCCTCGAAAAAAAATTGCGCGCGCACGCCGTTGGGGCCGGAGGGCCTTTTGCGCCACGTTCCCTGGGGGGTGAGCTCCCGCGCTTTCACGGTGTCGGCCAGGTAAGTGGGAATCACGACCTCCCGCAGGAACCGCCGCAGACGATCGTCCAACACGGGAAAGGCGATTTCCAAACGGGAGAAGAAATTGCGCGGCATCCAATCCGCGCTCGACAGATACAACCGGTCCGCGTGACCGAAATAATAAATGCGGCTGTGTTCCAGGTAGCGATCGACGATCGACCGCACGCGGATGTTGTCGCTGAGCCCCTTCACCCCCGGGATGAGCGAACAGGCCCCGCGCACCATCAAATCGATTTTGACCCCCGCCTGCGAGGCGCGGTAAAGGCTTTCAATGAGCCCCTCGTCCACGAGCGCGTTCACCTTGGCGAAGAGCGCCGCCGGGCGCCCCGCCCGGGCGGCGGCCGTTTCGTTTTCGATCAATTGCAACATCAGCCGGTGCAGGCGCGCCGGCGCGGGGACCAGTGTCTTGAAACCGGCGGGTGTTTCGCCGCGATGGAGGGCATCGAAAAAGAGGCGGGCGTCCTCCCCCAATTCCGGCCGGGCGCTCAACACCGCCAGGTCCTCGTAGGCGCGGGCGGTCGCGGCGTTGTAGTTGCCTGTCGACAAATGGCTGTACAAACGTTCCCCGTCCTCCTCGCGGCGGGTCACCAGCGCGATCTTGGCGTGGACTTTGAGGCGGTTCAGGCCGAAGGCGACGTCCACTTTTTCCCGGCGCAGTTCCTCGGCCAGCCGCAGGTTGTTCATCTCATCGAAACGCGCGCGCAGTTCGATGACCACCCGGACTTTTTTCCCCGCCCGCGCGGCCGCCTTGAGCGCCGCGACCACCGGGGACAGCGCGTCCATACGGTAGACGGTTTGTTGGATCGAAGTCACGCGCGGGTCGGCGGCCGCCGCCCGGATGAAGTTGACGTACCCCTCGAAACTCTCGTAGGGGTGGTGCAGGAGGATGTCCCGGTTTTTCAATTCCGCGAAAATGCGCTCGGGCGACGCGAGGGAGGTCAACAGGAAGGGTGTCGGGACGGGGAGGGAGAGGTCGGGGTCCTGTCGGAGGCGTTCCGGCAAACGCCCCAGGACGGACCAGAGTCCCGACAAGAAGAGACTGCCGGGAGCGGGGTGGACCTGACGCGGCGAGAGGCGCAGGGCGGCCACGCAGTGGTCCAATAGGTCCCGGGGGGTCTCCCCTTCGTATTGCAGGCGGACCGGGCGACCCCGGTCCCGCGATCCGACCCCCGAACGGATGATGTCGGGCACGGCGGAGGGGTCCTCCTCCGAGAGTTCCACGGGAATGTCCCCGTCGCGCGTGAGGCGCAACAGGGTCGGCCCGTCTTTTAATCGAAAAGCCTCCGCCGCGTGGGTCAACAGGAGATCGTCCAAAAAGAAAACCCGGACGACGCCGTCCTCCCCTTCGTGGAGATGGACCGGCGCCAATCGACGCGAGACGGCGACCCAAAGGCCGGAGGGAAACACCAGGGCGCTTTTCAAATTTTCCAGACCGCCCAATCGGCTGGGGCGGAACGGTTCGGGCGGGGGGAGGTGGGGGAGGATCTCCCGGTGGAAGAGGTCCCGCCCTTGGAGGAATTCCGGCGTGTTGGCTCCGGCCCGCCGGATGAGCCGCAGTCCCTTGGCGTCCAAGGCCCCCGCCAGCAGGTCGAAGGTCTCCGCTTGTTTGGCGGCGAAGGCGGTGACCATTTCCAGCAACGCGTCCCGCGTCCGCAGCAGGTGCCGCGCGGCCCGCCGGTTCTTCTGACCGCGGATGGACCGGTCCAGGGAAGCGTAGCGGATCATGAAAAATTCATCGAGGTTGGAGGAGGTGATCGCGAGGAACTTGAGCCGTTCCAGGAGAGGGTTCGAGCTGGTGCGCGCCTCGGCGAGCACGCGCTCGTTGAATTGGAGGGTCCCCAGATCCCGCTGGATGAAGGGGCGCCCGGGCGAACTCAACAGATGGGGAAGCGTGGGGAGAAAGCGCGGCACAGGGCCCCCCGGCCTTAAGAGACCGCCGCGTCCTCTTGGTGGCGAATGTCCTTGCCCAGGACCATGAACACCACGTCTTCGGCGATGTTGGTGGCGTGGTCGCCGATGCGCTCCATGTTTTTGGACAAAAGGATCAATTCGACGAAGGCCTCCGAACGCGGTGGATCGGAGCGGATGAGGGAAATAAGGTCCTTCAGCGCTTGCGCCTTGAGCCGGTCTTCCTCGGCGTCCTCGGCCAGCACGCGTTGGGCCAGATCCACATCGCGGGTGGCGTAGGCCTCGAGGCTGTGGCGCAACATCCTTTGCGCGACTTCGGCCATGTTTTGCACCATGGCGATTTGGGGCACCGGCGGCTCCTTGAAAAGGTGATAAAAGGCGGTTTGGGAGGCGTTGACCGCCATGTCGGCGATGCGCTCGAGGTCGTTGTTGATCTTCATGGCGGCGGCCAAAAAGCGGAGGTCCCCGGCCATGGGTTGGTGCAGGGCGATGAGCTTGATGGCGATGTCGTCGATCTCGATGTGGAAGCGGTTGGCCTCCTCCTCGTGTCGAAACACCTCCTGCGTCAGCTCCGGATTGCGGTCGATGAGGGCCTTCACCGCTTTTTGGATCATCGTTTCGCAGAGGGCGCCCATGGCCAACAGGCGCCGGTCCAGGTCCTTTAAATCTCCGTCAAAATGTCGCTCGCTCATCCGAATCTCCCCGTGATGTAATCCTCGGTCAATTTGTTGGAAGGGTTGGTGAAAACCCGCTCGGTCCGGTTGAACTCCGCCAATTCGCCCAGGTACATGAAGCCCGTGAAATCCGACACCCGCGCGGCCTGCTGCATGTTGTGGGTGACGATGAGGATGGTCACGCGCTGTTTGAGCTCGGCCACCAGTTCCTCCACCTTGCCGGTGGCGATGGGGTCCAGGGCGCTGGTGGGCTCGTCGAACAGGATGATCTCCGGGTCGGTCACGAGCGCGCGCGCGATGCACAGGCGCTGTTGCTGTCCGCCGGAAAGGTTGCCGCCCAGGGAGTGCAGGCGGTCTTTCACCTCATCGAAAAGGGCCGCCCCGCGCAGGGCGCGCTCCACCCGCTCTTTGACCTCCGATTTTTTCACGTTCCCCCGAACCTTCAGGCCATAGGCGACGTTTTCAAAAATCGTCTTGGGGAACGGGTTTGCCTTTTGGAACACCATGCTGATGCGCATGCGGACCTCGATGGGGTCGATGACCGGGTCGAGGATGTTGGTGTTCTCGGGGGAAAGCCGAATGGCCCCGTCGTAGCGGTTCCCCGGGTAGAGGTCGTGCATCCGGTTGAAACAGCGCAGCAGTGTTGTCTTGCCGCAGCCCGAGGGGCCGATGAGCGCGGTGACTTTTTTTTCGGGGACAGAGAGCGTCACCGATTTAAGCACTTGGTGAGCTCCGTAATAAAAACTCAGTCGGTCGACTTCGGCTTTGATGGCCAGGCCGGACGTCGGGGGAGCGGTGAGGGTGTCTACCATTTGATCCTCTTTCGGAAACGATATCGGATGGCGATCGCCAGGCCGTTCATGGCCAGGGTCATGGTCATGAGGACCAGGCCCGCCGCGGCGGCGTTGAGGTGAAAGGCCTTTTGGGGCCGCGAGACCCAGTTGAAAAGCTGAATGGGAAGAACCGTGTAAGGGGATTTCAACCATTCGAAATTGATGAAGGGAAACGACCCCGTCACGGGGGACGGGGGCAGAAAGGCGATGAAAGTGAGCGCGCCGACGGTGATGAGGGGGGCGCTTTCGCCGATGGCCCGGGAGAGACCGATGATCACCCCGGTCAAAATCCCGCCCGCCGAATAGGGCAGGATGTGGTGGCGCACCATTTGCCATTTCGTGGCGCCCACCGCGAAGGCCGCTTCCCGGATGGAGGACGGGATGGCGCGAATGGACTCCCGCGTGGCCATGATCACGATGGGCAGAATCAAAAGCGCCAAAGTGAGCCCCGCCGTGATCACGCTTTGGCCCAGGTTGAATTTGTAAACGAAAATACCCAGGGCCATCAGCCCGTACACGATGGACGGCACGCCCGCCAGGTTGGCGATGTTGATTTCGATGAGGGACGTGAGGCGGTTTTTGGGGGCGTATTCTTCCAAATAAACGCCGGCCGCCACGCCCAGGGGCACCGCCGAAAGGGCCGTCACGAACATGACGATCGCCGTGCCCACCCAAGCGGACAGGATCCCGGCCTTGTCCGGAAAGCGCGAGGGGAAATTGGAAAGAAACCCGGGGTTGATGCGGCCGACGCCGTCGATGGCCAGGTCGATGAGCAACGCCAGGAGCGTGATCAGCCCCACCAGGGTGGCCGCGAGCCCGACGAGGGCGAAAAGCGCGTCCTTCTTTTTTCGCCGCACGATGCCGCGGCGGAGGGCGGCGGCGTCCATCAGTACACCTCCCGAAACTTTTTGCGCAACAGGTGACCGGCCACGTTGAAGACCAAGGTCATGAGCATCAGGGTCAGGCCCGCGGCGAAGATGGTTTGGTACCCGATGCTGCCGTGGGGCAGGTCTCCCAGGGCCACTTGAACGATGTAGGCGGTGATCGTGGCGGCCGGTTCCAGGGGGTTCGCCGTCAGCCGGGGTTGCATGCCGGCGGCGATGGCCACCACCATGGTCTCCCCGATGGCGCGGGAGAAGGCGAGCACGTAGGCCGAGGCGATGCCGCTGAAAGCCGCGGGGGTCACGACCCGCACCGACGTTTGAAACCGCGTGGCTCCCATGGCGTAGCTCGCTTCCCTCAAATGCATGGGCACGGCCCGCATGGCGTCTTCCGAAAGCGAGCTCACGTAGGGGATGATCATGACGCCGATCACCAGCCCCGCCGAGAGCATGTTGAAGCCCGGGAGGGAGGGAATCAGCTTTTGCAGGAGGGGGGTGACGAAAAGAAGGGCGAAATAACCGAACACCACCGTGGGCACCGCGGTCAACAATTCCAGAAAGGGCTTGACGATCTCCCGGACCCGGTGGGGGGCGTATTCCGACAGGTAGATGGCGGTGATGGTGCCCACGGGCAGGGCCAGGGCCAGGGCCACCGCGGCCACCACCAGAGTGCCGGTCACCAGGGGGCGAATGCCGTAATGGGCGTCGTCGAAAAGGGGCGTCCACTGGGTGTCCGTGAGAAAATCCATGAGTGGGACATGACGAAAAAAGCCGAAGGACTCGTAGGCCAGGATCCAGACGATGCCGAGGGTGATGGCGATCGAAGAGGCGGCGGCGAGGAAGAGAAGGAACTGGATGGCCTTTTCCTGAAAACGGCGAAAACCCCGCGTGGAGGACCGCGGCGGCAACGGCGGCAAGGGGGAAAGGGCCGCCGGATGGTCCGCGTCCGGCGACACGGACTCCTTCCGCTTCTTCGCAAGGAAGATGCGGGTAAAAGGGGTGATTTTCTCTTCCGTTTGCATTTCCATGTTAACCCTCGCGGCGTTCCCCGATGAGAAACGCCGCGAGGGCCCCGCGCCCCGGGCCGGAACCCGGGGGCGGGACCTCGGTGTTTAGAGTTTCGGGCGACGGTTCAGCAGGTCGCCGACTTTGACGCCGATTTCGGCCTTGCCGCCGAAGGCGGTGCCGGTCTGGCCCTTTTGAAACCGTTCCGCGATCGCGGCGTATTCGTTGGCCGGGAGCGGAATGTATTTCACTTCTTCCACGAGCGCCGCGGCGTTTTGCAGATAAAAGTCCACGAACGCCTTGACCTCGGGTTTGCGCGCCGATTTCTTCGAAACGTAGATGAAGATGGGGCGCGCGAGCGGCTGGTAGGAGCCGTCCTTGACGGTCGCCATGGAGGGAAGAACCCCGCCCTTGCCGCCGTCAACGGCGACGGCCTTCAGCTTGTCGGCGTTCTCTTCGTAGTAGGCGAACCCGAAATAGCCGAGCGCCGTTTCATCGGACGCGATGCCCTGCACCAGGACGTTGTCGTCCTCGGAGGCCGTGAAATCGCCCCGGCTGGACTTCGCCTTGCCCACAATGGCTTCGGTGAAGTAGTCGAAGGTCCCCGAATCGGAGCCGGCGCCGTAGAGTTTCAGCGGTTTCTCCGGCCAACCGGCGCGGACCTGGCTCCATTTGGTGACGTTCCCTTGGGCCGCCGGCTCCCAGATTTTCTTGAGTTCGGCGACGGTCATGGTGTCGGCCCAATTGTTCTTGGGGTTGATCATGACGGTCAAGGCGTCGAAGGCCACCGGCAGTTCGTAATACTGGATGCCGGCGTCCAAGCAGGCGTCCATTTCCTTGCGGAGGATGGGGCGCGAAGCGTCGGAGATGTCGGTTTCCCCGCGGCAGAACTTCTTGAACCCGCCGCCGGTCCCCGAGATGCCCACCGTGACCTGGGTGTCGCTGTTGGCCTTCATGAACTCCTCGGCCACGGCCTCGGTGATGGGGTAGACGGTGCTGGAGCCGTCGATTTTGACGATCTTTTTTTCGGCGGCCGCCGGCAGGGCGCCCAACAGCAGGGCGAAGGCCGCGAGACCGCGCAGAGTGGATTTCAACATGTTTTTCTCCTGTGTCATTATATTAAGTCTTCAATGTGACGTTTGTGTGACGGCCGCGTGAGCGGCGCGTGACGTATTAGAACTTCACCTGCCAGTCGAGTTGAAGGGTGTCGATGTCCTTTTCCGCCCCTTCGATGATCGACGTCTGGAACAGTTTCACCTTCACCTGTTGGTTCTTCCAAGGCGCGTAGGCCACCCAGAAGATGTTGCCTTTCCGGTTCGTGCCGGGGAAGTCCGAGTCGGAGGCGTCCGAAACCACGGCGTCCTGGTCCACGCTCTTGTTGAAGTAGGCGATTTCCCAGGAGTTGGGGTTGCTGGCGCTGCCGAGAATGGCCCCCACTTGGTGGCCGGTGTCGCGCTTGTCGTTGTTGGCGAACAAGTTGTCCCGGTGCGCGGTGTTCTTGACGAAGGCGCCCTGGATCGACAAAGGCAGGTCGACGCCGGGGATCGTGGTGAACCATTCGGCGTCAATGTGAATGACGCGGAAATCGTTCGCCAACTTGTCGGTGGTGGTGGATATAAGGAGGTTGGTCGAACCGCTCACTCCATCGCCGAACGCCCGATCGGTTTCGTTCACCCAGTCATGGATCGACCCCGCCAAGGTGAAGCGGGAATCCATCGGGGCGGGCAGGATGACCCCGGCTTGGGTCGAAAACACGTACTGGGGACGGTTCCCAGCGAGCGAGGCGGAGTCCGCGACTTTTTTCTTTTCGTTCACCACCCATTGGGAGGCGTTCACGAACACGCGGCCAAAGCCCGCCAAGGACAACTTGACGTTTTCGCCGAGGCCTTCGGGGTTGAGGTCCGAATCCCACACCAAGTCGGAACTGTAGGTCTGCCACAGGGGGTTTTTCATCCGACCGCCGCTGACCACGAGGGTGTCCGCGTGGGCGCCCGGCAGGGGTTTCAGTTCCAAATACGCCAGGTCCAGGAAGATGCCCTTCGGTTTGGAGAGGCTGTCCAGGGTTTGGTTGGTGGACGTCTGTTCGGCGCCGCCGGTGGCGAACTGGGTTTTCACGGCCAGCATGGGATTGACCGTGTAGTTCATGCCGAGGCGCAGGCGGATGCGTTGCCGGTCGCGGTTGGAATTGGCGGTCTCCTCGTTGGTCTGGTGGCGCAGGCGCAAATCGCCCTTGATTTCGAGCTTGTCGCTGCTGATGGTGATTTCTCCCGCCCGGGCGGACGTCGCGGTGATCGCCGCGGCGAAGGCCATCAAGACGGCTGTGGATCGTTTCGTGAAGTGCATGGAACTTCCTCCTTTAGTGGTCCGGACCTGTGTCCGGTTTTTTCGTTCCACCCCCCGCCGACCTCCCCGAGCCTGGAAAATCCGTGCGTCGGCGAGAGGGACTTTGTGGGTCCGGAACGAAGTTTGGGGTTGCCCAAATCGATGATCGAAAGAACGGCGCTCCGTTGAGTCCTTGGATGTCCCCCGGTGGCGGCGGAACGCGGCGCGGGTGCGTCTCGTTCCGGCTCGTCCACTTTATCCCACCGCCGCCCCGCAAGGGAATTGTGGGGCCGTCAATTGTGTGTGACGGCGGCGTGACGGGGGTCTTCGACGGAAAAGCGGGCCGGGCTTTTTGGGGCGCTCGGGGCGGGGGGCCCTCAAGCGCCCGAAGAAGCCCCGCGCGCTACACGAGCACTTCCCGGCGGCCGGCCCCGGCCAGGGCGGGGCGGATGGTGGGCAACCGAAAGAATCCCGCGGGCAATCGGCGGGTGCGGTTCCAATAATGAATGACGTCCTCCTGGAGGCCGCGCGCCGACAGGCGCGCCACCAGGCGCCCCAGTTGGGGGTTGCGGGGACGCATTTTTTCCAACACGGCGATTGCCGACAGGGGGGCCGCGGTCGTTTCCGAGTCCCGGGTCACGGTCAAGCCGCCGGCGCCAACCGGCGCAGGTCCTGTCCGATTTGCCTCAACCGTTCGGCCACGGCGGCGTCGTCCATGTCGTTGGATTCCAGGTCTTTTAACGTCTCCGCCAGGCGTCGTTCGGCGGTTCTCAGCGCGGCGCGCACGGCGTCCGCGTTGAACTTTGTGGGGCTCATGGGGTTTCTCCTTGGGTTCTCGGCCTTTTTTATTATTGTTGACGCCATGTTAACCCGGGGATCGCCCGAAAGCCATTGCGCGGCGGTAAATTGATTGTGACCGTCGCGTGACGGAGAAAGCGCTTGCGCTTTGCCCGCGCTTTTTCTACATAAACGCATCGATGCCCACGATCCCCCGCGACGCCGTCCTCTCCTCCCTCGAATGGCCGTTTCTTTTGTCGGTATTGGCTTTGGCGTTTTTTTGGGCCAAATTGGAAATTGAAATCGAGGGGCCCGACGGGTGGGCGGCGCGTTTGCCGACGTGGCGGGTGAAAAAGCCGGCCTTCGCGGATGTCGTTTTGGGCGGGGGGGACATCACCGGTTACCACGTGTGGGCCTTTGCGGCCACCCTGGCGTTCTTCCATTTGAAGGTGTTGGGCCGTTGGACCTGGGCGTCCGAAACGCGGGTTTTGGGGGCGTTTGTTCTGTTTTGGTTGTTGGAAGATGTGCTGTGGTTTGCTTTAAACCCCCATTACGGCTGGCGGGCATTGACCCCCGGCCGCGCGGGCTGGCACCGGCGCTGGTTCTGCGGGCTTCCCGTGCCCTACTGGATCATGGGCCCGTTGGGCGTGTTTTTTTACGTCCTGCCCTCTCTCCTTTAAAACCCCCCGTCACGCCGCCGCAACACCGAATTTACCGTGGCTCCATGGCCCGGCAGGGCCTTCCCGGGTAAGATGAAGCCATGAAAACGCGATATCACCGGGCGCTGTGGATCTCCGATGTGCATCTGGGCACCTGGGGTTCCAAGGCCCATTTCCTGTTGGACTTTCTCAAACACAACGAATCCGAATACCTCTATCTCGTGGGGGATATCGTCGACGGTTGGTGGTTGCGGCGGGTGTGGCATTGGCCCCAGGCCCACAACGACGTCATTCAAAAAATTCTCCGAAAGGCGCGCAAAGGCACGCGCGTCGTCTTCCTGCCGGGGAACCACGACGAAATGGCGCGGGATTTCCTCGGCACGTCCTTCGGCGGAATACGAATCCACGACCGGGTGATCCACCGCTTGGCCGATGGCCGCCGCCTGCTGGTGTTGCACGGGGATCAATTCGACGGTATTTTGAATCACGCGCCGTGGCTGTCGATGATGGGGTCCGGCGCCTACGAAGCGGCTCTGGCGGTGAACAACCTGCTGAATTGGTCGCGGCGGAAGATGGGGTTGCCCTACTGGTCCTTGGCCTCGTTCTTAAAGCAAAAAACCAAAAAAGCGTTGGGCTACGTGACGCGTTTCGAGGACACGGTGGTTCGGGAAGTCCGGCGCCTGGGGGTGGACGGCGTCGTTTGCGGCCACATCCACCGGCCGGAGATTCGAACGATCGACGGAATCCTCTACGCCAACGACGGGGATTGGGTGGAAAATTGCACGGCCCTGGCCGAGGACGCCGCCGGGCGTTTGGAAATCCTCTCGTGGGCGCGGACGGAAAACCCCTCCATCGAAACGGTTCGGCCGGCGCGGGACCTGGCCTATGCTTGAGGGCGCGCGGGTCCTCGTCCTTTACGCCTCGGTGGGGGGCGGCCACGGCAGCGCCGCCAACGCCGTCGCCGCGGCCTTGCGGGAACTCGCTCCCGCCGTGGCGGTGGAGACCGCCGACCTATTGGATTTCACCAACCGGGCTTTCCGGCACCTTTATGGGAAAGCCTATTTCCAGGTTTACGCGAAGGCGCCGCACCTCCTGGGGTACCTCTACGACCGATTGGACAAGGCGGGGGAGGCCAAAGGGGGCGTGGCCGAAAGGTTGCGGCGGGTCGTCCAAAAAGCCAACTTAAAGAAATTCGACGCGTTCCTTCGGTCGGGCCGCTGGGACGTGATCGTGAACACCCATTTTTTGCCGGCCGACATTCTCGCGGGCTTGAAAAAGCGGGGGGAGGTTCGCGTCCCCCAAATCACCGTCGTGACGGATTTCGAAGCCCATCGCCTTTGGGTCAATGAGCCGACGGATTTTTACTGTGTCGCCAGTCCCGAGGCCCGGTCCACCCTGCGGCACGTCGGGGTGTCGCCGGCGCGGGTCCGCGTGACGGGCATTCCGATCGCTCCCGTGTTCGCCCTGCCCTTCGATAAGCGCGACTTGCGCCGAAACCTGGGTTTTCCGGAGGGGCGCCCCCTCGTTTTGCAATTGGCGGGCGGGTTGGGGGTGGGGCCGGTGGAGTCGGTGCACCGCGCTCTTCTCAACATCCGCATCCCTTTAAGCGTCGTCGTTGTCACGGGAACGAACGCGCTCGTCGCCGAGCGGTTGCGTTCCGTGCCCAATCCGTCGCGGCACGCCGTGCGGGTGCTCGGGTTCACCCGGGAGATGGAGCGGTGGATGGGGGCGGCCGATTTGGTCATTTCCAAGCCGGGGGGGTTGACCTCTTCGGAATGCCTGGCGCGCGGCGTCCCGATGGCCATCGTCCACCCGATCCCCGGCCAGGAAAGCCGGAACAGCGACTATCTGTTGGAGGCGGGCGCGGCCGTTAAAATCAACGATCTTTCCGTTCTGACCCACAAACTGGCGCGCCTGTTGTTTTCCCCCGCGCGCCTCGCGAATCTTGCCGATAACGCCCGGCGAGCCGCCCGTCCCTGGGCGGCTTTCGAAGTCGCCGAAAAGGCGCTCGAGCTGGCCCGCGGACGCCTTCCCGTCGCCGTCCCCGACTGATCACTCGCCCGCGGGCGAAGGCAACGCCACCTCGAAGAGACTTCCTTCGCCGAGGCGGCTCTCCAATCGAAGGGCGCCGCCCCGGTTTTCCACGATGTGCTTGACGATGGCCAGGCCGAGTCCCGTTCCGCCGGTTTCTTTGGAGCGCGCCTTGTCCGCCCGGTAAAACCGCTCGAAGACGCGGGGTTGGTCCTCGGGAGCGATGCCGACCCCCGTGTCCCGAATTCTCAGAAAAACGCGGTTTTCCTTCGCCTCCAGGGCGAAGGCCACCGTGCCGCCGGGCCGGTTGAACTTGATGGCGTTGTCGAACAGGTTCATCAACACCTGGGTCAACTCATCGGCCGAAATCGCCGCGGGGAGGGCGGCCGTTGTCGTCGTCGGGTGAATCGTCACGTTGTGTTTGGCCGCCACGGGCGTCAGGGCGGCCAGCACCCGCCGCCCCACCTCGGCCGCGTCGCAGGCGGCGGCCGGGGCCGCGCCGGATTTCTCAAGCCGGGACAGGGCCAGCAGATCGTCGATCAGGCGTTGCAAGCGCTCGACTTGGTCCAGGGCGGTGGCGAGGAAATCGCGGGCGTGGACTTTGTCGTCCAGGGCGCCGTCCAGGAGGGTTTCGAGGGACGCCCGCAGGGCGGTGAGCGGGGTTTTGAGCTCGTGCGACACGTTGGCGACGAAATCCTTGCGGGCGGCCTCCAACCGCCGGGTGAGGGTGAGGTCGGCGAAGGTGAGGAGGACGGCGGGGCCCCCGGCCGCGCCCAGTCCCGTCACGGTCACGCGGAACAGGCGCTCCCCGTCGGCGGCCATGGGGATTTCCGCGGTCTCCGCGGGGCGGCCGCCCAGCACCCGGTCGACCATCTCGGTGATTTCCCGCTGACGGAACATTTCCCAAAGCGGTTTCCCCGGCGCGTTGCGGGACGGGTGTCCGAGCAACGGCGTCATCCGTCGGTTGGCGAGCACGATGCGCTTCGCGGCGTCCAGCGCCAGGACGCCCTCTTCCAAAAGATCGAACAAGGCGGTCCAATCGGTGTCGGGAGGCGGCGGGGGGGGTGGGTCGGGCGGCGGAGGCGGCGGCGCGCCGAAGAATCCGCGAAGGGGGCTCATTCGACGCTGAAGCAGTAGCCCACGCTCTTGACGGTGCGCAACCGTTTCTTTTCGGCCCCCAGCTTGGCGCGAATCCGCGCCACGTGCTGGTCGACGGTGCGGGTGTCGATGTCCGCCGCCCGGTCGATGCCCCACACCCGTTCCAGGACGTCTTCGCGGGAAAGGACCTTGCCCCGCGCGGACCACAGGATTTTGAGGAGCTCGAACTCCTTGCCCGTCAGGGCCACCGGCTTCTTGTTGAGCCGCAGCTCGTAGCGTTCCGCGTCCAATTCCAAGGCGCCGGCCGTCATCGCGCCCGCCAAGGGGGCCGTGCCCGCCGCCGCGCGCCGCAACAACGCCTTGACCCGCGTCATGACTTCCCGCACCGAAAAGGGTTTCGTCACGTAATCGTCCGCGCCCATTTCGAGGCCCACGATTTTGTCGACCTCGGTGCTTTTGGCGGTCAACATCAAAATGGGGACTTGCTTGTCGTCCTGCCGGATCAGGCGGCAAATTTCCAGCCCGTCCACTTTCGGCAGCATCAGGTCGAGCAGGACGAGGCGGGGTTTTTCGCGGCGGAAGAGGGCCACGGCGGCGTCGCCGTCCGCCGCCAGGAGGGGTTGGTGGCCTTCCTTTTCGAGGTTGTAGCGGAGGATTTTGGCGATGTCGCGGTCGTCCTCGACCACCAGGACTTTCGCGCCGGCCATTGGTTTAACGCCCCAGCCGTCGGAAAAGGGACCGGACCCGGGCCATCAACTCTTTTTCACCGAAGGGCTTGGTGAGGTAGTCGTCGGCGCCGGCCCCGAGGCCGATGACCTTGTCCTGCTCTTTTTTTTGCCCGGTGAGCATGAGCAGCAAGATCTGGTTGTCCGTTTCCCGCACTTCCCCGCAGACGGCCACGCCGTCTTTCACCGGCATGGACACGTCCAGGATGAGCAAATCCGGCTTGTGCTGACGGTACAGGTCGAGGGCGGCTTGGCCGTCGTTGGCGGCCCAGACGGTGTAACCCTCCAATTCGAGCATGCGCTTAACGATGCGGGTGATGTCCACTTCGTCGTCGGCGATGACGATCTTGCCTTTGGTGTCGGTCATGGGGGCCTCAAGTCCAGGCCCGGCGGCCGGTGACGGCCTGGGCCAGGGTGTGTTCATCGGCGTATTGGATGACCGCGCCGGCCGGCAGTCCCGCCGCCAGGCGCGTGACGCGCACGTTCATCGTTTTCAAGAGGTCGGCCAGGTAGGCCGCGGTGGTTTCGCCTTCGACGGTGGGGTTGGTGGCCAAAATCACTTCGTCCGCGCCGTCCCGGTGGACGCGCTGCAGCAAAGGCTCGACCCGCAGTTCCTCGGGCCCGATGCCGTCCAAAGCGGACAGAGCGCCGCCCAGGACGTGGTAGCGGCCCCGGTAGGCCCCGCTGCGCTCCAAGGCCGCCAGATCGGGCACGTCCTCCACCACGCAGAGCAACCGGCCGTCCCGAAGGGGGTCGCGGCAGCGGGCGCAAAGTTCCGGCGGGCCGTCGGTCTCGATCAAGTCCCCGCAAAGGGGGCAACGTTTCATGCGCGCCCGCGCCTCGGTCAGAACGGCGGACAGGGCGTCGGCGTCTTTTTCGTGCCGGACGAGGTGAAGGGCGATGCGTTCGGCCATTTTGGGGCCGACTCCGGGCAGGCCCAAAATGGCCGTGACCAAATTGTCCCAGGTGCGACGCACTACACTAACGCTCCACCCGGCGCACCTTGCCGGGGAATTTCTCCAAGACCTTCCGTACGCCCGGGTCCTGGGCGGCCTGGGCGCGGGCGTCTTCGTCGGCCCCCTCCACCACGGGGCCCTCGGTTTCGGTCTCCGGTGCGGCGTCGTCCACGACCTCCGCTTCCTCGGCGGGTTCCGGGGTCGGGGCGGGGGGGGCGGGCCGGGCGGCGGGGCGGACCGCCGGGGCCACCGCCCATTGGATCGCAAAGGGGCCGATCTGTTTATGGAGGGCCTCGCTCCAAAGGCGTTCGTGTCCGGCCAACTGGCCCTTTTGGAAATCGTTGTCGCAGAGAACGCGCAGAACCCCGGGAGCGACCCATTCCGGCCGCGCCGCGGCGAGAAGCGCTTCCAAAGAGGGTTTGGTCCGGCCCATTTCGGCGGTCAGACGGGACCAAGCGCTCGTCAAGTCCGCGTTTCCGTCGGTTTCAGCGCGGGGCGCGGGCGTGGCCAAAACGGGGGCGACCGCCGCCGGCGTCGCCGAGGCGGGGGGGGGGGCGACGCGCGGGGGCGCGACCGGGGCGGTTCGGGCCGGCAAGGGGCTTCCGCCCGCGAGGGATTTTTCGAGGGATTCCAACCGCTCGAGCAACTCGCGCACGGGCACGGGGTCCTGGGCCAATTCCAGGCAGGCCAATTCGAAAGTCACCCGGGGCGATTCGCTCCGGCGGAGGTCCGCCACCGCCCGGGCAAGAACCGCGACCGAACGCTCCAACCCCTCCAAAGAAACGTTGCTTGTTTCCGCGTCCAGTTCGGCCGCGTCGGGGGCGTGGGGGTCGCGGACCCCGGCTTGCCAGAGGAGAAGCCGGTGGTGGCGCTCCAAAAGGTCTTCGGCCAGTTGGGAGAGATCGAACCCGTCCTCCAGGGCCTTTTGAACGGACTGAAGAATTTCGGGGGGCGATCCCTTCCTGAGGGTGGCCGCGAAACCGCGCACGAACTCTTTGGGCAAGAGACCCAGCAGGCCCCGCACGTCGGCCGCCGTGGCCCCGCCCGGGGCGAAGGCCAGCACCTGGTCCAAGAGCGAAAGGGCGTCGCGGAGGGAGCCGCGGCCCGCCCGCGCCACCTCGTGCAGCGTTTCGTCGGAAAGGGCGATGTTTTCTTTCGTCAAAATGTGTTTGAGCCGGCCCACGATGTCCGCCGGGGCGATGGCCCGCACCTGAAACCGTTGGCACCGGGACAGGATGGTCTCGGGGATCTTTTGCGCCTCGGTGGTGGCCATCATGAAGACCACGTGGGGCGGCGGTTCCTCGAGGGTTTTCAGAAGAGCGTTGAATCCGTCCTTGGAAATTTGGTGGGCTTCGTCGATGATGATCACCCGGTACCGGGAGCGGGCGGGGGCGTATTTCACGGTGTCGCGCAGTTCGCGGATCTGGTCGATGCCGCGGTTGGAGGCGCCGTCGATTTCGAGAACGTCGTCGGTGGAACTGCCGGCCGCGATGTCCCGGCACTGGGGGCATTCCCCGCAGGGGGACGCCGTGGGCCCCTTGACGCAATTGAGGGCCTTGGCCAGGATGCGCGCGGTGGTGGTTTTGCCGCAGCCGCGCGGCCCGGAGAAAACGTAGGCGTGGGCCAGGCGTTTGGCCTCCAA
Organism: Elusimicrobiota bacterium; assembly: GCA_016706425.1. NCBI lineage: Bacteria > Pseudomonadati > Elusimicrobiota > Elusimicrobiota bacterium. The sequence goes on from JADJJR010000001.1 coordinate 724,537, forward strand.
CGCGTTGGTGAGCGTTTTGGCGATGTGTTCCTGGCCGACCAGATCGTCGAAAGTTTGGGGGCGGTATTTCCGGGCGAGGACGAGGTAACCCATAGGGGGCCAATTTACCACTTTTCGGGGGGGGCTGTCCCCCTTGAGGGTTTAAAGGGCGAGGGCGCGGAGGGTCTGCCCGGCGGCGGCTTCGATGGGATCAAGGCCCTCGGGCAGGCGCGCCGCGATCTTTTGGTATTCGGTCGCCAACCGTTCGTCGGGGTGCGACCAGGGGTCGAGGTAACAGACCCGGCGGATTTTGGCCTGGATCATTTCCTTGAGGCAGCCGAAACAGGGCTGGAGCGTGGTGTACACGGTGCCGCCCGCCACGGGGATGCCGAAACGCGCCGCGGCCAAAACCGCGTTTTGTTCCGCGTGGACGCAGATGCACAGGTCGTAGCCCGTGCCCTTGGGGTATTTTTCGCGGTTGGCGCAACGGTCGCAGCCGCCGTCCGTGCAATTGGCCATGCCTTCGGCGGTGCCGTTGTAGCCGGTGGAGACGATGCGCCGGTCGACCACGATCACCGCGCCGACGCGGCTGCCCCGGCAATCCGCCCGGCGGCGGACCGCCAGGGCGATGCCCATGAAGTAATCGTCGAAACCGGGTCGGGAAGTCATGGTTTTTTCTCCGCTTTCTTAAAAGTCAACGCCGCCGAGTTGATGCAGTAGCGCAGTCCCGTCGGCCGGGGCCCGTCTTCGAACACGTGCCCGAGGTGCGAACGGCACCGGGCGCAGAGGACCTCGGTGCGCACCATCCCGTGGTCTCCGTCGGTTTCGGTGGCCACGCGGTCGCCCGCGGCCGACTCCCAAAAGCTGGGCCAGCCCGTGCCGGAATCGAATTTGGCCTTGGAGGAAAACAGGGCTTGCCCGCACCCCGCGCAGTGGTACATCCCCTCCGCGTGGTGGTTCCAATAGGCGTTGTCGAAGGGCGCTTCGGTGCCCTTCTGGCGCATCACGCAAAACTGCGCGGGCGTCAATTTTTTCTTCCAGTCGGACTCGTTCTTCGGCGTGTCGTTCATGGGTCCTCCCCAAAGCGGAACGGCCAAAAGCAGAAAGGCCGTTATTCGAAACTGCACAGGTACTCCGCGAGATTCTCGTCCACCGCGATGTCGAAGGCGGATTGCCCGGGAACCCGGAACGACTCCCCGGCGGACACCGTCCGCTCGGTTTTTTCGTCGGCCACTTTCACCCGGCAGCGTCCGGCCAGGATTTCCATTTTTTCCGGGCCGTCCGTTTTGAAATGGTATTTCCCCGGGTAAATCACGCCCACGGTTTTGCGTTGGCCCTCGGGGAAGACGAGGCTGTGGCTCACCACTTTTCCGTCGAAGTAGACGTTGGCTTTCAGTTTGACGGCGACGTTGACGATCTGTTCGGGGACGGCCACGGGCGGCTCCTCACTTTTTCTTGAACAACTTTTGAATCGAATCCGGCAACGCCTGGACGCCGGTCTTGCCGGTCAAATCGCGCAGGGCCTTTTCGAGGCGCTCGTCCAAACCGCCCAAATCCTTTTCGCCCAGGCCGATTTTCGCCAGGGCGTCGCCCGCGCGCTCGTTCACGAGGGCGGCGAGCTTGTCGGTCTCCTTGTCCAGAAGGGCGGCCACGCTTTTTTCCGCGTCGGCCCGGAGCTTGGCGACCTCCTGGTCCAGGGCGCCTTTGACCGCTCCGCGGAGTTGGTCGTCCAGGGTGCTGTTAAGGCTGAAGCGGGGGGATTTCAACGTCCCGCCCAGACCCACGCCGATGGACGCTTCCTTGACGCGGCCCAACACCGCGTGCAGGCTTTGGGTGAGACGGTCGGCGTCGGCGGGGAGTTCGTGCCGCACGCTCAAGCCGTCGCCTTTTAGGTCCACGCGGCCGCCCAGGGCGGTCCCCGTCACCGTGATGTTCGCCCGGACGGCCCCGGTTCCCCCCCCGAGGGCGACCGGGCCTTTTAGATCGCCCAGGGGCAGACCCCCCAGGGGCAGCCCCGCGTATTTCGCGAGGACCGATTGTTTCGGGGTCGGTGTGGTGAAATCAAAAACCCCTTTGACGTCGAGCGATCGGTTGTCCGTCGACCCCGCCGCCGTCAAAACCGCCGGTCGGCCCAGCAACACGGGGTCGGAGGCCGCGTCGCGAATTTCGCCTTTGTAGGTCAATCCATCGGGGGTTTCCCCGGAAAAAACGGCGTGCTTTAAATGGAACACCGGCCAGCGATGGTGAAAAGGAAAATCGATGTTCCGCCCTTGGGGGAAAGCGACCTTGGGTTCGGGGGGCGGCGCGTTTTCAGGGGACCCCGAAAGGCGGCGGGTTTTCTCGAACAAGCCGAGGGCCTTGTCGAGTTTCGCCGTCCAGGCCGGTCCCAACAATCCTTTCAAAGCCCCTTCCGCCGATAGGGCGCCTTTGACGTCGCCCACCAAGCGTTGGATGTCCTCCCGGCGGAGCCGGTCGATTTCTTTCAGAACCGTCCGGGATTGCCCGATTTCGCTGGTCAAGGAATTTTTTAATTCCTTGACGGTGTTGCGGGCGGCCTTGAGCTCGGCGCGCAGGTCCTTGGCTTCCTTGAGGTGGGCCTGGGCCTTGGCCACGCCCTCGAGGCCGGAATAGGTGTCCCCCTGGGCTTTCTTGATGAAATCCCGGGTTTTGACGGAAAGATTTTTTACGTCGAGACTATCCGCCCGGGACCGCCATTGATCCGCCAGGGTCGTCAACCGCGCGCGCTTTTCTTCGAGGTAAACGTAGGCCGTGAGGGACCCCGTGGATATCCGTCGCGACGGGTCGTAGGCGGTCTTGATGTTGCCGACCGCGGCGTCGGCGATTTCCCGGGTTTTCTCGGCGGCGGGGCTCCCCCGGCGGGGCAGGGCGCCGGACACCCGGCGCTTCGTCCCGGTGCGGACGCCCGTGATCGCGGCTTCCTCCATGATGAACCGGCGCCAGAAAAGGGGTTTCGGGGCCATTTTAAATCGCATCGCCTCGATTTCGACGATGTTGGTCATGGGCGCGTCGGCGTCCGCCACGGCGAGCCCGCGGACGTCGAGGGACAGCCGCCAAAATCGCGTGGTCAAACCGCGCACATCGACCCGGGCGCCGTTGGCGGCAGAGCCGAACTGTTCGACGGCGATTTTTAAGCCGCGGTCCAGAAAAAAGTGCCCCGCGGCCCAGAGCAGGACCAGCGGCGTGGCCAGGAGGAAGAAGCGGTTCCAGCGGATCACGAGAATTTCTCGTACAGCTCGTAAAATTTGGAAGCCCGCAGGATTTGGAACACACGCCATTTCGCGGCGACCGCGACCACCCGGTCCCGGTAGCGTTGAACGCCCCACGTCGCGCTTAAAAAAATCGGGACAAAGAGCGTCGCGCCGACCGCCAGGCCGCCCAGGACGACCGTGTTGTTGAATCGGGTCCAGGGCAGGACGGGGGTGTTGAAGAGCGCGGTCCAGAGGCCTTGCAACGCGGGGGCCGTGAGCAGGGCGTAACCCAGTCGGTCAAACAGGCCGCCGAGCGGCCACGTCAACGCCCCAAAGGCCAAGGCCGCCACCACCGACGCGCTCTTGTTCACCGGCAACAGGAAAATCAACAGGAGAAAGAGGATGTTTTGAACGCCCCCCGTGGGGGAGAGGCCGATCAGGGCGCCCAGGGCGACCCCGCCGGCGATGGCCCGGGGGGTGGCCTTGGCGTTCAGCGCCTGAAGGAACCCGGCAAAAATTTTAAGAATCAACATGGAAGCATTTTAGGTCATCTCCGAAGCTCGGGTCAAATGGGTCTGCCCCTTGAACGAATGGGATTCGGGGGTTACCCTAATTAGTAAGAGGTCACGAGAAAAGTCACCCCATCGAGGTAATGCGGCCATGATACTGTTCCCCAACGGCAAGTGCCCCAAATGCGCCGGGGTCGTCTCTTTCACGGACGTTCTCAGCATCGTCACCCCCTTCCAATGCATTTATTGTGCCTGTTGCGGGGCGATGATTTTCCTCAAAAGGAAATGGCGTTTGACCTTGATTGCCTTCGGGTTGTCGGTCGTGGTCCTTTTTACGGGACTTACGCTGGTCCTGTACGCCGGCTGGAGCCAATTTACCGCCTACATGGCCGCGGCTCTCTTTTTGATCTTAATGGAGTGGGTGACCACTGTCCACATTATCCGCCACCAGGGACTGGTGGTTCGGCGGGAAAGCTAGTTGTTTCGGGATTGGAGCCAGGCGACGTAGTCGGCGACGCCGGCCTCGGGGGTGTGCGCGGCTTTCCAGCCCAAAACAGTGGACGACCGCGTGGTGTCGGCTTGGGTGGCGTCCTGGTAGAACCCGTAGGGGTTGTCGAAATATTCCGTCGCTAATTGGCGGTTAAACGCTTTGTTGATCCACCCGATCACTTCGTTAAACGTCGTCCCCCGGCCCGTCCCGACGTTGAAGACGCCGTTGTCGGGGTGTTGATAAGACGCCTCATTGGCCGCCACCACGTCCTTCACGTAAATAAAATCCCTGTACTGTTCGCCCCATTTGAAGACCCGGGGGCCTTTGCCCGATGCGATTTGCCGGTACAACTGGTAGACCATGCTGGCGGCGGATTGTTTGTGAAATTCCAAAGGGCCGTAAACATTGAAATACCGCAACCCCACGGCTTTGACCGCGGGGTGGGCGTCCGTGAAGCGGCGGGCGGCCACTTCCATTTCCGCTTTGCTCACGCCGTAAATGTTGGCCGGTTGAGGGGGGGTGTCCTCGCGGTGGGGGGGGGGGCCTTTGCCGTAGGTCGCCGCGCTCGAGGCGTAGACCACCTTGGGACAACCCGAAATCCGGGCGAATTCCAAGAGCCGGACGAACGCCTCGACGTTGACGGATCGCATGAGCTTTTCGTCCATCACCGTCGTGTCGGTGATGGCCGCCTGGTGGAAGATCCCGTCCAACCGGCCCAGGGGGGCGTAATCGAAATCGCGGATGTCGCCGGCGTGCACGACCCCGCGGAACGCCGCCAGATTGTCGCGCGTGCCAACCGCGAAGTGGTCCAACGCGTGGACCTCGTGCCCCTGGGCCTCCAGGTGGAGGGCCAAGTTGGCGCCGATCAAGCCGCCCGCGCCGGTGACCAAAAAACGTTTTTTCATAGGGAGGAATTCTACAAAGGAAATTGACAGGGAGCCAAGGGAATTCCATAATAGCCTCCCATCGCACCATCGGATTCATTTCTCATCCCCACGGAGGTCTTTCATGTTGTTGGACGCGAAGAACAAGGTATTGGGATTGGCTCTTTTGTCGTTGTTGGCGGCCTGCGCGAAGCCGCCCAAGATGGAAATGGCGGACGCCGAGAACGCTTTGAACGCCGCCGAGCAGGCCGGCGCCGCGGAGTACGCCGATGTGGAATTCGCCGCCGCGCGGGAGGCCTTCGCCGACGCCCAGGCCAAAATCGAAGCCAAGAATTACAAGGCCGCGCGGGAGGCCGCGATCCTGTCCCGGACCAAAGCCGAGGAAGCCGCCGCCGCCGTGACGGCCGGCAAGGAAGCGGCCAAAGAGCAATCCGGCCAACTGATTGTGAGCGTCGAGGAAAAGCTGAAGACCATCAAGGAAAGCGCCGCGAAGGTGAAAGGGGCGGCGGCCAAGGACATCAACGACGCCCTCAAATCGTTCGACGACGCTTGGACCACCGTGAAAGAAGACAATTTGAAGGAAAACTTCGCGAACGTCGCGCGGCGATCCGAGGAATTCACGACCCGCGTCGATGAGCTCGCCGCGACGGTGGCCGAAAAGGCCAAGGCCGCTCTGGCCGCCGTGAAAAAGAAGCGGTAGGGTTTCCTCGCCCCCATGAAAAAGAGCGCCATCGTTTTCCTCGCGGGGGTTTGGGCGGCGAGCGCCCCGGTGGTCGCCGCCGTTCCGGCCACGTTGGCCGCCGCGGAGGACGCCCTGGCCCGGGGGGATCACCGGACGGCGGAGCGGGCCGCCCGGGCGGCCTTGAAAGCCCAGGGGCCTTCCGCACCGGCCTATGTCGTTTTGGGCGAAGCGGCCCTGAATCGCGGACGACGAGCCCGGGCCCGGGGCTATTTCCGACGCGCCCTCAAGAGGGACGGCCGCTGTGCCCCCGCCTATTGGGGATTGGGCCGCCTGCAGGAAAAACGCGGCCGGCTGGACGAGGCCGCGAACGAATACCGGGCCGCGGTTTTGGCGGACCCGTCGCATACCGCCGCGACGGAGGCCTTGGCCCGCTTGAAAGACCAGACGGTTTCTTCGGAATGAAAGGGGTCCTCACACCGCGCGGGTGGTGGAATTGGCAGACACGTAAGCCTCAGGAGCTTATGGCCGCAAGGCTGTGCAGGTTCAAATCCTGTCCCGCGCAGTGTGAGGATCCCCTCCGAACGTGACGACCGTCGCCCGCAACCGGCGGGCGCACCACAAATACGCCATTCTGGAAACGTTTGACGGCGGCCTCGCGCTGACGGGGCCGGAAGTCAAATCGGTCCGCGCCGGAGAGCTTCATCTGGAGGACGGGTTCGGTCGTGTGGAGAACGGCGAGATCTTCCTTTGGAACGTGCACATCAACCCGTACCGGGCGGGTTCCCTGCACGTGACCCAGGAACCCACGCGCAAGCGGAAGATCCTCCTCCACAAAACCGAGATCGGACGGATCTTGGGGAAGTTGACGACCAAAGGCTTGACCCTGGTGCCGTTGGAAGTCTATTTTTCAAAAACGGGTTTCGCGAAGGTGAAGCTCGGCCTCGCCAAGGGGAAAAACGCCCCGGACCAACGCGAGGACCTCAAGCGAAAGGACCTGTCGCGGGAAATGCGGCGGCAGTTTTCGGGGAAACACCGGGTTTAATTTTTGGGGCATCCCGCGGAGGGATGGGAGAGCGGGCGCCGTGTGCCAGTGGCACACGTTTGGCGCGGGTCGACAGACCCCGGGTTTGCCTCCTGGCCCGACATTTTCGGGCCGAGGCAAACAATCCGCCGCACGTTATTAGCGTGCCAATTTTTGGAGGGATGGGAGAGCGGTTGAATCCGCCGCACTCGAAATGCGGTAGGGGCGCAAGCTCCTCGTGAGTTCAAATCTCACTCCCTCCGCCATATGTGAAACCCCCCTCGGGGGAAGAAAGGCCCAACGGCGAATCGTCGTTGGGCCTTTCGCTTGTACGGGCGGAGTCGTCCGACAGCGTCCGAGTCGTCGTCCCCGGTCGAAATCCAACCCTCAAAGCGGTCGAATTCTTTCTATTTCCCGCGCTCCGCGCGGCGGTGGCGGAGTCCAACACCATCGGACTTTTACCGTCGAGCGGACGGGCGGAGTCCCCGTCCCGCCCGGTCGTCCTCCCCGCGTCAACCTCCGGGGCGGGACCGTCCACAACGAAGTCCACACCGATGCTCTTTTTCGAATAGCGGACCCTTTCGATCCACTTCCGAACCAAAAGGGATTTCTCGATTCCGGTTGTGCGCGCACATGCCTTTACAAATGCTTTGAGGTTTTTTTGGAGCAATTCGGGGGTAAAGTTGTAAACATCTGGTAGCGGTTCAACACCACTCCCCCTGGGGCGAGTGGTTTGATTTTGATGGGAATTCACCAAGTTTTTCAAATATTCGGTGTCCTCCGAAATCCGTAGGAGGTTGGAATAGACCGCGTCATGGAGGCGCTCCGCGCCGATTTGGCGGGTGCCGCAAGCGTCCTTTCCACTGTGTCCCACCTTCGAACATCGGTAATAGTAGTACTTGTGCCCGTTTTTCTTGAGCTTGCTTGAAAACGCCACGCCCATGACGGAACCACATTCCCCGCATTTGATGATCCCGGCGAAAGGAAGGTGGGAATGGGTTTCCGTATGGAAGCGGGGCGATTCGGTCATGAGCTTTTGAACGTGGTTGAACAAGTCCTCCGAAATAAGGGGCGGGTGCTGGCCGGGATGAATTTTCCCCTTATGGACGATCTTCCCGGTGTAGACGTTTTTCCTCAACATTTGCCAAATGGCTGAATCCCCGAAAGGCTTCCCACGGCGGGAGAGAATCCCCTTTTCCTTAAGCATCCGGAGGATCGCCCGGATGGAGCGGGTTTTGACGTAGGTTTCAAAGATTTGTTTGACGATCTGGTCGCGCGGCGGGTCGATGACGAGGGCGGCGTTTTCCGCCTTGTATCCATAAGGAGGTTGGCCGCCATGATAGAGGCCGCGCTTGACCCGCTGGATCACCTTATCTTTCACGCGCTCGGAAGCGAGCTCCCGCTCGAACTGAGCGAAGGTCAGCATGATGTTGCGAAGGAGACGGCCCGAGGGCGTGGAGGTGTCGAACCGCTCCGTCACCGAAATGAAAGAAGCCTGATACTTTTCAAGGAATTCGATCATCTGATAGAAGTCGCGGGGGGAGCGGGTTAGACGGTCGATCTTGTAAGTGATGACAAGCTGGATTTGCCCGGCCCGGATATCATCGATCATCCGTTTGAGGGCCGGGCGGTTCATGTTGGCCCCGGTGAAACCGGGGTCGGAATAGACATTAAAGATTTCAAACCCCTCCTGGCTGGCGATGAAGGAGCGGATGCGGTCCTCTTGGGCCTCGCAAGAATTGAACTCGACCTCGGCTTGGGCGTCGGTGCTTACGCGGGTGTAGATGGCGCAACGGGTGATTTTCCGTTCATTTTCCGTCGGGGTGGTTAAAGCTTGCATAGCGGGCCTCCAATGGTTAGAATCTCAATAGCCTATTATGAACTACATATTAGATAATACTCTAATTTATATTATACCGTCAAGATGAATACCAGCCTTTCGGAAAGCCTTAAGCGGTTGCGGAAGGCCCACGGCCTGACGCAACAAAAGCTCGCCCAAGAGGCGGGCGTCTCGCTGATCGTCGTCACCAAGGTGGAGCAAGGCTTCACCAAAGATCCCGCCATGTCCTCCCTCGTCAAAATCGCCGATGTCCTGGGCGTCTCCATTGACGAACTGATCGGGCGGACCGTTCCCCACAAGTCAAAAAATTAAACCATGACAGCCGCGTCAATGGGCCGCCATGTGGCCCGTTGGCGCGGCTGTTTTAATGGGGCCGTTCTTCAGCCGGGCCGGAAGGCGGGCCGATGAAAGGGGTAAGCGGGCCTCTGGATTTCGGGCGCGAAAAAGGGGTGGCTTAGCGGGCCTTGGGTTTCCGGGCGCGAAAGCTTTTCCCGCTTTTGACCCTGCTTGGGGCTTTGAATCAGCGTGGGTCACACCTTTTTTATTTTCTCCTCTTCCCGACGGGGAGAGGCCGGGAGAGAGGTTCCGGCTGTCCCTTCCCCCCAGACGGGGGAAGGGAGGCAGGGAAGGGGGCTCCTCCTGGGGGTGGGTGTGCGCGCGGTGTTGGAATCGAGAAATCCCTTTTGGTTCGGAAGTGGATCGAAAGGGTCCGCTATTCGAAAAAGAGCATCGGTGTGGACTTCGTTGTGGACGGTCCCGCCCCGGAGGTTGACGCGGGGAGGACGACCGGGCGGGACGGGGACTCCGCCCGTCCGCTCGACGGTAAAAGTCCGATGGTGTTGGACTCCGCCACCGCCGCGCGGAGCGCGGGAAATAGAAAGAATTCGACCGCTTTGAGGGTTGGATTTCGACCGGGGACGACGACTCGGACGCTGTCGGACGACTCCGCCCGTACAAGCGAAAGGCCCAACGACGATTCGCCGTTGGGCCTTTCTTCCCCCGAGGGGGGTTTCACATATGGCGAGATATTTGAAATCCCGCGAAATAAGGCCCGACTTCTCTTCCCAAATATAACACATAGCTACTGGGGAACCTATCGTCAAACCGGGCAATACTACCTCCGCCCTTCTAAATTGTCGGTTGATGATGAACTCACGACCATATAGCGCCCCTTGGGTTGCCGTTCCCCTCGCCCGCGTGCGGGAGAGGGTGCCCGGACGGGGCCGGAGAGGGCGGACGTTTCCCTCGCCCCTTGGGAGAGGGTGGCCGAAGGCCGGGTGAGGGGCCGAATTTTCCGTCGGGAATTCATCCTTCACCTTTCAATAATGAATTTGTGACGGTTATACCCGCCGCCTTCCAGCGCGGGACACACCGCGCCGCGTCGTCTTCGCTGATCACCATGACGAGAAGGGACGGCGTTCCGCGCCTCGCGTTCCCGTCGGTCACATCGCCGCATCGTCGTCACTGGCGAAGTGTGACGAGAGGATGGACAACGCCGCCGCGTCCCGTTGTCCATCCGACATCCCGCCGCGTCGTCGTCCCTGAGTGGCGGCGTCATCGTTGGCGGGGACAGCACCCGCCGCCATGTCACGGCGGGAAGGAATCCACAGCCACACGCCGACATGATCCCGCCGCCCGTCCTCGTCGTCCCGCCGGATGGATGGACACCGCCGCCGGGCTTCGTCTTTGTCCCGGCCGGAGGGATAACGGCCCCGGCTGTCGTCCCCTGGAAAACCGGAAGCCACCGCCGCCGGGAGAAAACCCCCGCCCTGTTTCGTGAATCGGGGACCGGGGATCGTGATCCGGCCGCGTGGGGATGATCCCGCCCGGTGTCGTTTTCCCGACGGATGGACGCCGCCCGCCGCGAAAACCAGAAGAAGCCACCCCCCGGAAAGAAGCGAGTCCCGCGCCCGGAAAGAAAACCCGGGCGCTTGAACATGGCCGGGGAAAAGGCGGGGCGACCGTGGCGCTCCGCCGGAAAACCCCGGCGCTGTGTCGCTGGCGGGGGAAGGGGATCATCGCCCGGGCGCTCGGACAGAAACCCCCGCCCTGTGTCGTCCGGGGGAGAGACGGGGGCGCGGCCCGGCCCGGCACGAGAGACGTGCGCCGGTCCAGGCCGCTCGGTCGTCGCTGACGGTTAAACGTCCGGTCCGGCGGAGTGACGGCACCCGCTCCGGCCTTCGGAGAAAAACCGCACCGGCCGCCGCCACGAAAAACGGGCGGCGTCGGCCGGTGCCCCGCTTCCCTCGCCGCGTCGGCGGCAGAGAACGCCGCCGCCGCACCTCGGCCCGCTGTGCTGGCGGACGGACGCCCGGCGCGCCGCACGAAAAACTTGCGCGGCGCACCTCCTCGGGGCGACTGTTTCGTTTCCGCTCCGGTCTTCGGCCAAACCAAACCACCCCCCCGCAGAGTGTCGCCCTCCCGGACTTGACCCGCCGTCGCCCGGTGCAGGTCACGCCCCCGCCCGCCGTTGGCGGGCCCGCTGTCCGGGCCGGGGGGCCGGGTCGTTGGCCGGTGGCCTTTTGGGGGGGCGCGCGCACATAGGCCTTACCCTTCCTTTTATGATTTCCTTCAAATGGCGTCCGTCGTTGGGGGGCTTGGGCTCACCTCGCGGGAGCCAGGCCCCCCGCCTTTGGACATCCTTTAAAGGCGGTCTTGCGTGGCCATGAGGTTCGGCCGCCAAGTCCGCCGGGTTTTCCCGCCGCCGGGAGAGATTCCCCCTTCCGGCGGCGGGCGCGATTATTCCGACCAACCAACGATTTTGACCTGATGACCATCGATCCATGTTTTCCCATGTCCAGCCGTGGGTTCGATGAGGTAGTCCACCGCGTTTGGCTTCGGACGCACGTCCCGGATGATGACGGAGACTTCCAAGCCTCCTGTCTGAATCATGCCCTCTCGCCCAACTGCCCGCTGCTCGTCGCTCAAAGACATTTTAGCCTCCTCGGTAAAACCCTTATTACATTCCAATTTGGCATATGACATTATGGAAACTATCTTATCAGAACACTATGAAAAAGACTATCTATTCGCGGGAACATAAAGGATTGATCGCCCGGCTTAAGAAGGCACGGGAAGCTGCGGGACTTCAACAACAGGATGTCGCCCGACTGTTGAAGCGTACCCAGTCTTATGTGTCAAAACTCGAATCTGGGCAGCGCCGGGTTGACGTAGTCCAGCTTAAAACGCTGGCAAGAATTTATAAGAAGCCTTTAGAACACTTCATTGGATAAAAGACCTTATTCTCAGGTTATCACATGACCACTACCACCCTTTCCCCCGGACTCAAAGAAGCCTTTGATAAACTAGTTCGAGGAACACCTGAAGACATAAAGGCCTATCTCACAAACATCGAAACATCCCTACCGTTAGCCGGCACAAAGGCCAATATTCATTGCCATACCATCGCACTGGACGGTCAGAAATTCCCCCGGATTAAAGATTTGGCCAAGTTCCTTTCTTTTAAAATCATCGATTATTCCATCCCCAGAAAAGAGATCGATCGTGCGAAAGAACACTTGACCAAGACAGGATCAGCAGCAAAAGTTGCCGAGCTTCAAAAGAAAGCCGCCTCACTTTTCTCTAGCTTGGAGAAAAGTGGGGAGGGTGGTGAGCTGCTCTTGTATCTTCTGGTCGAATATTTTCTTCAACTCCCACAAGTGATGTGTAAGATGCCACTAAAGACAAATTCAGAAGTCCACTACCACGGTATTGATGGCATCCATGCATCCGTGGATAAGGACACAAATAATCTCGCGCTCTATTGGGGGGAATCGAAGCTCTATAAAGACGTGAATGCCGCGATATCTGCCTGCATTTCTAGTATCCAACCTTTCCTTGTTCCGAAAGGAGGCTCGGGCGATCCACGCGAAAGGGACCTTCAGCTCATGCGGGACAACCTGGACCTAAGTGACCCGGCACTTGAGACCGCCCTATTCAAGTATCTTGACCCTGACGATCCTATGTATAAGAAACTTGAGTACCGGGGCGCCTGCCTCATTGGATTCGATCACAAGGCATATCCCAATACTCCGAATTCAAAGACTGAAGAGGTTGTTTGTGCGGAAATAAAAACGGGTCTTGCCGATCAAATTGCCTTTCTAAAAGAGCAAGCAATCTCTGCCTCCCTTGCCTCCTTTTCTCTCGAAGTTTTTTTCGTCCCGTTTCCGTCCGTTCAGGAATTTCGTGACGCCTTTGCTGAGGAGATAGGGACGCGTGAGCCTCCAAGATCGCCTTCTAAATAGCCCGGGCTTCCGTCGTCAAATGCATGCACTGACCCTTGAGTCGGTGCGTGGGAGCTTTGCAAATCTGAAACCCCCAGCCGATGCCCAGCCAGTATCACATGATTGGCAACACTTACTCCTCACAGCAAGCCTAATGGCTCAGGCTCCCAAAGAGCGACCACAAGCGACGGCACTCCGTATCGCTCACCATTGTCTCAACTCCACAACAAATGGAACTAACCACCGCGTGGCCGCAGCAATCGTTTTGGATTTATTGACCAATAGTCCATCTATTAAGCTTGCGATAGAAAAAAACCTCCTAGACGAGGGTTTTATGGAGCGAGTTCCAGCCCCCCTACGCCTTGATGTATTTAAACGGGCCGCCGAATTTTCGGTTTATCGCGGTGACAAAGTAATTCATCTCAATCGGTTTCAAAAAGACGTCCATAATGCCCTTGAGTCGGCAGAATGCGTCAGCATATCAGCGCCAACGTCCGCTGGAAAATCGTTTATCCTCGAAAATCATGTGAGAGAGTATGTAACTGACTCTGGGAAAAAGAACATCGTATTTGTGGTTCCCACCAGGGCACTCATACAACAGGTCGAGACGGACTTACAATCCATTTTCTCTGATTCATCTATTAAACCGATAATCACCTCTGTCCCTCAGCTTCCACCGAACTGGGATCAACAATCGAATATTCTTGTCTACACCCAGGAAAGACTTCAGTGGCTAATGAATGATGCTCCGGACGAGTTTAAACTTGACCTACTCATTATTGACGAAGCACAAAAGGTCGGCGATGGTGCCCGTGGGGTTCTTTTACAGCAAGCGATTGAATTGGCCACTTCAAGATGGACGAGCTGCAAGGTTATATTCTCTAGTCCCATGTCTAGCAATCCAGAAATGTTATTTCGCCACACAGGAAAAACTGGCGTCCGAGTAATTTCAGAATTAGTCACCGTGAATCAAAATCTCATATGGGTCTCGCAGGTTCCCCGTGACCCCAAACAATGGACCGCAGAGCTTTGTGTGCATGATGGAAAGTCATTGCTTGGGACAATTTCGTTAGAACAGCGTCCGACTGACCCTCGGAAAAGGTTGGCCTTTATCGCCCAGGCCATGTCTGACGCCAGTGGCGGAACTTTAATTTATGCTAGTGGACAAGCAGATGCCGAAAAGATGGCAATCTTGCTGGCCAATTCAATTTTAGAAGATGTTATAGACTCGGGAATATCGGACTTAATAGATCTAGTTGCCAAGACCATTCATCCAAAGTATGCGCTAGTAAGCACTCTGGCTCGTGGCGTTGCTTTCCATTACGGCAATATCCCTCTTTTAATTCGCACTGAGATCGAGCGACTATTTAAGGAGGGCAAGATACGATACTTGGTTTGCACATCAACACTCATTGAGGGGGTGAACCTCCCTGCCCGCTCAATATTTGTTCGCCGCCCAACCAAGGGGCCAGGCAGACCTATGAGTGAAATTGATTTCTGGAATATGGCGGGGAGAGCGGGAAGGCTCGGCAAGGAATTCCAGGGAAATATTATCTGTGTTGATCCTGATAACTGGGAAGAACCACCGCCACAAAAACGCGTCCGATACAAAATAGAGAGGACACTGGATAAAGTGACTTCTCAAGCCACATCACTTATAAATTTCATTGACTCCGGAAAGACGATGAAAGGGGGGCCGAGTAAAGCTGAGCTTGAGCATACTCTCGCATACCTCTTCCTTCAACACTCTCGCCATGGGTCTATTAGCAAAGGCCCCTCTGCCCCCGAGTGCGATCTGGCTATCTTGCAACAGATTGACGCCAGCCTAAAATCCGTAAGTGACAAAGTCACTTTGCCGATAGAAATCCTTACTCGCAACCCTGGGGTAAATCCATTGGGTCAACAAAGCCTTCTCAAATACTTTCTGGAATATGACGATCAAGCCACGGAGCTTATCCCCACCCTTCCTGAAAGCGACGATGCTTTTACCTCCTATGTTCGCCTTCTTAACCGCATTTGCACCCACCTGTCTGGGGACCCCACGCAGCTCAGTCCATATTTTGCGGTATTGGCAATTAACTGGATGCGTGGTTATCCGCTGTCAAGAATCATTGCCGACAATATCAAGTATTGGGGAAAGCATCCCGAGAAGAAGAAGACAGTGCCGGTGATTATTCGAGACTCAATGCGTGACGTGGAGGAGTTCGCGAGGTTTAAATTTGTGAAATATTCGGCATGCTATGTTGACATCCTGCGCTTCTATTTCCGAACAACTGGACATGCCGCCCATTTAGGACAAATTCCAGATCTGAATATCTGGCTCGAATTTGGTGCGTCTCAGCAAACCCAGATTTCTCTGATGGGAATAGGCCTCTCTCGTCAAACAGCAATTTCTATTTCTGAGCTTATTCCGCAACATAACATGGATAGGGATGCCGCCATCGCATGGCTCAAACAATTAGATTGTGACAGCCTAGATCTCTCCCCGATCGTCATTGCGGAGTTAAAAAAGGCCCGCAGCGCTTTGTTGTAATGCTCCCCATTAGTCAAGCGGCGACGAAGTGAGAATTGTGGCTACCTATCCCCTTGGAGTCCAAAAAACGGTACGGGCCTCCCGAGATGAGTTGACAGGCCGAAGATCTCCAAGAAAATCTAGAAAATAGCTTGGAAGGACGCATATGAAAAAAATGGGCCATTTTATGGGCCGATCGATTCTCCGCATCCCATACCGGTATATTGGTCCCCGTGTTCCAAATACTTGGCGCCCCCCTTTCCTCTCCGACAGATGGCTATTAACTTTAGGCGCATTTCCTCAGAATTTACTTTCCTTGGTCAATCCCACCGTTGCCTTCAAGATGATATCTCAACTTGCCAATACTGGCGGGCATGACTTCGGCGTTATCTATGATGAAAATGTGGCTGATTGTGTTGAAAACCAGATTGAGAACCACCATCCGATAGGCATACTGATCGTAGACACACATAAAAAAGAGGTTTTTCAGCATCTAGCGAAGATGTTTCGTAAAACCTTTATTACCGCATTTGATGATAATGTGGCTAAAGAACTAAAGGCTGATCCTGTCTGCAATGATAAATTTTTAGATTTCGATCCAATTGTTGTCGCAGATGAAATACGACGACATCTTCCAATGGCCCTAAGAATGTGTGGGGAACTGATGGGGGACCCATTCCCTGATGAAATAATTGCAAGAATGACAGCGCAATCTGAGTTGATTAAACGCGGCGATCAGAAAATGTTTTATGACTTCGCGCCATGCTATCCAAATTACTTAAACATTGCCCAGATAAAGGGGTGGGGCTGGAACGCTACCCATTTACCTAAAAAGGTTGAACATCATCGACGGATTAGGGCGGCGATAAGATCTGTCAAAAAGCTAGACATCAATCATTGGGTTATAAACCAAGAGTCTCCCCCCCTAATCCTGACCTTTCCATTTATTAATCGTCGTGAAGAGTCGATCAAATTGCGGCGCATTCGAAACGAGATCCCTGCCAAAGCCAAGCCAGAAATTTTCAAACTAATGCGTGGCTTTAAAATCGAGCAATCAAAAGACTATCTGTGGTATTTTGACCAAGAGCTAGAATCCATCTCTGGCTTGATTATTCGAGAGAGGAGCAAACATCTTGCATTCCTCGATAACATGCAGTTCCTTCATTCAGGGTTTAGATGTTCTCCCTCTCTCCGGGTTCCGGCCAAAGGAGCCTCAATCTATGACTGTTTGGCCCCTTTTGAACCTCGGGAGTTTCGACGGAATTATTCGCCCAAAGGCGTTTTTGAAAACATTTCAAAGCTTGGTGAGAAATTGGCGGAATCGATCCCATCTGAATACTTGGATATTCTCAGGCAGGCCAAAAGACAGATGGTCGTGATAAGTGATTTGCCAATTGAGTGGTTGATGATTGACGGAGTTCCATTGGGGTTTAAGAATGACGTATGTAGGTTGCCGGAAAATCCAGGCGCCACCGTTATGACTCAGTTCGCAGTAAACAGCCAAGTTTTCTTTTCAATTCCTTCCGAGATTTTAAAAAAGACTCTTGTCGTGTGCCTTTCGCCAGGGGACGATGAAATCTTACGCGCATTTCAGAATATCAAACGGACGCACGAATCCAGTGGTGTGAGGTTTGAAACTTGCAGAAGCATGGAGCATCTCAAGCAGGTGGCAAACGAATCTGATTGGGACCTAATCATTTACTTCTCCCATGGATCATCAAGGAAAGACAGGTCGGACTCCGTTCTCTTAATGGATGGGGTTGAGATATCCGGTCAAGAGATTATTGATAACGGCCTGTCTGCCCCGCTCGTTGTGCTGTTCGCCTGTGAAATGGCCCCACTGTTCGGTTATCTCAACCCCATTCCCCAGGCATTTTTCGAAGCTGGGGCCATGTCCGTGGTAACAACAATTCTTCCGATTTCAATCAATAGTGCCTTTTTGTTATGTAATCGAATACTCATCAATCTTTCGACGGCAGCAAAAACAAAGATCCATCATAATTGGCTAGATTTCGTCAGCCACAACCTCAGAACTTCACTTTTCGAGGACATGATCCATAGAATCCTCGACAGCAATAAGCTTTCCTATTTGATCCCCAAGATGGATTATGAAAAAAAAGCGCCTTGGCTTGGAAAGGCGATGAATCCCCTGACCCGTGTTGCCGCGTATAAGGAACTATCAGAATCGGTCTCCAGATGTTTTCCAGTGGAATCGAGGCCCCGGGTCAAAGATGTGCTGGATAAGAACGAATTCTTACCAGAGGGCCTTTTCTTCAGCATATGGGGAAGAGCTGATCTAATCCCATTTGACTCATGGAGCAACAAGCTCAATATAGAACAGAACTCCGGGTATGATTCATCACAAGTTCGCGAATGATTGTGGCATTGAACCTAGGCGCGTAGGGGACGTTGTCAACTTAGAAACTTATCCCCACCCCTTCACCTCAATTAAATTGACAACGTCCCCTACACCGCTTAGAATCCCACTCCTTGGAGTCCAAAAATAGGGGCGGGCCTCCCGATGATCTGGGAGACCCGCCCTTTTGCCGCTAATCTTCATCAAGTTCTAGGACGGTAATGACTGCCTCCGCATCATCGCCGGGGCCGCAGAGGGCCTTGAGCGTGACGAGCGGCGGCGTGCCTGCCTTGTTATCGTTGCGGACGTGGAGACTGAAGCGGATGTAATCCCCGCCATCGGACTGGCGGATGGCGTGGCGTAACATGAACAGAAGATCAAACAGCCGCCCCTTGGAATCCTGACAGGGGACACCTGCCGGGACCTCGACATACCGATCCCACACCGCCCGAGTGAGCGCGATGGGGAAGCGGAACCGAAGCTCCTTGTATTCCGACGAATCAGACACGTCAACCAAGAACCCATCCTCAATGGCCTGGGCGCGAGTGTATCGGCTGATGACCGGCGCGTCACTGAACAATCCCTGCTTTTGCGTGTGCATGTGTTTCCTCCTTAAGCCGCTTTCCGCGGTGTTTGGGAGAAAAGGAACAACGAGCCTGGGAGGTCCGTCACGCCGGGAGGGGTTGGATCGAAGGAAGGGGACGGGCCTCACCTTAGGCCCCGCACCATCGAGCCCCGGCGCGAAGTGGAGCGAAGCGACCGTAGAGGGTCCGGCCAGGAATAAATGGCCGAAGGCCGTTTCTTTTATGCCTGGGCCGGAGCCCTTGACGTGACCACCTCAGGCCGTTGTTAAACTGAAAAGACACAGGACGGAAAGCGCAATATCAGGATCGACCGGGCTACCGGGCGTCCTCTCCGGGAGTTTCCCCCCCGGAAAGGATTCCCACAAATCGGGAACACGGCCATGACTCCGGCCGTGAAACCTTTAAAGGTCGCGGCTGATTGTGCCTTGGGGCCCACGGGCATGGAGTCCGTGCCTTCTGCGGCGCAATGGGACCCAAGACCCAATCCGAGAGACGGTCCCTTTTCCATCTGGAGGCCGCCGGAGGCGGACCCGAAGGAAAAGCCGCAGTATGAAGCCGCCGGTTTGTGGCGGCCGACGGCCGGGCGGAACCCCGGGCCGTCCTGGGTGAGGGCTCGCAACCGAATTCTGTGGCCGGATCGAGGGTCCCGTGTGCCGGTGGCACACGAATGGGACGCCCGGTTGAAACCGGGCCGGTTCCGACGAGTTTTACCGAGGAGGAACAGCCGCGACCGGGTTTCGCAGGTGATGGGGTGGTGGAAGTATCCCGATATCAGCGCCACCGACGTAAATTTGCGAGAGAAGAGCATTGATGTTACACTTGTGTTATGAAACGTGGTCGCCGTTGGTTCTTTATGTTCGCCTTGAGCCTGTTCCTCTTCGGAATGGTTCAAGACGCTTCGAGTTCCTGCGCATCGGGCGAAGTGACGACCGATGTTTGCCACGCCTGCGTATGCGGGCCTCACATCGTTCCCATGTTGATCGACGGGGACGGCGTTGCGGCCAAGGAATACCCGGCTCACTTTGAGCGGTCCGTTTTTTCTTCGTTCCTCACCGCAAAAGATATTTTTCACCCTCCTAAAACCTCCGTCTAAAACGCGCCTGTAACGGATTTTCCCGGCCCACTGTTTATTTATCGCCGGGGAAAGCCCGTTTTTTAAACAAACCACCAATCAAGGGACAGTCCATCCGTCCCTAAAACCATACGGATTTATTCCCGGCGCATGAAGCGTTTGGGATCGATCCATTGAATGGAGTGAAAAATGAGCAAATCGCTGTTTTTCCTTATTCTCCTGACCCTTTTGTCCCCCGTTCTCGTTCGGGGTTTGGAAGGGCCGGGGGAGGACGGACTGACCTTGTCCGGCGTCATCGCAGAAGTAAAAGAAAAGAACCCGTCATTATCATCGGCCCGGTGGCGCTTGGGCCTGTTGGAGGCGGATGTGGCCGTCAACTCGGCGTTTCCCAATCCGAGTTTGGAAATGGAGAAATCCGCTTCCGGCGATACCGACGGGTATGAGGTGAAAGCCTCTCAGCCCGTGCCGTTGACGCGCAGGGCGGGCACGGCCCGCTCGGCGGCCCTGGCCGAATTTGAGGCGGGGAAATTGGAACTGGAAGCCCTGGAGACTGTGATCCTTGCCGAGGCCCGCAAAGCCTGGTACGCGTTGCGCATTTCCAAAGAACGCCGCCGTTTCGAGGAGACGAACCTTAAATTCTCCATGGACCTCCTCAACAAGATCGAAATGAGGATGCAGACCGGGGAGGCGGGCAACTCGGACTTGGCCCGGTCCAAGGTGGAAGTCACCCGCAGCAGGCTCCACCTTCAGGAAGCGGAGACGATGGTGAGCCGCGCGGCGGGTGAATTGAACAGTCTCATGGGCCGACGGCCGGACGCGACGGTGGCCGTGTCGGAAAACGGCGGTTTCAGCTTGGCACCCGTTCCTCCGACCCTGGAACCGTTGGAACATTACACGGCCCAGGCCCTGACCGCTCGCGCCGAGCCGCGCGCTTTGGCCTTCAGCGAAAAAGCGGCGGACCTGACCGTGAAGCTTGAAAAGGGAAAGCGCTTGCCCGTACCGGAAGTGGGGTTCATACGCGGGGTTGACGGCGGGGAGGGATATTCCAAGCTGTCTTTGGGTTTGGAACTGCCGCTCTGGTACAACAACAAGGGCGAAATTAAAATGGCGCTGGCCCGCAAAGCCTCGCTGGGTTACGAGGGAAAACGCCTGGAACTGGACATCCGGCGGGAGGTCCATGGTGCTTGGCTGGAGATGGGGCTGGCGCAAAAGCGTCTGGCCGCCGCGCGGGAAACCGTGTTCATGCTCAACGACCTCCGACGAACGGCGGCGCAGGAATATCTGTCCGGGAAAATCGGCCTGACGTCCTTTTACGAAACCAATCGGGTGTTCCTTGAGGAAAACATCAGCTATCTGGACGCATTAAAAGAATTCTATGAGAGGACCGCGCAGTTGGATGCCGTGGTCAATAAAGGAGACGAGAAATGAAAACGTTCATCCATGTTTTGATGTCTGCGGCCTTCATCGGCCTTGTGGGTTGCGGCGGCGGAACCTCCGGCGCATCGGAGGAGCACGCCGCCGAAGCGGGAGAAAGCGGCTCGCACAACGCGGGAACCATCGAGGTGTCCGTCGAGGCGCAGAAGGAGGGCGGCATCATGACGGAAACGGTGAAACAATCCTCCGTGCCGGAAACCTTCCAGGCCATGGGCCGCGTCCTTCAGGACGCGCAAAAGCCCCACCACGTGACGGCCGGCGGACCCGGCCGGATTGAAACCCTCGCCGTTTCCCTGGGGCAGGCGGTGAACCCGGGCGACGTGCTGGCGGCCATCAAATCCCCCGCCGGGGGCCTGTCGAACGTGACCGCCCCTCACAAGGGCATCGTGACGGCGTTGCACGTCGGCGAAGGGGACTCTGTCGACGAAATGACGTTCCTTTTCACGTTGACCGACGTGGACCCGCTTTGGGGAGTGTTGGACATTCCCGAGCGAAGCCTTGGACAGGTGCGGCCGGGGCAAAAGGTTGAAATACGGACCACGGCCTATCCGCGTGAAGTGTTCAAAGGGAAGGTCGCCTTTATTTCCCCCGAAATCGATACGGTCAGCCGCACGGTCAAAACGCGGGTGGCGATCGAGAACCCCGCCGGGCTCATGAAGTTCGGCATGTTCATCGACGCCGCCGTGCACACCGGCGGGCATTTTCAAGGGGCCTCGGTTCGCGCCGACGCCGTGCAGAACGGCCCCACCGGGCCTTTTGTTTTCGTCAAGACGGGAGAGTCTTCGTTCGTTCCGAGGCCTGTTGAAATCGGCCGGGAGAAAGACGGCTTGGTGGAGATACTCAAGGGCGTCGCCCCCGGGGACAGCGTGGCGGTGGAAGGGTCCTTCCTGTTGAAATCGGAAATGATGAAGGAGCAGATGGGGGAGGGACATTGACATGTTGAACAACATGATCGCTTTTTCCATCCGGCACAAATGGTTGGTGCTGGCGGCCGCGTTTCTGGTGGCCTGCGTGGGGGCGGCTTCTCTGCGTTCCCTTCCCATCGACGCTTTTCCCGACGTGACCAGCGTGCAGGTGGAAATCGTCTCTACGGCGGCGGGCAAGTCCCCCCTCGAAGTGGAAAAACTGGTGACCTATCCGGTGGAGAACGTGTTGCGCGGCCTGCCGGGCCTCACGCAATTGCGTTCGGCGTCTAAATACGGGATTTCGGTGGTGACTGTCGTCTTTAAGGACGGCACGGACCTGTACTTCGCCCGGCAACAGGTGTCCGAGCGGTTGACGGAGGCGCGCGAGAAGCTGGGGGAGGGCATTGAAATCGCCATGGGTCCGCCCGCCACGGCCATGGGTGAAATCTACCAATACACCCTCGACACGGGACGGGAGACGGAGACGCCCGCCCAATTGACCGAGATGCGCACCCTGCAGGATTGGGTGGTGTCGCCGATCCTGAAAAGCGTGGCGGGCGTGGGCGACATCAATTCGTTCGGCGGTTTCATCAAGGAATATCAAGTGGTGGCTCTGCCGGACTTGATGACGCAGTACAACGTGAGCCTGAAGGAGCTTTACGACGCCATCGGCCGCAACAACTCCAACGTGGGAGGCGGGTTGCTGGAATCGTCGGGGGAACAGCTCCTCATACGCGGGTTGGGGCTGATTAAAAGCGCGGCGGAGCTGGGCGACATCGTGGTGGCGGATCGCGGCGGATCGCCCGTGCTGGTGAAAGACGTCGCCCGCGTGCGGGAAGGCCATGCCGTGCGCCAGGGGGCGTCGTTCATCGACGGAAAGAAAGAGGCCGTGGGCGGCGTGGTCATGATGCTCAAGGGCGAGAACAGCCGGAAAGTGGTGGGCCGGGTTTCGGAAAAAGTGGCCGAGATCAACGCGTCCGGGGTGTTGCCCGCCGGAATGAAGATGAAAGCGTTCTACACGCGGGACACCGTGATCAACAGCAGCGTGGCCACCATCGTCAAGGCGCTGGCGGAGGGCTCCGCCATCGTGGTGGTGGTTCTCTATCTGTTCCTGCTGAGTTTCCGGGGATCGTTCGTCACCATCATGGCGCTGCCTCTGGCGTCGCTTTTGACCTTCCTGGCCATGCGGCGATTCGGGATTTCCGGCAACCTCATGTCCTTGGGCGGCCTGGCCATATCCATCGGCATGATCATCGATTCGACCATCATCCAGGTGGAGAACGTCTTGCACCACCTGGGCTCCCGCCGGGAGGCCGAGCACAGGGACAAGGCCGTGGCCGATGCCATCATCGAGGTGAGGAAACCGAGCATCTTCGGCGAGTTGATCATCGCGCTGACGTTCATTCCCATCCTCGCGCTGGAGGGCATCGAGGGAAAAATGTTCGGGCCGCTGGCGTTGACGGTGATGCTGGCCCTCTTCGCTTCTCTGCTTTTGTCATTGACCGTCATTCCGGCTTTGTGCGCGACGGCGTTGCGCCCCGCGCCGGACAAGGAAAGTCCGCTCTTGACCTTGGCCGGGCGTTTGTATCGCCCGACCTTGGCGTGGAGCATGGCGCACCCGAGGAAGGTGCTTTTGGCGGGAGGGCTTCTGCTGGCCGGGTGCCTGGCGCTGGTGCCGCGATTGGGGACGGAGTTCGTGCCGGTGATGGACGAAGGGTCTTTCGATATGGACACCGGCATTTTGCCCGGAGCCTCCTTGGAAACATCCGCCGGAGCGGCGAAGAAGATTGAACGGATACTCATGGAATTCCCGGAGCTCGAGACGGTGGTTTCCAAAACGGGCTGGACCGGACGGGCCATCGAGGCGCGCGGGGTGGAGAAGACGGGGTTCCTGGGCGTGCTCAAGCCGCGCAAGGAATGGAAGACGGCGAAAACACGGGAGGAGCTTTTCGAGAAGATGCGGGAAGCCTTGGCCGTCATCCCCGGCGTGGTGATCGGTTTCAGCCAGCCGATCCAATGCCGCATCGACGAACTGGTGGCCGGGACGCGGTCGCAGTTGGCCGTGAGGCTCTTCGGCGACGACCTGGACGTGCTCACCCAAAAAGCCGCCGCCATCGCCGCCGTCCTTGGCGGAGTGCGGGGCGCGACGGACGTGGCGTTGGAACGGCAGGGCGGGCAGTCCTACGTGAACATCGAGATGAACCGGGGCATGATCTCACGCTACGGGCTGAACGTGTCCGACATCAACGACGTCATCGAAACCGCGCTGGGCGGTAAATCCGCCGGAGTGGTGTATGAGGGAGACCGGGCCTTCGACATCACCGTGAGGCTGCCGGAGACCGAAAGGAACTCCCTCACGGCGTTGGGCGAGATCGTGATCGCCTCGCCATCGGGCGCGCGGGTGCCGCTTTCCGTTTTGGCGAGCATCAAGCGCGTGGAGGGGCCGGTGCAGATCGGGCGGGAATCCGGCAAAAGGCGCATCCTGGTGGAGGCCAACGTGAGCGGCCGGGACCTGGGGGGATTCGTGGCCGAGGCGCAGGAAAAAATCCGGAAGGCCGTGCCTCTGCCGGAAGGCTATTACCTGACGTGGGGCGGGCAATTCGAGAATCAGCAGAGGGCCATGAAGACGCTGGCCGTCATCGTTCCGGCGACCATCCTGCTGATTTTTCTTCTGTTGGCCATGACGTTCAACTCCCTGCGGCAAGCCGTGTTGGTCCTTTTGAACTTGCCGCTGGCGATGGCCGGAGGCATCGCGGCGCTGTTCATCTCCGGGCTGTACCTGTCGGTTCCGGCGGCGGTGGGGTTCATCGCGTTGTTCGGGGTGGCCGTTCTTAACGGCGTGGTGCTGGTGACGTACATCAATCAATTGCGCGCCAAAGGCATGCCCATGGAGGAGGCAATCCCCGAAGGGTGCAAACGACGGATGCGTCCCGTGCTCATGACCGCGCTCATCACCGTGGCGAGCCTGACGCCGATGCTCTTCGCCGTCGGCCCCGGTTCCGAAGTTCAAAGGCCGTTGGCCGTGGTGGTGATCGGCGGATTATTGACGTCCACCGCGCTGACGCTGATCATCCTGCCGGTGTTGTACGCCTATTTCTCCCGAGGGGAGAGACCGGCGTGATCGGTCTTGGGCGCGGCGGTTTAAAATTGATCCATAGGAGGCTTATCATGAAACGCAACGGAATAATCATCGGCGCGGCCGTTCTATTTTTATCGGCCTGCGCGGGTTTTCAGAAACGGGCGGCCGGGACGCCGGTGTCGGATATCCTGTTGGAGCCGGTAAGCGCGGACCGCATCGCCCTGGCCGACGTGAAGGTGTTGCGGGATGAAAAAGGGGTCTACGTAGAAGGGTGGGCCGTCGACAGCAACTTCGGACGGCGACGCCATCCGGGCCACATCGACATGAGCCTGTTCGGCCCGGACGGGGAAGTCGTGACGACGGGGACGTTCGAGGTCAAAGCCTGGATGAGCACCCTGGTCGGGCGGCGGTTCCGTTTCGAGTCGCGCTTGCCGGAGGACCTGAAACCGGGGTCCAAAGTGCGCGTCCGCTTCCACGATACCGCGAAGGTCTTGCGTTCATCCCCTCACGAATTCTAGATTGTTCCTCATGTGGCATCGATTTATTGTCGGAAAGGGATGGTCATGCCTGACAATTGGAAGGGCAGGATAGATCGGAAATTCCGTTGGATGAGTTTGTTTTATGACGCGTTCGACCTTGTTTTCATAACCGCGCCATCCCGGAACCCCCGCCGCATTCTGGCCGAGGCGGTTCCGCCGGACGCACGCCGCATTTTGGACGTGTGCGCGGGAACCGGGCGGGGCGCGCTGGCGGTGGCGGCGCACCGTCCGGGGGCGCAAGTCATCGGGATCGACCTGTCCGTCCCCATGTTGGCCGTGGCGGAGCGCAAGGTTCCTCCGAAGGACCGAGGGCGCGTGACGTTCCGCGCGATGGACGCCGCCCGACTGGAATTCGAGGACGGGTCATTCGACGCCGCCATGATCTCGCTGGCTCTGCACGAACTGCCGCCGGACCTTCGCGCCCGCGTCCTGGATGAGATGGTCCGCGTCGTGAAACCCGGCGGGCGGATTTACGTGGCGGACTACGACTGGCCGTCCGCCGCCGTAGGGAGGCTCCTCCTCCGGCTTTTCTTCCTGGTGTTCGAGCCGCCGCACGTTTTGGAATTCATGCGGACGGATTGGCCTGTTGAGTTTGATCGACGGGGATGCGTGCTCCAGGAGGAGAAGAAGGCCCTCTACACCCGTATTCTCGTTGGAAATAAACAAAGGGAAGCGCAGGAAAAATGATCCTCCCCCCCCATGGATAAAACCCGTTTGGTCAAAAAGGCCTTCATTTACCAGTACGTCCTCGTCGGATGGAACGTTTTGGAGGCCTGCATCGCCTTCGTTTCCGGGAAGGCGCTCTGGTTGAAAGAGGCTCCCCGTGAGAGCCTGGTGGGGATATCTCTCTCGGGACAATGCCGGGCCGGAGCCCCAGAGGGGCAAGGCGGCGGAGCCCCCCCGAGAATCCGAACGAAGTGAGGAGGCGAGATGCCTAAAGATTCCGTGTTGACGACGACGGGTTACAACAAGCTCGTCGATGATTTGAACAAGATCATCAACGAGGGGCGGGCGCGGGTGAAGTCCGCCGCGAACATGGAACTTGTGCGGACCTATTGGGCCGTCGGCCGCCGGATTGAAGATGAAGGCCTGACGGAGACCGCCGGTTACGGCGACGCCGTCATGGAAAAATTGGCGGTCGCTCTGAAAACGGACCGCTCCACTCTGGTCCGGTGCATCCAGTTCTATAACGACTATCCGAAAAGCGCGCCGGAATACTCCATCCCTTGGACATCGTGGCGGCTCCTCTTGACCGTCGGGAACGAGAAGGAGCGGGGCTACTACATCGAGAAGGTGGAGAAAGAACATTGGAGCTACGAAAAACTTGTGGAGGCTGTCCGGGACGATAGCGCCGTCACCCCGTCGGGGAAGGGCGGAAAGAAGTTGACGCGCCCGACGGGCGGACCCTTTACCTATGTCGCCACCATTCTGCGGGTTGTGGACGGGGACACTCTGCTTGTGATGGCCGACCTTGGGTTTGAGGTCTGGAAGGAACAGCGGCTCCGGCTGGCCTGTTTGGACGCCCCGGCGTTGGGCGAGGACGGCGGGCCGGAGGCCCAAGAGTATGTCCTGAGCCAACTGGCGAAGGCCAAGAGGGTGGTCATTCGGACGGGGAAGGTGGACGCTCACGGGCGGTACGTGGCGCATGTGTTCTATACCTTGGACCCGGAGATGGAGCGGGAGAAAGTTTTTACCGACGGGAACTGGCTGAACCAGGAGCTTATCAACCGGGGGTTGGCGAGAGCGGTTTCGGGTTTCTGATTTTCGGGCGAGAGCCCGGAGAAAATCAGGGGTGGACGCCGGTGAGGAGAGGGTTTCCCCACCGGCGTCTTGTTTTTTGGCCGTCGCGCGGGGTTGGCGCGGGCGGCGAGGCCGGCGCGCTGAAGGCGCGAGGGTGAGCCGGACGGGCGAGCTCCGCGAGGCCGGGGTGGGTTTCCCCGGCGAGAGGTTCGGCCGGGACTCGGGCGGGGTGAAGCCACGAGACGCGGCGCTCCGGCGCAGGGTTTCCGCGCCTGGATGCGCCCAAGGCCGACAGGCCGGGCGCGTCGAGGGCGGGACGCGCGAATTTTGCGCGCGGCCTCTGGCCGGGATTGTCGTGGGGTGGGCGCGGGGGAGGGGGGTTGCCCCCCGGTGGGCTGCGCCCCCGCCCCGTGCGCGGCGGTTTTTGCCGCGCACCTGGCCGGGCCGTTGGTGACGGAGCGGAGACGGACGAAAGCGGATGAGACGAACCCAAACCCACCGACGGAACTACGGAGCAAAGCCCGGGGGGAGGGGGCGCGTTTAGACCACCGCATATAGCTCCGAGCTTGCGATGGGAACCACTTCTGATTTTGTTGTGAAGCGAACCCCTCCCTCCAGACGAAATACCCCCCCAGGGTATTCCACGCCCCCCCCCGGCTGAGTTTGGCACATGGCTCCGGCGGGTTGGGCCGCACCTTTTGGGAGCCGTGAAGAGAAACCCACCTGGAAGACAGGGGCAAAAACACCGGACAAATAGTGCCTGACAGGCACAACTAAACGCCCCCTGGCGGGGCGTTTTTCAGCCCCGACACCGATGGCCGGGCCGGGGGGCCGCAACCTTTTCGATTTTAGGTTTGCGCGCGCCCCCCCAAAAGGCCACCGGCCAACGACCCGGCCCCCCGGCCCGGACAGCGGGCCCGCCAACGGCGGGCGGGGGCGTGACCTGCACCGGGCGACGGCGGGTCAAGTCCGGGAGGGCGACACTCTGCGGGGGGTGGTTTGGTTTGGCCGAAGACCGGAGCGGAAACGAAACAGTCGCCCCGAGGAGGTGCGCCGCGCAAGTTTTTCGTGCGGCGCGCCGGGCGTCCGTCCGCCAGCACAGCGGGCCGAGGTGCGGCGGCGGCGTTCTCTGCCGCCGACGCGGCGAGGGAAGCGGGGCACCGGCCGACGCCGCCCGTTTTTCGTGGCGGCGGCCGGTGCGGTTTTTCTCCGAAGGCCGGAGCGGGTGCCGTCACTCCGCCGGACCGGACGTTTAACCGTCAGCGACGACCGAGCGGCCTGGACCGGCGCACGCTCTCGTGCCGGGCCGGGCCGCGCCCCCGTCTCTCCCCGGACGACACAGGGCGGGGGTTTCTGTCCGAGCGCCCGGGCGATGATCCCCTTCCCCCGCCAGCGACACAGCGCCGGGGTTTTCCGGCGGAGCGCCACGGTCGCCCCGCCTTTTCCCCGGCCATGTTCAAGCGCCCGGGTTTTCTTTCCGGGCGCGGGACTCGCTTCTTCCGGGGGGTGGCTTCTTCTGGTTTTCGCGGCGGGCGGCGTCCATCCGTCGGGAAAACGACACCGGGCGGGATCATCCCCACGCGGCCGGATCACGATCCCCGGTCCCCGATTCACGAAACAGGGCGGGGGTTTTCTCCCGGCGGCGGTGGCTTCCGGTTTTCCAGGGGACGACAGCCGGGGCCGTTATCCCTCCGGCCGGGACAAAGACGAAGCCCGGCGGCGGTGTCCATCCATCCGGCGGGACGACGAGGACGGGCGGCGGGATCATGTCGGCGTGTGGCTGTGGATTCCTTCCCGCCGTGACATGGCGGCGGGTGCTGTCCCCGCCAACGATGACGCCGCCACTCAGGGACGACGACGCGGCGGGATGTCGGATGGACAACGGGACGCGGCGGCGTTGTCCATCCTCTCGTCACACTTCGCCAGTGACGACGATGCGGCGATGTGACCGACGGGAACGCGAGGCGCGGAACGCCGTCCCTTCTCGTCATGGTGATCAGCGAAGACGACGCGGCGCGGTGTGTCCCGCGCTGGAAGGCGGCGGGTATAACCGTCACAAATTCATTATTGAAAGGTGAAGGATGAATTCCCGACGGAAAATTCGGCCCCTCACCCGGCCTTCGGCCACCCTCTCCCAAGGGGCGAGGGAAACGTCCGCCCTCTCCGGCCCCGTCCGGGGCACCCTCTCCCGCACGCGGGCGAGGGGAACGGCAACCCAAGGGGCGCTATATGGTCGTGAGTTCATCATCAACCGACAATTTAGAAGGGCGGAGGTAGTATTGCCCGGTTTGACGATAGGTTCCCCAGTAGCTATGTGTTATATTTGGGAAGAGAAGTCGGGCCTTATTTCGCGGGATTTCAAATATCTCGCCATTTGTCCCGGGGCCTTGTGGCCCGCACGACGCCCCGGGCCCCGTTGGTGAATCCAAGGGCCTTTCCCGGGGGCGGTGGGCGCACGGTCCAGAACGCTCTCAACCTCACGGCCAGAAACGAAACCATGACCCGACGGCGACGCCGTTGGGTTTCGTTTTTTTGGGGGGGGAGGGACCTCAGCGCGTTTTTAGGGTGACCTGGGCGTAAACGGAACGGGGAACCTGGCCGGCGGCGTCGAAGATGATGGTGCCGTATTCGGGGTGGCGGGGATCAAGCAGGTTCCGTCCGGCCACAAGGAATTCGACGGTGGGGGCGGGCCGCCAACTCAAAGCCAGATCGACCCGCCAATAGGCGTCGATGCGGAAGGCCCGATCGGCGTGTTTTAAATCGATGGTCGAATAATAAAGCGCGGTGTTCGTCATACCCAGCGTGGGTGTCATGTCCCAATAAGATTGCAGGCGCCCCATGTGTTTGGGGTAGGAGGCTTCGAACCGGTCGGCGGTGCGAAGATGCTCCTGGTAAAAGGAGTAGGCTGACGACAACGTCCACACCCGGCTCGGGTTCCATCGCCCGCTCGCCTCGCCGCCGTAAACGCAACCGGGGTCGCTGTTGGTCCAGGGCAGGGGTTTTTCCAGGGGGGCGAAGGTCAAGGGCGCGGTGCGGTCGATGTTGATCAGCCGTTCGTAGCGATTGTAAAAGCCCACGATGTCCAGCCCGGTCCGTGGCGTGGGGCCGACGTTCCCCCGCTTTTCAGGCCATTGGCAATTGGTATTTCTCGGGTGCTGAATCCGTCTTGTGCTTCTCTGCAAACTCGCTGGGCGTGAGCCCATTCAGCGAGCCATGCGGCCGTTTCTCATTGTAATCTTTTCTCCACGCCTCGATGACCGTCTGCGCCTCGACCATTGTCAAGAACTGGTTATCGTTAAGGCACTCCTCCGTAACCGCCCGTTGAAACTTTCGATGAAGGCATTCTCGTTCGGCTTGCCCGGACGGATGAAGTCCAACCGCACGCCCTTTCGTAAGCCCAACCGTCCAGCGCGTTGCCCGTAAATTCGGGGCCGTTGTCGCAGCGAATCCCGCCGACCTTCCGGGATTCCATCAACCCTTCCAGCGTTTGCGCCACCCGGCGGCCATTGATCCCAAAGTCAACCTCGATGGCCAGGCACTCCCGGGTAAAATCGTCCACCACCGTCAGCATCTTCACCCGTCTTCCGTTTCTCAGCATGTCCCATACGAAGTCCATCGACCACGCCTGATTTGGCCCGGTCGGTTTCGCCAAAGGCACACGAACCACCGCCGCTTGCTTCTTGCGCCTTTTCAACCTCAAAGAGAGCCGTTCTTCGACGTAAATCCGATGCACCCGCTTATGGTTGACCTTCCAACCCTGCCGATCCAGCATGAGCCATATCCGCGGCGCTCCGAACCGCCGCCTCTGCGCCGCCAGTTCCCGTATCCGCGCGCGAAGCGCCACGTTTTCAGCCGATTCAGGCTCGGCACATATTGCCACGTCGCTCGGCACAATCGCGTCAACCGGCACGCTCGTCTTCCCGTCAGGCCCAAGACTTCCACCGCGTGTTTCGCCGCCGCACGCCTTGCCTTGGGCCTTACCAGTTTTTTGAGAGCAGCTCCTTTGCCGCGTCCAGGTCCATCGTCAATTCCCCGATTTTCCGCTTGAGCTTCAGATTCTCATCCTCAAGGGATCGGAGTTTCCTCACGTCCGGGACCGTCATCCCGGTGAATTTCGTCCGCCACGCGTAGAACGTATTGCGGTTGACCCCGTACTGCCGGCAAATATCGTCTGTCTTCGCGCCCGCCGCCGCTTCCTTCAGAATCGCTACGATCTGCTCTTCGGTGTATCGCTTCCGAGCCATTTTTGGGCCTCCATTTGGTCTATACTAGCACCTAGGAATCCCAATTGCGTTTGGCCTGGTTTACCGGGGGAACGTCGGGGCGGCCCCGGTAGCCCACTTCATAGGCCATAAGAGTTTCCGCCTTCAATTCCGAGTCCCCCCGGATCACCCCGAAGACCGTGGCGGGGAACGTGGCGACGAGCAGATAGCGGAAGGCGCCGGTGTCTTCCACCTGGGAGGGTGTCCGCACCGCCCGGGACACAGCGCCCCAAACGGTGTGGTCGTCGTTCAATGACAGGGCGGTGTTCAAGCGGGGTTGGATTTCGGTGCCGGTGAAATCATTCCATTCCAGTTTTGACCCCGCGGTGACGGACCAGCGTCGGGGCACAATTTTTATTTCATCCTGCAGAAAAGCGCTGTAGGTGCGGTGCGTGTGGGAAGGTTGATCGGCGGTGCCCACCGTTGAGCCGAGGGAATGGTCCTGCCACCAACGGAACCCCGCGCCCCACACCACCCCGTGCCGGTCCCCGTCGTAGGTGTGTTGGGTTTGGGCGTCCAGGGTGTCGTAGGTGGGTTGGATGTAGGACTGCGTGCGTTCGGCCCGGTCGTAATACACCCGAAGACCCAGCCGATTCCGGGCGCCGATTCTTCGCTGGGCGTCGACCAAGGCGTGCCCGCCCCGGGACACAAAATCATCCTGCCACAGGGTGACCCCTCCCGGCGCCAATTCGGCCACACGGTAGGTGTTCCGGGCGGGGTGGTTGTAGATTTCGGCTTGGGCCATCACGGACCCGTCCTCGGAGGATCTGTCGAAACGCATTCCACCGCGGTAGGCGCGGCGCGCGTCGTTGCGGTCTTCCCCGTCGTTGTCCACGGTGTTGTTGAACGCGGCCCCCTGGCCGTACACGCGCAGGGCACCGCCGGCCGCTTTGCCCCCCCAACGCAACGCCCCGTGGGATTGCTCGAAAGTGCCGCCCCCCGCCTGTAAAAATCCGCCTTGGGTTTGATGGGCGGATTTCGTGACGATGTTGATCACCCCGTTCACGGCGTTGGCGCCCCAAATGGTGCCGCCCGGTCCCCGGATCACTTCGATCCGCTCGATGTCATCGATGAGCGTGTCCTGGAGGTCCCAATAGGTCCCCGCGAAAAACGGGCTGTAGAGGCTTCGGCCATCGCGCAGCACGAGCATCTTGTTGTTGTAGCGGTCGGCGAAACCACGGGCGCTCACCGCCCAACCGCCCCCGTCGATTTGGGCCACGTAGAGGCCGGGGACCAACCGCAACAGGTCCGGCACGGACCGGGCCCCCGATTGGCGGATTTCCTCGGCGGTCAAAACGTGGATGGCGGCGGCGGCCCGGCCGAGGGATTCTTCTTTGTTGGAAACGGAAGTCACGGTGATGTCCGTTTTGAGCAACTGTTCCAAATCGAGGGAAAACACGTCCACTTCCGCGGCCGCGGGGAAAGCGGCACTGAAAAGGAGGGCCGACAAAGTTCGGGACCGTCGTAGCAAGGTGGGGATGGACGTCATTCAAAGCCTCCCGGGGGGTGGTCGTTTTCGTGCTTTTCATTTATAGGTGATAAACGCCACGGGCGCAAGGGTGGGGGGCCAATTGCCCATTGACAAAAGACCGTCGCGGGCGTATGGTGGAGACGGCCGGGACGTCGGCCCGCATCGTCGAATCACAACATGAAAACACTGACGGTTTCCAAACGGCTCCACATCATCTCCGTCACCGGGGTGGTTTTTTCCATTGCGCTCAGCGCGTTCAGCTTGATCGCCGTGTCCTTGGCCCACCAAGGCACGCGGGACCTCGCGCGGATGAACAAAGCCCTCCAGAAGATCATCGACGCCGGCACGGCCCGCGAAGCGGTGAGGGAAAACCTCCTGACGCTGTTGTCCGGCGATCTGACGGAGGACGAGCCGGTCCGACGGGAAAACATCAAAAACACGCTCGAGGAAACACTTCGCCACGTAACCGTGGCCGCCCAGGTTCCCTACGCGCGGCCGGAAACCCGGGATGGGTTCGCCCGGCTCACGCCCGCGTTGG
Source organism: Elusimicrobiota bacterium (assembly GCA_016706425.1). Taxonomy (NCBI): domain Bacteria; kingdom Pseudomonadati; phylum Elusimicrobiota; species Elusimicrobiota bacterium. The sequence continues at coordinate 757,866 of JADJJR010000001.1, forward strand.
AGGATTTCGCCGGTAAAACCCGCGAAACAATGGCGCTCGCCGCCACGCACCTTTCCAAAGCGCGCGCCAATTACGACGTCTTCCTTGACAGCCATCAGCGTCTGCAATCTCTGATGCGACCTTTGGCGCCCTTGATCGAAGCCGAATTGGTGGACGTGGAGAGAGGGGTTTTCGCCCGCGGCCGGGGATTGCGGGCGCTGACTTACACTTTTTGTTTCGTCTCGCTCGTGGGTTTGCTCGCCCTGTCGGCCTGGGCGGGTCGCCGCGTCACGCGGGACTTGACCCGCGCGATGCGTGTGGTCCAGCAATTGTCCACGGTCGTCCTGCCCCAAAAGCTCGAAGTGGCCCGCCACAACGCCAAGGAAACCATGAGCCACTCCAACGGCGTTTCCGCCGCGGCGGAGCAGGCCAGCCGGAGCAATCAATTGGTGGCGGCCGGGGTCCAGGAACTGGCCACCAGCGTCGAGGACGTGGCCCACAACGCCCACGAGGCGGCCCGCGTGGCGACCGAGGCGGTCCGCATCGCCGAGGCCACGACCCGGACGGTCACCCGCCTGGGGGAGTCCAGCGGGGACATCGGTCAAATCATTCAAGTGATCGACCGGATCGCCGAGCAAACCAATTTGCTGGCCTTGAACGCGACCATCGAGGCCGCCCGGGCCGGCGAGGCGGGCAAGGGGTTCGGGGTGGTGGCCGGGGAAGTCAAGGACTTGGCCAAAGAAACGGCCAAGGCCACCGAAGAAATTCGCCACAAGGTCGAGACGATTCAAGGGGACACGACCAGCGCGGTCAAGGCCATCGAGGCCATCGGCGACATCATCAAGAAAATCAACACCTACCAGGGCAACATCGCCGGGGCCATGGAGGAACAATCCGCGATCACCAAGGAGATCGGCGTCAGCGCGGCCGAAACGGCGCGGTCCAGCTCCCAAATCGCCCAAAGCATCACGGGGGTCGCCCAAATGGCGCGGAACACTTTCGCGCAAACCGAAGACACCCAAGTGACGCAAAAGGAAATCCAAGATCACATCGACCAGTTGCAGAGGTTCATCGGATGAGGGAAAACGGAGGGGGGGCCGTCGGCACTGAAAAACCCACCGCGTTCCGTCCTCTGGGGCGGAGGGCGGCGTTGGGGTTGTTGCTTTTGTCGGCCTGGGGCGCCTTCGCGGCGCCGGCCCGGGTTCCCTCCAAACTGCAGTTGGCCCTCTTGACGAAAATTTTCGCCCAGGACGATTCCCTCCAGTCCCGCAACCGAATTCGTGTCCAAATCGTGTTCGACCCGGCCGGGGCCGACTCGGCGTGGTTAAAAACCGAAGTGTCCGAATTGGCGCGTGGGGCGGCGGCTCTGGCGGTCGGCGGGCGCGGTGTGGAAACGGAAGTGGTGAGGGTGGACGAAATCAAAGACAAACCGATCCCGGACATTTACTTTCTTTGCGCCCTCAACGACGCATCGGCGCAGGCCGTTTTTGAAACGGCGCGGACCCGGAAAATCCGTTGCTTCGGCAGCGAGCCCGGGGACGCCCGCCGGGGGGCGTCCGTCTCCATCGGGGTCGCCGACGGGAAACCGCGGATTCGCATCAACAGGGGCGCGGCCGCGGCCCAAGGGGCCAAATTTTCCGAAGCCGTCCTTAATCTCGCCGACGTGTTTTAAGGGCGCGCCTGTTCAAGGGGCCTTCCCCAGGCTTTCCTTTAAGGCCGGGGGTGGCAAACCGGACCGGCGTTTCGCAAATCCCGCAATCGCCTCCAGAGATTTTTGAAGCAACGCCGCGACGTCGGAAGGAACGCGGCCCGTTTCCATCCAACGGCGCGCCAGGGGTTCGGCGGCCGCGGCCAACCGCCCCCACTCCGAATGCCCGAGGAGTCCCGCGGTCCCGGCGAGCGTGTGGAAAGCCCGGGCCACCGTCGCGATCTCCCCCGGGGAGGGAGGCGCCGATCGACCCGGCGCGAGGGCCTGTTGGGCCACCGCCGTGTTGGTCGCCGTTTCCGCAAAAAAAAGCTCGATCAATTCCGGATCAGAGGCCACGGGATTCGCCCGGGGCCGACGTCGCCCAGGTCTGGAGTCGGTTGGCCATTCGGTCCAAGGGAACCACTTCGTTCGCCCAACCGGCCCGCACCACCGCTCCGGGCATCCCCCAGATAAGGGAACTTGACGGATCCTGAGCCAAAATCGCGCCGCCGGCCCCCCGCAAGGCTTCGCAACCGAGGGCGCCGTCCTGGCCCATGCCGGTGAGGATCACCCCGAGGGCGCGACCGCCCCAGGTTTTGGCCGCGGAACGGAAAAGAACGTCGACCGACGGACGGCAAAAGTTTTCGGGCGGATCCTCGGTCAGGTGCAGGAACCAGCGCGCCTCCCCCCCGGCCACAGCGAGGTGCCGATCGCCCGGGGCGATCCACGCTTCGCCGGGGCGGGGCACAACCCCCTCGCGCGCCTCCCGCACGCGCAGGGGGCATTCGGCGGACAACCGTTCGGCCAAGAGGCCGGTGAAAACCGGCGGCATGTGTTGAACGATGAGAAGGGGGAGGGGAAAGTCCGCGCGCAACCCGCGCAACAAGACGGAGAGGGCGTTGGGCCCCCCGGTGGACGCGCCGATCAAAACGGCCCGGGGGGGGCCGCCCTTCCGTTCCCCGGGGGGGCGCGCCGGCGGGGGGAGGCGCTCGCCGCTGGGGGGAGGTCCGGCCAGAGCGTGAATTTTGGCGCGCAACGCCTCCCCGAAAGCGCGCTGTTCCTCCTCCCGATCGAGATCGGCCGGCTTGAGGACAAAATCCGCGGCCCCCCGGCACAGCGCGGCCAGGGTCGTGCGAGAATCCGCGTCGGTGAGACGGCTGACCATGATCACCGCCGGACGGGGATCAAACGCCAGGAGGGCGTCCAAAACCTCGATTCCGCCCATCACGGGCATGTCGACGTCCAGCGTCAAAACGTCGGGGCGCGTGTCCCGCGCCATTTCAATGGCCTGGCGGCCGTCCCGGGCTTCCCCCACGATTTCGACGCGGGGGTCCGCCACCAACAGGGCGTAAAGAAATCGACGGAATACCGCGGAGTCGTCGGCCAGAAGGACCCGCCGTTTTTTCACGCGGGGTCCACCATCACGCGCGCCTCGATCCAGCCCGTGGGCATCGCCACGCGGGTGACCGCCAGGGGGGCCGCCCCCTCCGTTGGCGGGGCGTTGTGGGCGCGCGGGCTTTCGACACGGAACAGAGCGCGGGCGGTGAAAAGATTGGGCAGAACGTGGCAACAAAGGATGTTGGCCAATTCGCCGGCCACGTCGTTGCCGTCGACGGCCTCCACGGGGCCGCCGACCCACCGGGCGATCAGGTCGCCGTGGGCGCCCCCGTAAAAATCCAATCGGAAATGGCCGGTCTTGTCCCCGTGGAATCCAACGATCACCCCGCGTTCCCACGGGATGTCCGCGGTCGCGGGGGACGCGCCCGTCGGAAACAAATCGAAAAGGCGCCCCAGGCATTCGCGGGCGGCGGCGTTGAGGCTGTCGTCAGCGGCGGTCACGGCGGGGGTCCAGGGCCCGTTGCACCTGGGTGTGGAAATCCTCATCGGTCCAGGGTTTGTGGATGAAGCCGGCCCGTTGGTCCAGCAGGCTTTCCAGGCGCGCCGCGCTGGATTCGCTCGACACGATCACGATGGGCAGATCGCGGTGGGAGGGCTCCGCCCGAACCCGGGTCAGGAGGGCTTCTCCGTTCAGCCGCGGCATGTGGATGTCGAGAATGGCCAAATCGAAGGGCGCCGCCTGGATTTTGGACCAGGCGTCCTCCCCGTTTTCGGCCTCCACGCAATCCTCGATGGAGAAACCGTTTTCTTTGAGGCTTTTGAGAATGAGTTTTCGCATCACACGGCTGTCGTCGGCAATCAGGACGCGCATGGGGCGGTTGTCCTCCCTTCCGTTGTGGGATCGATGGATTGAAAACAACAGGCGCCCTTGGTTTCCACCGGTCGAAACCGCGGGTCGTCAAAAAGCGCCGCCTCGGGGTTTCCGAGGAACAGGTAGCCGCCCGGGCGAAGAACCCGGTGGACGTTGTTCAAGATGTTTTTTTTCAACGCCGGTTCGAAATAAATCAGCACGTTGCGAAGGAACACGACGTCCATGGGGGAAAGGGGCGGCCATTCCCCGGCGAGATTGAGTTTGCGGAAATCGATCGCCTTTCGAATGTCCTCGGCGATCAGCGCCTCATCCTCGTGAATGGTAAAAAAGCGGTTTTTGATGTCGTCCGGGAGTCCCCGACCGATTTCAAAAAGGGAGTAGGCGCCGCCGCGGGCCCGGGCGAGGGCTTCCTCCGAGACGTCCGTGGCCAAAAGCCGGAAGCGCGTTTCTTCGGACAATGTCGCGCGGAGGAGGAAGGCCAGCGTGTAGGCCTCCTGGCCGGTCGAACAGGCGGCCGACCACACCCCCAGGGGGGTTCCCGTCCGGCTCGCCCGCTCGACAAGGCCGGGCAAGAGGGAACGGAACAATTCGAAAACGGGCTCGTCGCGGAAAAAGCGGGTCTCGTGGATCAGCAGCGCTTCGACGGCCTGCCGATGCAGGCCGATGGTGGGGCGCGCCTTCAAATGTTGAAGAAAAAGGCTGGCCGATGAAAACCCCGCCTGCTCCGCGAGCGAGCGCAGGCGCAACTCCACCAGGTACGCCTTCCCGGGGTCCATGAGAATGCCCGTCTCCGTGTGGAACAAGGCGCGCATGTACTCGAATTCGCTTTCGTTCACTTTCCCGATCCCTCCGCCATCGAACGTTCCGCTTCGAGCACGGCGTCCAAATCCAAGGCCAACATCAGGCGATCCGGCAGTTTGTAAGCCCCCTGGATCAAGCTCCGCGCCGGCCCGCGCAGGGTTTCGGGAAGGGGTTCGAAGCTCCCTTCCTCCACCCCGACCACGTCCCCCACGCGGTCGATGCTCAACCCCACGGATTCGTCGCCGTCGTCCAGCAAAAGCAAGGCGCCGGGTTCGGCGGAGGGCTTCGGGGCAAGGCCCAGGCGGGACCGGATGTCGAGGACCGTGACGATGGCGCCCCGCAGGTTCAGCAGGCCGGCCACGGTGGGCGGGGTCCCCGGAACAGGGGCGACCACGGCTTTTTTCAAGACTTCCCGAACCGATTCAAGGGGAACCGAGAAAAAGAAGTCGCCGATATAAAACCCGCAGCGGTGTTTCAAGACGGCCCTCCGGAGGACGGGAGCGGTTCGAACAAAACGTCCAAATCCAGGATCTCGGTGATGCGCCCCCGCGCGATGATCGTGCCGGCGACGCCGTGGCGGCTTCCCGGACGACGGTCCCCCGGGGCGGTGTCCACCATTTCGAGAATGCGGTGCACCACGAGGCCCCGGCGGTTTCGCGCGTCGCGGCAGACCACCACCGGCAACGCCTCCATCGGTTCCGAAGCGGGGGTGGATCGCGGGCGAACCCGGCGCTCTTTCAAAAGGTTGGAAAGGCGGTGGAGGGGCAACAATTCGCCCCGGTATTGGATCATCTCCCGGCCGCCCACGCGTTCGATGGCCGCCGTCGAAATTTCTTCCACGCGGTCGACCCGATCCAGGGGGATCGCCGCGCGGCTGTCGTCCACGCCGGCGACGAGGAGCAGGACCTCCCGTTTTTCGGCCGGGGGCGCGGGCGCGGCGGCCGGGGCCAGGCGGTGGGTGCGTTCCAAGGCCGAGATGACGTGGGCGGACTCCGCGAGCCCCATCACATCCAGGATCGGGACGACCCGTCCGTCCCCCAGAATGGAGGCGCCCTCGTAAAAAGGGAGGCCCTTGAAATGCCGGCCAAGGGGCTTTTCCACGATTTCTTCGGTGTCCTTGGCCCGGTGCACCACCAGCCCGAAGGGGCGGGCCCCGGCCCGCAACACCACCAGGGTTTGGGCGGTCGAGGCGGAACGGGGGGGCGGTTCGCGGCGGAGGGCTTGACGCAGAAACACCAAGGGCAACAAGCGTCCGCGCAAGCGAAAGACAGCGGCGTCCTCCATCCATTCGACATGAGCGGCGCGTTCCCCGCCGAGCCGGACCAATTCGATCACGTGGGTTTGGGGGATGGCGAAATCGGTTTGGCCGTCGCTCACAATCAAGGTCGGAACAATGGACAAGGTCAAGGGAATCCGAATTTGAAACGTTGTTCCCCGCCCGGGGGCGGAAAGGATTTCGATGGCCCCGCCGACTTTTTCGATGTTGTCTTTGACCACGTCCAATCCGATGCCGCGGCCGGACACCTCCGTGACTTTTTCGGCGGTGGAGAAACCCGAACGAAAAACGAGAGCCACGGCGTCCCGGTCCTCCAGGCGGCCGGCTTCCTCGGCCGAATGAAGGCCTTTTTGGATGGCGCGTTCCCGCAGGCGAGCCGGATCGATGCCCGCGCCGTCGTCGGTGATTTCCAGAAGAACCCAACCGCTCTCGTGCTCCGCCCGAAGGGACACGGTGCCCTCCGCCGGTTTCCCCAACCGGGCGCGGAGGTCGGGGGGTTCGATCCCGTGGTCGAGCGCGTTGCGAACCAAGTGGGTCAACGGATCCCGGATCGCCTCCAAAATGGATTTGTCCAATTCCGTATCGGCCCCTTCCATCACGACCCGCGCCTTCTTGCCCAAATGGGCGCACAAATCCCGAACGAGACGCGGGACCTTGTTCCAGGCTTGCCCGATCGGTTGCAGGCGCATTTGCATCACCTGGTGCTGAATTTCGGTGGTGATCCCGTTGAGCTGTTGGGACCGGAGGGCGATTTCGGGGTCGCCCCGGCCGGTCGACCATTGCAAAACACGGTTGCGGGTGAGAACCAATTCCCCGACCTCCGCCATCAACCGATCCAGCACGGTGACGTTCACGCGCAGCGTGTTTTCGGCGATGCCGGACGTCGGCCCCGGATCGGTCGGGGGGGCGGGGGTGTTTAAAAAAACAGGGTCGTCTTCGCCCGGTTCCTCGGCGCCGGCTTTCTCGATCCCGGCCAAACGCTGACGGAGCGTTCCCACGACGCGGAGCAGCCAGTTCACGTTGTCGGTCGATAAAACGGCTTGCCCGTCCCGAAGGCGGCTCAGCAAATCCTCCGCCGCGTGGGAAAGTTTTTCCACGCGTCGAAAATCGAACATCCGACTCGTGCCTTTGATGGTGTGGAAGGCCCGGAACACATCGGCCAGCGTCTCGGGGGAACGCGGGTCTTTTTCCAGAAGCAGCAACAGCGCTTCGATGCGGTCGAGGTTTTCGTGCCCTTCGAGGACAAATTCCTTGATGTATTCGGCGTCGTTGGTCACGGGGCTCCGTGGCGCGCGTCGGTCGCGGCCTCCCTAAGAATAAGGCGAAACCCCGCTTTGTCAAGGACGGGACGCGCCGCAAAATGAATGGGTGTTTACAAAATGTTTACAAACGCTTAATAAGTTCCTCGACCGACGGCGGTTATGATTGGTTCGTGAACCTTTCCCTGGGCCGCGCTTTCTTAACGGGTGTCTACGCCCTTGTCAATGTGGCCGCGGCGCATTCGGCCGAATCCGCCTTTTGGGCGGAAAGGCGACGGGCGGGCCGGGAAAAACACGCGGCCCTGTTGGCGCGAAGCACCGGTCGGGGGGAGGCCTCCCTTTCCGTCCGGTTTGCCCTCCCTCCCCTCCGGCCCGGCCCCGCGGCCCCGGGCTCCCCCTGGCCCCACGGCGCCCCGGATTTTTCAGACGGACCGTTTGCCGTCCTCACCCCGGACCTGGGAACCGTTCAATCGGTATCACCGAAAACGCGCGCGGACCGCCCCGTCGTCCTCTTGGTTCAAGATCTCCATCAAAACGAGGGCGCCCAACGGAACATCGGCAAACTCCTCCACCGCTTGACGGAAACCGGCCGTTTGGACTGGGTGGCCCTGGAAGGCGCCGCCGGCCCCGTCCGCTTCGATCGATGGCGTTCCTACCCCCGGCGGGACGTGGTCCTGAACGTCGCGGATTTCCTGTTGGCGAACCACCGCCTGTCCGGACCGGTTCACGCCGTCCTCGTGTCGACGGCCGCTTCTTCCCCTGTCGACGGGGTGGACAGCCTCTCTTTGCACGCGGCCAACGTCGACGCCTACCGGCGCGCCCGGGACAGGGCGCCCGGACTTCGAAAGGATCTGATCCGCCAAAGGACGGCGCACCGGGAGGGAATCGCCCAACTCAATCCGGCCTTGCGGCGTTTCGTCCATTCGACGCAAGCCGTTGAGGACGGAACGGCGTCGCTCGGAACCCACGCGCGCGCGTTGGCGGCCCTGTTGCCCGTCGAGGACCTCCCGCCCGCTTTCCGGGAATTCGTTCGGGTGTTGGAAATGGAAAGCGCCCTGGATTTTCCCGGCGTTGAGGCGGAGCGGGCGCGGGTGTTGTCGGAACTGACGGAACGCTTGACGCCGTCGGAGAAAGAACAGCTTTTGAACGACAGCGTGGCGTTTCGATCGGGGCGCTTGCCCCACGACCGTTTTTACGGAACCCTGCGCCGTTGGCTGGTGAAAAAGGGGGGGACTCTTTCGCCGGACTTTGACCGGTACGTGGAGTACGTCGTTCGGGCGGGCCGAATAAGCGGATCGGATCTCCAACGGGCCCTGCGCCGGGTGGAAAAAGATGTCCGCGTCCGGTGGGGCCGGACGGAGTTTGAAAAGGCCTGGCTCGAGGAGGACCGGCGCATCGCCCGGGATTTGCGCCTGGTGGATTTCGCCCTCACGCCCGTCGATTGGGAAGAACACAAAGCCGTCGCCCGCGCGGACGACTTTAATCCCTTCATGGATTTCTACCGGAACGCGGAGGCCCGGGATCACGCCATGGCGGCCCGCGTCATCGCGGGGGTCCAGGAACGCCGCGCCCGTTTGACCCTGTTGGTGGCGGGGGGGTTCCACGGGGACGGGCTGACGGCCGCCCTTGAAAACGCGGGCCTCACGGTGGTGCGTTTCGTGCCCCGGGTGGAAACCGTGGCCACGGCTTCGGGGGAAGCCGCCCTGTCGATCTTCGCCCAGGAGAAATTGCCCCTGGAGCGGATCGCCGCCGGGGAAAAGCTTTTTCTCGCGCCGCCCCCCGCCGCGGGAAAAGCCGAGGCCCCCTTTTACGCCGCCGCCCTGGACCCCGATCCGGCGGGCGCGCTGAACGCCCTTTACGAGGGCCTCGTCCCGATCAAAACGGTGCGGATGGAAGGGGACTTGATTCCGCACCTGCACGCGGAGTTCGCCAACGGCGAGAGCGTGAACGTGCACGTGTTTTACGACGCCCGCGGGAAACCCTCTTTCCGTCAGCGGGCGGCGGGGCACGCGCGCGACGTCTTTTGGAAACCCTTGCGCGAGTGGCCCCAAACCGTCCGCGCCCTTTTCAATCGGGCGGCGTTTTTTGATTTCCTCCGCGTCCACCCCGTCGTGGTTCGCGGCACCGATCCGGAAAAGGTGAACGAGCGCGCGGTTTGGATTTTCCGGCAACGGGCGATGGGCTTGACCCGTTGGCTTCCCACGGGGGCCACCCTGGGGGCGGGGTTCGGTCTGGGGGTGGCGGGAACGCTCTTGTCGTTTTGGGGCGCGGAGTGGGCGGCCCGGGGGCTCCTGCCGTTCCTGTTGAACCTCACGGCGTTGGCGACGGTTTCCGTGGGCGTTGGCTTCTCAGCGGGGCTCACTCTGGCCCACGCGGTTTACAACTTTGCGCATCCCGAGGCGCGGTTGGCCTTGCCCGGGGATGTCCGGATCTCGTTGGATCCCGCCCTTCGGGCCCGGGTGAACGACGAGGCGGGACTTCGCGCGGCTTTCACCGACCTGGCGCCCCGGTTGGGCCATCTTTCCCCCCGTGTTGTCCTCCGATCCCGCCACCGGTCGGGGATCCAGTTGTCCCGGGACCGGTCCCGGTTGGTCATTTATCTTGCCCCCGACGCGGGGCGCGGGGCGGGTGAAATTCATCGCGCGATCTCCAACGAGCTGGGCCGTTTGGAGCGGTTTCTGGCGGACACCCGCGGGGGGGCCGTTTACGCGATTCCGGTTCGGCACGAGACCAAGGCGGACTTCCCGGCCGCGGTTCTGGACGCCCTGCCCTACCCCCTGTTTTTTGTCGAAGAATACGGGTCGGTTTTCCCGCGAGAGGAATTGTTGGAGGCTTTTCAAAGAAGTCCCGAGGTGGCCGAAAATCTGTTGTTCGCGAAAGGCGAGGGCGTCGCCCCGGTGGACATGGACTCCCTTCGCTGGGAGCCGGACCGCATGCGCCGGTGGGTGTCTCTCTGGGGTCCTCAAAACGCCTTGACGGTGAAAATGCTCGGGGAACGGACGGCGGCCCTCGAGCGTGGGGACGAGGCGGGCTTTGCGGCCGTTGGCGCGGAGGGGGATTTCGGAAGAGTACGGCGGCAGTGGCTATTTAAAAACCGCCGGCGAATCACACTCGTCGCCGAACCCTTCGCCCCCGATGTTGATTTTTTCATCGCCCAATCGGTGTTCCTTGCCTTCGCGTCGTGGTCCCTGGGGCCCTGGTCCATCTCCCCCAAAGCCAAAGAGCCCGCGCTGGATAGGGCGATGGAACGCGCTTTGCAAACTTTTTTGGTTTTGGCGAAAGCGACGTTCCTTCGCAACGAGCGTTTAAAAGCCCACCTCCGTCAATCCCCCCTCGACCCGGACGCCCGGGCGGTTTTTGTGGTGGGGGCGGCCCATCGCTTGGGACTTCAAGAGGATCTTTTCGAGTGGGCCCCGGCGCCGGACGGGGACGGCTATGTCCAGCGCTATTTTGAAATGCCGTCGGGGAAATTGGAGGCGGAACTTCAAAACCACTTGTTGGCTTCGTTCCCCAATCCGACGGCACAAGATCTTTCCATCTTTTCGGACTGGGTCCGCCGGTTAAGCGTCTTCCGGCCGACGCTCTCCCCGGAGGGCCGCCGTTGGTTGCTGGAGTGGGCCTTTGCCCGCTGGTTGCGGGAAACCCGGTCGCTGCTTGCGCCCGGGGGGACGAAAAACCCGCCCGACGTCGATGCGGTGGAGGAGGCGATTCACGCCCTGTATCCCGCTCTCCCCTCGGACCGGCTTGAAAATTGGATGGCGCGCGCCACGATGGATTTCGCCTTCCAGGGGAAGGCGGTTTGGGTGGAATTCGCCGGTTTCCTCGACGGCCCCAGCGTTCCCGCCGGGGCGGCGTTGACGCTGCGTCGGGAGTTCGACCTCTCGGGCGCGCTCCCCCCGACGCTTGATGAAAACACCCGTTTGGCGGAGGTCGGCGAATCGGTCGCCGCGGCGGTGGCTCGGAGCGTGTCCCAATGGCTCGTCGCCTTCCAAAACGCGGCCCGACAATCCCAAGCCCAAAAAGAGGACGGCAGTTGGTTGAGCGACGCCGACGTGTTCGCCACCCGGATGATCGTGGGGGCTCTTTTGCACGCGTTCCCCCAACACGGCGTGGTGGTGGAAGAGGACCTGGCGTCCGTGGATCCGGCGCTGGCCGAGCGCGCGGCGGCCAACGCGGCTTCCCCCTATGTGTGGCACGTGGATCCCCTCGACGGCAGCGAATCCTATTTGCGCGGTTCGGTGGTGTTCGCGGTGCACATCGCGTTGACCTTTCGAGGGGACCCGGTCGTCGCGGTGGTGGCCCTCCCCCGGGTCCTCGGGCCGGACGGGAAACCCTTGGTCGTTTCCGCCCGCCGAAACCGCCCCGGGCTTTTCGTGAACGGGCGCGCGCGTCCGCCCGTGGAAAACGCCCTCCCGCCTTTGGATTTGTCCCGCCTTTCGGCCATGGCCCATGGAAAATCCGCCGTCGGGCGGTTCTACCCCCACCTCGCCGCGGCGAAAGAAAAATGCCGCGAAGTGTTCGAGCGCGCCGGGTCCGCGGGTTATTGGTTGACCGCCCTGGCCCTGCGGCGGGTCGGCGTCGACGTGCCGGGGGTCCCGTCCGATTTCGCGGTTTTCGCCAGCGACCGGTTAAAGCCCTGGGACATCGTGGCCCCCGGGGCTCTGATCCAGGCCGTCGGCGGACAGGTGGAAGGGCACGACGCCGGGGATCCGTATTTTCCGGTGACCACCATCGACCGGGAGGCGCCGTCGTTCGTGTTGGCCGGTCTGTCCCCGGCCCACGCCCGGCTCTGGCGGACCGAGGTGATCGAAGACGTTCGCGCTCCCCCCCCGCGCGCCGGACCCGCGCCGGGCACCGTCGAGATCGTCCACCCCGAACGGGTGAAAGACGCCGCGGTCACGCTTTGTTTCTTTGATGTGAACGGCACCCTGTGGCGGGGGTATCCGTTCGATTTAAAAGCCACGCTCTGGGCGCGCTTTCTCCACGGAACCCCCATCCCTCTGCCCCACCAGGTACGGGAGATTCAGACCGTGTTGGCCGAGACGGATTGGATGAACTTGGAGGACCAGGAGCGGGAATTGGATCGGTTCGCCCGGGAACGCAACCTGCCGCGGGTGGACAGTCCCCGCGGAAAAAATTGGTCCGAAAATGTGGTGCGGTCCGCCGTCAATCGAGCCATGATCGAGCGGGCGGTTCCCGCGGCCGTCATCCCCGGGTTGAAGGCGTTCTTGGAGGCGCTTCACAAATCGGGGGTTCACTTGGAGGTGTCCACGAGCGGAAACGCCGGGACCCGCCGCCGCGTGCTGGAGGGGTTGGCCGTGGCTTCTCTCTTCTCGCGCGTGCACGGGGGAGGGCACAAAGAGGCGGTCATCGCGAACCGAGTGGCGGAGGAAAAATTGGAGGGCCGTCGCGTCGCCATGGTCGGGGACGGTCCCGGGGACATGGCCGCCGCGCGGCAAAACGGGGCCCTGGCCGTGGGGATCGTGACCGGCCCCGCCCACGCCGAACGGTTGCGGAGGGCGGGGGCCGATGTCCTCGTTTACGGGGATTACTCGGACACCGCGGCCCTGTTGAACGTTTTGGGGGTGGGCCGCGCGGCGTCCGAAGGCGATATGAACACCGATCAAATCGCCCGCGCCGCCCTGGGGACCTGGGCCGAGGGGTGGGCCGGGAAAAGCCCTGCGGAGCGCCGGGCTGCGTTCGCCGCGGCGGTCCGTGACTTCCGGGAGCGCCTGGCCGAGGGAGGATTTGCGCCCGAGGACCTGCGACGGCGGCGCGAATCGATCGTCGCCCACGAAATTCTGTTCAACGGGACAACCCCCGCCGAGGTCGAGGCCCTCTACGGGGATCTTCTTTCGGCCGATGACGGCACCCTGCCCCTTCACATGAGCCGCGAAGGGGAATTGGAAAAGCGCCGCGCGTTATTTTTCAAGCGGTTGGCGGCCCTGGCGCGGACACCCCCGTCCTCGGCCATCCGAAACCCCCGTTTCGCCCAATTCGAAGCGGCCCTGGACCGTTTGGTCCCTCCGGGGAGGGGGGGCACGCTGCGGGAAGGGGGGCTGTGGTTGCTTTTGGGGATGTCCGCGCCGGTCGTTGCCGTCGGGGTCGCCGCGGTCTGGGCGGTCTGGGACCTTTGGCGGCATGGGCGATCGAGCGTCCTCCATCGGTGGGCGCGGCGGGCGGCGCGCGCGTTCCGGGCGCCCCCCGCGGGCGGCGCGCCGCTTCCGCTCGGAGTGCCCGAAACAGGCATCGACCGGGCCATTCTCGCCAACATTGTTTCCCGCTCGAGCGATCTGGGGGTGGGGCGTCCCCTGCGGTTCGAGCCGCTTTCCCGAGGCGAATCCTGGGCGGCCGCCGGGCTCAAGCCGATGGCGGGCCTGGTGGGGATCCCACGCCTCCGGCTCCTCGCCTTGATGGGGCGATCGTTGGCCGGGCCGTTCGCGGGTGTCCACCCGGGCGGGGACGGCGACGCGGGCCGTCGGCCGGTCGTGTTTGTGTTCGTCTCCCGTTCGATGGTGCCCCGTCTGGACGGGGCGGTGGAACGGGCGCTGGGCTCCTCCGCCCAGCCCCCCGCCGAGGTCGTCCTCCTTCCCCTCGACAGCGAGGGGCGGGAAGCCCTGGCCCGCAAGACATTCGCCCATCCCCGGGTGCGGGCGCTGGCGGATATTCCGCGGCGGTCGGCGGGGTCGGTGGTTTGGGACCTGGGCGACCTGGAGAGCTTCGTGGCCGACCGCGTGGACCTTTCCCGCTACACCGACGGGCGCCTGATGACCACCGCCGACGTGGTCTTCGTGGCGGGCTCCGCCCGCAGCGCCCTTTTCCGCAACGCGCTGGTCCAACTCTTGGATCTGTGGTTCCCGGTGACGATGCCGTTGCGCCGTTGGGATCAAATACAGCGGGTTTTTCAAGCCATCGCCTCGGCCGCCTAAAACGGTTCGTGCCTTTCTCGATCCCGTGTGCTATAGTCGGTGTCATCCGCGAAAACAAAGGAGTTTTATGCCGTTTCAATCGTTTGGGCTTCATCCCGATTTGGTTCGGGCCATTCAAGCGCTCGGGTTCAAACAACCCACACCGATTCAAGAAAAATCCCTGCCCGTGGCCCTGACCGGCCGCGACGTGCTGGGGTGCGCCCAGACGGGAAGCGGCAAGACGGCGGCCTTCGCCTTGCCGATCCTCCAACATTTGCTGACGAAACCCGGGGAGGGCCTGCGGGCCCTGGTGCTGGTCCCCACCCGCGAACTGGCCGTGCAGGTGGACCGGAGTTTTCGCGATTGCGCGCGCTTTACGAACCTCAAAACCGCGGTGGTGATCGGCGGCGTGGGCCACCACGGCCAGGTGCAGGACGTCCGCCGGGGGGCGCAGATTTTGGTGGCGACCCCGGGCCGTTTGCTGGACCACCTGGATCAACGCAACTTCAGCCTTCACAAGGTCGAGCAACTCGTTCTGGACGAGGCCGACCGCATGTTGGATATGGGATTCCTGCCGGACATCAAGGACGTGCTGCGGCAGGTGCCGTCCGAGCGACAGACCCAGCTGTTTTCCGCCACCCTCCACGGCGAGGTCGAGCGGATCGCCGCCTTCGCGACGCGGAACCCCCTGCGCATCGAGATCGCCCGCCCCACCACGGTGGCCGAGGGCATCAGCCAAATCGTCTACCCGGTGATCCAGTCCCAGAAGGCGGGCCTTTTGTTGGCGCTTTTGAAGTCCATGGAAATGCGTTCCGTCCTGGTTTTTACACGGACGAAGCACGGCGCGGACCGCGTGGCCCAGCGGTTGGCGGAGGAAGGCCATCGGTCCGGCCGGTTGCACTCCAACCGGTCCCAAAATCAACGGCAGGCCGCCATGGAGGATTTTCGCCACGGCCGCACGAAAATTTTAGTCGCCACGGACATCGCCGCCCGGGGCATCGACGTCAAGAACATCAGCCACGTGGTCAATTTTGACGTGCCGCGCGCCCCGGAGGATTACGTCCACCGCGTGGGCCGCACGGCCCGGGCTTACGGCGTGGGCGACGCGATGATGTTCGTCGATCCCCTTGAGGAGTCGGCGGTCAAGAGCATCGAGCGTTTTGTCGGGGTCGTTTTTCCCCGGGCGGTGCTGCCGGGCTTCCAATACAACAGCCCGCCCCGCCACCCCGCCCCGACCCAACGGCGGCCGCCCTTCAGCGGAGCGCGCGGACGACCCGGCGGGGGTCGCCATCGCCCTGTCCGGGAAAGGAATCGCTAACATGCCTACTTTTTACAAGAAACGCCGTCGCGGGCCCTCCGGCCCCAATAAAAACGAAAAAAAAGTAATGCGGCGACAGCCCGAATCGTCCCTGCGGGAGCGCTTCCCCGGGGTCACCGCCCTGCGCGTGGAGTTCCATTTTCTTTCCCCCCAAAACGAACCCTACGAAGACGTCGTCCGGAATTTTTCGCCCTCCGACCCCTGCGACTTTTCGGCCCCCTGCCCCGGTCGTTGCGGCAACGGCCACTTTGATGTGACCGACGCGGCGCGGGCGCTGCACCAGGGCGGCGGCGACACGGCCGAGGAAAACCGGGTCTGCCGGGAACCCGCCCACACCGACCCCTCGGTGCCCTGCGACTTTCGTTTGACGTGCGTTCTGCGATTGACGCGGTAACCCCCGACACTTTCCATCCGGCCGGGTCGTCCAACGGGCGTCCATGAACACCGACCGCGCCGCATTCAGTTCCACCGACCGGGACGATGTGCGCCGCGTTTTGGACGGCGATCCCGACGCTTTCGCCCCCCTGGTGCGCCGCCACGAGGCCCGGGTGCGGGCCCTCTGCGCTTCCCTCTTGAAAGACCCCTCCGACGCCGAAGACGCCGCCCAGGAAAGCTTCCTGAAGGCCTACCGGCACCTGGCCGATTTCCGGGGGGAGTCGTCCTTCGCCACTTGGATCTATCGCATCGCCTACCGCCAATGCCTCGACTCCCAAAAAGCGCGCCGCCGCCGTCCCGCGGAGTCCCTGGACGCGATGCTGGAAAAGGGCGACGGGGTGTTGGGCCGCTTAAGGGAATCCCCCGTCGAACCGGGCGGGCTGGCGGAACTCCTGGCGGAACTTCCGGAAGAGTATCGAACCGTTTTGATCCTGCGCGAGAGCCAGGGGTTCCGTTACGATGAAATCGCGGCGGCCACGGGTGTCTCCCTTGATTCGGTCAAGGCCCGCCTGCGGCGCGCCCGGCGGCGGTTGATCGCGTCGGCGCGACACCTTGGGGGGGGCTCCGTCGTCCAACAGGCGGGAGAACCGTCATGAACGAAACGAACAAAACAGACAAAGTGGTTTGGCGCCGGTTGCGGGCCGGGTGGCCCCGATCGCGGACGGCCTCGTCCGAGAACTTCGTCCAAAGCGTCATGGAACGCGTTCGGCGGGAGCCCCTCCCCGGAAGCGCGGGCGTTTGGGTTGCGTTGCGGCGTGCCTTCTCCACCGCTCCGGCGCGCTGGTCGTTGGTTGCGGTGGGGGGCTTGGCCCTGGGCCTTTTGTTCTTGCGGCCCCCGGTCGCGCCCATCAACGGCGCGACGGTTTTCACCGGGGATTCGACTTTGCCCTGGGAGGACGAGTCCTCCGCGGGGTACGGTACCAACGTGGAAGAATATTTATTGTGAAAGGAGGCGGTATGAACACATTGAACAAAAGAGCGGGGGTGTTGTTGACCGGCTTGTTCCTCTTGGCCGGGGCCGGGTTGTTCGCCGAGCCCATGGGCGACGACGGCCCGGGGTTCGGGTCGGGCCCACGCGGCGACGAGGGGAAAACGGAGGGCCGGTTCGAGGAGATGAACAAGGAACTGGGATTGACCAAGGAGCAGGCGGAAAAACTGCGCGCCCATCGGCGTTCCCAACGGGAAACCAACCAGGCCCTCTGGAAGCAAATGGAGGAAAAACGGGAAGCCCTGCGGGCCGAATTGGAAAAGCCTAAAGTGGATTCCGGCAAAGCCAAATCCATCAACGAGGAACTCAAGGCCCTGCACAACAAAATGGCCGAACAGCGGTTGGCCGGGGTCTTGCAAGTGCGGGAAATCCTCACCGCGGAACAGTTCAAAAAACTCCGGGAGATCGGCGAGAAGCGCCGGGGTGGTGGCGAGGGGCGGCCCTTCCAACGCCGCCGGGAACGTAAGGATAGATAAACAAGCGCCAGGCGGTTTACGAAGACCTTCCCCGGGATCCCCGGGGAAGGTCTTTTTTTGTTGAAAATACGGGGTTTAGGGCCTATATATAAAGGGCATGAAAACCCTCGGTTCGGTGCTGGCGGTTTTGCTTTGCGTCTCCTTTGCCCAAAGCGCGGAAGTTCGTGTGACGCGTGGGACGGCGTACGTGAAGAAGGCGCAGTCGGCGCGGTGGGCGGCCCTGCGTGGTAAAGGCCGCGTGGAGCCGGGGGATTCCCTGCGGACGGGGGCGAACTCTTTGGCGCGGGTGCGGACGAAGGGCGGGCACACGGTGTACGTCCAGCCCAAGACGACGATCGAATCCGTTTCGGAAAACGGGAAGGACACCCAGTTCAAAGTGCTGGTGGGGCGGATCCGGGCGTTCGTGCAGAAGTTGAGGCCGGCGAACAAATTTGAGGTGCGGACCCCGGTGGCGGTGGCCGCCGTGCGCGGCACGACCTTTGACATGGACGTGTCGGAGGACACGTCGTCGCGGCTGTCGGTGTTGGAAGGGGCGGTGAACTACCGGGATTTGGCGGGGCTGGCGAAGGAGATCGAGGTGCTGAAGGGGCAGACGGTGCTGATTCCGCGGGGGCAGGCGCCGCGGCCGCCGGAGATGATGCCGAAGGATTTGATGCAGGGGGCGGTGGGGCACCGGGAGCGTGTGCGGCGAGAGATCTTTGTGGAGAAGCGGCAGGACGACCGGCGGGAAGGGTTCCAAGAGAAGGCGGCGGACGGGCAGAAAGAGGAGCAGTATCAACTGGGGCGCGCGGCGGTGGACGCCTTCGGCCGGCGCGTGCGGATCGAGGAGTTCATCCTGCGCCCGGCGCCGGACAGCTACGCCTACGTCGTCGTCAACCACCGCGAGGGGGGACAAACATTTTCACGCTTGGACGTCGTTGCGAACGACCCTCTTCCCGCGCGACTGGAAGGTTTAAACCTTTTCACGAAGCCGAGTTCGGTTGTTGTCGACCCCCTGAACTTGTACGCCCTCAGCACCCACTTCCTGGCCTCGAACGGCCAAGACTATTACCGGGAATGGCGCTCCGGGGGAATACCCAAGGAATTTATCTCCTCGGGGCGAGGAACTTTTCAGGAAGTTGTTTTTGAACATTGGTTCGTTGAAATCAAGGGGGCGGGGGAAACGCCGGAACTCCTCTCCCACTGGGTGCCCGAAGCCTCTTACTTCGGCGGGGGCACCGGCTACGATTCTTTGGCCTCTATTTATTCCCTCGACATGGGAAGTTCGGGCGCCCTGGACCGTCCCTGGGGCTATAAAAACTACGACAAACACGGCAATAACGTTATCGGCGACAACAAGGGCATCGATATTTATTCAAACGAGAGCCGTTTCGGTTATTTCGTGGATTCAGCAATTTCCGATGCTTACAATATTTACAGCGAAGGGTATGACCGCGTTTCCGGCCTCCACCCCACGCTCACCACGCCGGACAGGAAGTTTGTTGAAAACAATTATAGGGATCCGATCAGTCCTGGCAATTACCTGCCTTTTCGATTGGATGTCCAGGTGTTTCGGGTCACGCCGGAAGGCGCGCGCTTGCCCTTCGGGGACGCGACCGCGACGGAATTCAATTCCCAGCGGGTTTACCACTCCAGCGAGTTCGGCGTTCGGGACATCGATTTGATCTATAGCCCCTATCTTAAATTCGCCATGGGCGATATGGACGACGGTTGGAGCGATCTGCCGCCCGGCTATTGAGGCCCATGCGCTTTCAATTCTTCCCGCTTTCGCCCTCGGTTGACAAAATACCCCACCGGGGTTATCTATTGTTGGCCCTATGAAACAAATATCCCTTGCCATCGCTTTTATCGTCGCCTCGACCGTCCTTTACGGCGCGGAAGTTCGTGTGACGCGTGGGACGGCGTACGTGAAGAAGGCGCAGTCGGCGCGGTGGGCGGCCCTGCGTGGTAAAGGCCGCGTGGAGCCGGGGGATTCCCTGCGGACGGGGGCGAACTCTTTGGCGCGGGTGCGGACGAAGGGCGGGCACACGGTGTACGTCCAGCCCAAGACGACGATCGAATCCGTTTCGGAAAACGGGAAGGACACCCAGTTCAAAGTGCTGGTGGGGCGGATCCGGGCGTTCGTGCAGAAGTTGAGGCCGGCGAACAAATTTGAGGTGCGGACCCCGGTGGCGGTGGCCGCCGTGCGCGGCACGACCTTTGACATGGACGTGTCGGAGGACACGTCGTCGCGGCTGTCGGTGTTGGAAGGGGCGGTGAACTACCGGGATTTGGCGGGGCTGGCGAAGGAGATCGAGGTGCTGAAGGGGCAGACGGTGCTGATTCCGCGGGGGCAGGCGCCGCGGCCGCCGGAGATGATGCCGAAGGATTTGATGCAGGGGGCGGTGGGGCACCGGGAGCGTGTGCGGCGAGAGATCTTTGTGGAGAAGCGGCAGGACGACCGGCGGGAAGGGTTCCAAGAGAAGGCGGCGGACGGGCAGAAAGAGGAGCAGTATCAACTGGGGCGCGCGGCGGTGGACGCCTTCGGCCGGCGCGTGCGGATCGAGGAGTTCATCCTGCGCCCGGCGCCGGACAGCTACGCCTACGTCGTCGTCAACCACCGCGAAGGCCGCACGGATTTTTCCCGTTTGGACGTGGTGGCCAATGCGACCCTGCCGTCCAGTCTGGAAGGCCTCAATCTGTATTCTAAGGAAGGCAACTCAACGATGAGTTTGTACGCCAAGAGCACCCATTACATGGCCTCCAACAGTTTGGATTATTACCGGGAATGGCGGGTCGACGGGGCGCCGGTCGTTTTTTTCACCGCAGGCCGCGGAGATTTCAGCGAGGTGGTGTTTGATCACTGGTTTGTGGAGGTCAAGGGCGCCGGGAAGGACCCGATGCTCCTGTCCCATTGGGTCCCCGATACGGCTTTCAAATTCAGCGCGAACTACGAGGCCACAAAATCCAGGGACATTGATGACTTTGGTGGGGTCACGTCGACCCCCGGAGCCCTCGACAACCCCTGGGGTTATAACAACTTTGTAAAAGTGGGCAGTGGTGGTAGCATCGGCGATAACCGGGAGGTCGACCTTTTGAGCTTTGAGACGCGCCTCCATTACTTCACCGACATTACGGCGCGTACAAAATACAACACCAGCGAAGGGTATGCCCGGGAATCGGAGAAGGTCGAGTTTTCTCTTTTCCCGGAAAAAATCATCGTCCGCAACGGTTACCTCGCCCCTGGGGCCAACGGCGGCGGGCCCACCATCGCCACCAATTTGTGGGTGCAACAATACCGCGTGGCGCCCGACGGACAACGGGTGAGCTCGTTCGATTTCAACGATGTGAATTTCGAAAAGGTCTACAGCTCGACCGATTTCGGTTTTCGCAATATTGATCTGCTGTACAGCCCCGTTTTCCGGTTCGCCATGGGGCGAAGCGACGACGGTTGGAGCAACCTTCCCCCAGGATACTAACCTTATGACACCACGACGACTTCACGCCAAAATTATAAGCACGTTGATGTTGTTGGCCCCTTGGCCCGCGCGGCCGAATGGGCGCCCTATTTGTCCTTGGACGTCTACGGCGGGCAGTCGTTCTTTTCGGGGGACAACGAATCGCCGGTGACGGGCCCCAACGGGGCGCTGTTGTTCGTGCCGGCGGTGGCCTTCAGCGAACGGTTCACCTTGATGCCGAGCGTGTCGGCGCGCTACCAGGCGGTGCGGGACGTGCAGGAGCTGGCGGGCGGCGGGTTTCTGACCCAGGAACAGCAGATCTACCACGGCGACGTGAAAGGAATTTGGGTTTTGAACGAACGCTGGCGGGCGAAGGCGCGGTTGGGGTATAAGCGGGAGTTCATCAAGGACACCACCGACGAGCCATGGGGCAAGGGACTTTTTGACTACGGTCGCTGGGGGCTGGGGGTGGAAGCGGAGCGGCGCGGGGACAGGTGGCGGAGCCTGCGCTGGGCCCTGGACTTTTCGGAGACGGCGTTTCCGAACTTCGACCCGCTGACGATCGATAATTTCGGGGCGGAGATCGCGGCGGGGGACGCCACCTTGGACTTCCGGTCCCATGACGCGACCTGGGAGGGGGAGTACGGGTTTTCGGACAAGGCGTCGGTGTCGATGCTAATGTTCGGCGCCGCGCGGCCCTTCCGCCAGCAGGCCGTGGTGCAGGAGACGGGGCTTTTCACGGGGGGCAAACGCATGGACTATTACGTGTTCGCCTCCCTGGCGCCGCGGGTGATGTTGAGGGAGCGTCAATTTATTTGGAGTTGGGAGCCCTCG
The DNA here is from genome assembly GCA_016706425.1 of Elusimicrobiota bacterium. Lineage (NCBI taxonomy): Bacteria > Pseudomonadati > Elusimicrobiota > Elusimicrobiota bacterium. The sequence continues at coordinate 779,473 of JADJJR010000001.1, forward strand.
GTGCAGTTGAACCTTTCCGGGGCGTCGCTTTTCTCCAATCAAAACAACTACGCGGCGGACGTCAACGTTTATAACCCAAACTATTACGATTACCGGGAGTACACGTTGGGGACGGACGTCAACTTCCGCGTGGCGGGCCGGGCGACGGCGGGTTTCGGCGTGGGTTGGACGCGGCGGGGATACCTGGACCGGCCGGTGCAGGCGGGGGACGGGACGTTCACGGAAACGGCGATTTGGTCGGAGACCCTGCGCACGCGGTTGTCGTTGGGGTACCCCCTGGGGCGGGGGTTTTCGGTGAGCCTGCAGGGGGCCTACGAGGACGCCAAGTCCAACATGCGCTACGAGTCGACCTACCGCTACAACTATTCCTCTTCCAATTACTTCCTGGGCCTGAATTACGAAATGTAACGACCGGCGATCCCCCATGGATTCCTGCCTGAAGCACTCGGGAATGACGGACCTCTGGATCGAGCCGTAACGCCTTCCGGCGCCGCTCCAAAAATTTTATAATCCCGCCTTCATGCGACGCCTTTATTTCCTCTTGCCTCTCTTTGTTATCGCTTGCCGGGCCCCGGAGATGCGTTCCTACACCGTGGCCAAGGAAACACCGCCCCCCGCGGCCGCCCACGACAACCACGACGGCCACGACCACGGCGCCCCGCCGGAGGGGCACCCCCCGATGGACAACGCTTTGCCGGAGGGGCACCCGCCGGTGTCGGGGGCCCTGCCGGAAGGCCATCCCCCCACGGGCGGCGGGTTGCCGGAGGGCCATCCGGAAATCGGCGTCGGTATGGGCATGGACATGGCCTCCGCCCAGGCCGCCGGCATCGCGCCGGCCCCGGCCCCGGACCGTGCCGTTTCCTGGTCCACGCCGAAGGGCTGGACCGAAAAACCCGGGTCGGGTTTCCGTTACGCCACCTTTGTGATTCCCGGCCCCGACGGTTTGACGGCGGACCTGTCCGTCACCCAATTGTCCGGCGTGGCGGGCGGTCTGTTGGGCAACATCAACCGTTGGCGGGGCCAAATCGGCCTGCCCGCCCTGTCCGAGTCGGAATTGCCCCAGGAGAGCCGATCCATCGCCCCGGCGGGACGGCCCATGACTTTTGTCAGCCACGTGAGCGCGGACCCCTTGATCGATGGAAAACACAAGCGCCGCATCATGGGCGCCATTTACGCGACGCCCGACATCTCCTGGTTCTTTAAGATGGTCGGCGAGGACGGCCTGGTCCGCGCGGCCGAAAAGGATTTCTTGAAGCTTTTGGAGAGCCTGAAGGGCCTCTGACGTGACGACCAAAAAATCCGCCGCTCCCGTCGCTCCGTCTTTTTGGTCGACCGTGTGGGCGGGGTTCGGTTCCCTGGAACTCACGGTGGCCGTGCTCGTGATGATGATGGTGTTGGTCTTCTTCGGCACCATCCACCAGGTCCAGTTGGGCACCTGGCTCGCCCAGAAAAAATATTTCAGCAGTTGGTTCCTGTATTTCCACACCGAGGGCGGGTTCAAGTTCCCCATTTTCCCCGGCGGGTACACGGTGGGCGGGCTGTGGCTCGTCAATTTACTCGTCTCCCACATCGACCCCACGCGGTGGGACCGGCGGCGCCTCGGTCTGCTGCTGACCCACGCCGGCCTCTTTGTCCTGTTGCTCGGCCAGGGCATCACCCAAATGACCGCCGTGGAGAGCCACCTCGACGTCGAAGAGGGCCAAACCAAAAGTTATTCGGAAAACTACCGCGAGAAAGAGCTGGCCCTTATCGATGAGACCGAGGCCGCCCAAGACACCGTCCACGTGATCCCCGCCGCCCTGCTGGCCCAGGAGAAAGAACTGAAGCACCCGGGCCTGCCCTTCGCCATCAACGTCAAACGCTTTTTTCCCAACGCCCTGCTGGGGCGCGGGAGCGGGGAAAACCTCGCCACCCAGGGGGTCGGGGTGAACGTCACCGCCCGGGAAATCCCCGTCGTCACGGCCGACGACCAGGACAACGCCACCTCCGCCTACGTGGAGTTTCGCGCCGACGGCCAAAGCCTCGGCACCTGGCTGGTGTCGAACGCCCTGGGCGCCCCCCAGACCGTCGTGCACGCCGGCCGAACCTACCGCCTGGAGTTGCGCCCCACCCGTTATTACCACCCTTTTTCCCTGACCTTGAAAGACTTTAAGCACGACCGCTACCCCGGCACCAACATCCCCAAGAACTTCTCCAGCTTGTTGCGGTTGGTGGACCCGGAAAAGGGCGAAGATCGGGATGTCTTGATCTACATGAACAATCCCCTGCGTTACCGGGGGCTGACCTTCTTCCAGCAGAGTTTCGGCAAAGACGACACCCTATCGGTCCTGCAGGTGGTGGCGAACCCCGTCTGGGTGACGCCCTATCTGGCGTGCCTGCTGGTCAGCCTGGGGCTTTTGTGGCACTTCGGCATTTCCCTGGCCCGTTTCCGAAGGGGGAAACCGTGAAGAACCGTTGGCCGACGTTCGTCGTCCTCATCGCGGGCGCGGCCCTCATGGGGTCGTTCTATTCCGCCCTGGGGAAGGGCGCGGTCGAGCGCGATTTCGCCGACCTTCCGGTCTTGAACGGCGGCCGCATCAAACCCCTGGATTCCGTGGCGCGCAATTCCCTTTTGGTCTTTTCCGGCAAGCAATCTCTCCGAATGAACGACCGGCCCCTAAGCGCCGCGACGTGGCTGTTGGACATGACGTTCAAGCCGGGCCTGGCCGATACCTACCCCGTGTTTGAAATCGACGACCCGGAGGTCCTGGGCGCCTTGAACATCCAAGCGGGGGGCCGGCGGCGGTTCAGCTTCGAGGAAATTCGCCCCAAGATCAGCGCGATTCAAACTCAGGCGACGCACGCTTTCGAGGTCCGCCCCGAGATCCGGACCCGTTACCAGGCGAACATCGCCCGGCTGTGGGACCGGTTGGTCCTCTATTGGAAACTGCAGAACACCCTCGAGGTGTCGGGCACGGGGAACGCCCTGGCCGAGGCCGCCGCCTACGAGGAAGCCCTGGCCGCCGCGGCGGCCCCGGCGCCCAAAAACAGGAAAAAAGCCAAGGACGCCCCGGACCCCGCGCGGGTTTTGGCCGCCTACGGCCAACGGCACGCGGAGCTGGACAGTTCCGCCGAATACATGCCGATTCCCCTTTTGCCCGCGGCCGACGACAATTGGACCACCTTGGGGCGGGCCTACGTCAACCGCGCGCGGGAAGCGGCCTTCCACCCCGCCGTGCCGGCCTTCGCCCGGTTGGGCGACGCCCACCGCGCGGCCGATGCCGAGGAATTCGCCTCGTCTCTCCAAGAGTACAAAGCCTGGTTGAAAGCCCAGGTTCCGGGCGCGGTGGGCAAGGCCCGGCGCGAATCGGTGTTGAACCGCTTTAAGCCTTTTTACGTCAGCCTGCAACTTTATGTCGTGGTCTTTTTGTTGTTGTTCGTGTCTTTCCTGCGCTGGACGGACGGCCTGCGGCGGACCGCCTACGGCCTGCTGGCGTTGGCCTTCGTCGTCCACACGGGGGGGCTCTTCGTTCGCATCGTGCTGGAAGGGCGTCCTCCGGTGACGAACCTCTATTCGTCGGCGGTCTTTGTGGGGTGGTGCGCCGCTCTTCTGGGGCTCGTGATCGAGCGTATGTACAAAAACGGCTTGGCGGGTTTGGGCGCGGCGATTGTCGGCTTCGTCACGCAAATCATCGCCCACCACCTGGCCCAGCAGGGCGACACCATGGAAATGATGCGCGCCGTGTTGGACTCCAATTTCTGGTTGGCCACCCATGTCATCACCATCACCGTCGGGTACGCTTCGACGTTCCTGTCGGGGGCGCTGGGTGTCGTCTACATTCTTCGGGGGATGTTCTCAAAGAAGTTTCCCGAGGAATCCGCCAAGGCCCTGGGCGGCATGGTGTACGGGATCGTGTGTTTTAGCGCTTTCTTCAGCTTCATCGGCACCGTGCTCGGCGGGATTTGGGCCGACCAAAGCTGGGGCCGCTTCTGGGGCTGGGACCCCAAGGAAAACGGCGCTTTGATGATCGTGTTGTGGAGCGCCCTCCTCCTCCACGCCCGCTGGGGGAGCCTGGTGAGCCGCCGGGGCTTTATGGTTCTGGCCGTTTTCGGCAACGTCATCACCGCTCTGTCCTGGTTCGGCGTCAATATGCTCGGCATCGGGCTACACTCTTACGGTTTTATGGACAAAGCATTTCCCTGGCTCGCGGCCTTCGTGGCCAGCCAGGCGATCGTGATGTTGTTCGGCATGCTCCCCGCCCGTTTCTGGGCGTCCTACCGCTAACCCTCCCCAATCCCATAGGATACATGACGGGGATCATGGTTGATCCTCAACTAAACCTATAACCTAAACCTCAGAAGTTGCATCTTCCATCCTTAAGGAGGCATATTCATGAAATCCCTACGCGCAGGACTCGCGGGGTTGCTCGCCCTCGCGGCGTTGCCCGCCTGGTCCGCCAGCAACGATGAACTCGAATCCCAAATCAAGGCGCTGGCGACCCAAGTCCAGCAGTTGAAGGCCGACGCGGCCAAGCACGACGCCGCCGACGACCCGACCCACAACCGGTTTTCCTGGCTGACCATCGGGGGCGATCTGCGCGTTCGGCACGATGTGCTGCGGGCCCATTCGGTGGACTACGTTCAATACGACCCTCCCGCCACGTTTACCCCCACCGCGGCCGACTCGGTCGGCAACGATTCCCTCTTCACCGTCCAAACCAGCCTGAGCTTGAAAGCCCGGGTGGCCGAGGGCGTGCTCCTCAAAACCAAACTCGCCATGAACAAAGTCTACGGCATGGCCGAGGGCGGGGCGTTCAACGGCCGCTATTTTGCCGATCGCTTCAACAGCGGCGACGTCTTTGACGGCACCGTCGGGAAAGTGCCCGGCGACTCGAGCGTGGTGGTCGAACAGGCCTACGCCGACTGGACCAACATCGGCGGCCAGCCGATTTGGCTCTCCGCCGGGCGTCGCCCGTCCACGGGCGGGGTCCCCACGAACCTGCGTAAAAACGACGACCACGAGGGCGTTTCGGGCGTCAACGGCCTGCTGGTGGACTACGTCTTCGACGGGTTCTCCTTCGGCTACGCGCCGGACATCGCCTCCTTGCCCGGCTTCGCCACGAAGCTCTGCTACGGCCGCGCCTTCTCCAAGGGGTTCCAATCGACCCAGGCGGTCGATCCCCTCAAAAACACCGATATGCTGGGTCTCGTCCTGATCCCGCTTGAAAACGACAGCACCCGCGTGGACATTCAGTTCCAGCACGCCTTTGACTTGATGGACACCATCCCGGGCCCCAACGTCAGCGCCAACCTGGGCGACATGGAAGAAATCGCCGCCGGGGCCGTCCACACCATGGGCGCTCTGCGCGTCTTCGGCTACGGCGCTATGAGCCGGAGTTTCCCCAACGGCAAGACCAACCCCTTCGGCGGCGGGCTTCTCTACAACGCCGGGGCGGGCCAGGCGCCCACCAGCAAGCAGGGGTGGGCCGTCTACACGGGCCTTCGCTACGACATCGAAAAAACGGGCACCAAGATCGGCGCCGAATACAACGTCGGCTCGAAACATTGGCTGACCTTCACCCCCGCGGCCGACGACGTGTGGACCTCCAAGCTCGGCACCCGCGGCAACGTCTACGAGGCGTACATCATTCAGGACGTCAACCGCCACGCGATCGCCCCCAAGGGCAAAATGTTCTTCCGCCTGGGGTGGCAGTACTACGACTTCAAGTGGACCAACTCCAACAATTGGGTCGGCGGGACGCAGCCGGTCAACAACTTGACCCTGCCCGAGTTCTTCACCCCGCTGGACAAGGCGATCGACGTTTACACCACCTTCGAGGTGCATTTCTAAACACCGACCGTCCCGCCCCGGCCGCCGGTTCGTCGGCGGCCGGGCGACGGGCGGCCCCGGGAGGCGCACATGAAACGATTCAAAACGTTGGGGATTTTGTTGGCGGGCCTGTTGGCCCTGGCGGCGGCGAAGCCCCTGCACGCGGCGGACCCGAAAATGATCGGCATCGTCACGAAAGTCGTGGTGGCCGAGGACGGCAAATCCGCCGTGGCGACCTTGAAATCCAAGGGGAAACTGGTGGACGTCGACATCGCGGACAAGCTGACCCTCGACAAGTTCGCGTCGAAGAAAATCCAGGCGGGCGACGAAATCCGCTGCGTCTACCAAGAAAAAGACGGCCGCAAAAAGAGCGTTTCCTTCAAAAAGACGGCGGGGTGCTGATTTAAATATCCCGTGCGTTTCCGCTGCATCCTCATCGCGTCCACTCTTGTCCTCGCGGTCGGTCCCCTCACGGGGGCCGACCGCCGGGTGGACCATGGGAAATTTCCCGCCCTCAAAGGGCCGTTCAAAGACGGCCCGTCCGTCACCAAAGCCTGTTTGTCCTGCCACGACCAATCCGCCCAGGAGTTGATGGCGACGTCCCATTGGACCTGGAAAGGCCAGGACACCGTGGTCCCCGGCTCCGACGGTAAAACCCGCCGCATCGGCAAGGCCAACCTCATCAATAATTTTTGCATCGGGATTCAATCCAACGAGGCGAGTTGCACGGCCTGCCACATCGGCTACGGTTGGAAAGACAAAACCTTCAATTTCAACGACGCTTCCCGCATCGATTGCTTGGTTTGCCACGACACCACCGGCGAGTACACCCGCAAACCCATCGCCGATGAGCCTCTTAACTGGACCGCTCTGGCCCAAGCCGTCGGGCCCACGAGCGTGCAAACCTGCGGGAGTTGCCATTTCGCCGGGGGCGGTGGAGAAGGCGTCAAGCACGGCGATTTGGATCCGTCTCTCTTGGACGGCGACAAGATCTTGGATCTGCACATGGCCCCCGACGGGCTGGCCTTCACCTGTTCCACCTGTCACCGGGGGGAGGAGGCGGCCCACCACATTCGCGGGCGGTCCGCGTCGGTGTCGGTTCGAACGGGGGACCGGTTGTCCTGCGCCACCTGCCATGGCGAGAGCCCCCACGGGCGCGCTTTCATATACCGCACCGAAGCCGAGCGACGCGCCGGAGATAAACTGCGGGCCGGCCGGCCCCCGATCCCCGCGGCCGAGGCGAACCGTCTCAATTGGCACGCGCGGCGCATCGCCTGCCAAACCTGCCACATCCCCCGGGTGGCCAAATCCATGCCCACCAAAACCTGGTGGGATTGGTCCACCGCCGGGCGCCTTCACGGCGGGAAACCCTACAAGGATTTGGACGAGAACGGCGATATCGTCTACATGAGCGAGAAGGGCGATTTTAAATGGACCAAGGATCTGGCGCCGGAATACCGCTGGTACAACGGGACCCAGCGACGGTACCTTTTGGGGGATGTGTTTGATCCCTCCCGCCTCCTGGCCCTCAACCCGCCCCAAGGGTCCGCGGCGGAGCCCGACGCCAAAATATGGCCTTTTAAAATCATGCGGGGGAAACAGCCCTACGACGTTGTGAACCGGATTCTCGTTCAACCGAAATTGTCCGGGAAAAAGGGGTCCGGCGCTTTTTGGGAGGATTTCCAGTGGGACAAATCCGTCCGCGTCGGCATGGCCTACGTGGGGATGGGGTACAGCGGGACCCTGGGGTTCGCGGAAACGGAAATGTATTGGCCCCTGGGGCACATGGCCGTCGAGGGGTCGGCCGCGCTCTCCTGCCGCGACTGCCACGCCCGCAACGGGCGCCTGGCGCGCTTGCCGGGGGTTTATATTCCCGGACAGCACCGGAACCGTTGGTTGGACTTTTTCGGGTGGATCGCCTTTTACGCCGCGTTGGCCGGGGTCCTGTTGCACGCCGGTTTGCGGTGGCGGGGGCGTCGGACGTCCGCCGCCGGAGAGGGAAAATGAGAATTTATCTGTTCAAGGTGTACGAGCGGATCTGGCATTGGGTGCAAAGCGCCCTGGTGTTGGTCCTGCTTTGGACCGGGTGGGTGATCCACGGCGCCTGGGGCGGGGTGGGGTTTTCGAAAGCGGTGGCCCTGCACGAAGCCGTCGGGGTCGGCCTCCTCGTGTTGTCCGCCTTCACGATGTTCTGGCACATCACGACCGGAGAGGGGAAACAGTTCATTCCCCGCCGACGGGGACTGGCGGATATGATCCGCTTTTACACCGGGGGCATCTTTCGTGACGCCCCCCACCCGGAGTCGCCGTCGCCGGAGGCGAAATTCAACCCTTTGCAGCGCTTTGCCTATTTCGGTCTGCTCGTGTTCATCTTCCCGGTTCAAATGGCGACGGGGTTCCTGTTGTGGGGACTGCCGCGTTTCGACGCCTTCGCCGGGCTTCGGCCCCACCTGGGATCGATGGCTCTGATCCACACGGCGGGGGCCTACGGCATGATGATCTTCATCCTGGTCCACCTCTACATGATCACCACCGGCCGCACCCTGGGCGCTAACGTCAAGGCGATGTGGACCGGGTGGTCCGATGAATCCTAAACACCTTCGCCGGTTTTAACCCCCCCTTTTTTTAACCTTTGGGCCTCCGGTCATTGCCCGCCCCGCTCGGGGCCTTTGGCCAGACGGGACAGGTCCGCCGCCGCGCCGCGGATGTTCTTCACCGAGAAGAGCGAATGTTCGCTTTCGATGAACTGGAGGAAAAAAGGCGCCCGCCCGGCCGCGTCGGTGGGCGATCCCATGGCGCGAAGTTTGTACCCGTTCCGGGTCAGGGCCTCCGCCGCGTCGGAGCGCAAAAACACCACCCACCCCGTCAAACGGATTGATTTGGAGATGCGGTAAAGAAGGCGGAACAACCCCAAAATGAGGATCGCGCCTTGGTGCCGTTGGTGCGAGGTCGGGGTGTCGCCGGGCGCCGCGACCGGGTAGGAAAGGAGCGCCGACCACACGTCCGCGAATGCGCTCGCGTAGGGCTGGGCCAAACAGAGCCCGGAAAGTTCGGCGATTTTCCGGGATTTTTCGAGGCGTTGCAGTTCCTCCGGCCGGGCGGCTTCCAACGCGGGAAGTCCGAGCGGGGAATTGAGGATGAGCCGAAAGGACCCCACGACCCGGCCCGTGTTATCGGTCGCGGCGGCGTGGACGGACCAGGGGTCGTAGGCGTCCATCAAAGGCCCCCTCCCCGGCTGCAAAAGGCGGGTTTGAGGCGCCCAGGGCACGATGCGGCGCCGCAACTCGAAAATTTGCCGACGGACCGGGTCCTCCCGGGCGACCGTGAAATCAAAACCCCCCAAATGGAATTGTTCCTCCGCGGCCCGATCAAATTCGGGCCGGCGCGCGGCGGCGTCGGGTTTGTCCGGCATTCGGCTGAGCGCTCGCCCGCGCAGGCTCAGAAGGATCGGCCAGGCGTCGGTCCCGCGCACGACGAACGGGCGCGCGGTCGCCTTGCCCTCGGGACCCATGGGCTTCCAGGGAATGTCGGTCGGCCCCAGCAAGGGGGAGAGCCCCGGTTCGGCCGCGATCACGAGATGGCTGGCGCCGAGGGTTTGGGCCACCTGGGCGGCGAGGTGCAGAAGCCCGAGGAAAACAAGCCCGCGCGGGGACGGCGGGGGTGGGGTTAAAGCGTCGTTTTCCGTTCGGGGGAAAAAGTCGAAAGATAGGTACTCCCCGATTTCATCGGTTTGCGGGGGGGCCTCGGTGCTCAGCGGAGCGTGAACGACCAGTCCGGACAATTGACACGGCCGCGCGGGGGGCCGAAGCGGGTCCAACTCCCAGGGGTAGGCCGTGGCGAAGGCGGGCAGTCCGCGCCGCGAAACCGGTATCACGCTCAATTGGGCGACGGTGTTCCCTTGGGCGTCGAGCGCCACAAGGGGAAAAGTCGCCCCTTGGAATTCCCCGCCGGGATCGACGGTCGAAGCCCCGGGGGCGTTCCCGTGCTCTTTAATTAGGAGGTCGGACAGGGGCCGCAATTCCGGATTTTGGATTTCCGGAAGGATGGCGGGACAGAATGTGAACGGGCCCAATTTGCTCATCGGACGGCTCGGAAACCTCCGGGGCCCACGATAGCCCCGTCGCGGCCCCCTGTCAAGGGGTCCCCGGCGTCCCTTGGGCCCCCAGGAGGGCCTGGGCGAAAAGGACTTGCCGATGCGTCTCCAGTTCGGCCGGGTCGAGGGCCCGGACGTGGGCCTCACGTGGGGAAACGACCCGCAGGTTTTCTCCCGGGTGGAAATGTTCGGCGAATTCGAAAAAATTCGGGGTCTCCGTCAAATTCGAGCGGGGCCAACCCTCGAACAGAATCCGGTGCCAGCCGTTCGCCAGGGGGGGGGTGGCGGACGATTCGGGCGGCGGAAAATCCGACAACCGAAAGGCCTTCCGGAATTCCGCTTCAAAGGCGTCGGACATTTCCCCCACCGCCGTGTCGGAGGGCCCGCCCCATACGAGCCCGTGGTGGCGCAAGATCAAAAGGCATCGGTCCCCCGTCAACGGTCGTTCTTGAAGGGCGTCTCGCACCGCGGCGGTGAGCGCGACGCCCGGGGGCACAGCGGGGATGACGCGGACCGCCACCCCGTTCAGGAAAGAAGTGCGAGCGAAGATTTCTTCCTCGGGGCGTCTCCCCAGGATTTGCCCGGCCAGGCTGTGGACGTGGGCCGTCCAGGGATGGGGCAAAAGGGCGTGAAGGCCGGTCTCCAGGGAGGGTCGACCGCCGGGCGGACCAGCGGCGTCCAGGGCGGCGAGGTAGTTTTCCGATGCGGCGGCGCCGGCCCACAGGGTTTCAAAGTCCCGGTGGAGGCGCGCCAGATCCACTTCCACCCAGCCGGTCGATTCCGTCATGTCGATCAACCGCGTCCGTGTGGCTTTGATGACCATGCGCCCGCTTTGTTTGACCGCCGTGTTCCCGCTGGCCCCTTGAGACAACAGGAGGTCCAAACCCAATCGCCGGCTCAGCTGGGCGAGACGGGCGGAAATCGTCAACGGGGGACCGGGCGTCGATGGGGCGGGTTGGTTATTGAGGTTCGTCACCGGCGGACCCGCCACACCAGGGGGGGGAAAACCGCGAGGAGGCCCCACAGCAAGGCCAAGGGGCCCGACTCGGGGGTGTGGAAAACACGGGCGGCAAGGGGCCAATACACCAGCGCCGTCCCCGTGACCCATATCCCCGCGGACGCCACGAAGGCGCGGACTGTCCAAGGGGAACGGTCCGGGTGGATTTGCCGTTTTTCGGCGACCACCAGGCCGATGTTGCCGAAGACCAGGCCGATGACGGCCAGACTTCGCCCGGCGGTCGACGAGGGGGACGCGAGGAATAAGCCCACCGCCATCAACGTCAGAAGCGCCCCCCGTCCCAGGGACGCGGCGAGGGCCCGTCGGTCGATGAAAGAGGCGAAGCGCTTTGTCTCCGCGGGTTCGTCGAACGCGAGGGCGGACAACGGGTGGACCAGGAGTTCCATCAAGACGATGTGAATGGGCAGCAACAGGGCGGCGTACCCAAAGAGCGGCGGCACCACCGTCAATACCAGAAGGGGCACGTGGTAGGCGATCAAATAGCCGAAACTCGCCCGAAGACTGGCCATCACCCGCCGCCCTTCGAACACGGCCTCGGCGATGCCCTGGAAATCGTTTTTCAGGAGGATCAATTGGGCGGTGGAACGCGCCACATCGGTCGCGTCCTTGCCCATGCTGACACCCACGTCGGCGCGCTTTAACGCCGCGGCGTCGTTGACCCCGTCCCCGGTCATGGCCACCCGAAGACCCCGGGCGCGCAGGGTGTCCACCAATTCCATCTTCTGTTCCGGACGCAATCGGGCGAAGAGCGTCCCCTTTTCGTAAGCCAGGGCTCGATCCGTCGGGGACAACCCAGCGATTTGATCCCCCGTCATCATCCACGCGTGATCGTGGGGCAAACCGATCTCCTCGGCGATGGCGTGGGCGGTCAACAGGTGGTCGCCCGTCAACATTTTTACCTCGATGCCGGCGCGGCGGCACTGGGCGATGGCCTCAACGACGCGGGGGCGCACCGGGTCGGTGAAAATCAGGAATCCCATAAAGACCAAACCGCTTTCGTCTTCCTCGCGGTGCCCCGAAAAACGTCCCTCGCGGGCCGCCAACCCGAGCACCCGCCGTCCCCGGGCGGCTTCGGACTCGGCGGCGGTCCGGATCTCCCGCCGTTCTTCGGGTGTCACGGCGCAATGCTCCAGAACCCCTTCGACGGCGCCCTTCATGGCGATGCGCCCGGATCCATCGGCGCGCGTCCAAACGTGCGACATGTGTTTCCCGGTGGCTTCAAAGGGATAATCGTGGGTCAGGGTCCAACCCGTGTGGGCGCGCGCCGCGATTGACCCCCGCGCCGCGGCCCAGGCGAATATGGCTTTCTCCAGGGCGTCTGTCGGGGCGGGTTCGCAAGCGTGGATCAGGGCGTCCTCGAAAGCCCCGTCGACCCGCGCCGTCCCCCGGGGGCGCGCTTCCACCAATTGGAAGAGCCCTTCCGTCAAGGTGCCCGTTTTGTCGGTGCAGATGACGTCCACGCCGCCCAGGGCCTCCACCGCCGGCAGGGATTTGACCAATACGCCCCGTCGGGCCAATCGCCAAGCCGCCAAGCTGAGGTAGAGAGTGAAGACCAAGAGGAACTCTTCGGGGATGGCGGCCATGGCCAGGGTCAAGGCCAGGATGAGACTCTCGGCCCAAACCCCGGTCCGGAGGAAGTCGATCACAAACAGGGTTCCCGCCATTCCCACCGCGATCAGGAAGGCTTTTTTTATCACCCGCTCGATGGCGATGCGCAGCGGGCTGCGGACCGTTTCGAAATCTTTGAGCACCGCGGCGAGGGCGCCGATTTGGGACCGGGCGCCGGTTTTTTCCACCTCGCCCACCCCCCGGCCCGTCAACACGGTGGTGCCGGAGAAAAACGCGTCGCCGGTGTTTTTCTCCACCGGCACCGACTCCCCCGTCAGCGGGGCCTCATTGACGGTGAGGCTTTGAGCGTCCCGCAGCCGCCCGTCCGCGGGCAGGGACAATCCCTCTTCCAAGAGAAGGAAATCCCCGGGGACGAGCTCGGCCGCCTGGGTCTGTTGAACCCGGCCGTCGCGAATGACATGGCACAGGGGGGTGAGGGTTTTTTTGAGGGCCGCGAGCGCGCGGTGGGACCGAATGTTGAGAAGGACATCCACCCCGAGGACGGGCAACAGGGCGGCGAGCAGGACGATCGCGTCGGTCCGCTCCCCCATGCCCCAATAGACCGCCGCCAAGACGAGGAGCATGATCCCCATGGGGTCGCTGATTAGTTCACGGAGGTCCCGCGCCAGGGCGCGTCCGCGGGATTCGTGGAGGACGTTGGCACCGAGCGCGATTCGTCGACGGGCGGCTTCGACCGACGTGAGGCCGGGGAAGGACAGGGGCATGGGCGGGGACCTCGCGGATTGGGTGTTGGGAAATGATAGGATAAGGCCATGATCCCAACAAGGATTTTCGCGATGGCGGTGTTGGCGGTTTCGATGGGGTGCGCCCGCCGGCCGGCGGAGGGTTTGGTCAAGCAGTTGCGTTCCCCCAACCCCGAGACGCGGATCCGGGGCGCCGAAGGGGTGTTGGCCCAAAAGCCCCCGGCCGTTGAAGTCTTGCCCGCGCTGACCGACGCTTTTCGGGACCCCCGCGCCAAGGTATACACGGCCGCCGCCCGGGCGACCCTCTCCCTGGGGAACCCCGGCGTCGACGCCCTGGCCCGACTCCTCTCCGACAAAGACGCCTGGGTTCGTTGTCGCGCGGCGGAGACCCTGGGCCTCGCCCGCCCCGTGGCGGCCCGGGCCGTCCCCCAGCTCCTGCGGGCCCTGGAGGACCATGATTTCTGCGTGACCGGAAAATCGGTGGACGCCCTGGGCGTCATCGGGGAGCCGGCGGTGCCCGGACTGCTCGAGCTTTTGAAGGACAACAACCCGGCGATCCGCCGCAACGCCGGGGACGCCCTCGGGCGCATGCCCTTAAACCTCCAGGCCCAGGCCGTCGAGGTGCTCCTCCCCGCGTTCAAAGACAAGGACGAATTCACCCGCGGCGAAGCCGCCATGCGTCTCGCGGGCATGGGGGGCGTGGCGGCGCCGGTGTTTTTGACCGCGCTGCAAGGGAGCGACGTCGATCTGAAGCTCCGGGCGCTGGACGGTTTGGAGGAGATCGCGGACACCCGGGCCGAGGTGGTCAACGCCCTGATGGAAACCCTGGCCGACCCGTCGCGGACGGTGCGGCTGAGGGCCTCGGCGGTTTTGGGGCGGTTGGGCCAAAAGGACGAGAAAATGGCCGAGCGCCTTTTGCCGCTTCTGCAGTCGAAGGACACGAAAGTCCTGCACGGCGTCATGTCCGCCCTGGGGGACATGGGGGCGGCGGGCGCCGTCGCCCTGACCGATTTGATCCGCCTGATGGACACCCACGCGGATTCGGCGATCCGTTCCGAAGCCTCCGAGGCGCTCTTTAAAATGGGCCTCACGGAATCCATCACCGCCGCCGAGCGCCGCAACATGGACGAGTACCGGCGGAACAACGTGCCTTGACGGCGGCGCGTCACGGATGTAAATTTGGCAATAAGATCCCCCAAGGAGAAACCCCTATGACTCGGACCCTGGCGTTGATGGCGGCGGTGGCGTTGTTGACCGGTTGCTCGGCGAAATACGTGCGGGACACGGACGTCCCCACGCTCGACAAGCCCGCGATGTCCACAGGGCTTGACCGGGCCGACCTCGAACGCCTGTACAACGAAAACATCCAAACCCTTTTGGCCTCACCGGTGATGGCGGAATGGCAGAACGCCGCCGTGAAAACCGGCAAAAAATCCGTGGTGGCGATTTTCCCGATCGTCAACGAAACCACCGAACACATCGACACACAGTTGGACGCCCTGTTGAGTAAAATGGAGACCCAGCTGGTGGGCACCGGCGCTCTGTCGGTGGTCAGCCGCCAGCGCCAACAACAATTGGCCGAGGAACTGCGCCTGCAACAGAGCGGCGCCTTCGACGCCGCCCAGTCGGCGAAGCTGGGCCGCATGCTCGGCGCCAAATACTACGTCACGGGCAAAATCTACGACAGCGCCGAGCGCACGAAGGGCGCGCGCCGGGTGCAATACTTCCTGTTTATGCAGGTGATCGAGTTGGAGACCAGCCTCGTCGCCTGGCAAAAAGAAGCCGCCCTTTCCAAGGGCCTTCTGAAGTAATCATCCGGTGGGACGCCCCGCGTCCACCGTCCTTCTCGCCGCGCTGGCCGCCGCCCTTTGCGGTTGCGCCGGGGGTTTCCATAACGCCAGCGCGCGCCTGACCTCCTATTTGGACACGGGCCAGGCGACCCTCGCGATGGCCGAGGTCAACCGCCTGTTGGGGGTGGCCTCCGAAAGCGAACGGCCCGCCGACCTTAAAAACGGCCGGGTCCTGCATCTGCTCACCCGGGCCCGCCTGCTTCAGGACATGGGCCAATACGAATTGTCAGCCCGGGATTTCCAGGAAGCGGACGACAACCTGGAAGTCCTGAGCCTATCGGGCAACCCGCTCGACGCCCTCTCCAAATACTTGTACTCGGAAAAGAAAACCGTGTACAAGGCCACCCCGCTGGAAAAAACCCTCATCAACACCCTCAACATGGCCAACTACTTGGCCCGGGGGGACCTGTCGGGGGCGAAGGTGGAGGCGCGCCGCCTGAGGGTGTTCGAGGATTTTTTGAAGGACAGCGGCAAGACCGAGGCGCTGAACCCGCTGGGGGTGGCCCTGGCGGGATTGGCCTTTGAAATGGCCGGCGAAGCGCCCCAGGCCATGCGGTTCTACGCGGATTCCTGGGAACGCGGCGGGGTTCCAGGGCTTGAGGAAACCATGGCCGCCCTGCACCAGCGGACCGGCGCCTCCGACCCGCGGGTCCGTCGGTGGGCGCCCGCGCCCCGCACGGCCGGCGGCGAGGTGGTGGTTGTGGTTTTGGCGGGCCGGGCCCCGCAGAAAATTCCCATCGACGTTCCGCTCAATTGGCCGGTGTGGTCCCTGTGGCCGGAGACGGCTTACCTCAGTGTCCACGCCCGGGAACGGGCGGCTTTGTTGGCCGGGCTCGGGTTTTTGAAGGTGGTGCGGATGCCGGGTCTCCATCCAGCGCCCTCGCCCATCAAGGGCGCGGAGTTGTCGTTGGGCGGCCGGGCGGCGACTTTGCACAACGCGTTGGACGTGGAAGCCGGGGTCCGGCGGGAACACGCGAGAATGGAAGGGACCTATTTGATGGCGGCGCTGTCGCGCATGGTGTCGCGGGCGTTGGTGGCGCGTTTCGCGGAGGCCGCGGCCCAGGGCGACAAAAAGAAAAACGCGGGCCTGGTGGGGGCCCTGGTGGAAGGGGCCCTCATGATGATGGACGTGCCCGACACCCGCTCCTGGTCCAGCCTGCCCGCCAAGGTGTTTTACCTCCGGGGCCGCTGGCCGGCGGGCACCCACCGCCTTTCGGTCGCCTTCGCGGGCACCGGCGAGACCGTGGAACGCGAGGTGACGGTGGCCGATGGGCAAACGCAATTTGTCTTACTCTCGAACAAAGGAGTCTCACATGATTAAGCGCGCGTGGATGGGTGTCCTTTTGGCCGGGGTCCTGGCCGGGGCGGGGCACGCCTTTATGGACGGTTACCAGGACCGCAAGGGGGTCTATTTCGGGTTCGACGCGGCGGGGGGGAACGGCAAGTCCGAGCCCAGCGGCGGCGCGGACACCAGCGCCCTGGGCGTCATGCCCTCGGCGCGCCTCGGCATCGGGACCGAAGGCGACCTGGGCATCGACTTGGAAGGCGGCGTTTTCTTCGGCAGCGACGACGGGGTCGACCAAACCCACACCGGTCTCTACGCCAACGTACAAAAGTTCCTCAACAAGAACATCTACGTGCGCGGCGGGCTTGGGTTCGGCGTGGGACGGTTGAAATCCGCGGGGATGTCGGACTCCGAAAACGGCATCGGGTTCCAGTTGGGATTCGGAATCGAGACCTTTTTGAGCGCGGAGAACGCCCTGCGGCTCGGCGCCGTTTATCGCTCCCACGACTACGACGACTTTGATTTCACGTTCCTGGGTCTCGTCGCCGGCCTGACGTTTTATTAATCCCATGCGCCGGTTGACCATCGCGTCGGCGGCCCTCGCTTGGGCCGTCGCGGCGGGGGCGGGGACCCCCGTCGAAATCATGAAGTTTTCTTCCAGTGACCCCGCCGCCTGGGAGGACGCCCGCGACCGCCGGTCCGAAGCGCGCCCCTTGACCCTCGAGGAAATCCGCTCCCTGTCCCGCGCCGGGGTGAAAGAAAAGGCCCTCGTTCGGATGATCCGCTCCCGGCGGGTGCTCGCCGCCGTCCGGGGCGAGGCCCTGGCGGCGCTCAAGGCCCAGGGCGTTTCCGACAACGTGATCGAAGCCATCTCCACACACGCGCTCGCGGAAAACCGCCGGATCGACGTCTTGATTTCCCTGGATGTCGTCCGACCGCTCCCGACGACGATGGCGCCCACGCTCTACGTGGCGCTGGTCCACGAAGAGTCGGGGCGGCAGGAGGAGTTGTTGAAGGGGGCCCTGGGCGAGGTCCTGAACCACCGCTGGAAAGCGGAGGAGATCATCGACCGCAGCGATCCTTTGCTGCCCGGTTCGGTCCGGCGGATCCGCCTGACGGTGCCCTTCCGGGCCACGCGCCACGGCAAAATGGCCTTCAAGGTGCTCGTGACGCGGCGGCCGGGTTTGACCGACCTCACGCGTCTGCCCGCCGAGGAATCGGCCCGGGCGGCGTCGGTGGCTTTCGATTATCCCGCGGTGTCCCTGGACAACCGGTGCGAACTGGACATCGAACTCGGGCAAGACCCGCTTCTGCCGGGCGAACTCACCCTGCGGGAACCGGCCCTGCGGACCTATTGGGAATGATCAGTTCACCGCCATCATCGGTTCGCCGGTCTCCGAATAGCTGATGCCGTTGTCCTCGAAGGTGTAAGAACCCGGGGCGTATCGGCCAATCCCGGCCTGCCGATCGAGAAGGTCGTCCAGGTCGTCTTTCCCGTGATCGGTGTCGCGCCAATAGCCATCGACCACGCGCCATGTTTTGTCGGTCTGCTGGGCAAGATAAAATGCGCCGAAGGCCGCCGTTTTGTCGCGGGAGAGCCCCTGGGCGATAACGACGGCCTTGTCGCCGCGGGTTTTGGAACGCACGACGCTCACATTGGCCGGCCACGCCGCCGACACCACCACCAGGTCGAACAACCCCTCCAGTTGCCGAATGTGTTCGGCGGTGGCGAATTTTTTCAGGGTTTCTTTTCGGTTGCGCAGGGCCGCGAAAGTGTAGCCGCGAAAGGCGTTCTCGGCCGTGTCGGCTTTGTGGGTTTGACACCCGAAAAAGACCAAACCGATTCCCAACCACAACGTTATTTTTTTTACCATGGACTCTCCTCCCGCGTCGCGCGGCAAAGTTCCGGTTTAAAGAGACGAAAAGTGAAGCCCGCCGCGGCGCCCAACACAAACCCGCCCAGGTGGGCGCCGTACCCCACTTCCACCAGGGCGTTGTTCCGCGTCAGCAGGGCCATCAAGACCTGTTGAAACACCCACAGGGGAAGAAAGAACCAAAGCGGCGCGTCGAACGAACCGTACTTCACCGACAGGAAGGGCGCGAGCACGTAGAAGATTTTTGTTTTCATGTGGGGCATTGACGCCAGGCCAAAACCCATGAGGGCCGAGATGGCCCCCGACGCCCCCACCATGGGCACGTCGGGGGGAATGCCCCAAAGTACCTGGGCGACCGCCGCGCCCAGGCCGCCGCCGATGAAAATCGTCAACACGTGTTTGCCGACGGTCGGCTCCAGCACCCCCGCGAAACACCACAGGAACAACAGATTGAACACCAGGTGCGCCACCCCGCCGTGCAAAAAGAGATGCGTGAGAATTCCCGGCCAGGGCCGGTTTTTAAAATACCCGTAGGACCGAAAAGGGCTCGTGGCTTCGGGGCGCGCCGTTCGGGTTTGTTGGAAAGCCCGGTGAACGGGATATAAATTATCCCATTCGTAACGCGTTCGGGAGCTGAGCAGGGACTTGTTCCCTTCCACGCGGTCGAAGAGGTTTTTGAGCCCCGGGGAAGGGAAATCGGCCGCGGCGGGCGCAACGCGCAGTTGGGCCCTGTCGGCCTCGGAAAGGGTGGACTCCGTTGAAAGAACGCGGACCATGTCCCGGGCGAGGTTGCGCTCGTCGTCGCCGCCCACCACGGAGCGCCCCCGTTTTTCCAGTGGCCAGGTGATCGAAAAGACGAAGGCCAGCGCGAGGATCAGCGACGCCGTTATGAGGGGAAAGGTCCGGACCCGGGGCCAAACGGGGAAGAGGAAAAACACGCCGTGTTTTACGGTTTCGCGAACGCGGTGTCCGGAACGGCCCCGTAACGGATGGAGGAGCACTCCAGGGTTTCACGTCCCATGGTCATGTTGACCTGGCGACTGAAAAGACTGTTGTTGGACCGCAGGACGAGGCCGGTTTTCGCGTCCACCCAGGCCTGCTCGGTGGATTCGGCGTCGGGGCGGCGGGCTTTGACGCTGTAGAGGAGGGTGTCGCGGCCGGCGACCTGTCCCCCGGGGCCGGCCTTGCCGACGAAGGATTTGATCCAAAACCGCAGACCGTCCAGTTCGCCGGGCACGGGTTTTCGCGAATTCGATTCGGGGGGGATTTCGGTCATTTCGCCTTGATAATTCCGCCGCGGCGCGAAGACGGTTTTCACGTGGAGGTCTTGGCCGTCAAACACCGTCGTCACCTCGGACTCGATGGGGTCTCCGGTGGAACCCGTGGACTTGTGTTGGGCGATGATTTTGAACCGGTCTTTCCGGGCCCAGACCCGGGCGTTTTGCTCCTCTTTGCCCCCGACGATCTCGCTTTCGTTGACGAGCACCCAGGCGCCTTCAAACTCCAAGTTTTTGGCGGCGCGGCTCGGACCGCATTCCTTGATGAAAGCCCCCAGGCCGACGGTCAGTACCACCAACAGCAAAAGATTCTTCATAAGCGCTCCTTTTGAGGGGAACAACGGGGTTGTGGGAGGATTATAACCGAAATTCTCCGTCCCTGTGCGCGTCGGCCCGGAAATGTGTTATAATTTCAGCGCAATGAAACAGACCTTCACAACGCTCGCTATGACCGTCGCCCGCGGCTATTGCCGCTGGGCGAAGTCCTCTATTCACGGGGACGGGGCGTTGGGGAGCGGGTCCTTCTAGCACAACCGAAGCGATTCAAACCGAAACCGACGCCCACGATCCCCCGGATCGTGGGTTTTTTATTTTCGGTGAAAAGTCTGGCGAAAAGGCGAATTCGGGGTTAAAGAAGTGTGACCCCAAACGAGGTGATCCCCATGGAAGTGAACGAAGAAGACGTGAGGGCGTTGAGGTTGGCGGAGCAAGCCCTGATGCGGGAGGCGCTGGAAACGAAAGCCGCCCGGATCCAGGAATTGGAGGCCGAAATCACGTACTTGAGGCGGACCCTGAACGAGGCGATGGCGGTGCCCCGGCCGGCGATGGCGCGGCAAGCCGCTCCCGTGGCCGCGCCCCGGCCCGGTGGCGACTTCCCCCGGAGGTGGAAAGCGGCGTGATCGAACACATCGTCCTGTTTAAACTCAAAACCGACGCGTCGGAGGACCAGAAGCGCGGGATGTTAAACGCCCTTTTGGATCTAAAAGACCGCATTCCCGGCATACTTCATGCCTCGGCGGGGGTCAACTTCTCGGCCCGCGCCCAGGGGTACACCCACGGCTTCGTGATCCGTTTCAAGGACCGCGCCGCCTTGGACGCCTATTTGCCCCACCCCGCCCACGTCGTGGTGGTTGAAACCCACGTCAAACCCCTCAGCGAGGGCGTTTTGGCCCTCGACTACGAAATTTAGATATAATCCGTCCGATCCAATTTTTCGGGGGGACCCGCATGCCTGAACCGACCGACCGCAAACGCGCCTTCGACACCTTTGAATTCACGCTGACCGAATCGGTGGAGGTGTCGCCGGGCAACAAACATATGCGGTTGACCATGCCCATCGGCAAAGAACTGGTTTTCCATGCCGGCCAATACGTCCAACTGTTCATCCCCCACGAAGCGGGCGTCCGCCGCCGGGCCTACTCCATCGCCTCCTCGCCTTTTCATAAGGATTACATCGAGCTTTGCGTCACCCTGGTGACCGGGGGCGTTTCTTCCACGTATCTCCACAGCATGAAACCGGGGGACAAGATCCAGGGCATGGCCCCTCTCGGGCATTTCCTGATCAAGGACGAGTCCCGGGAATTCGTTTTCATCGCCACCGGTTCCGGGGTGGCCCCCTTCCGCGCCATGATTCACGATCTCCTTCACCGGAATTTCAAAAAAAACCTCTACCTGATCTACGGCCACCGCTACGAGCCCGACATCATCTACCGCAAGGAATGGGAAGACCTGGCCGCCAAGAACCCGAATTTCAAGTTCCTGTTCACCCTGAGCCGCGACACGAATTGGAAGGGCGAACGCGGCTATGTGCAGGAGAAAATCCAAAACTTTGTTCCCGAACTCAAAGAAAAGAGTTATTTCATCTGCGGTTTGAACAACATGATCACCGCCGTCAACGACCGCCTGTTGTCTCTGGGCGTGCCCAAGGAGCAGATCCACTTCGAGCGGTACGACTAGAAACCCGGAAAATTTAGTAATATATTAACCGAAACGCTCCTCCATCCCCTTACCATGGACCATCTGGACCAACTGGAACAGCAAAGCGTGTATATTTTCCGAGAGGCCTTCCGGCATTTCGAGCGCCTCTGCATGCTCTGGTCCGTCGGCAAAGATTCCACGGTCCTCCTCTGGCTCGCCCGCAAGGCCTTCTTCGGGCACGCGCCCTTCCCGCTGGTCCACATCGACACGAGTTACAAACTGCCCGAAATGATCGCCTACCGCGACCGCCTGGCCAAGGAATACAAGCTCACCATGATCGTCGGACAGAACACCGAGGCCCTGGCCGCGGGAAAAACCTTTCCTTTGACCGAATCGCTCCCGGAGGGCCACCCGGACAAGGTGTCCCGACTGCAATGCTGCGGGCTGTTGAAGAAAGACGCCCTCGCCAACACGCTGAGCGGCGCGTGGCCCCGGAAGCGTCTTAATTTGACCAGCGGGGTTTACGAAACCGACCCGGACAAGGAACCTTTCCACGGGGTGATCGTGGGGGCCCGGGCCGACGAAGAGGGGAGCCGGTCGAAGGAACGCTATTTCTCGCCCCGGGACAAAAACAACGCCTGGGACGTCGGCGAACAGCCGCCCGAGTTTTGGAACCAGTTCAAAACCGATTACGCCCCGGGCACCCACGTGCGCATCCACCCCCTCCTCGACTGGACCGAGCTTCACATCTGGGAATACATCAAGCGCGAAAAAATCCCCACGGTCTCCCTCTATTACGACCGGGGCGCGGGCACGCGTTACCGCAGCCTGGGTTGCGCCCCCTGCCAGGCCCCGATCCCCAGCAAAGCCAAGAACGTCGACGACATCATCGCCGAACTCAAGAGCGGCAAGCTCAAAAACATCGCCGAGCGATCGGGCCGCCTGCAGGACGGCAAACACGGCCTCGAGGAATTACGCCGCGAAGGGTACATGTGAACGCCGTCGTCTCCCGCGAGCAAATGAACATCGTGGTCGTCGGCCACGTGGACCACGGCAAAAGCACCGTGGTGGGGCGCCTCTTCGCCGACACGGGGTCCCTGCCCGAGGGGAAGCTCGAGGCCGTGCGCAAGGAATGCGCCCGCACCGGCAAGCCCTTCGAATACGCCTTCCTCTTGGACGCGCTCTCCGACGAACAAGACCAGGGCATCACCATCGACACGGCCCGGTCGTTCTTTAAAACCGAGCGGCGCGATTACATCATCATCGACGCCCCGGGGCACATCGAATTCCTGAAGAACATGATTTCCGGCGCGGCCCGCGCCGAAGCGGCGGTGCTTGTCATCGACGCCAAGGAGGGCGTGCGCGAGAACAGCCGCCGGCACGGCTACCTGCTGTCCATGTTGGGCATTCGGCAGATCGTCGTCTGCGTCAATAAAATGGATTTGGTGGACCGGAGCGAGGAACGTTTTCGCGCTATCGAAAAAGAGTACCGCGAATTTTTGAAGGGCATCGGCGCGGCCGAACCTCGTCAATTCATCCCTGTCAGTGCGGTCAACGGGGAAAACTTGGCCGTGAAGAGCACCCGCATGGAATGGCACCTCGGCCCCATGTTGTTGGAGTGCCTGGACGCCTTTGAAAAAGCCCCGCCCAAGGCCGACCGCCCGCTCCGTCTGCCGGTGCAAGCCGTTTATAAATTCGTCAGCCAGGGCGACGACCGCCGCATCGTGGCGGGGCGCATTGAATCGGGCCGCGTGCGGGTGGGGGACCGGGTCGTTTTCTCACCTTCCAACAAGGTCAGCACGATCAAATCCATTGAAGCCTTCAACGCCCCTGAACGGACCGACATCGACGCGGGGTGGTCCACCGGGTTCACCCTCTCCGAGGAAATTTACGTCACGCGCGGCGAAATCATGAGCCACGAGGCGACAGCGCCCCTGGTCAGCACCCGCTTGCGGGCGAACCTGATTTGGTTGGGCAAGCGGCCCCTGGAAAAAGGCCGCGACTACAAGCTCAAGATCCACACCCAGGCCCTGCCCGTGCGGCTCCTTGAAATCCGCAAGGTGATCGACGCGTCGGCCAAGGACGCGGGCGCCCAGACCAAGGACCACGTGGGGCGCCACGACGTGGCCGACGTCGTCCTCGAAACCCGCCAGCCGGTGGCCTTCGACGAAATCGGCCAGAACGAAGCCACGGGGCGATTCGTGCTGGTGGACGGTTACGACATCGCGGGGGGCGGCATTGTCACCGCGGCGGAAAGGGACGAAAAAGAGGATTTACGCGCCGAGGCGCGCCTGCGGGACTTCCATTGGATTCGGGGCGGGGTGTCGGCGGCGGACCGCGCGCGCCGGTTCGCCCACCGGGCGGCGCTCGTCATGTTCGTCGGCAAGGCCGGCGTCGGCAAACACCGCTACGCCCGCGCCGTGGAACGGGCGCTCTTCGACAAGGGGCGCGCCGTTTATATGTTGGACGGCACCAACGTGCTTCTGGGCGTCGACAGCGATTTGATCTGGACGGCCTCGACCCAGTCCGAATTGGTGCGCCGTTTCGCCGAGGTGGCCCACCTGTTCCTGGACGCCGGTCTCCTCGTGGTGTCCACGACCAACGCCATCGGTTTGGCGGACGTCGGCGCCGTCCAGGCCCTCGTCCCGGATTTCCCGCTCCTGGTGGTGGAGATCAACCCCGCCGGCGGCGCCGTCTCCGCCTCGGACCTCCGCCTCACCGGCCAGGAGCCCGAAGAAACCGTCATCGAACGGGTGACGGCCCTTCTGCTCCAGCGGCTAATCACGCAGTAACCAACTGGTTTTTTCGAACGGCATCCCAAAGAAGTCCCGGGGTCCCTTTACTTTGCCCACCCGAAGAAAAGGGACGAAAAGCAATGGCAAAAAAAACCCACCTCAAGTCCTGGTTTGGGTTTCTACGCGTTGGGGGGGAGTTGTTTTTCGAGCGCCGGCACGAGGTTGTCCCGGCGTTGTTCGTAGGCTTTCATCCGAGCCGCGGGCACGGAACCCAGGGACGGCATCTTTAACGTCAAGAAATTAACCATGGACCCGTTTTTCATCATTTGAAAGTGCAGATGCGGACCGGTGGAAATGCCCGTTGATCCCACATAAGCGATCAACTGGCCCTGTCGCACTTTGGATCCCACCGACAGGCCCTTCGCGAACCGCGACAGGTGGCCGTAGTAGGATGTGTAGGTGCCGTTGTGGCGCACCATCACCAAATTCCCGAAGCCGCCTTTCTTGCCGCGAAAGACCACCGTCCCGTCGCCGACGCTCACCACCGGGGTCCCGGTGGGGGCGGCATAGTCCGTCCCCAGATGGGGTCGATAAATGCGGAACACGGGGTGGAAACGCCGTGTGGTGAAGCCGGAAGAGATGCGTCGGAAATTGAGGGGGGCGTGCAGGAAGGCTTTGCGCAGGGATTCGCCTTTTTCACCGTAGTAGTCGTCCATGAAGCGGACGGCCACGTGCCGCCCGGTGGCCTCCCCGTCGTAAATCGCGCCGAGGATCTTGACGTCGACGATCTTCCCGTCGGGTGTCCTCTGTTCTTTCCATTGAAGGGCGAAACGGTCGCCGCCGCGGGTTTCGGTGAGGAAATCGATGTTCCAGGCGAAGATATCGGCCAGCCCCACGATGACCGCCGGGGCCACGCCCTGGGCCTGCATCGAAACCCAGAGGGAATCGGCGAGGGTGCCCGCGGCGGATTTTTCGACGGATTTAAGGGGCACGGGCTCCCTTCGGACGGCCCAGCCCGTGGGGGCGGCTTCCACGACGAAGCGTTCCAGCCGCCGGGCGATGGACAGCCGTTGAAACTTCCCATCGGGCGTTTGGAGCAGTTCGTAGCGGTCGGCTTCGTTGAGCGAGCGGGGATCCAACACCGGCTGGAACGCCCGCGCGATGCCGTCGGCCTGGGGCGCGGGAACCCCGGCGCTTTTGAGAACGGTGAAGAGCATTTTGCCCGGGGTGAAGGCCCCCGTGGTGGTCCGTCCCTCGACGGGTTTGAGGGCCGCGTCGATGGACAAAGACCCCGCGATGGGGAGGTGGGCGGGGCGAGCGAAAGCCCAGAGGGCCGCGATGCCGAAACAGGCCACCGCCGTCACCCAAAAACCGAGACGGACGGGCTCTTTGAGCCGGCCGTCGTCTTCGCGGATGAGTTTCAAATACTGCCGCACGGCCGGTATTATACACGATCCAAATTGCTAGAATGCGGTCGAGTTTAATTCAAAAAACGGGATCGGGCCTATGCTCACTTTTGTTTTCGCCACGTGTCTGGCCGCGTTGCTGGTGGCCGCCTACTTCGCCTGGGACGTTCTCAAAACGGACAAGGGCACGCCGGAGATGCAAAAAATCGCCGCCGCCATCCACACCGGCGCCCAGGCGTTCCTCAACCGGCAGAACCGCACCATTTCCATCCTTTTCTTGATCACCGGGGGCGGCATCTTTTCCCTCTACGCCCTGCTCGGCCGCCAAACCTCGGAGGGACTCGACGCGGCGTTCTCGTTCCTGCTCGGGTCCGCGACCTCCCTGTTGGCCGGGTTCATCGGCATGCAGGTGTCCATCCGCACCAACATCCGCGTGGCGAGCGCCGTCCGACGGAGTTTGCCCGAAGCCCTGCGCCTGGCCCTGCGGGGCGGGGCGGTCAGCGGCGTGGCCGTCGTGGCGTTGAGCCTTTTGGGGGTGGGGGGGTTGTTCTGGTTCATGGGCGGCCAATTTGATCCGACCCGGGTGCCCCTGCGCATCGTCGGCTTCGGGTTCGGCGCGAGTTTCGTGGCCCTCTTCGCCCAATTGGGCGGCGGCATCTACACCAAGGCCGCGGACGTCGGCGCGGATTTGGTCGGCAAAATCGAGGCCGGCATTCCCGAGGACGATCCCCGGAACCCCGCGGTCATCGCGGATTTGGTGGGCGACAACGTGGGCGATTGCGCGGGGCGCGGCGCGGACCTTTTTGAATCGACGGCGGCCGAAAACATCGGGGCCATGGTGTTGGGCGCCGCGCTGTACCCGGTGTTCGGGGTGAGCGGGGTGTTGTTCCCGCTGGTGGCCCGGGCCGCCGGTTTGCTGGCGGCCATCGGCGGCGTGTTCTCCGTGCGTTTGCGGGGCGAGCAGGAAGATCCCATGAAGGCCCTCAATCGGGGCTACCTCGTGACCAGCGTGCTCGCCGCGGTTGGATTTTATCTCACCGTCCGCTATTTATTGAAAGACAACCCCTGGCTGTTGGCCGCCGGATTGATCGGCCTGACGGCGTCCTACATTTTTGTCTGGATCACCCAGTACTACACCGAGTCGAAGTACCGCCCGGTCCGGGACATCGCCCGCTCCTCCTTGACGGGCCACGCCACCCTCATTATTTCGGGCTTGGGTTACGGAATGGAAAGCACGGCCCTGCCGGTGGTGACGATCGCCCTGGCGCTGGTGGGTTCGTATTTCTGCGGCGTCCACGGCTTGGCCGGCGCGGGGGTGGATCCCATGAGCGCCGGTCTCTACGGCACGGCCATCGCCACCATGGGCATGCTGTCGACCTGCGCCTACGTGCTGTCCATGGACACTTTCGGGCCGATCACCGACAACGCGGGCGGCATCGTCGAGATGAGCGGCCAGCCCGACAGTATCCGACGGAAAACCGACCGTCTCGACGCCGTGGGCAACACCACCAAGGCCCTCACCAAGGGGTACGCCGTGGGGTCCGCCGCGCTGGCGGCCTTCCTGCTGTTTTCGGCTTATCTGGACGAAGTCACCCATCTCATCGGCAAGCCCTTCCGGACCGTGGACCTGGCCAAGGTGGAGGTGTTCGTGGGGGCCCTGCTGGGGGCGATGTTGGTGTTCCTTTTCAGCGCCCTGGCCCTGCGCGCGGTGGGCAAGGCGGCCTACGCCGTCATCAACGAGGTGCGCGCCCAATTCTCCGAATGGCCGGGCATTCTGCAGGGAACCCAGGAGCCGGATTACGCCCGTTGCGTGGACATCGTGACGGCGGCGGCGCTCCGGCAAATGGTGTGGCCGGGCGTTCTGGTGGTGGGCATGCCGATCGGGGTGGGTTTGCTCTTTAAATCTTTCGGCGTCGGCGCCGAGACGGCCGCCGGGTTTCTCATGGTCGGCACGATCACGGGGATCCTGATGGCCTTGTTCATGAACAACGCCGGCGGGGCCTGGGACAACGCGAAGAAGTATGTCGAAACCAACGCCATCTACGGCGGCAAAGGCTCCCTGGCCCATCAAGCGGCGGTGGTGGGCGACACCGTCGGCGACCCGCTAAAAGACACCGCCGGGCCCAGTCTTCACGTTCTCATCAAGCTGTTGGCCACCATCACCCTCGTCTTCGCGCCCCTCTTCGTCTGACAACGCCGGTTCCGGCTCGTGGGGCTCCCGTGGCGGCACCGGCCGGGGACCCCGCCGAATGTACAGCCGCTTGATCGCCACGGAGGGGAATTGCGTGTAGGCGTCCACATCGTCCCACCGCGCGCCGATCCGGAAATGCAGGCCGTCCCCCGTGGTGAACGCCACGTAAATCGGAAACCACGAAAAAGGCAGCGGCAGGTCCGGGTAGCGGGAAATTTGAAAACTGCCGTATTCGCCGATGGGTTTCGGTTTCCCGTCTTTGCGCGCGCGCTGGTTGCCCAGGATTATTTCCGGTTTTCCCCAATCGAACGTGGTCCAACCCCGGGGGATGAGATGGAACGGCCAGGGGTAGTCCCAGTGGCGGCGGC
This sequence comes from Elusimicrobiota bacterium, assembly GCA_016706425.1. Lineage (NCBI taxonomy): Bacteria > Pseudomonadati > Elusimicrobiota > Elusimicrobiota bacterium. The sequence goes on from JADJJR010000001.1 coordinate 807,608, forward strand.
CTTGAAGATGGCGGGGCAGGTGTTTGTCCGAGGGAAGATATCGGGCGACGGGGTCGGAGGAACCGGACTCGGCGGCCCGGGGACCCGCGGGGGGAGCGGCAAAAATCAATAGGAGGATCGCCCCGGCCCACGCCGGTTTTCTTGGGTACGAGGGGTTCACCTGTTTCGCCCGGTTCATGCCGCCCTCCGCGCGCCACGCCGTCAACGATCGGCGGCGCCGCGTGCGGCGGGCCCTCCCGGGCCCTCTCTTAAGTCTACCCCCTCCCATCGCCTTTTTCCACACCCCCCTGGAAATTCCACGAAGCGGAAGCCATAATTACCCTATGCTCGATTGGTTGGCGGTGATTTTGTCCCCCATTGTCGGGGCGGGGAGCGGTTCGTTGTTCAGCCGGCTCTTGAGCGGCAAGGGACGCCCCCCCGCCCGTGAAAAACCCGCGCGCGCCTCCTCGGGCGTGGGCGAGCGGGTGGACGATTTGGAGGAATGGCGGGAGCGGGCCGAAACCCTGTTGGGCGCCCACGAGCGGGAGTTCCGCCGCCTGAGCGGGGAAATCCGCTCGACGCGGGTTCTTTTGGATGTTTTTCTGGTCTTGCTCCTCGTCGCTTGCGCGACGGGTTTCTGGCTTCTTCGCTAAAACTTTCCGCAGTCGATCACGAACCGATACCGCACATCGCCCTTGACCACCCGCGCGTAGGCGCGGTTGATCTCGGCCGGGGCGATGGTCTCGATGTCCGGCGTGATCTTACGTCGACCGCAGTAATCCAACATCTCCTGGGTCTCCTTAAGGCCGCCGATCAGCGACCCGGCCAATTGCTTGCGCCCCAAAATCAGCGCAAAGGGGGGCACCGCCAACGCCGTCGGCGAGGCGCCCACCATCACGAGGGTGCCGTCCCGCTTTAACAAATCGAACAAGGGTTCCATGGGATGGTTCGCGGACACCGTGTCGATCACGAGATCCAAAGACGAGGCGTGCTTCGCCAGACCTTTCTTGTCGGTGGACAAAAGAAAACCGCGGGCCCCCAGGCGCCGGGCCTCCGGGGCTTTCCGGGGGGACGTGCTGATCACGAGGACCCGGGCTCCCATCGCCGCGCCGAACTTGACCGCCATGTGCCCCAGGCCGCCGAGGCCGACGACGCCCAGGGTTTTGCCGGGGCCGATGTTCCAACGGCGCAGGGGGGAATAAGTCGTGATGCCGGCGCAAAGGAGCGGGGCCGCCTTGTCCGGCGGGAGGCCGCGCGGAATCCGCAAGACGTAATTTTCATCCACCACGATGCGGGTGGAGTATCCGCCCTGGGTGGTGCGGCCGAATCGGTCTTTGTCCCCGTAGGTGAAGACGGGGCCCCGGGCGCAATGCTGTTCCAAATTCGAGCGACAAGAAGGGCAGGCCCCGCAGGACTCCACGTAACAACCCACGCCCACCACGTCACCGACCTTGAACCGGCGGGTTTTGGGGCCCCGGCCGCTCACGCGCCCGACGATCTCGTGGCCGGGCACCAGGGGAAATGTTCCCTCGCCCCATTCGCCGCGGGCGGAGTGGATGTCGCTGTGGCAAATTCCGCAATACAAAATGTCGATCACGACGTCATGGCGGACGGGGGACCGGCGTTCAAAGGCGTGGGGCTTAAGGGGGGCGCCCGGTTGGGGCGCGGCGTAACCACGAACGGGGATCATGAAGGCCTCCTGGGGTGAACGGGGCCATTGTAAATCATATCGGCCCATGAGAAAACCCGAGGCCGATGAAAGGCGGGGAATTCGGGTTAGAGAGCCGCCGGTCCGTCGCCGGCGGTCGGCGTGGCGGTTTCCGGGGACCGGTCCTTGCCCCAATGCCGGGTCAACTCCCCCCGGGCCGCCTCCAGGCGGCGGTAGGCCCACCAGCGCCCGAGACGCCGCCAGGGGGATCGGTTCCCCCACCACAGGCGGCCCGTGTCGAGGGTGCGCAGGTAGGGGTCGTAGGTGGTGTAGTAGGGCACCGGGCGGACCCGCTCGGGTTCGGTGAGGCAGCGGACGATTTCCGTGGTCGCCAACCCCGCGCACAACAGGCAGGCCGCGTTGATGGAAGGGCCCCGGTGTTCGGCCAGATCCACCCGGGTCGGGTCCATGTAGCGCAAGTGGGGCAGGGTCGGCGATAGTCCCGCAAAAAACGCGATCAGGAGTTCCAGGTCGCTCATCCCGTCGCGCCAATCGAAGTAATCGTCCGCGCTCATCCCATCGGGGGTGAACACCAGCAGGGCCGCGGCGTACCCCATGGGCCCGGCGGTCACCACGGGGATGCCTTTCTTCCTCGCCGCCTGGAACATCCGGCGGCGGACGCGGACGCTAAAACCGTCCAGGCCGTCGACGACGGCGTCCGCGCCCGCCAAAAATTCCTCCATGTTGCCCTCGGTGACCCCGTTGGGGAACGCCTCGACGTGCAAATGCGGGTTGATGGCCGTCGTCTGCTCCATCATGACGTCGATTTTGTTTCGGCCGATCGTCCGGGCGTTGGCCCCCGCCTGGCGGTTGAGGTTGGCCCATTCGAACTGGTCCATGTCGGCGAGCTTGAGGTGCCCCACGCCCATCCGCGTCAAAGACAGCGCGTGCTGCCCGCCGACGCCCCCCAGTCCGGGAACCGCGACGCAGGCGTTGCGCAGCCGTTCCATGGACGCTTCCGAAAGAATGCCCACGTTGCGTTGAAAAGCCTCCCGGTAAAAGCGGTCCGCTTCCGGCAGGGCCGGACGCGCAACCACCGCGCCGACGGCCAGGGCGGAGGGTTTGCCGGCCACGACTTCGAGCGAATGCCCGGCCCGGACGGCCGATTCGACGGTGAACCCCGCGGACCGGGCGCGGGCCAGGATGTCTTCCGTCGTGTACGGACGGTGAAGGATGCCCTTGCGCGCTCCCCACGCGTTGATGCGCGCGGCGATGGCCCGCAGAAACCGTGGGCCCCGGTCGGGCACCAAAAGGGCGTTGAAACGCAGCGTCGCGCCGGGGCGCAGGACGCGGAAGATTTCACGCAGGCCGCCGTCCACGTCCGGAAAGCAGTGGATCGCGTTGGCGATGTTGGCCGAACGGTAGGTGTTGTCCGGGTCGGCCAGGTGGGCGACGTCGCGTTGTTCCAAGCGCACGCGGGGATTGTTTTTAAAGCGCCGCCGGGCGCCGGCCAGCATGGGGGCGGCGTAGTCGACGCCGATCAATCGGCCCACGCGGCCGCCCCGCAGGCGGTGCCAGGCCAGGATCATCGACAGCAGGGTGCCGCTGCCGATGGCGACCTCCAGGTGTTCTTCCGAAATGTTTTTTTCAAAAAAATCAATTTGGCGCCACAGAGAGCTGTTGTAACTGAATGTCAATATGAAGAACCCGCGCACGTCGTACCACCAGGAGGGAGAGTCGTAGGCCTGTTCGAGGGCGGCTTGCTTCTCCGCGCTGACACTTTCGAGGACTTGCTCCATGGTTTCCTCCTCACGCACGTCGTTCATGCCCCCAGTCTACGATCGCGGCCTTACGCCGGGCTCTCGGGCGTGTTACGGCCGGGTTACAAATATTTGTCCTGGGGATTGAATTCCCGCCGCGCGGCCGTTACACTGACGGGATGCGCCTTTTCCCGAACCGCCGACCCGTTTTTTCCGCCTGGCTGGATTGGCCGTTGCGGCGGCAATTCACGGCGTCGCACCTTTTCCTGGCCCTTTTCACGGTCATCGTTCTGTCGGCGATCCTCTATGTGTTCCAGCGGCAGTACGTGCTCGGCACCTTCGCCTACATCAACCAGCGGCGGGCGGCGTCCTTCGCCTCGGCCTGCGAGGCCGCCCTTGAGCAGAAAGACCCCGCGGTCTTGTCTGTTTACATGGGTCTTTTGCGCGACTCGACGGACGTGGAGTACGCCTACCACGCGGACGCGGCGGGGGTGATTCGCGCCCATCTCGACCCGTCGTGGGTCGGCCGGTCGGTCGCCGACTGGAAAAAACAATTGGACACCGGGCGTTTCACGGTGAGCGCGGCCGCCCTGCCGCGGGGAGGATCGGTGGAGTTGGGCATGCAACGGGCCTACGCGGAGTCGTTGGTTCAGAAATCCCTGGCCAAGGTGCTCCTGGGCGTCGGGTCGGCGGCGCTTTTGGCCACGGGATTGGGACTGCTTCTCTCGTTTTTCCTCGCGGCACGCCTGACGCGGCCCATCCGCGACCTCAGCCGGGGCACGCGAGCCATCGGGCAGGGGCGGTTCGACATCCGGGTGAGCGGGGGGACGAGCCGCGAAGTGCAGGAACTGGCCGACGTCTTTAACGGCATGGCGGCCCGGCTGGGCGAGCTGGACCGTTTGAAAGACGACATATTCACCATGGTCACCCACGATTTGCGAACGCCCTTGGCTTCGATCACAAGTGTTATTGACGTCCTGCGCGAAGGGGGGCGGGGCCCTTTGAGCCCGGTCCAGTCAGACTACCTCGGCATTGTGCGGGAAAACGTTTTCGGGCTCCTGCGTTACGTCAACGACATGCTCGACATGGCCAAGATCAAAGCGGGGAAAGTCACTTACCGCATGGAGGCCGTGGACCTGGCGGCGGCGGTGGAGCGGGCCCTCCAACTCTTCGGCACTTTGGCCCAGCAAAAAGGCGTCGCGTTGGAGAAAGAAATAACCCCCCGTTCCACGGTCCGGGCCGACCGGGAAAAAGTCGATCACATTTTTACGAATTTGGTATCCAACGCCTTGAAGCACGCCCCCTCGGAGGAGGGGCGGGTGCGCGTGGAGGTCCACCCCCGGGACGGTTTCGTGGAAGTGCGCGTCATTGACAACGGGCCCGGGTTGCCCGAAGAAGGACAGGACCGGCTTTTTCAAAAGTTCGGCGTCCCCGCGGGGTCGTCCCCCGTGCGGGGCGCGGGCGTGGGGCTGTTCGTGGTGCGCACGTTTGTGTCGGCCCAAGGGGGCCGAGTCGAGGTGGATTCAAAGCCGGGTCGGGGGTGTGTGTTTTCATTTACCCTGCCGGCGGCCCAGGAGGCCGGGGCGTGAGCGTTCGATTGCTGGTGGTGGAGGACGATGTCGGGTTGGCCCGCATTCTTAAAGACGGTCTCACGCTGCGGGGGCACGCGGTCACCGTGAAGCACAACGCCGAAGACGCCTTGAAAGTCGTCAAACAATCCCCGCCCGATTTGGTCATCCTGGACGTGGGACTCGACGGGCTGAGCGGGTTCCAAATGCTGGAAATCGTTCGCAAAGATCCGGCCACCGCCTCTTTGCCGGTGATCCTGTTGACCGCCCTTCACACGGAAAAAGACAAGCTCAAAGGCTTGAGCCTGGGCGCTGACGATTACGTCACGAAGCCTTTTTCCGAAAAGGAACTGGCCGCGCGGGTGGAGGCGGTGCTGCGGCGTTCGCGTCCCGGCGGGGAAACGGGGTCCACGTTGGCGTCCGGTTCGCTTCGTGTCGATCCCGCCCGACGGGAGGTCGTCGCGGACGGTCGCCCGGTGGATTTGTCAAAACTGGAGTTCGATTTGCTTGTCTTCTTCTTGCGTCGCCCGGGGGTCGTGCATTCCCACGACACCCTTATGGAGGGCGTGTGGGGCGAGGACCGTCTCGTCTCCCGCCACACGGTGACGGTGGCCATTTCCCGGCTGAAAGACAAATTGGGTGTCGCGGGCGCCGCCATCGTCAGCGTGAAAGACATCGGTTACAAATACATCCAAATCGCGTAAAACCGCGGGCCCTCGCTTCCGCCTTTGACGTCTTTGACGCAAGGGCCACCCGGGTTTTCGATCTGTGCCCCGGCACCTTGATCCAAAGGAGATGCGGGGCTATCCTTGGAGCGTCACATGATCACCTTGGGCGACTATTCCTTCCATGTAGCCACTCGGGCGGACCTTCTGCAACGGGCGGACGAATTCCTCAGCAGAACCCACATTCACGGGCAAGCCGTCGAACCGTCGGAAGGCCGAGACTCCCGCGCGGACTACACCCTGACCGCCGTGGCTCAAACCCAGGCCGGCGGGGTGGTGGGGGTGGCCCGTTTGATTTTGGATTCTCTGATGGGCCTGCCGGCCGCCCGCGCCATGAGCATGCCCCCGCCGGGATGGACGGGACGCTTCAAGCCCGCTGAATTGGACCCCCCGGTCCTTGACCCCGAACACCGTCAGGGGGTCGAAGACATCTTTGCGGTTGAGAACGGGGGGACGAAATCCCCCGCTGCCCCCGTCGATGCCAAAGGGGACGGCTTGGCGGTGACCCGGGGTTTGTTGATGGCCCTGTCGGAAGCTTCGGTCCATTTGGGAGTCACCCATTGGTGTCTGATGACTCACCGAAAAATGTGGCACCTGTTGATGACCGTTCACGTTCCCTTCGAGCCGGTGGCCCCGGAAACGGATTGCCTGGGTCGCCACACGCCGTATTTGGCGCGGGTCGAGGGTGTGGAAGCCGGATTGGCCCGATCGTCGTTGGCGCGGGACGAGGCGGGGCGGTCGCCCGATCCCTCCATCGCGACGGATCGGGGGGAATCGCGCGTTTTAACCCTGGGCGGGTTTCGTTTCTTTGTGGCGAGAACCGAGCCTCTCCTGGAGGCGGTTTACCGTCTCCGCTACCGGGTGTTTGTGGACGAGAACGATTTCGATCCGCCCGAATTGTATCCCGACAAACGTTTGCGGGACCGCTACGATGCCCATTCCTTTGTGGTGGCGGCGATGGACCGCCGGGGCGAGGTGGTGGCAACGTTGCGGGTGATTCAAAATTCACCCGAAGGGTTGCCATGCCTCAATTGGGCCGACCCCCGATATCCCGATAAGACGACGCTGTCCCGGCGCGTGGGGGAGTTGTCTCGGCTGGCGCTGTCCCGGGAGCACAGCCGTTACATCCACGACGTCTTCTATTCCATGCTTTCAACGGAAAAGAAGGCGAAAGTGGATTTCCGATGGGATGAAAACCCGGGCCTCGTCCTTCGGGAGCGTCGCAAAGCGCTGTTCATCCTTTACGGGCTCTTTCGCGTGGCCTACGACATCGCCCGTTGGCTTCGGTTGACCACTTTGCACATGGTGGCCGACCCTCGTCTGCGTCGGGTTCTGGAGTCCCGTGGGTTGCACCCCGTGCCCATCGGCCCCCGACTCCAAATCGGGCCGCGGGGCGGGGCGCCCCACGCGATCAAGTTTCAAGAAATCGAAACCGCCGTCCACTCCTTGGGCGGGGTCCGTGAACTCGCCCGCGCCATGGCCCGGTTCGTTCCTCCAGCCCTGCCGCCCGAGCGGGCGGATATTCGGGTGATCCAATGAGTCCTCCCGAAAAGCCGGATCGCTTGGTGCGCCGTCGCCGCCGTCGGCTGTCAACCGTCGGCGAGGGCCCGGCGATCCGCTACTCCATCGCTTTGACCCGGAACGACCTGGAACGATCCTTCGGTTTGGTGTACCAATCCTATGTGGATGTTGGTTTACAAGCATCGTCCCCGGGGGGGATTCGGTTTGTGAAACACCACCTCCTGCCACAAACCCAAGTGTTCCTGGCCGAGCGGCCGGAGCCGGGGGAACTTCTGGGTACGGTGACGCTGATCTTCGACACGCCGTTGGGATTGCCCATGGAATCGGTGTGCGGGGAGGCGGTGGACGATTTGCGGTGGCGGGGGAACAGACTCGCCGAAGTCGTGGCGCTGGCCGTGGCGCCGGAGTTCAGGCGCACCAACCTGATGATGCGGTTGTATCACATGGTCTTCGAATACGCCCATTTGTTGGGTGTCACCCATTTGGGGTGCGCGGTGATGCGTCCCCACGCGGCTTTTTATCGCGACGTGCTTTTGTTCGAGCCCGTTGGGGATTTTGTCCCTTACGCCCCTGGAAACGGGTTGGAGGTTCAAGGGCATTTCCTGGATTTAAGGACAGCGGCCGGAAAGGCGGACGTGGAACTCCGCGAATTTTTTCATTCAAAGCTCTCTTGGACAGAAGGAAAATTGAACCGGCTCCTCACGCCCTGGTCCCCGGAAACCCTCCGGTATTTCACGGTGGAAAAATCCGACATGGCCGCACATTTTGATGAAAAGACCCGCTACATTTTACGGAGGGAATATGCAAAAACCGGACACCGCTTCACCGTCTGACGCTGGGCGGGACGACTACGTTGAGTCTTTTTGTCGGAACATCGGGCTCGTGAGCCCGGAGGAACAGCAAGCCCTTCGAAACCGCCGCGTGGCGGTGGCGGGCCTGGGGGGCGTCGGGGGTGTGGCGCTCACGACATTCGCGCGAATGGGAATCGGAAAGTTCTCCCTCGCGGACTTCGACACCTTCGGCTTGGCAAACATGAACCGACAGGCGGGGGCCGCCCGTTCCACGATCGGACGTCCAAAACTGGACGTGATGGCGGAACGGGTTCGGGACATCAACCCCGAGGTCGACTTGCGGTTGTTTCCCCAGGGGGTGCGGCCGGAAAACGTGGACGCCTTTTTGGTGGAGGCCGACGTCGTGCTCGACAGCGTTGATTTCTTTTCCATCGACGCGCGAACGATCATCCACCAACGGGCGAGGGCCCTGGGCAAACCGGTTCTCTTTTCGGCGCCCCTCGGGTTTTCGGCCACTTTGCACGTGTTCACGCCCGATGGGATGAGCTTTGAGCGGTATTTCGATTTTCGGCCGGGGATGTCCAAATTCGATCGGCTGATCGCTTTCGCCGTCGGGTTGGCGCCGCGGGGAACCCATTGGGCGTACATGGATTTAAAAAAAGTCAGCGTCGCGGAACGGGCCGGGCCCTCATTGGCCGGGGCCTGCGATCTCTCCGCGGGGTTGGTGGCCACCGAGGCGCTGGCGCTTCTCTTGAACCGTCGGCCTCCCCGGGCGGTCCCGTGTTTCACGCAATTCGACCCTTACCGTCGGAAATACGTGCAGGGACGGCTTTGGTGGGCCAATCGAGGGCCAGTCCAGCGGCTAAAACGCTGGTTGTTGGCGAGAAAATTCCGGGATCAAGCGGCCGCCTTGAAATAGTTGAAGCTGCCCCCGATCGCCAATAAAAACGCCCCGCCCTTCCCTCCGCGGGAAGGGCGGGGCGTTTGTTGAAACGGCTTTAACCGATGGCCAAACGCCCGGTCTCGCCGGTGCGGATGCGCATGATTTGGCCGAGGTCCAGAACGAAGATTTTGCCGTCCCCCACGTTTCCCGTCAGGGCCGACTTCTGAATGGCGTCCATGGTCGGCTGGACGAACTCCTCGTTGACCGCGATCTCCAGCTTCACTTTTTTGAGGAGGCTTCCGCCCTCTTTGTGGCTGCGGTAGACCTCGGAAATGCCTTTTTGGCGGCCCCGGCCCATGACGTTGGAGACGGTGACCATGTGGATTTCCTTCGCTTCCAGCGCGGCCAGGACGTCGTCCAGCTTGTCCGGCTGAATGATGGCGATAATGTATTTCATGGCGCGTCTCCTAGTCGATCAACGTATAGGCCGACTCACGATGCTGCGTGAGGTCGAGGCCGATGCGTTCGTCCGTGTCCGATACCCGCAGACCCACCAAGAGGTCCGTCAGTTTCAACAGGCCCCAACTCACGACGAAGGAATAGAGCCCCGTCACGAGCGTCGCCTTCAATTGGATCAAAAAGAGGCCCGGGCCCCCGTAGAAGAGGCCGTCGGCGCCGGCGGGGTTGACCGCTTTGGTGGCCCACAGGCCCGTCGCCAGGGCGCCCCAGAGGCCACCCACGCCGTGCACGCCGAAGGCGTCCAAGCTGTCGTCATAGCCCAACTTCGGCTTCAAGTACATGACCGAGCCGAAGCAAATGAGCGCCACGGTGACCCCGATGCCGAGGGCCCCCAGCGGCGTGACGAAGCCGGCCGCCGGGGTGATGGCCACGAGGCCGGCCACGGCGCCGGTGATGGTGCCGAGCATGGTGGCGTGGCGGTTGGTGATCGCGTCGAGTCCCGCCCAGACGAGCCCGGCGGCGGCCGCCGCGATGTGCGTGTTGACGAAGGCCGTCGTTGCCAGGGCGCCCGAACCGAGGGCGCTGCCGCCGTTAAAACCAAACCAGCCGAACCACAAGAGGCCCGCGCCCAAAACCGCCAGGGGCAGGTTGTGGGGCGGCGACATTTGCGCGGGGTAGCCGCGCCGTTTGCCCAGGAACAGGGCGGCGGCCAGGGCCGCGGCCCCGGCGTTAACGTGCACCACCGCCCCGCCCGCGAAGTCCAAAGCCCCCCAAGAGCGGATGAACCCGCCCACGCCCCAGACCCAATGGGCCACGGGGTCGTACACCAATGTGGTCCAGAGAAGTGAAAAGAGGACGTACCCGGAAAATTTCATCCGTTCGGCGAAGGCCCCCAGGATCAGGCCCGGGGTGATCACGGCGAACATGCACTGGTAGATCATGAAGGCCTGATGGGGGATGGTGGCGGCGTAATCGGGGTTGGGCGCCGTGCCCACGCCCGCGAGGCCCGCCCAGGACAGGTTGCCGATCAGCCCTTTCAGGCTGGGGCCGAACGAAAGGCTGTAACCGATCACCACCCACTGCACGGTGACGAGCCCCATGACCGCGAAGCATTGCATGAGGACCGAGAGCATGTTCTTGCGGCGAACGAGACCCCCGTAGAAGAACGCGAGGGCGGGCGTCATCATGAGCACCAACGCCGCGGAGACCAACACCCAGGCGGTATCCCCGCTGTTGATGGCGGTCGTGGCCGCGGCGGCGTCTTCCGCCGCCACGGGACAGGCGAGGAGCGCGAACGCGGCCACGGCCGCGAGGCGGGCCCCCAATTTTTGAACAAGGTTCATAGAGTGAAACCCCCGAAGATGGATTGTGACCGGGCCCCTGGAAAACAAAAAAAACGCCTCGCGCCCCGATGGAATCGGAGGGCGAGACGTCGTCGTCTCGTGTTTCCGGGGTTCTTCCGGCCGGAAGAACATCGATGTTTCGTTGCCGCGGCACAACGCTGTGTCGCGGGGGGATTCTACACCAGGGTTTCCGGCCCTGTCAACCGGATCAAACGTGGTTGCGGATCATGAGTTCTTTGGGGTGGGGGTGCAAATAGGTTTGCCCGGCGAGGTAGGCGATCCCGTGAACGCGCACCAACGACCGCAACAGCGTGATGGGGGCGATCAAGGGGCAGAGGCCGCGGCGGTAATCTTCGACGCACCGCGCGAGCTCGCTTCGTTCGGATTCGCCCGCCACGCCCCGGAAATACCCCACCGCGTGCTGCAGAACGTTCACGTGCCGACGGGTCGTCATCGGGGTGGCGAGGGTTTTCATGAAGAGCGCCCCGTAGTCCGCCAGGGCCGCCGCGAACCGTCCCTTGGCCCCCGCCACCAACCGGCCCAGGGCGGGGTAACCCCCGGGTTCGTGGGCCATCAGAAGCATTTTTTCGTCCGTGTGGAAGCGGACGAGGTCTCCGGCCTTGCGGGCGGTTTCCCGGAAGGCACTCCAGCGGTGGTGGGCGAAAACCCGTTCGACGAAGTTCTCCCGCAGCCGCGGGTCGTTGAGCCGCCCCTCTTCCTCCACCGGCAACAGGGGCCATCTTTCCCGGACGGCGGCCGCGAAAAGCCCCGTGCCGCTTTTGTCGACCCCCGCGCCGCCGTGGACCCGGACCCGCTCAAGCCCGCAACTGGGGGAATCTTTTTTAAAAATATACCCCGTGAGGCCCTGTTTCTCCAGGGACTCCAACCGGCGCGCGGCCCAGCGGCGCATGTCGTGGGTGAGGTCTTTGTCGGTTTTGACGGAAACAAGCCGGACCTCCCCGTCCCGCCGGACAAGGTGGATGGATTCCCGGGGCACCCCGAGCCCCAATTCCAGCTCCGGGCAGACAGGCACGAACTCCACAAAACGCGCTAAAAGGTCCGTCAGGAAGGCGTCCCGTTTGTGCCCGCCGTCGTAACGGACTTCCTGTCCCAAAAGGCAGGACGACACGCCGAGGCGAATGGGGGAGGCGCTTTTCATTGTTGGGCCCCACGGTAAATTTTCGCGAGCGAGTCCACGATGGGGTCGAGCACGTCGTCGTCGGTCCAGTAGTCCATGTGGCTCGCGGGGTTCCATGAGGACAGAATTCCGCCGGCGTTGACCGCCCGGTCCACCGCGACGGCTTTTTTGTAGGCGTCGTTGACGGATTTCAGCGGATAACCGATGACGTCGTCCTGATCGTAGATGTTGATCCACTCCCCTTTGATTTTTGGGTGGTGCCCGGCCAACTTCGGCGCGGGAACGGCGATGGGGCGGCCGAAGTCTTTGTAGCGCAGGCTCCAGAGGGCGATTGGACTGCCGAGGGTGTAAAAACCGCTCAGGGTTTCGCCCTTTTCGAGGGGGGTGGGTTCCAGGACGGCGCGGACGGCCTTGGGGAGAATGCGCCGGCGGGGTTCGGCCTGCAAATCGTAGACGTAATTGGAGGCGATGACCGTGCCAAGGCTGTGGGCGATCACGCAGAGCGGCGCCCGGGGCCCTGCGGCGGCGGCGAGCTCCCGCAGGGCGCGCGCGACGACCGCGTGCACCGCGTCGTACATGTCCCGCTCCCGGGGCGCGGGTTGGTAGGCGATGGCGTCGGCCGCGAAATCCACCATGAAACGCCGCAGTTTGACGAAATCCATGGGACCGCCTGCCTTGAGACGGGCCCAGAGGGTGTTCTCCTCGTTTTGAATGACCGGCGCCCAAAACACCGGTTGCATCACCAGGCCGTCCTGCCCCGTGGCCCTGGCGAATCGTTTGCGAAGCCCGTCCATCATTCCGTCGGCGAAGGAGGCCTCGGGCCGTCCCACGCCGTGCACAATCGCCACCGCCAGTTTGGTCGCCATGCGCGTACTCCTTAATGGAATAGAAATTATTCTGAAAGACGAAGCGCGCCGCTTTTGAACGCGCGGGCGGCCGTTTGGTAATAGGCCACGGCTTCCCGGAAAAGTCGGGTGTTCAGGGGCGTCGGGGTGGCGTCCAGGGGGATCGGGTTCAGTCGAAAACACTCCGCCCTCTTTTGGGGAAGCAGGACCGTCAAGAAACCGTCCCGCACGTAGCCCAACGATTGATAGTTGCTGATGAACGCCCGTTCCAGCGGGGGGCCGCCTTCAAAAAAGGAACGCCCAAAAAAATGATCATCCCCGCGTTTGCCCAAGACCTCCACCAAAGACGGGAGCAAATCGATTTGACTGACCATGGGTTCAAAAACGTCCCGATCCAGCAACCGGGGCGCGTAGAAGATGAGGGGGATCCTGTATTTTTCCAAGGGCAATTTGGTTTTGCCCGCGGCGGAGGCGCAGTGGTCCGCCGTGATGACAAAAAGGGTTTCGTAAAACCAGGATTCCTTTTCCGCCGCGGACACAAATTCGCCGATGGCGAAATCGGTGTATTTCACCGCCCCGTCCCGTCCCCCCGGGGAGGGAATGTCCACGCGGCCGTCGGGGTAAGTGAAGGGGCGGTGGTTGGAGGTCGTCATGATGTGGGCAAAAAAAGGTCTTTCCTTTGGGATGCGTCGCAGGGTCGTCAGGGCGTTGGCGTAGAGGGTTTCGTCCGCGACGCCCCAGGCGTTTTCAAAAACAACCGTGTCTTTCGGAAAACGGGGGCGGTCGATGATCTCGTAATCGTTCCCGCTGAAATAAGCGTTCATGTTGTCGAAATAACCCCGACCCCCGTAGAAAAACATCGTCGCAAAACCCTGCTTTCGAAGGATTTCTCCGATGGTGGCCAGATGGTCGTTGTGGGGCCGTCGGACGATGGATTGGCCGGGAACCGGCGGGGTTCCCAGGGAAAGCGCCTCGAGCCCGCGCACCGTGCGCGTGCCGGTGGCGTAGACGCGGCGAAACAGCAGCCCCTCCCGGGCCAGTCGGTCGATGTTCGGGGTCAAACCCCGCTCGGACCCGTAGGCGCCCACAAAAGAAGCCGAAAGGCTTTCCACCGAAATCAAGACGACGTGGCGGGGGCGGCGGTGGAAGGGTGTTCGGTCGTCGGCGGCGTCGTTCATGTCCCGGACCAGCAATTCCGACAGGGGCGAACGTTCGACGCGCAGAGCGGCCAACACGTCGTCCGCCTCTTTTTGCGGAAGGGTCGGGTAGAAGGCGTCGTAGTCCAATTCGTTCCGGCGGAGGGCGGCGGCGAAGGTCCAAAACCCGTTGCCCGACAGTTCCTCCGCGTAGCTGTTGCCCAATCCGCTCATCTGATCCAAGTTGCCGAAGAGGACGGCGAAAAGGGGAAGGGCGACTCCGAATAGGCTTTCCCCCAGGCGGCGGCGCCGGGAGATCGGTCGGGCATCGATTTTTATGACACGGGCGCGGAGGCTCCACAACGTTCCCGCCGCGGTCAGCCCGATGGAAAAGAAAATCCAGCCGAGCGGATAGGATTGGCGGAGGTTGCCGATCACTTCGTGGGTGTACAGCAAATAGTCGACGGAGATAAAGTTCAACCGAGTCGAGAACTCGGCCCAAAAGGCGATTTCCAAGACGGCGGTGAAAAGCAGAAAGGAGATAAAGGTCCACAACACCGCGAAGCGCAGGGGTCTGTGGCGAGCGGAGCGGCGCCAGCGGTTGGGGACCGCGGCGTCGTAAAGGACAAACGGGGCAGCCCAAACCCCGGCGACCAAGACGTCGAACCAGGCGCCCTTGAGCAGGACGGAGGGCCACAGTTCCCAGGGCACGAGGCCCGTCCCGGAGGTAACCAATAGCCCCCATCGCGTGATTTGAAACACGATCAAAGCCAAACCGCCGACCAAGATCCCCATTCGTTGATTCTACCTAATAACACCGAAGGGGTCGGCCGAAACAGCTCCCGGCAAGCGCAATCAACTATAATTCTTTCATGGGAAAACGCTGGCTGGCGGCACTTCTTTTCGGGGCCGGAATATTGGTGGGGCGGCCGTTGGCCGCGGAGGAGTCCTCGGGGTGGGAAGGTCGAGCTGTCCGCCTGCCGCCTCTGCTGTGGTACGAGCGGGACCCCGCGGAGGACCGACGGTTCCTCATGGTGTCCCTTTTGTATTGGGACATGGCCCAGGGGCGGTCGTACCAACGGTTGTTCGTGCCTTTCTTTTTCCGTTTCAAAAACGACGCCGCCGCGCAAACCTACCTCCCGCCCCTTTACCTTCAGCGGACCACACTTTCCGGTGGCCGGGTGACGACCGCCCTGCCGATTCTCCTTTACGACTATCGAAATCGGGACCGTTCCCGCATCGACCAGGCCTTCCCGCTCGGGTTTCGCCGGGTGCGGGGCGATGCGCGAAAGGGCTGGCTTTTGAATTACGGTTGGTCCGTTTCGCCGGACCGACGTTCCCACGCCCTGGTGCCCTTGTTCTGGCGGGACCGAAGTCCCGGCCGGGCCTTCGATCTGTGGGGTCCCTTCTACCGCGCGGCGGTGGGCGGAAGGGACGACGTCCCGGAGCGGCGGTACGCGGGGGTCTTCCCCCTTTGGGGCGCGGGCGGGACGACCGCGTCCCCGTCCGTTCGCTCAAGTTTCTTGATCCCGTTTTACTATCACGAACGCGCGCCCGGGCGGAGCGTTCTCCTGACTCTGCCGGCGAGCCGCGCGGCCCTCGGGGAGCGTCGATGGGGCCACATCGGGTTGTATTACCGCGCGCGCGGCCCGCGCCGACGAACGGACGGGATCTTTCCCCTTTGGTCGCGGACGGCGACGACGGACGGCGCCGAGCGGGGTTTGCAACTGCTGAATTTTATCGATCAGCGGCGATCGGACCGTCGCTTTCAAACGGTTTTTCCACTTTACGGCCATTGGGCCAACGCCGACGGGTCGCGGTTCCTGTCGTGGCTTTATTGCCGGCGCCGCGCCGTTCGCCGCGACGCGGACGGTCGACCCGCGGGCGAGGACATTCGGGGTTGGTCTCTGTTGTACACCTGGGCCCGGCGCCCGGGCGGGGACAGCACGGATGTGGCGTTCCCCGTTTATTGGCGGTACCGGCGGCCGGGCCGATGGTCGTTGGATTTGGCGTTCCCTCTGTTCGGCCGCTATCGGGATCCGCACACCACAATCACGGCGGGATTGCCTTTCCTGCACGCCCGCTCCGACGAACAGGAGACCTGGAGTTTTCTTTACCTGTATTGGCGGGACCGACAAAAGGAGCGGCGTCGGGACGTCCTGTTCCCGCTCGCTTTTTACGACCGTTCCCCCGGGAAGCGAAACTTTGTCAGCCCGTTGTTTTGGACGCGCCGGGGCCCGCTTTCCCGGGAAGGGGCCTGGCCGTTGGGGCACTGGTACAAAAGCGCGGAAAAAAGTCGGCGGCTCGTCCTTCCCCTCTATTATAACGCGGCCGCCGCGAACCGGCGTTTGACGATTTTCGGGCCCTACTACCGCGTCGCGCGGACTTCCCTCGACGGGTGGGGGGTGTTCCCTCTGTGGGGGTGGACCCGGCCCCATCCCGGGAGCCCGGGGGCGTCGCCCCCCCGGCGGGAACCGCCCGTTCCCCGCGATGATTTTGATTTGAACTTCCTGCTTTTGGGCCACGTGGCCCGGCACGGGGATGAACGCACGCACGGGTTCTACCCGCTTTACCGGAGCGTGCGGCGGGGGGATTTTAAAAACTTTTGGGCGCCGCGCGGACTCCCGCTGGTCGCGTGGCGGCGGGAAGAGCGCCGTCGAGACGGCTGGGTCTTCCCCTTCGCTTGGCACCGGAGCCCCGAGCGCGCGTGGGAGCTTTTTCTGCCCCTCTGGTACGGCTCGCGGCAAAGCCAACCCGTCGCCGGGGCATCGGCGGAAAGGGGAAAAACTAAAGAATCCACCCAGGTTCTTTTTCCACTTTACTGGCGGGGACGATCGCCGGAACGCCGATACACCACCCTGTTCCCCTTGTACGCCGAAGGTCGGGATTCTCAAAGCCGGTACCGCGTCGCGGCGCCGCTTTGGTGGTCATTCGACACGCCCCGGGGCGGGGCGTTCCGGTTGTTCTTCCCCCTGTATTGGCGGGCGACCTTTTCGGGGGAGGGGAAAGACAATAAAGTCGTGCGGGTTTACGGCCCCTGGTATTCCGTGGTGACCCAAAAAGGCGACGCCTCGGAACGGACCGTCGGACTGGCCCCCTTGTTTTCGAAGACCGCGGGGGTTCCCGGGGAGGGGGAATTCGATGTTCTGGGCGGCCTCTTCGCGCGGGAAACGCACGGCCACGCCCGAAGATTCCGGTGGCTTTGGCTCTTCACCACCCGCCCACGCCCGGGGAATCCCGCAAGGTCCGAATCGATCGCGGAATAAAGACGCCGAAAAGCAAAAGACCCACCCCCCGCGAAGGGGGTGAGTCTTTTTTTATGGCCACGCTGTCCCCAAGGGGATTCGAACCCCTGCTACGGCCTTGAAAGGGCCGTGACCTAACCACTAGTCGATGGGGACAGCCTGGCCACAACCCATCGACACGACAAATTCATTTCAACTTTTTTATTGCCTCTTTCTCCTTGCCCTTTTTGGCCGCCGCGGCCACGGCGTCCGCCAACCGCGTCGGTTTGGGCACGCGCGCTCCGTCCACGCAGGTGAGCGTGAGGCGCAGGGCCGTTTCGTAATCGATTTTGTGTCCGGGGGACACGAAAACCGGCGCGGTGGCCGGTTTGGTGCGCACGGCGTGGCCGACCATTTTGCCCTTGTAAATCAATTCGGCGCTGTCGCCCTCTTTGCGGCCGGGGGCTTTGTGGTTTCCCAACAGCTTGGTCTTGGCCACGCCGATGGTGGGTTTGTCGAGAACCAACCCCAGGTGGGAAGCCAGCCCCAACCCGCGGGGGTGGGCCACGCCGTTGCCGTCAAAAAAGATCAAATCCGGTTCTTTGTCCAGCCGCTCGAACGCTTCCAGGAGCACCGGCCCTTCGCGGAAGCTGAGCAACCCGGGCACATAGGGGAACTCGATTTTCCGTTTGGACACGGCCACCTCGACGGGTTCGAGGCTCGGGTAAGCCAGCAAAACCACCGCCCCGAAACCCATGCCCGTTCTCGGGTCCATGGCCACATCGGCCCCGGCGATGATCCCGATGTCGTCGAAATCGTTGTGCAACGACAACCGCCGGACCAGGTCGGCCTGAACGCCGATCGCCTGGGAGGCGGGGATATTCCAAGGATGCAGGTTGCGGATGTCCATAAGGTCCTGGAATAAAAAAAGTGGGTCCGGAGGGATTTGAACCCTCGGCCCCTCGCTTAAAAGGCGAATGCTCTACCCCTGAGCTACGGACCCGTTGCGGGGCGTAGCCCCGAGACGCCGGATTATAGCAATTTTTTATTTTTTCGCTGGAATTAAAGAGGACTTGGAAAATATGATAAAATAGTAAGAATAGTGGCCGACACGGCCGAGAAGGGGAGGACACAATGGACAAACCCGAAAATGATGGGCAAGACCCTAAACCGCCGTCCAAGCGGTTCCCCAAACTGAACAAACGCAAACTCGATCGATTCCTGTCGTCCCTCTGCGAGGCCGCCGGTATGACCGGCGCCGCCAAGAAGAAAGGCAAGGACGCCGACGGCCACGGGCTGGCCTGCCAAGGCCCCTGCGCCAACGCCGATTGGCGCGCGCATCTTGATATTCCCGCGGGCATTCTTTGCGTGTCGGCCGCCTGGTCGGCCAACAAGCACGCCGAAAAACACCGCGACGTCACCATCACCCTCACCTACCGCGACGAGCACGGCAAACGCCAGCACCACGAAATGGTGTTCTGCGACTCCGAGGTGCGCTGGTTGATGGAGACCATCTGGCACGCGCCCATCTGGGACTAGTTTAAGGATGGCCGTGGCCGAACCCCGCCGGACGCCGCTGTCCCCGGGCGAGGCCTACGCGTCCTGTCGGCGGTTGGCCCAATCCCACTACGAAAACTTTCCCGTCGCGTCCCGGTGGATCCCCGCCGACTTGCGGGGCCCCGTGGCGGCCGTGTACGCCTTCGCCCGGACGGCCGATGACTTCGCCGACGAGCCGGGGCCCGAAGCCCCCGAACGCTTGGCCCGCCTGGCCGACTGGCGCCGTCGCCTCGATCGTTGCTCCGTGGACGCCGAAGGGCACGAAATCTTCGTGGCCCTGGCCGACACGGTTCGACGCTTTGACCTCCCCTTGGACCCATTCCACCGCCTGATCACCGCTTTTGAGCGCGACGTCACGGTT
This sequence comes from Elusimicrobiota bacterium, assembly GCA_016706425.1. Classification (NCBI taxonomy): domain Bacteria; kingdom Pseudomonadati; phylum Elusimicrobiota; species Elusimicrobiota bacterium. The sequence goes on from JADJJR010000001.1 coordinate 826,546, forward strand.
CACCGCCACCCCACCTACGACCAGCTTCTGGATTACTGCCGTCATTCCGCCGACCCGGTGGGGGAATTGGTGTTGCGGCTCCATCGCGCCTGGACGCCCCAACGGGGGCGCTGGTCCGACGCGATTTGCACGGCGCTTCAACTGGCCAACTTTTGGCAGGACGTGATCGTCGACGCCGCGAAAGACCGGATCTACGCGCCCCTTGAGGACCTGGCCGCGGCGGGGATCGCCGAGACCGACTATTTGAAGGGCCCCGCCACCCCCGCCCTGCGCGCTTTCATGTACCGTCAAATCGAACGAACGACCGCTCTCTTCGACCAAGGACGGCCGCTCTTGACCGACGCGCCGTCCGGCCTGCGCAAGGAATTGCGGCTTGTTTGGCTGGGCGGAATGGAGATTCTCAAAAAAATTCAAAAACGGAACGGCGACGTGTGGTCCGGCCGCCCCGCGCTGACGAAATGGGACTGGTTGCGGCTCGGCGGAAAATGGCTGTGGGGAGCCCCCGCCTGACCCCCGGACCGGCGCTGTACACGAAAAGCAATTTCGCCCCGGCCTTTTGGCTTTTGCCCTCGGACCGGCGGCGCGCCCTGGCGGCGGTCTACGCCTTCGCCCGGGTCGTGGACGACGCGGTGGACGAAACGGGGGAAGCGCAAAACCGTCCCGAGGAGGCCCGGGCCCTCCTCGCCGATTGGCGCGGGGCGCTGGTCCAGGGCGACGTCCAGCGACCGGAACACGCCCCCCTCTGGGAGGAACTTCGGTCGGCCCTGGGCCGGTTCGGGATCAATAAAAAACACCTGCTTGATTTGATCCAGGGGGTGGAACGGGATCTGACCCAAACCCGGTACGCCACGGCGGCGGACGTGGACGTGTATTGCGATGGGGTGGCGAGTTCCGTGGGCCTGGCCTGTTTGCCGATTTTCGGTTTGACGGAAGACCGCCACGCGGATTTCGCCGTGGCCCTGGGCCGGGCGGTGCAGTGGGTGAACATTTTGCGCGACGTGGCGGCCGACGCCCGCCGGGGGCGTGTGTATTTGCCCCTGGACGAATTGAAGCGCGCCGCCGTTTCCGACGCGGATGTCTTGGCCGGGCGGGATTCCCCGGGCCTGCGGGGGGTCGTGAAGGCGGGCGCGGGCCGGGCCCGGGATTATTTCCAAAAGGCCGAAGCGGCCCTGCCCCGGTCGGACAGCAAACACGCGCGGCCGGCGTTGGTCATGGGGCGGCTGTACCAGGGGATTTTGTCGAAAATCGAACGCGGGGGATTTAACGTGTGGGCCGGGCGCGTCCGCCTGTCGGCCTGGGACAAGCTCCGCGCGGTGTTGTTCGGTTAGGATTTAATTCGAAAGGCTTTTGATGAACGCGCCGAGGCGCGCCAACCGCGCGCGGCCTTCGGCGAGGCGGGTCTCCACTTCGGCCACCTTGGCCGCCGGCGCCCGTTGGCGGAAATCGGGGTTGGCCAAATGCTCCGTGTCCCGGGCGATGCCGTTTTCGCAGGCCGCCTTTTCCTTCTCCAACCGCGCTTTTTCCTTCTCAAAATCGATCAGTCCCTCGAGCGGGATGAACATTTCGAAATCCGCCGCGGCGGCGGCCGCCGCCTGGGGCGGGGTCTCAAAAGCGCCGGCCTCCACCGCTTTCCATTCGCCCAATTTTCCGAGGTGGGCGATGTGGTGGGAGAGCGTTTTCAAAACGGCTTTGGTGGCCGGGGCCGCCGCGGTCAAATTGACCGCCACCCGGATGGCCTTGCCGGGGGGCACGTTCATTTCCGATCGGATGGTCCGCAGGGAGGACACCACGTCTTGCACGAGCCCGATGGCTCGTTGGTCCTCATCGCCGGCGGGCAAGTCCTTCCAGAGGGGCTGGTGCGGCTCTTCCATCAACAAAGTCTTCGGGGGCCGGCCGAGGGTTGCCCAGAGGGCCTGCCACAACTCTTCCGTGATGAAGGGCATGAAAGGGTGCAGGGCGTGGAGAACCCCGTCCAAGACTTCCGCCAGGGTTTGACGGGCCGCCCGGGCCGAGTCGGCGTCGGCGCCGGGGGACAGGCGGGGTTTGACCATCTCAATGTACCAATCGCAAAAATCGTTCCAGAAAAACCCGTAGAGGGCGCGCGCCGCCTGGGCGGGGTCGAAGGCGTCCATGTGGCCGTCCACCGCGCGGGCGACGGCGGCGAAGCGCGCCGCGATCCATCGGTCTTCCACGGCCCGGGACGCCAGCGGCGCGTCCGCGGCCGGGGCGAAGCCCGCCAGGTTCATCATCACAAACCGGCTGGCGTTCCACACTTTGTTGGCGAAGTTGCGGGCGCCGACAAAGTTGTCGTCGGCCATTTGCATGTCCCGGCCGGGCGAGGCCTGCGTCACCAGCGCGAAGCGCAGGGCGTCGGTGCCGAACTTCTTCATGACGTCCAGGGGGTCGATCACGTTGTTGAGGGACTTGGACATCTTGCGCCCCTGCTTGTCGCGGACGATGCCGTGGATGAAGACATCCCGGTAAGGCACTTCGTTGCGGAACTCCAACCCCATCATCACCATGCGCGCCACCCACAGGTAGAGGATTTCGTGGCCCGTGGCCAACACCGACGTCGGGTAGAAATAATCCAAATCCTTGTTGGCGTCCGGCCAACCCAGGGTGGTCAAGGGCCACAATCCCGAGGAAAACCACGTGTCCAAGACGTCCGGGTCTTGGATGAAATCCGCGCCGCCGCAATCCGCGCAGGGGGCGGGGCGGGTCTCGGTGGCCTGGGCGCTCTTGAGTCCCGCCGCTCGCAGGAGTTCTTTGGTCCATTGGGATTTGAATTCCGGGTCCTGATCCAAATGGTGGCGAAGAGTCCCAGCCTGAAGATTCGATTCCGCACACTTGCGGCAATACCAAATGGGGATCTGGTGGCCCCACCAGATTTGGCGGGAGACGCACCAGTCTTTGTTGTTGTCCAACCAGGCCAAATAAGGCTTGGCCCAGGATTCGGGGTGGATTTTGACGCGCCCCTCCCGGGTGGCGGCCGCGGCCCGGGAGGCCATTTCCTGGGTTTTCACAAACCATTGACTGGATTCCAAGGGTTCTATCACCGTGGCGCACCGGTAACAGGTGGACACGTTGTTCTTGTGGGGCTCGACTTTGACCAAAAAGCCCTGGGCCTCCAGGTCGGCCAGGACCTTGGCGCGGGCGTCTTTCACCGACAGGCCGGCGTAGTCGGTCCCCGCGGCGGCGGTCATTTTCCCGTCGAACCCGATGACGGTGAGGGAGGCGAGCTTGTGGCGACCGCCGATGTCGGCGTCCGTGGCGTCGTGGGCGGGGGTCACTTTCACCGCGCCGGAGCCGAAGGATTTGTCCACCGCCGCGTCAAAAACCAGGGGGATCTCGAAATTGGCGTCGCCCGCCCGCCGCAAAGGCAGGCGCAGGGTCTTCCCGCGTTTGTCGGCGTAGCGCGGGTCCTCCGGATGGACCGCCACGGCGGTGTCGCCGAGCATCGTTTCGGGTCGGGTGGTGGCCACGACCACGTCGCCGCCGTCCGCCAGGGGGTAACGGATGTGCCACAAATGGCCGGATTGCTCGACGTATTCGACTTCGATGTCCGATAGGGCGGTGCCGCAGCGGGCGCACCAATTGACGAGCCGCTTGCCGAGGTAGACCTTCCCTTTTTGGTGCAAATCGACGAAGGCGCGCTGCACGGCGCGGGAGCTTTTTTCGTCCATGGTGAAGCGCGTGCGGGTCCAGTCCAAGGAGCTGCCCAACTTGCGGAGCTGGTGCAAAATAGCGTCGCCCGATTCCTTGCGCCAGGCCCACATGCGTTCCAAAAAGGCGGCGCGGCCCAGGTCGTGACGGGTTTTGCCCTCTTTCTTGAGGATTTTTTCGACGACGTTTTGGGTGGCGATGCCGCCGTGGTCCGTGCCGGGGACCCAGAGAGCCTTGAACCCCTTCATGCGCGCCCGGCGAACCAGCACGTCCTGCAGGGTGTTGTTCAGCGCGTGCCCCATGTGGAGGGACCCCGTTACGTTGGGCGGGGGAATCACGATGGTGAAGGGCCGTTTGGCCGGGTCGGGCGCGGCCCCGAACAGGCCGCGCTTTTCCCACACCTCGTACCATTTGGACTCCGGGGTTTCCGGCGTGTAAACGCTGGGAAGTTCCGTCATAGGGCGCCCATATTACTACATTGGCCGCGGGGGGCCAAATTGACGCCCGCGCGCGCATTGCCTACAATCGCCTACCATGGCGCGCCTCCTGGTGGTCGAAGACGAAGAATCCAACCGCGAATTCCTCAAATTCGTTCTGGAAAACGCCGGCCACACGGTGGAGGCCGCCGTGGACGGGCAGGCCGCCCTCGACGCCGTGGCCGCCCGGCCCCCCGAATTGATCGTCTTGGACGTGATGTTGCCCGAGGTCCACGGCTACGAGGTGTGCCACCGGGTCAAGACCAACCCCAAAACCGCCCGCATCAAAGTCATCATGTTGACCGCCAAGGCGTTCCCGGCCGACCGCCACCAGGCCAAGGACGTGGGCGCGGACGATTTTCTGGCCAAGCCCGTGGACCCGTCGATTTTGGTGGACCACGTCAACGCCCTTCTGTCGGGCGCCAAACCGTCTTTTTTTTGAGAGAGCCTCCCTCGCCCTTGACCGGGGAGAGGGGGGTTTCGTAAAATAGACGCACGCCCTCGCCCCCCGAGAAGGTCGGGGGGCCTTTTCATTTCCATCCGGCGGACCCTTTTCGTTCCCTCTGTGGGATGAACACGCGGTTATCTTAAGGAGGCAGTCTATGGCAGTCAAAGTCGCAATCAACGGTTTCGGTCGCATCGGCCGCCTGGTGTTCCGGGCGCTCGTCGAACAAGGGCTTTTGGGAAAGACCCTGGACGTCGTGGCGGTGGGCGACATTGTCCCCGCGGACAACCTGGCTTACCTTTTGAAGTACGACTCCATCCAGGGCCGTTTCAGCGGCACCGTGGGATCCAAAAAGTCCGCCGCCGACAAGGTGGAGGACGACGTGCTGGTCGTCAACGGCCACGACATCAAAGTCGTGAGCGCGAAGGACCCCTCCGGCTTGCCCTGGAAAGAACTCGGCGTCGAGATCGTCATCGAATCCACCGGGCTCTTCACCGACGCCGAAAAGGCCAAGGGCCACATCGCCGCCGGCGCGAAGAAAGTCATCATTTCCGCCCCCGCCAAGAACGAGGACATCACCATCGTCATGGGCGTCAACGAGGGGAAATACGATCCGGCCAAGCACAACATTATTTCCAACGCCTCCTGCACCACCAACTGCTTGGCCCCGGTCGTGCACGTCCTCCTCAAGGAAGGGTTCGGCATCGAGGAAGGCCTCATGACGACGGTTCACTCCTACACCGCCACCCAGAAAACCGTGGACGGCCCCTCCAAGAAAGACTGGAAGGGCGGCCGGACGGCGGCGCAGAACATTATTCCTTCCACCACCGGCGCGGCCAAGGCCGTGGCCCTGGTGTTGCCCGAGGTCAAGGGCAAGTTGACGGGCATGGCCTTCCGCGTGCCGACCCCGACGGTTTCCGTGGTCGATCTCACGGTCAAGACGTCGAAGGACACCTCCTACAAGGAAATCGCCGCCGCCATGAAAAAGGCCAGCGAGACCTATATGAAGGGGATCCTCGAGGTCACATCCGACGAAGTGGTCAGCTCGGACTTCATCCATTGCAAAGCGTCGTCGATTTTCGACGAAGGCTCGGGCATCGAGCTCAACAAACGCTTCTTCAAACTCGTCAGTTGGTACGACAACGAGTGGGGTTATTCGAACCGCGTCGTGGACCTGGTGAATTACATCCTCGCCAAACGCGCGCCGGTCGCCGCCTAACCCGCCGACGTTTCCCAACGCTCCCGTCCCCCGCGAACGCGGGGGACGGGAGTTTTCTTTTGTCCTTGACGCCCCCCGGATCTTCAACAATAATGGGTTACCATGAAAATCCGGTTTTGGGGCACACGCGGCTCCATCGCGTCCCCCGGCCCTCACACCGTGAAGTACGGCGGCAACACCTCCTGCGTGGAGATTTCCGACGAGGAGACTCTGGCCATTTTGGACGCCGGCAGCGGCCTGCGGCTGTTGGGCGAGGATCTCCTGAGGCGCGCGGGGAAAAACGGCCGGATCGTGGGGCATCTCTTCATCAGCCACTTCCACCTCGATCACATCGTCGGGTTCCCTTTTTTCCGGCCTCTCTACAAACCCGGCAACGAGTTCACGATTTACGGCTGCGAGGGCACCGGCCGCAAGCTGGAAAATATTTTCGTCGGGCAAATGAGCCCCGAGTATTTTCCCGTCACCCTGGCCGAGATGCCGGCGCAGTTGAAGTTCGTGCAGATGACCACCCGGCCCATCACGCTCAACGGGTGGACCATAACGCCCGCTTACGTCAATCACCCCGGCCTGGCCCTGTCCTATAAAATCGACACGGGCCAAAGCAAAATCGTGTACATGACCGACAACGAACCGTTCCGTTACTTGTTGCGACGTCTCGGCAAACGGCAGGACGTGTTCGAGGACCTGGCCCGGGGCGAGGTCGATCTGGAGCGCGAGGATCTCATGCTGGTCGACCACTTGGCGGACGCCGACCTCTTGATCCACGACGGCCAATACACGGAAGAGGAATACAAGGAAAAAACCGGTTGGGGCCACAGTTTTTTCGAATTCGGACTTGAAATGGCGCTCCGCGGCAAAGTCAAAAAGCTCCTCTATTTCCATCACGACCCCGACCGCACGGACGCCGACCTGGACCGCATCGTCGAACGGATGCGGGCCCAGGCCATGGCCCGGGGGTCCGCCCTGCAGGTGGACGCGGCCCGCGAAGGGCTCGAACTCGAGTTCCCGTAACCTTTCCGGGATCCTCCGGAAAACGTAGACTCTCCGTCTATGAAGCCCCCCGTCATCGTCATCGCCACCCACAACATGGACAAGATGAGGGAAATACGAAAGATCCTGGGGCGCGGCGTCGGCGCGGTCAAGGGGTTGGTGGATTTCCCGCCCGCCTACACCGTGCGGGAAACCGGCAAAACCCTCGAGGCCAACGCGTTGCTGAAGGCGCGCAAGGCCGTCCGCCGCACGGGCGTCGCCGCGCTCTCCGACGATTCGGGTTTGGAAGTCGCCGCCCTGGGCGGCCGCCCGGGGGTGTATTCGGCCCGCTTCGCGGGGCCCGGGTGTTCCTACGCCGACAACAATCGCAAAGTCCTTCGCCTCCTGGGCGACCGCCCGGCCGCGCGGCGGGGGGCGGTTTTTCGTTGCGTGGTCGCCCTGGTGTTTCCCGACGGGCGTGAGAAATTGTTTCAAGGCCGTTGCCCGGGTCGCATCGTGCCGGCGTTGCGGGGCTCCCAAGGGTTCGGTTACGACCCGGTCTTTTTGCCCCGGGGGAAAAAGAAAACTTTCGCCGAAATGTCGCTGGCGGAAAAGAACCGGTTGAGCCATCGCTCCCGGGCCTTTCGAAAAGCCGCCGCGTATTTGAAGAAATGGGTCGGGTCCGGAGCGGGCCGATGATCGGCGCGGTGTTCGCCGGTCTTGAGCGTTTCTTCGGGGAAGGCCTGGCCCTGTGGGCGGTCCGCGCCCACGCGGTGTCCCTCGGGATCGTCGTCCTGGCCTTGGCGATTCCGCCCGCCCGTTGGTTTTGGGCTCGTTGGAAAGCCGCGCGCGGCGCGGGGTGGGCCCCCCAATGGATCTGCCCGGCCTGCGGTCACACCAACGCCCACGCCGATGGCGCCTGCGCGAAATGCCGCGCGGGGGGTGGAACCTCCCCGGGGCGATGGTTTCGAGGGTTGCCCGGCTTGGGTTGGTTGGCGGGGGGTGCGCGCGCCACGGCGTTCGTCCTGCGTGCAACGGGTTATGTGTTTTTCTACGGAATGACCTTGTTCGCCGCGAACCGGTTCCGGTTTTTCCAATTTGATCAAAAGCCGCTGCAAGAACTGCTCGGGGCGGCGGCCATGGTGTTGTTGGTGCTGGTTCTTTATTACGCCCGCCGGGTGGTGTCTTGGAAATGGGGGTCGCCCGTTTCGCGGGCCACGGATTTCCTCGTGATGATGTCCCTGGCCGGTGCGTTCTTGATCCTCTGGATTCTCTGGGCGGCGGCGCCGTTTGTCCGGGGCGAAGCCCTGGCGGTCCTGGCGGTGACCCCCGACGGCCAGCTCCGTGTTTGGCGGCCGCGCCGACGCGTCGGGCGGGTGGTGGAGAACCCCGAAACCGCGCGTTGGATCGTGCCTCTCCAATACGCGCGTTTTTCCTGGCCCCTGGTCGGCGTGGATCAAACGTTTTTGGTCCGGGTGGGCACCCACACCGTGATGTCCTGGGCGGGGGCGCGTCTGGTCAAATTCGGATCCGACCGCTGGGACGGGGATTCCCCGTGGCGTCCGCGGCTCACGACCGCCCGCCACACGTTGGAGGCCGCGGCCCCCGGGCTTTACGAGATACACCCGTCGTCCGTCGGCGAGGGAGTGGTTCTGACGCCCCGGGAGGCGGTTCAAAAATGAAGACGATTTTGGTGACGGGAGCGGCGGGTTTCATCGGGGCCTGGACCGCCAAGGCGCTGGTGGAGCGGGGCGAACGCGTCATCGGCGTGGACAACTTCAACCCCTATTACGACCCCCGCCTCAAACGCGACCGGGTGAAGGCCTTGATCCCCCGGGTCAAAATCCACGAAATCGATCTGGCCGATCGCGCGGCGCTGGCCCGTGTGTTCCGCGCGAATAAAATCGACCGGATCTGCCACCTCGGCGCCCAGGCCGGCGTGCGCTATTCCCTTCAAAATCCGTTCGCCTACGAAAACACCAACAATCTGGGAACGTTGAATTTGTTGGAAACCGCCCGGACGGCCGGCGTCCGCTCTTTCGTTTACGCGTCCTCGTCGTCGGTGTACGGCGGCAACCGCAAAGCGCCTTTTTCCGTCGAAGACGCGGTCAACCGCCCCCTGTCGCTTTACGCCGCGACCAAGCGCGCCAACGAGTTGACGGCGCACGTCTACCACCACCTGTACGGGTTTCGTTGCACGGGACTTCGGTTTTTCACGGTCTACGGGCCCTGGGGCCGGCCCGACATGGCGTTGTTTTCGTTCACGAAAGCGATTATGGAGGGTCGGCCCATCGAACTGTTCAACCGGGGAATAATGCGTCGCGACTTCACCTACATTGACGACATCGTCGCCGGGGTCTTGGCCGCCTTGGATCGGAACACGGGGTATCGCATTTATAATCTGGGGAATTCGCGGCCCGTGACACTGGGACAATTTGTTCGGGCCATTGAAAATTCTGTCGGACGAAAGGCCGTCAAGAAATTTCTTCCCCTGCAGCCGGGCGATGTCCCCGCGACCTGGGCCGATATCGATTCTTCGCGCCGGCGATTGGGTTTCCGACCCCGAATCGGCATCGAAGCGGGCGTCCAGCGGTTCGTGGATTGGTACCGCTCCTACTTCCGAAAGTAAAATTCTTGTAAAAAACTCTTGAAAAAAAAGCTTTCTGGGTTTACCCTGTTTGGGCAATGGAACCGAGTCTTCTCATTAAATGGTGGTGCCCGTATAAAAACCGCCCGGAATCGGTTGGTTTTGGCGAAAGTGGCGCATGCATAGCTTGCGAGGGGGGCTATGAAATTTAATCGTTTTTCATTCCTTGTCGGCGTTTTTACCTTCCTGGCCGGTCTCTCCGGCGCGGTCGATGGCTACCGTTTGGAAGGTCCCAAATCCTTGCCCGTGGGCGGCGAGGGGGCATTAACGGTGTTCCCCATGCAGGGCCGACAGGCCGATCCCACGCCCCACGATATCGAATTTACGAATTTGCCGGCGGGTGTGACCGTGGCCCCCGTTGATGCCCAGGCCGGTTGGACCGTTCGCGGTCCCACCGAATACAAAATTTCATTCAACACCGCCGTCCGTCCCGGGATGGTCGGCCTCGTGGTCCGGAACCGGGAGCGCCCCGCCGCGGCGGGGTCCTGGGTTGTGCGGGCCATTCCCGCCACGGCCCGGTTGGTGGTCACGCCCCTGCCCACCCGCGTGGGTGACCCGCGTCGCCGGGTCCGTTTGGTGGCCCTGGACGACCGCGGTTTGATCGCGGTGGATTTTCGGGACGAGGTGGTTTTGACCGCCAGCGCCGGGGCCCTTTTGAACGACCGGGTGCCCGCCGAACGCTTCGAAAACGGCGTCGCCGAGGTGGAAGTCGAGTTCCGGGGCGCTCCCCCGACCGGGTTGGTGCGCCTGACGGCGCGGGCGGCCTCGGTGCCCGTTGGACGAAAAGCCCCCCCGCGGGGCGAAGGCCGCGCGCCCCGAGGGGCCAAAGGGGCCAACCGGTGAGAACCCTTCGGCGCTTTGTTTTGGGGTTGTTGTTCACCACCGGCGCGGGCGCGGCCCACGCCGTCGTCGACCATTACATCGTCACCGCGCCGCTCGCGATCATGAAGGGCGACAGCGGCATCAATTTCACCGTCGATCCCCGCGACGCCGCCAATCTCCCCGATCTCAGCTCCCACCGCGTGCTCTTCGTCGTGCCCCCCGGGGTGACGGTCGAGGGCGCCGGCGGCACCGGTGACCCCGTCAACGGTTGGATTGTGGCGGGTTTGACGAATTTCACCGTCCGGACGAACGCGGTCGCCCCCGTCGGTTTCTTTGATTTGCGCGTGCGGGACAAAAACGACGCCAACGTGTTCGGGTTCCAGAGCGTGCAGATCGAGCCGACCGTCGTGTCCTTCGAATTGGTGCCGCCCCTGGTCCCCTTCACGGGCATGGCCGGCGTCGGGTTCAACCTTCAAGTGCGGGCGGTGGGTCCCGGGGGTGTGACCATCACGTCCTTCCGCGACGACGTCCTTTTGAGCGCCCAGATCGGCGATTTGTCGATCACTGTCGGCGGCGCCGGCCAACTCGTCAGCGGCGCCACTTTCATCAACGGGGTCGCCTCCATCGTGGTGACTTTGTTCGGGACGAACCCCGTGACCCGGCAGAACAACATCCTGGCCAACCAGGTGGAAACTTACGCGGGCCAGGCCGTGCCGGCCACGGGCATCACCTCGCCGCCTTTGACCATCGATCCCAACGTCTACGACCACATCCTCCTTCGATTCCCCGGTGAAACGCTGACCCCGGGGACGGGCGCGGGAAAAACCGGCGCGGCGGCCACCCAGGTGGCGGGCGCGGGCATCAACCCCGTCTTCGTCGACCTTGTCGACCAATGGCACAACCCCATCAACCCCGCGGCCAACGCCGGCATCTACCCCTTCAACATCAACTACGTGTCCTTCTTCGCCGGGGTCCCCCCCGACACGGTGCCCTTGCCGTCGGTGTTGGTCAACACCAACCAGGCGAACGTCAGCTTTGTGATGCGCGTCGCCGGCAACCACCTCATTCAAGCCACCGCCGGCGTCGAAGTCAGCCAGAGCATCGTGCCGGTGGTCAACTCCGCCGGGTTCCGGTTCAAAGTGACCCCGGACCCCATGCCCAATTCGGACGCCGTCACCCCCTTCATCATCACCGTCGAGGCGGTGGACATTTTTGACAACCCCCTTGTGGCTTACAACGGCACCGCGCTCGTCACCGCCGACAACTGCGCGGGGGCGCCCTTCGGCAACAACACCCTCGACACCGCCCCCGGCGTGCCCACGCCCGGCGCTCAAAACACCATCACTTTCGTGGCCGGCCAGTGGATCAACCGGCCGGTGCAGGTGTTCAAGGCGTCGAACCTCACCCGCCTTGTCTTTGTGGACGCCGGGGCGGGCTTAAGCGGCAATTCCACCTGTTTTGACAACGACGCCGGCGGCGCCGCCATGCTTCACTTCACGCTTCCCGGGCAGGTTTACACCCCCGGGGCCTTCCCCGGCAACTTGAACCTGCCCGCGACGCAGTCCGCCGGCGCCCTCATTTCGGCGGTCGTGCGCGTGACCGATTTAAGCTGGAACCAGGTTTCCATCCCGGTGCCCCAGCCGTTGACCTTGTTCATGGACAACACCGTGGGTTTCATCGACGTGCCCGGCGGACTGGTGATGCCCCCGGTGGGCGACATCACGGTCAACAACATACGTCTCCGCTCGTCCTCCTTCCGGCCGCTTTCGGCCGCGGTGCCCCAGGTGTTGCGGGCCCAGATCCCCGTGCCGAATATTTTGGGGAACAGCGACGGCATCACCGTCAATCCCGGCGCCTATTCAAACGTGGTCGTGGTCGCTCCGACCGAAACGCTTTCCCCCGGGAACCCGACGGAACCCGACGGCAAGATCAACTCCATATCCACCCAGGCCTTCAACGTCGGGTTCCCCATGCAGGTGTATTTGACCGACTCGTTTTTCAACCCCGTTCAAACGCCGCCCTACTCCGGCGCCTGGCCGAGCCTCCAATTCACCCTTCTGGGCGGGGGGGACATCACTTTCCCCGCCCCCAACCCCGCGCCCATGGCCTCGTCGCTGTTCTCGAGTTTGGTGACCTCCCGCAAAATGGGGACCAACACCATCGTCGTCACCGACACCCTCAACCCGGCGCGCAATTCCCAGGTGTCCATCGACGTTCAGCCGGGGGCCGTCACGCGTTTTGTTGTCACGCCCAACCCCGCCTCCGTCGTCCCGGACCCCATTCCCATCCAAACGGCGGGCGTTCCTTTCAGCATGACTTTTAAGGCCTTTGATGGTTTTGGCAATTTGGCCCGAAATTTTGGCGGGGACGTCACTTTGGAGTTGTGGGCGAACGGCGTTCCCGTTCCCTACGTCGGGGCCATTTCCCCCAGCTCGGTGACCTTTGTGTCGAACCCCATCCTCGGCGGCGAGGTGACCCTCCCCGTCACCGTCACCTTGGCCGAACCCTCCCTCGGGTTGGGGCCGGACCAACTTCAAATTCGCGCGTTCATCAACACGCCCGCCCTGCGGGAAGGGTTCAGTGCCTTCTTCAGCGTGAGAGAGGAGGCCATCTGGGACCGCATCGTCGTCACCCTGCCGGGGGAAACCCGACGTCCCGGTTTGGGTCTCACGGGCGTCTTTAAAGTGGGCAACCCGAATCCCGTGATGGCGGGGGATTCCCTGCTCGTGACGGTGACGGCCGTCGACCGGTTCGGGAATCGGTTGAACCAGGCGGATGTCGCCACGCTCACGCTCCCCACGCCGGGGGTTTTGGCCAATTTGGGGGCGCCCCCGACGGTGACGCTCGCGCAAGGGGTCGGCAACGCGGTGATTCAAATTTACACGGCCACCCCCGCCGCCGTGGTTCGGGGCGAGGTCATCTCCCAGGGGTTCGTCGCCACGTCCACCGTCCCCGTCACGGCGGGATCCTACGCCGCTGTCACGGGACGATTGTTGTTGTTGGCCCCGGGCGAAACGATAATCCCCGGGTCGCCGGCGTCCCCGGGGAAAAACACCGCCGCGATCCTGCCGGCGCAGGCCAACACCAACATCAACTTCCAAATTTTCGCCTGCGACCGGTTTTACAACGTCGACACGACCTACACCGGCAACGCCGTCAACCTGTCGTCCGATGACGGATCGGTCAGCCTCCTCAACCTGCCCATCGTGGCGGGGAGCGGCACCGTTCCCAGCGTCTACTTGACCGGAAATCTTCCCAACCCCTCGACCGTGCGGGTCACCGCGGTCGACCAGGGCGACACGAACAAGACCTCTTTTTCGGACGTCCCCGTCACGCCGGGGGCCACCTACCTGATCACCCTTCCACCGGCCGCTCTGGCCGGGGCCAATTTCCCCATGACCGTGGAACTGATCGACCCCCTCTCGGGACTTCCCATGGCGGGGGCGAATAACTCCTTCACGATGCAGGCCTTGACCCCCTTGGGGGCCCCGGCCACGGTGGCCCTGGGCGTGCCCCTGCAAACCTTGAATAACGGGGCCGTGGCCTTTAACCAGAGCTACAGCCACGTCGAGACCATTAAAATCAAGATCACCGACAGCTTTAACCGCGTCGCCTTGAGCGGCAACATCAACATCACGCCGAACGGATTGAAATATTTGGTCACCCTGCCGGCGACCTCGAGGACGACCGACGATATTTTTCCCGTCAGCGTCGGTCTCTACGACACCCTGCAAGACGCTTTCCCCATCGCCGATTCCTCCTACCAACACACGTTCAACGTTTTCGTTGAAGTGGGCGGCCTGCCCGCGGTGGGCAGCGCCCCCGTTTCGGCCGCCACATTGACGAACGGGGTGGCCACCTTCAACTTCAGCTACACCAAGGCGGAACACATCGTGGTGAAGGCCACGGGCGCCGTGGCGGGTTTTGTCGATATTTCCGGATTGGACGACATGGACATCACCGCCGGCGCCTACGTGAAGCTTCAGATTTTGGCCCCGGGCGAAGTCGCGCTCCCGGGCATCCCGTCCTTGACGGGCAAAGATTCCACGGGACTGGTCGCCCAGGCCGCCCGCGAGTCCTTCAGCGCGCAGGTGAACGCCGTGGACCGCTACTGGAACGTGGTGACCTCCCTCAACACACCGCTCGCCCCGAGCATCACGCTCACGGCGTCGGACGGATCGTCGATCCCCTCGGTGTTGGGGTTTGTGAACGGGCAGGCCCTGTTCGCCGGCATCGCCCTCAATTCCCCGCCCCAGGCCACCCTGACGGCCCGGGACACCGCCAACGCGGGCATTTTCCCGCAGTCGGTGGTGATTCCCTTGACCGGGCGTGTCTACCAAGCCGTCACCGCGACCCCCACGCCGCCCGATTATTTCAGCGGCCCGCCGGACTTTTTCGATGTCCAGCTGGAATTGGTGCGGTTCGACGGGGTCAGCACCGGGGCGATCGTGAACGGATTCTCCGGGGAGGTCACGGTCACTCCATTGACCGCGACCCTCGACCCCTTGCCCGTGACGAATTTGGTGATCCTCAACCCCCCCCTGCCGGACCCCCTGCGGCCCAACATGTTCAAAATGCTGCCCGCCGGCGTCATGACGGTGACGATGGCCTACAAAGTGGCCGAGGACGTCGTCCTGAAGTTTGTCGATGAGGACGGTTGGCAGGGCTTCAGCGCGCCCATTCCCTTCGTGCCCCGGAACGTCCGCTACGAAGCGGTGATCCCGGCGGAGTCCCGGGTCGGGCCTCCCGACAGCTTCACCATGTCGGTCGTGCCCAAGGACACCAACACCGGCACCGTGCCCAAGAACTGGACGTCCAACGTCAACATCGTCCCGGTGAGCCCCATCGGCACCCCGATCACGGGGGTGTTGCAGGTCGGCGCCGTTCTGGTGACCGGCGGGACGACCACGTTCCAGCAGGCCTTCTCCCAAGCGGGCGTGTTCCGCTTTGAATTACAGGACGGGCCCCGGCTCTCCACCACGGCGGCCATGAATTTCCTCCCCGGGCCCCTGGCGGCTTTGAACACGACTCTGCCGGCGACCCTGGAGGCCGGCACCACGCAGTCGGTGGACGTCACGCTCCTCGACGCCTTCGGGAACCCGATTCCGAATTTGCCGTTGGCGTTCCGCTTGAGCGACACCTCCTTCGGCGTGTTGTCCACGGCGAACGGGGTTTCCGACGTCAACGGCCAATCCTCGACGCAATTGACCGTCAACGCCCAAAAGGCAGGGTTGGTCGATTTCATCGCGGTGTCCAGCCCCTTCAGCGTGCGGCAGGCTTTCCGGGTGCTCGGCCCGCCCTTGACGACGTTCTCGGTGGGGGGCTACGGCGTTCCCGTGACCGCGGGGTACAGCCTCAAAACCGCGGACCCCATCACCCTGACGCCCGTCGTTCAGCCCGGCATGGTCCTGGTGGAAACCCGTTATTCCATCGACGGGGCGCCGTTCCTGGCCTACGTCGCTCCCTTCGCCATTCCGACCGTGGGCCTGCACACCATCGAATATTACAGCGTGGCCCAGTCGGCCCTGCTGCACACGGAGACCACCAAAACGGCCCGCACGGTGTTCGTCACGGCCGACACGGACCCCTCGGAGGGGTTGGTCAATTACCCGAACCCTTTCCGCGCCGGCACCGAGACGTTCCTGGAATTCAATCTCGCGGCGCCGGAGCCGGTGAAACTCACGATCTACGACATGATGGGCCAGTTGGTTTACGAGCGGGATGTCATCGAGGGTTCGGTCGGGGCTCAGGCGGGATTGAACCGGATCCCCTGGGACGGCCGCAACAGCGCAGGGGCGGTGGTCGCCAACGGCGGCTACGTGGCCATCCTGAAAGCCGGGAGTTCGACTTTTAAACGAAAGATCGCGGTGAAAAAATAATGGACAACACGATGCGGCGGTGGCTGGGCGCGGTGGCGTTGGTGGCGGCGGGATTGTCCGTCGTCCGGGCGGAAACGGTGTTCGGGGACGCCGGGGATTATTTGCGGCAGGGCGCCGGGGCCCGGCCCCTGGGCATGGGCGGCGCCTTCACGGCCGTGGCCGACGACGCCTCGGCGGAATACTGGAACCCCGCCGGGCTGGCTTTCCTGGACGAATACCAGTTGATCACCATGTACGCCCCCTACAATTTCGGCACCAACCTATACTATCTGGGGGTCGGCATTCCCCTGGGGCCCAACGGGTCCCTCGCGGCGTCGAACCTCATGCTGCGGTCCGACGGGTTTCAGGACCGCGACGCCCTCAACCAGCCCTCCGGGTCCAACCAATCGATTCTGCACAACGCGGCGTCCCTCTCCTACGCGCGGGCCTTCCGCGACCGCTGGTCGGCGGGCGCGCGGTTGCGGTTCCTTCAACAGAAAATTTTCTCGGCCTCCGGCAACGCCCTCGCCTTGGATTTGTCCGGCTACACCAAGCCCTGGAACGGTTTTTCCACGGGCCTGACCCTTAACAACCTCAACCGGCCAAAGATTACCGTCGATTCAGAGTCCGACGAATTCCGCCCCGCGGCCCGCCTGGGTCTGGCCTACCGGGCCCCCCGGGACAGGTTCATCGTGGCTTTTGATTTGAACAAAACCGAACGCCAAAGCGTTTATTACACCGCGGGGCTTGAATACGCCCCGACTCCCCTGCTAAGCTTACGGGCCGGCTGGGATGAGAAAAACGCCGTCACCGCCGGCATGGGGTTCGGGTTCCGTTATTTGAAATTTGATTACGCGTTTTCCACCCAACGGGACCTGGGGGACTACAACAAAGTCTCCCTGACCTGGCGGTGGGGGAACGTTTACCAGGCCAAGATCGACCCCGAAGGCATCGTGAAGGAAACGGAGTCGATCTATCTCGAGGGCCTGCGCAACGAGCTCAAGTTCCGGACCAATGTGCCGAAGTTCCGCGTGCACCGGTACGTGTTGGCGATCACGGACGCGATGGGCAAGCCGGTGCGCACGCTGTCGGAGCAGTTCTCGCCGCCGACCGTGATCCTCTGGGACATGATGGACGAGGGCGGGCGGCCGGTCAAACGCGGCAAGTACAAGTTTCTGTTCCGCGTGGAATACAAGAACGGCAAGACGTGGGAAGAGCGCGGGGGGTTCCGCCTCGATTACAAAACGAACCAGGTGCCGGATGTTGAAATCCGGATGAAGGGCGACGCGGAGGGGTTGGAAGGGGCGGACACGGCGACCCCGCCCGCCGCGGCCGCGCCGGCGCCGCAAGAGACGCCCGTGCCGATGGAGATGCCGAAAGAAGCGGACAACGCCCAAAGCGCCGGGGCGCCGACCCCGGCCGGCCCCGTCACCGGGGAAAACGCGCCGACGCCGGCGCGGTAGATGAACGAAGGAAGCGGAGGAACACCACGATGACTCACACGACCGTTCGACGATGGCTGGGCGTTTTGGCGTTGGTGGCGCCGTGGGCGGGGGTGCGCGCGGAGTTGATCAACCCGGACGCCGAGCGTCTGTTCGCCGTCATCGCCGGCGGTTTCCAATCGGGCAAGTACGAATCTTCCATCGCGGACGCCCGCGCCTTCCTGCGCCAGTTCGGTCGCGACCCGAAGGCCGTGTCCGCCCAATACATCAAGGCCGAATCCCTTTTCCGTCAAAACCGCTGGAACGACGCCGCCGCGGAATTCAAGGAATTCATCGACGCGAACGACAACCCGACGCACCGCGCGATGGTGATCAGCGCGCGGCTGCGGCTCGGCGAATGCCACTTCAACCTCAAAAAATATTTGGCGGCCCTGGACCATTTCGCCTGGGTGGAAAAGCAAAAGAACGCCGTCCTTCGCGCCGAGGCGTTGAAGGGAGCCGCCTACTGCTACCTCGCCCGCGGTGAGAAAAACAAGGCCGAGGTTTATTTCCAGCGATTGCTCCAGTCAAACCCGGGGTATTCCAACCTGCCCCCCATCGTGGTGCCCATGGCCCTGATTCATATGGAACGGGGGCGCTACCAAGACGCCCTGGATCTTTTGGAGCGCGCTCCGGCCGACCCGGCGTGCCTGTATTACCGCGGCGTGTGCCAGCGGCTTTTGAACCGGGTCATCGCCTCGGCTCAATTGCTGAAGGAAGTCGTCGACGGGGACACCACCCGGACCTGGACCGACCGCGGTCTGTATCAAATGGGCGAAGCCTATTTCCAGTCCAAAGAATACCCGCTGGCGTTCAGCTCCTTCAAACGGATTTACGACAAGGAATTGGAAAGCCCTCTGCGACCCTTCGCGCTCTTCCGCATGGGGTGCGTCAATTTCCAGAACGGCAACTTCGCCGCCGCCGGCCAAAACTGGGCGAAACTCGTGAAGGAATTCCCGCAAAACATTTCGGGTCCGGCCAGCCAGTATTTGCTCGCCGAAATCGCCCTGCGGCAAAACGAGCTGGGGCCGGCCATCACGGGATTCAGCGGCCTGGTCGCCCTTGACGATTACTCCATGGACGCCCAGTACAAGGTGATTTGGTCCCTGGCCGTGCAGGGGCAGTACGACATGGCGGTGTCCCGCGCCAACCGTTTTATTAAGGACTTTGAATGGGGCGAATTGCACGCCAAGACCTCCCTCATCAAGGGTCTTTGCCTGCACCTCATGAAAAAACGGACCGAAGCCATCGACAGTTACCAGTTCCTGTTGGACCGTTACCCCAACACCGCCTATTTCGAAAAGGCCCTCTACCTGATGGCCGTGGCCCTGGTGCAGGACCAGCGCCACGCCGAGGTCGTGACCCACGTCTACGCCATCCTCAAGAGCGCCCCCGCCAGCCCCACCCCGTGGCAGGCGCAAACCTACTACTGGGTGGCCGAATCCTATTTCAACATCGGGCAATTTGAGTTGGCGAAGCAAACCTACGAACTGTTGTTGAAGAACTACCGCGCGACCGATTTGGTGCCCAGCGCCACGCTCGGCATCGCCGCCAGCCTGGCCCGCATGGGCGATTACGACCGCGCCATCGAAATGCAGGCGCGCGCCCGCGAATTGTCCCAGGGGGCCGACGACCCGGAAGTCAAAAAGACCGCGCTGTTGGATTCCGGCGACGTCTATTTCAACAAGCGCGAGTACGAACGCGCGGTGGGGTTCTACGAGGACTTCATCAACAAATACCCCGACGACCCCCGCGCGGACCGCGCCCACTATCAGGCCGGACTGGCCCTTTACCGCCAGGAATTTTTCACCGAGGCCATCAAAAAATGGAGCGTGATCCTGGCCCGCTACCGCAACAGCTCCCTCGCGCCGGAGGCGAACTTCCAGGTCGCCCGCACCTACTTCGGCCTGGGCCAATACCAACAGGCCTACGGCTCCTTCCGCCGCGTCACCGAAATGTACGCGGGCACGCCGTTGGCGAAAGAGTCCCTGTTGATGATGGGCCAGTGCCATTACAACGCCGGCGACATCCCGCGCGCCATCGACCAATACAAGGCCTTCATGGAGAAGTACCCCGACGACGAAAAGACGGGCGAGGTGCAGGAACTCCTTCAAATGGCCTATTACAAGCAGGGGAAAAGCGGCGACGACCTGAAGGCCATGATCGCCCAATTTCCCCAAAGCAAGTTCACCGCCGACATCTATTGGGAACTGGGCGCCGAGGCCTACAACCGGAAGGATTACGACAGGGCCCTGGATTATTTCCAGCGGTTGATCCTCGACTTCCCGAACAGCACCCAGGCGCTCCAGGCCTATTATTACAAGGCGGATTCGTCGTTCCTGAAGGGGGACTACGAGGCCGCGGTGACGAACTTCAAGAATTTTATCGTCAGCTACCCGCAGGACGTGCTGGCGAAGGATTCGCGGTTTAAATTGGCGGTTTCGTACTTCAGCTTGAAGAATTACCCCGAGGCGGCCATCGCCTTTACGGACTTCATCGAAGCCCACCCCGGTGATCCCAAGGCCCGCGACGCGGCCGTCAATATCCCCGTCTGTTACGCCAAGGCGGGCCAGCCCTTCCAGGGCATTGAGGCCTACAGCAACTTCCTCCGCCGCTACCCCGACGATCCACAAGTCGCGGCGTCGATCCTCCAGATGGGCCAGTTGTACGAGGAGGCGGAGGATTACGTGAAAGCCGTGGACACCTACAAAAAGGTGCCCGGCGACAAGATGGAGATTTTCGAGGCGCTCTTCGCCCAGGGCCGTTGCTACAAGAAGCTCAAGGCGCCCACGGAAGAAAAGGCGGCCTACGAGGCCCTTCGGCGGCTGACGCCCCGGGACAACAAATTCCGCCTCGCCGGCCTCGTGATGTTGGGCGAGATGCTGGAGCTGGAAGGGGCCAAGGATCAGGCCGTCGCAATTTACCAGGACATCGCGTCCTACAGCCCCAACGCCGAATGGCGTCAAGTGGCGCAAGAAAAGATTCGCGAATTGAAGGGCCGTTGAGCTTCGTTTTGACGCTGGACATCCAAGGGAGGAACGCATCATGATGCAAATGGGCTTCAAAGAGTGGTTCATGGTGAACCCGCCCATCATCAGCACCATTTTGATTTTTTCGGTGTTGTTGGTGGCCTTTTCATTCGAGCGGATGTGGATTTTTCGTCGGGAAGCCACGTTCCCTCGGGAGCTCTGGGAGCGCATCGTGGGCTTGATCCGCGAAAAGCGCCTTCGCGACGCCATCGCCCTTTGCGAGGTGTCCTCCGGGGTGTTCTCCAAGGTCTTCAAGGCCGGCCTCGAGGGGTCCCTGGTGTCCCGCCTCGACGCCGAGGACGGCATGGTCATTGAAAAGGAAGAGGGCCAGGAAATCCTGCGCAAGCGGGTGGGCCTCTTCGGGACCATCAGCTTCATTTCGCCCTTGATCGGGTTGTTGGGCACGGTGTTGGGCGTGTTGCGCGCCTTTCACGACCTCGCCAAGTCGGGGTCGGGCGGCCCGTCGGTGGTCGCCGCCGGTATTTCCGAGGCGTTGATCACTACGGTGGCCGGCCTCGTGGTCGCCGTGCCGGCGGCCATGATCTACAACTATTTTAACTTCCGTCTGCGCGCCGTTTTGGTGGAAATGAACACCTACGGCCAGCGGCTCCTCCTATCGATTTTCGGGGAAAAACGGTAGGAACATAACGGCCCCCGGGGTGTCTTATTAAACAGCCATGAAACGCTCCTCGATTGAAAAAGGCGAAGGCGAAGATATCAGCGAAGTGAACGTCGTGCCCCTGGCCGACGTGTCGCTGGTGTTGCTGATCATCCTGATGCTCATCACCCCCATGGTCATGCAGTCCATGATCAAGGTGTTCGCCTCGCGGGGGGCGGTGGCCGTCGAGGCCGACCGCACGGTCAAGGAAAAGCCCCTCTTCCTGGAAGTGCGTCCCGAGGCCTACGTTCTCAACACCAACCCGCTGACCACCGAATTGCAATTGCTGGCGAACTTGCGGGGGGAGCTGTCCCGCAAGGACGACCGCACGGTCATCGTGACGGCGGCCAAGGGGGTCACCCACGGGCGGATGGTGACCGCGCTGGACATCGCCAAACAGGCCGGGGCGGAGAAGCTGTCGTTGGTGAAAAAGGCGGCCAAGTCATGAAGAAAGTCCGCGACCAAAGCGGCTCGGGCGGGATTTCCGGCATCAACATCACCCCCATCATCGACATCACGCTCGTTCTTCTCATTATCATGTTGGTGGCCGCGCCGGTCATGAACATCCCCAACATGGAAGTGGAACTGCCCGAGGCCTACACCTCCGAGACCAAAGAGCTCAACATATCGATTTCCCTCGGCACCGACCTGCGGGTGGCCGTGGACGAAAACATCGTGCCGATCACGGAGCTCCCGCGCACGCTCGATCGCCAGCTCAAGCTCAAAAAGAACCCCATCGTCATCATCCGGGCGGACCGGTCCGTGCCCTACAGCGAAGTGGAAAATTTGATGGAATTGATTAAGGTGAAAACCCGGGCCAAACGCATCGCCGTGGCGACGAAACAGCGTCCGGGCACCGCCCTGGCGGCCAACCCGTGACGGCCCTCGAGCTCAACGACCACGTCTTCGGCAAGCCCCGGGAGATGGTTTTCCTCGCGGCGGCGCTGATTCTGCACGCGCCCTTGTTGTTTTGGAAGGCGCGCCCGGACCTTGGCCCCACGGGGGATCCCATCGTCGGCGTCGATTTCGTGATCGAGGAAGAGGCCAAGCCGGAACCCGAACCGCCCCCGGTGAAGAAAGAAGTCGAGGAGCCCAAGCAAACGTTCTTCAAGAAGATTCAACAGAAGATCGGCCTGGCCAGCAAGCCGGTGTCGATGGAGAAATTCCTCCAGCCCACCCCGGAGCCCGCCAAACTGGCCGGCACCGGCAGCGCCGGACCCATTTCGACGGCGAAAAAAATCGAATCCATTTTGGGGTCCGACCGGTTGTCGGACAAGACCCGCACGGCCGGCTCCCTGGCCGGCACCGTGGACGTGTCCAACATCAAATCCCAGGCGACCCTGGCCCCCGGCGGCATCGGGGCCGGCCCCCTGGTGGCGGGCGGCGGCACCTTGAAGGAAAAATCGAACACGGCGTTCCGCGTCGGGGCGGGGGATCTTCCCTTCGCCGTCAAGCGCGCGCCCGAGGGGGAACTGCCCGCGGGCCTTGAGGACGCGCCGCGCATCGCCGTGGGCGCCCGGAGCGACAAGGGCATCAAGAAGATTTCCACCGGCTTTTTCGGCACCGGCGGCGGCACCGGCGGCGGCGACGGCGCCGGGCACGGTTCCGGCGGGGGCGGTGGCGCTTTGACCGACAAGGGCGGCGGCACCGGCACCGGTCTCTCCGGGGTGGGCGGCGCCTTCGACGGTATTCCGAGCGACGTGTCGGGCGGTGGCGGACGGCAAAGCGGATCCCTCTCGGGCATCGGCTCCGGCGGCGGGGGCGGCTCCGGGACCGGCGGGGGAAAATCCCCCTTTGAGATCACCGGCCCTCTGTCCGGTCGAAAGATTTTGTATCTTCAGTTGCCGCCCTATCCCGATTGGGCGAGGGAAAAGGGTCTCATCGCCACGGTGTCCCTGCGGTTCTACGTGTTCCACACCGGGGTCGTGAAGAACAACATCACGGTGTCCCGCTCGTCGGGCTACCAAAAATTGGACGACGCGGCGCTGAAAGCGTTGTCCGAGTGGCGATTCGAGCCCCTGCCCTCCTCCCAGTACGGACAGGAACAATGGGGCTTGATCACTTTCAAGTTCCGGGCGCTTTGAGGCGTTCAAGGAGAACCGCATGAGACTTCTCGCGAGAATCTTGGTGGTGGTGATGGCTCTCAACGGGGGCGCGCTCCGTGCGGCCCCGGCGGCGACCAAGGACGGGGCCAAGCCGGCCGCGGCCAAAAAAACCGCGCCGACCACCAAAAAGGCGCCCACGCCGCCGCCCCCGGATCAGCCCGCCCCCTCCGCCGCGGCCCCCGCCACCGGCGGAGCCAGCGAGAACCTGGGTTCTTACGAGGTGACGGGCCAAGCCAAAGACAAAGTGCTTATCGAGAAATCCTCCCCCGAAATAAAATTGGACGTCAAAGAGATCGTGGATTCGGTGACGGACAAGACGGAACAGCTTTTGGAGCGGCCCCGAACCATTCCCGACCAGGAGGATTACGACCATTTCGACCGGTTGACCTCCAACCAGACCGCCCGGCCCTGGTTGCCGGACCTGGCCGAGCCCCCGCTCATCAGTTTCCAGCCCGCTCCGCCCAAAACCACCGTCACCGGTTGGCGGTTGGAAGTGACCAACGACCTGGGGGAGGTCATCAAGATCATTTCCGGCAAGGGCAACCCGGTCAAGGAGATCGTCTGGGACGGGATCGACGCCAAAGGGCAAATGATCCGCGTGGCCGCGGCCTATTCCTTCCGCTTCATCACCATCGACGAATTCCAAAACACCCACACGACCCTGGGGAAAGCTTTTACCCTCCGGCATTTGAAATACCAGGACAAACGCAACGTCATCGTTGAGATTTCTTCGAAATTCCTCTTCAAGGACGAAAAAGTTTCCATCGACGCCGTGCCGATTTTGGAGCGGACGCTGGATGTCCTGCGCGAATATTCCACTTACCCCTTTTCCTTGGAATTCCAGACCGAGGCCCCCCAGGGGGACCCGATCAAGGAACGCCAGCGCCGGCTGACGGACAAAATCACCAAGGATTTGCAATTGCCTCCGGACAGCGTCAAATACACCTACAGCCCCATCAAAGACCGGGGAGAAGTCACCCGTTTCGTCATTCGCCTCCGTTGATCCCCCCGCGGGACGGGTTTCCTCTCGTTCCGTGAATCATGACGTCCGTCATGTTCGTCCTCTTCAATAAGATCTATATAGACCTTAGCGTCCAACTGTTATGGGGGAAAAATGAAAAACATTTTGAAATCAATTTTGGCGGTTTGGGTGGGTTTGGGGTTGGCGGTCCCGGGATCCTGGGCGGCGGAGGCGAAAGAGCTTTCCTTGGACGATTTGGGTTTTCAGGCCGACCAAATGAAATCGGACCCCGCGATGCAGGCCCGACTTCATAAACGCTCCCGCATGTTAAAGACCCATCAGATCCTTGGGTTGGTGACGGCCGTGCCCATCCTGGCGACGGTGATGACGGCCCCGGAATTTGAAGGCGGCAACCCCGCGGACGTCGAGTCGGAAACAGACACCCACAAAATGCTGGGCATCGCCTCGGGCGCCATGTACTTGACGACGGCGGGGTTCGCCCTGGCCGCGCCCGAAGGGGAAACCGCCGGGCGAAACAAAGGTTTGACCAAACTGCATAAAGCCCTGGCCTGGGTTCACTTCCCGGCCATGGTGGCCGCCCCGATCCTGGGGTACCAAGCCTACAAACAGGCGGAAAAAGGCGAGAGCATTCACGGTTCCGCCAAATACCATCGGGAAGTGGCGGGGGTCGCCGCCGGTTCGTACCTGGCGGCCATGCTCGTGATGGTCTTCAACTTCTAATCCCCGCCCCCATGCGCCGACTCTTGCTGCTGTCGTTTTTGGGTTTTCTGTCCGTCGTGGCCCGGGCGGAAAACTGGGTTTTGCAATCCTCCACCCTCACCTACCGCGTGACCCATCGGTTGCACAAGGTCGAGGGAACGAGTCGCCTTTCCCGAGGGAAGGGCCTGTGCGACGCCGGGGGATGCCAATTCCTCGTGGCCGCTCCGGTCAACAGTTTCGACTCGGGCGACACGAACCGCGACCTGCACATGATCGAAACCACCCGGGGCGCGACTTTCCCGATGGTCAAAGTGACCGTTAAAATGCCGGCGGTTCCCGCGGGGGATTCCTTCGCCGCCGACCTGGGCATTGAATTCTCGGGTCAAAGCCACACGTACAGGGCCGTGCCGTTCACTGTCGTCGGCCGCGCCAACGGGGGGCTGACGTTCAAGGGCGTCGTTCCGTTGAACGTGGACGATTTCAAAATTCCGAAACCGTCGCTCCTCGGCATGGCCATCAAAGCCGAGGTGCCCATCGACGCGGAGATGACCTGGGCTAAACGCTAAACCGCACATTTTGTTCCTCGCGCCCCGGCTGTATTAAACGGCCGGGGCGCGATGTTTTTAAAGCTATAATCCTTATTTCGGGGTGCCCTCGCACAAACCGCGAGGACTACCCTGGGCAATATGGTCTTAGAGTGACCGGGGTGTAGCTCAGTTGGCTAGAGCGCCTGCGTGGGGCGCCGTGTGCCGGGGGCACACGTATGGCGCGGACGGCTTCAGCCGTCCAGGGCGACCAAAGCGGTTAGGCGCTCATAAGATTTTTCGGGGTGCCCTCGCACAAACCGCGAGGACTACCCTGGGCAATATGGTCTTAGAGTGACCGGGGTGTAGCTCAGTTGGCTAGAGCGCCTGCTTTGGGAGCAGGAGGCCGTGGGTTCAAGTCCCTCCACCCCGACCAGTTTCAGTTCAAGAAAAGGGCCGTGGGCGGAAGCGCTCGGCGGAACGCCGAGGGCCTGAATTTGGGGGTGTTCCCCGCCGTGGGGCGGGGGAGCCCAGCGGAAGCGCTCGGCGGAACGCCGAGGGCCTGAATTTGGGGGTGTTCCCCGCCGTGGGGCGGGGGAGCCCAGCGGAAGCGCTCGGCGGAACGCCGAGGGCCTGAATTTGGGGGTGTTCCCCGCCGTGGGGCGGGGGAGCCCAGTTCAAGTTCAGTCACCCCGACGTTTTTTATTCTACAATCCCGCTCCCTTACCCATATCCATGCTCAACGTTCAAGACCTCCATAAGGCCTTCGGCCAACAGGTCATTTTTGACGGCGCGTCGCTCCAAATGAACGCGGGGGACCGCTACGCCCTCATGGGCCCGAACGGGGCGGGGAAATCGACCCTTTTTCGCATCCTTCGCGGAACCGACACGCCGGACGACGGGGTGATCTCCTACCCCCGGGGTCTTAAGGTGGGTTATCTGCCCCAGGAGACCGCCGACATCGGCGACGGCACCGTAATCGAGGAAACCCTCGCCGCCTTCCACGGGGACGCCGACCCGGCGACGGCGGAGCGCCGCGGGGCGGAGGCCAAGAAAATCCTCATGGGCCTGGGCTTCCGCGTTTCGGATTTCGACCGCGCGGCCACGGCCCTGTCCGGGGGCTGGCGCATGCGCATCGCCATCGCCCGCCTTCTGCTGGAAGACCCGGACCTTCTGCTCCTCGATGAGCCCACCAACCATTTGGATTTGGACTCGCTTCTTTGGTTCCAGAACAAACTGCTGGAGAGCAAGTCCACCCTTCTTCTGATTTCCCACGACCGGGCCTTCGTGAACGCCATCGCCCACGGCATTTTGGATTTGCGGGAACGCAAGCTCAACAAATACCCGGGCGACTACGAGAATTTCCTGGCGGCGCGGGAGCGGGAGGAAGAGCAGCGCTTGGAGGCCTACAAACGCCAACAGCGGGAAATCGCCGACGCCCAGGAATTCATCAATCGCTTTCGAGCCCAGGCGGCCAAGGCGCCCCAGGTGCAGAGCCGCATTAAATGGATCGAAAAACAGGTGTTGATCGAAATTCCGCCGGAAATCCGCAAGGTCAAGATCAACTTTCCCCAGCCCGAGAAGCCCGGCGTGCGGGTTCTGTCCCTTCAAGGCATTCACAAGGCCTACGGGGACGTGAAAGTCTACGAGGGTCTCGATTTCGAGTTGGAACGGGGGCAAAAGGTGGCCCTGGTGGGCCCCAACGGGGCGGGCAAATCGACCCTGTTGAAGATTTTGGCGGGGGTCCTTCCTTTTGAAAAGGGGGAACGCGTCCTGGGTTTGAACGTCAAAGCGGGGTATTTTTCCCAACACCGTTGGGAATCCCTGCGCCCCGACCGCACGGTCCTTCAGGAGGCCATGGACACCCGCCGCATGAACCCGGACCTGCTGGTCCGCACGATTTTGGGCACCTTTTTGTTCCGGGACAACGCCGTTTTTAAACAGGTGGCCGTGCTGAGCGGGGGGGAAAAGAGCCGCCTCGCGTTGGCAAAGCTGTTGTTGGACCCCCCGAACCTGCTGCTATTGGACGAGCCGACCACCCACCTCGACATGTCCAGCGTGGAGGCCCTCGTGGACGCCCTGCGGGATTTTCCGGGGACGCTGGTCTTCATCAGCCACGACCTTTATTTCGTCAACGCCTTGGCGACTCACGTGGCCCACGTGGACAAGGGCCGGGCCCGGCTCTACGCCGGCAACCACGACGATTTCCTCCGCCAGGCGGCCTACGCCTTTTCCTCTTCGCCCGCCGATGACACTTCCCCGCCCAAGTCGCCCGGTCAAAAAGGGACGGAGGTCTCCTGGGTCAAGGGGTCGGCGGAGGACCTGCGGCGCCTCCGGGAGGCCGAAAAAGAGCGTTCCAAACGCCGCAAAAAGATCAACCAGAAAATACGGTCGTTGGAAGAGGAAATCGCCGATTTGAACGGCGATTTGAGCTCGGTTTTCATTCAAAGCGACTACAAGAAGTTGATGGAGCTGGACCAGGCCCTCAAGGGCCGGGAAGCCGAACTGGCCGAAGCCCGGGCGGCCTTGGCGAAAGAAGCCTAAAAACTGGTATAATAAGAAAGATATGCCGGACGCCTCCCCATCGGGGGAGAGGGTCCCCTCCAAGACAAATCTCTCAACCAAACGAGGGCCGTTTGAAATCCAAATTTGCGCTGTTTGCGTTCCTTTTCATCCCCGTGGTGGGCGCCGCGGCCCCGCCGATTCTCGACTTGATCGACGTGCCCACGGCCGAAGTGGTCGACCGCTACGGCTACGACGCCTCGTTTCGCTTTTACGGCGGCGGCGGGATGCTGGCCAAGGGTACTTTCGGCGTTTTTTCGCGGTTCAACATGGGCCTGGGAATCGACACGGAGGGGTTCATCGGCAGCGGTTCCGCCGATTTCAACACCCCCACGATCCACGCCCGGTGGCGCGTTTTTGACGGGCGCCGCTACTGGCCGGCCATCGCCATCGGTTACGACGGCCAAGGCGCCTACTACAACGACAAGGAAGGCGAGTACCGCCTTCCGGAAAAAGGCGTCTACATCGTGGGCTCGGGGGAAATCCTCGTGCCCAATTTGAGCCTTCACGCCGGCGTCAACAAATTCGGGTTTCAAGACGACGGGCTCTACGGTTTCGCGGGGTTGCGCTATTCGTTTCAAGACATTCTGGGCCTGCGAGCGGAATGGGACAACGTCCACCACATGGAAGACAGCCGAGTGAACGCCGGCGTCGAGGTTTGGGTCTCGCCCAGTTTTTCGGTGGAGTTCGATTTTCGCGACCTGTTGGGCCCCGGTTACGACCGGGAGCGGATGGTGCGCCTTGCGTATTCCGGAGGGTTTTAGCCCGGCGAGAGCCGGCCAAAACGATCAAGGATGGTGACGGCCATGGCCGAACACACCTCGACATTTAAGGGATTTGATTTCGAAAAGCCCCTCCTCGACCTGGAGGAGCAGATCCAGGCTTTGGAAAAAACCGCCCAGGCCAACGAAGGGGTGGATATTGGCGGGGAAATCGGCGCCCTGCGCCAGCGTTTGGAGGAGTTGCGCCGCGATATTTACGGCAAGCTCACCCCTTGGCAACGCGTCCAGATCGCCCGCCACCCCCGCCGCCCCTACACCCTCGACTACATCGCCCGCGTCTGCACCGATTTCATCGAACTCCACGGCGACCGCCACTACGCCGATGACAAGGCCATCGTGGGCGGCCCCGCCTACATCGACGGCCAGGCCGTCGTGGTGGTCGGGCACCAAAAGGGGCGCACCCTGCAAGAGTCCATGGCGCGCAACTTCGGCATGCCCCACCCGGAAGGCTACCGCAAGGCCCTGCGCCTCATGCGCATGGCGGCCAAGTTCGGGGCCCCGATCGTGGCGTTCATCGACACCGCCGGCGCCTACCCGGGCATCGGCGCCGAGGAGCGCGGCCAGGCCACGGCCATCGCCGAGAATTTACGGGAAATGGCGGGTTTCGCGGTGCCGATCGTCTGTTGCGTGATCGGCGAAGGCGGGTCCGGCGGGGCCCTGGCCATCGGCGTGGGCGACCGCCTCTTGATGATGGAAAACGCCTGGTATTCGGTGATCTCCCCCGAGGGGTGCGCCTCCATCCTGTACCGCGACGCGGCCCGGGCCGCCGACGCCGCCCGCGCCCTCAAGATCACGGCGACCGATTTGAAAGATCTCTCCATCGTCGACGAAATCGTCGCGGAACCCCTGGGCGGCGCCCACCGGGACATGGACGCGACCGCCGCGGCCCTTAAGAAAGCGATTTTGAGCCATTTGGCGGATTTGAAAGGCCTGTCGGCCGAGGCGCTTCTGGAGAAGCGGTACCAGAAATACCGCGTGCTCGGGCGGTTCGATGTGGAAGAGGGCAAGAAGCTCAAGGCCGCGCCCCGCCGCAAAAGCAAAGCCGCGACGCAAAAAGCCGAACAATCTTGATCCGCGCCCGGGGCCGGGTCTTTCGCCCCGCGGGGCGGGACCGGCCGGTCCGGCACGGAAATTAAACGGAGGATTCACACCCATGAGCAGTGTCGTCGAAGCGCCCAAGAAAAGTTCCATCGCCGAGTTGCTCGGCAAAGACGCCGAAAATCTTTTGACCTACAAGGCCAAGGTGCCGGCGTCCCGCCTGCACCTGCCCGGAGCCGACTACGTCGACCGCGTGTGGACCGCCTCCGACCGCTCGCCGGCCGTGCTCCGCCACCTTCAGAACTTATTGAACACCGGCCGCCTGGGCGGCACGGGGTACGTGTCGATCCTGCCCGTGGATCAGGGCATCGAACACTCCGGCGGCGCCTCCTTCGCGCCCAACCCGGATTACTTCGACCCCGAAAACATCGTCAAGCTTGCCATCGAGGGCGGTTGCAACGCCGTCGCCTCGACCTTCGGCGTGCTGGGCGCCGTGGCGCGCAAATACGCCCACAAGATTCCCTTCATGCTCAAGATCAACCACAACGAGCTCATGTCCTTGCCGCAGGTCCCCGACCAGACGCTCTTCACCAAGCGCGTCAAGCAGGCCTACGACATGGGGTGCACCTCCCTGGGCGCCACCATTTACTGGGGCTCCCCGGAGAGCCGCCGCCAACTGCAGGAGATTTCGGAAATGTTCTCCGAGGCCCACGCGTTGGGCATGTTCACCGTGCTCTGGTGCTACGTCCGCAACAACGCCTTCAAAACCGCCGACAAGGACTACCACGTCTCCGCCGACCTCACGGGCCAGGGCAACCACCTGGGCGTGACCATCGAAGCCGACATCATCAAGCAAAAATTGGCCGAAAACAACGGCGGCTACAACGCCGTCAAGTTCGGCAAGACGAGCCCCAAGGTCTACTCGGACCTGACGACGGACCACCCCATCGACCTCTGCCGCTACCAGGTGTTGAACTGCTACGCCGGGCGCGCCGGCATGATCAACTCCGGCGGCGAATCGAAAGGCTCCTCCGACTTGGCCGACGCCGTGCGCACGGCCGTCATCAACAAGCGCGCCGGCGGCATGGGCTTGATCTCCGGCCGCAAGGCCTTCCAGCGCCCCTTGAAAGAGGGCGCCGCCCTGTTGCAGGCCATCCAGGACGTCTACCTGGACAAGTCCGTCACCATCGCTTAATCCACTGTTCAACACCTCCCCGGCCCCCCGCGGGGCCGGGGAGGTTTTTTCAAACGAGGTCACGCCATGAGCCCCATCTCTCCGCTTCAAAAAGAGCGCCTCAAATTCAAACCGACTCTGCCCGCCGTGTTTAAGGCCGGACCGGGGACGGTGCGGCCCCAGGGGGGGAAGGTCCCCCGGAGCGTCACCGACGGGGAGGCCCTGCGCGCGGTGTTCCCGAAAACCTTCGGTCTTCCGGTGGTCTCCTTCGGCAAGGGGAAAAACCCGGGCGCGACCAAAAAAGCGGTGCGGGTGGGCGTGGTCTTGTCCGGTGGACAGGCGCCCGGCGGGCACAACGTGCTGGCGGGTTTGTTGGACGGCCTGAAGAAAGCCAACGCCAAAAACAAACTGTTCGGTTTCCTGGGCGGCCCCTCGGGCATTTTGGACAACAAAGTCCTGGAACTGACCCCGGCCGTCCTGGCCGCCTACCGCAACACCGGCGGATTTGATTTGATCCAATCCGGCCGGACCAAGATCGAGACGCCCGAGCAGTTCGCCGCCGCCAAGAAAAACATCGCGGCCAACAAACTCGACGCCCTGGTGGTGGTCGGGGGCGACGACTCCAACACCAACGCCGCCCTTTTGGCGGAATATTTCAAAACCGAGGGGCTCCCGGCGAGCGTCGTGGGCGTGCCCAAAACCATCGACGGCGATTTGAAGAACGAGCGGATCGAGACCTCCTTCGGTTTCGACACCGCCACCAAGATCTATTCCGAACTGGTGGGCAACATCGCGCGCGACATCCTGTCGGCCCGCAAGTACTGGCATTTCGTCCGTCTGATGGGCCGGAGCGCCTCCCACATCACGCTGGAGGTGGCGCTCCAGACGCACCCCAACATCGCCTTGATCGGCGAAGAGGTGTTGGCCCGGAAACAAACCCTGGGCGAGGTGGTTGACGGCATCGCCGGCGTGATCATGGCGCGGGCCGCCGAAAAGAAGAATTACGGCCTGGTCTTGATCCCCGAAGGTCTCATTGAATTCATTCCCGAAATGCGGCGCCTGATCTCCGAGCTGAACGACGCCCTTCCCCAGGCGGAAAACGCGGCGTCCTTCGCGGAAAAGCGCGAGATCGTCCGCAAAATGTTGTCGGGGGAAACGGCCGCGCTGTTGACCTCCTTGCCCGAGGCCCTCCAAATCCAGCTGATGCTGGACCGCGACCCCCACGGGAACGTGACGGTGTCCCAGATCGAGACCGAAAAACTTTTGGTGGAGATGGTCAAAACCCGACTGTCGGAAATGAAAAAGACCGGCGGCGACGGGGGTAAGTTCTCCGCCATCACCCACTTCTTCGGCTACGAGGGCCGCTGCGGGGCCCCGTCGAATTTCGACGCGACCTATTGCTACGCCCTGGGATTCAACGCCGCCGTTTTGGCCCTGAACGGGCTGACCGGTTACCTGTCGTCGATTCAAAATCTGACGAAGCCGGCCGGCCAATGGAAGGCCGGGGGCGTTCCTTTAACAATGATGATGAACATGGAACGCCGAAAAGGCAAAGACAAGCCCGTGATTCAAAAGGCGCTGGTGGTGTTGAACGGTCGCCCCTTCGGCGCCCTGGCCGCCGCCCGGGCGGCTTGGGCCAAGAACGACGATTACGTGTTCCCCGGGCCGATCCAGTATTTCGGTCCGGCGGCGGTGACCGACGTCCCCACCCAAACGCTTCTTTTGGAATCCCGATAGCCGGCCCATCGTGACCGTTCACGAGTTGGATTTCCGCGTTTCCTACGCCGACACCGATCGGATGGGCGTGGTCTATTACGCCAACTATCTGATCCTGTTTGAGCGGGGGCGCACGGAGTTGATGCGCGAAGCCAAGGTGCGTTACCGCGATCTGGAGGAGGAGGGCCTTTTTCTTCCCGCCATGGAGGCGAACCTCCGTTACCTGTCCCCGGCCCATTACGACGACCTGCTCAAAATCAAAACACGTATTTGTGATTTGGGCCGCGCTTCCATGACCTTCGCCTACGAGGTCGTCAACGCCGACACGGGAAAAACCTTGGTGCGCGGGACCACCAAACACCCCTTCGTCAATAAGTCCTGGAAGCCCGTGGCCGTGCCCCCGCGCCTGCGGGAACTGTTGGTCCCGCTCGTCCGCCCCTCCGTCTAAAACCGACGATTGAAAACCCTCCGTTTCGGGGGTAAACTTTCGATGAGAACGATGCATCGAAAGGACACCGCCATGCCCAAGGACCTTCCCGCCGACCCGGGACCCTACCGCGATTTCACCCTGCGCAACCGCGGGTACATCGATCCGGGGGGTCAAGAAAAGATCCGTGCGACCCGCGTTTTGGTGGCCGGCTGTGGTTTGGGCAGCACGATCGCCGAGTCGTTGTTGCGGTCGGGGTTCGTCCATTTGACGCTGGTGGACCATGACACCGTCGCCGCCCACAACATGAACCGTCAAGCCTACGGCCGAGGGGATGTGGGCCGGCGGAAGGTCGATGCCCTGCGGGACCGACTTTTGGCGATTTTCCCCGAAGCGGAGATCGCCGCGGTGGCCCGCCGTGTGAGCGCGGAAAACGCGGCGACGCTTGTGGGGAACGCCGACCTGGTTATGGACACCATCGATTTTCTCAGTTTGCCGGACCTGATCGCCCTGCACGACGCCGCCCGGAAGGCCCAAACGCCTCTTTTATCCTGCCTCTCCGCGGGGTGGGGGGCGGTGGGGTTCTATTTCCCTCCCGATGGACCATGCACCGCCCGGTCGCTCTTCGGCCTCCCTTCCACCGGATCTGTGGACGGGGCGTCCTACACGGAGCGGTTCGCCGGGTTGATGCGCGCCCTGGCCGGCCAACTGAATCCCGCGATTGTCGGGGTCATGGCCGAGGCGTTGAGAGTGATGGAAGACGGCACCCCGTGCCCGGCTTCCCAGGTGGCCGCCGGCGGCGCCGCCGTGGCCGCCCTGGCGGCCACGTTGGCGGTGCGCGTTGTTTCCGGGCGTCCGGTGGCGGCCGCCCCGCGTCTCCACCTCGTGGATCTCGACCGGCTGGTCGAGACCGGCACATTCACTTTGGGAGACGCGACCGCGTGATCGCCGGCCCTCCACCTTCATGAATCAACCGCGCGAAAGGGACAAGGGGATGGGGACCTCGCTGACAAAGCGGTTCGCGACCTTGGGGGTTGTGGAATACAAGATTGCCACGACCCCCCAAGAGATGGAGGAGGCTCTTTCCCTGGTCTACCGGGAATACGCGAAACGCGGCCTCATCCTGCCGGCACGTTACAAAGCGCCGATCCGCGTTGGGGTCCACCACCTCCTGCCCGAAGAGACCCGGGTGTTCATCGGGGTCAAGGAAGGGGAAGTCGTTATCACCCTCTCGGCGTTTAAAGACTCGCCGCTCGGTCTCCCGATGGACGGTGGGTACGGGCCGGAGGCGGACGCTCTGCGCGCGGGGGGCCGGAAAATAGGCGAAGTGGGATACTTCGCGGTCAAAGGCGGTCTGTTCAAGCGCAAGCGGTTATTGGGTTTTGACCCCGAAAAACTTTCTTTTATTTTCACGATGTTTCGCCTGGCCCTGCAATGGGGTTTGTATTTTACCGACTTGGACGACGGCTGTCTCGTGACCAACCCCGATCCCAAGCGGATGTCTTTCAAATATTTCCCGCTCGACGTGATCGGTGGCGTCAAACACTTCGGGTTTGACGAAACGCACGTCAAGCCCAAACCGGCCGTCGCCAAGCGGATCGATTTAAAAGCGCTCCGCGCCGCTTTGAAAAAACCCCTGTCATGGCTAAATTTCAAAATCGCGCTGTTTCGTTGCGCGCTTGATAAAGCCATTCCGCGGGAGGTCCTGGAGCCGAAATTGCGCCTGAGTCCTCGAGACCTCCATCGTTTCTTTGTTGAGAAATCGGACGTGCTGAAGAGTCTCCAGGGGGAGAAGCTTGAATATGTCCTGAAATCCCACGGGATGAGCAAAGATGACTACAACCTTTTACTGTCCGGGCACTGGTAACAAGGTGTCCCTTTCCCTTCAATCCGGCCGCCGGGATCGCCCGTGACCAAGGCGCCCGAGCGGGATTGGCGCGGCCGCGCCGCCGCGTTCATCGCGCGCCGGTCGATGATTCTCCCCGGACTGGTCGGGGGTTTGGCCTTTTTCCTGATGGCCCAGATTCCCCGGCTCACCACGGCCAGCTCCGTGGACGTCTTCCTGGATTGGACCAACCCCGCGGCCCGCTATTTTCGCGAGTTTAAAAAGGAATTTCCCAAAGAGGAGTATTTCCTCATCGCGTTCGAAGACGAGGCGTTTTTTTCAGCGGGGTCCCTGGGCCGTCTGCGGGCGTTGACCCAGGACCTGTCCGGCCTGGAGGAGGTGTTGGACGTCACCAGCCTGGCCAACGTCACCGACACGGTGGGGGACGGCGACGCCTTTGTCGCTGAAAAGTTCCTCAAAACCCTGCCGGCGTCGCCGGCCCAGTCGGCGGAATTGAGCCGCCGCGCGGTCGCCCACCCCCTCTACCGCCGCCAATTGGTGTCCGAAGACGGGCGCGTGGGGGCGATTGTGGTTTACGCGCACCACCGACCCGAAGACCCCACCTACCACGAACGGCTTCTGGGCAAAACCCGGGAGATTTTGGCGCGTCACCCTTTGCCGCAGGGGGAATACCGTTTGGCGGGGTATTTGGTCACCAACGTGGCCCTGGACGAGTTCATGAACCGCGATCTGGTGCGTTTTTTGCCGCTGGTCTTGATCCTGGTTGGGGGGACGGTGCTTTGGGTGTTTCGCAGCGGACGTTTGTTCGCGTTGGCGATGCTCAACATCGGCGTCACCCTTGGGTCGACGATGGGGTTCGCCGCGTTGTGCGGCTTCGCGTTGAACACGGTGACGACCATTGTGGTCCCCCTGTGTGTTTCCCTGGCGCTGGCCGACACGGTGCACGTGTTCGGTCGTCTGAAGGCGGACACCCTGCGGGCTCACCCGGACCCGCGGGACGCCCTCGCCGCGGCCCTGCGGGGGGTGATCTTTTCGTGCCTTCTCACGAGCGTCAACACGGCCCTGGGTTTCGCCTCCTTCGCCAACAACCGCATTCAAGCCATCGCCGAATTCGGCATCGTGGCGGCGGCCGCGATGGTTTTGGAATTCGTTTTCACCTTCGGGCTGTTGGCGCCTCTGCTGTTGCGATTCCGCGCGGCGGCCCTCTACCGGGAGCGGGACCTGGGAAATCCGCACCTCCTGCAAAAAGCCTTGGCCGCCTGCCAACGGGCCGTGCGGGCCCGCCCGGGGACGATTCTCGCGGTGGGGGCGGTGGTGTTGTCCGTGGCCGCGGCGGGGGTCGGCCGCGTGCGGGTGGACACGGATTTTTTAAAGTTTTTCTGGCCGCACGAGCGCATTCGACAGGACGTCGAGTTCATTGAAAACCGCCTGTGCGGCACGCAGGACCTGAGTTTGTCCGTTCGGGGGCCGACGGCCGGGGCCTTTAAAGACCCCGCCGCCCTGGCCGTTTTGGAGGATCTCCAAACTTTCGCGGCCGGGTTGCCCCGGGTGGACGTGACCACATCGCTCGTGGATTACTTGAAAGACATGAACATGTCCTTTTACGATGAAGACCCCCGCCGTTCGGTCCTCCCCGCGACGCGGCGCCTGGTGGAGCAATTCCTCCTCTTGTACAACGCCGACGATCTGGAGGATTTCGTCACCCCCGATTTCCGGCACGCGCGGATCATGATTCATTTGTCGGAACACAGCCTGGGGCGCCTGGGGGAGATCGCCCGGCGAATCGAAGCCCACACCGCCGCCCTCGACACGCCTTTCGAGATTAAAATCACGGGTTACATGGCCCAGGAAATCAACACCGCGCGGGTCATCGTGGAGGACCAGGCCAAGAACTTGTTCCAATCGGTGGCGTCCATCGGGCTGGTGATGTGGTTGGTGTTGCGGTCGTTCCGTTTGGCCCTGCTCTTTCTAATGCCGAACCTGTTCCCCATCGTTTTGAATTTCGGGCTGATGGGTTACACCGGGGTGGCGCTCGACACGGGCACGGCGTTGATCGCCGCGGCGGCCTTTGGCATTGTGGTGGACGACACGGTGCATTTCATGATGGACTACCGGGAGCGCCGGCGGGGGGGGGACGGGGTCGAGCCCGCGGTCCTGTCGGTGATGCGTGAAAAAGGGGAGGCCGTCCTGACTTCCTTTTTGGTGCTGACGTTGGGGTTTGGCGTGCTCCTGCTCAGCCGGTTCGTGCCTATTTTCCATTTTGGATTGCTCAATGTGTTCGTCCTTGTGACGGGCGTACTGGCCGACGTGTTTCTTTTGCCCGCGTGGTTGTTGTTCTGGAGCCGAACCCCCGCGCGGCGTTTCTTCAATCGGCCTTAAGAGGACCATCGTGAATCAACCCGACCTCCCGCTCCGCCAAAGGCTCGTGATGGGCGCGGCGCGGCTCATCACGGGGCGCCCCCGGATTGTCGCCTCCGCCGTGCTCCTGTTGCTGGGGGTGCTGTGGGCCCACCTGCCGCGCCTCGCCTTTCGAACCGACGTGGATGACTTCGTCGTGGAAAAGGATCCCGTCCGCCTGTTGGGGCTGGCCGCCGAGTCGGTCTTCACCCGCAACGAACACGTGGTCGTCGCTTTTGAAACGGCGGACCTCTTCACGCCGGACAGCCTGCGCCGATTGCGCGAAGCGACGGACGCCCTCCTGGCGGTCGAGGGCGTGGCGGACGCCATCAGCCTGGCCCGCGTGGAGGACATGAAGGGGACCGAAGACGCCTTCGTCGTCGAGCCCCTGTTTGACGAAATCCCGCCCGCGGGGGCGGCGATGGAGGCCCTCCGCCGACGGACGCTGGGCAACCCCCTGTACCGCAACGCGCTTGTGTCGGGAGACGGCCGGGTGGCGGCGATCATCGTCCATTTGTCGGCCGAGTCCCCGCCGGGCGGCCGGGCCGGCGTCGTCGCGGCGATCGAAAAAACGCTCGCGCCCCTGGAAAAAGGCGGTCCCCGTTTCCGTCTGGCGGGGTGGCCCATCACCAACGTCAAAATGGCCCGTTTCACCAACGCCGACGTGATGCGCTTTGTGCCTTTGACCTTGTTGTTGACCCTGGGCACTTTGTGGTGGGTGTTCCGAAATCGGCGCCTTTTGCTGATGGCGGGGGGGGGGATCGTGTTCACCTTGAGCGCCACCATGGGTTTGGCCGGTTTGTGCGGCATTCCCGTGAGCATGACGGTGGTCGCGGTGGTCCCGCTCGTCATCACCTTGGCGCTGTCGGACTTGGTTCATTTGTTCACGCACTTGAACGAGGAGGCCGCGCGGGGCGGCTCCTCGCGCCGCGAGGCCCTGGCCCGGGCCCTCGAACCCATTTTGTTCCCGTGTTTTCTCACCAGCGTGAACACCGCCATCGGGTTCGCGTCCTTGATGCTCACGCCGTTGCCCGCCGTTCGCTGGTTCGGCTTCCTGGCCGCGGCGGGGATGTTCTTTGAATTTTTAATCACTTTCGGGGTCGTGGCGCCCGGGCTTCTCCTGTTCCCGGTGGAGAAGATTTACCGGTCGGTGGAGGCGCGCCGCCGTCGCGCCATACCCCGACTGGTGTCTTTTGTGCACGAAGCGGTGCGGGCCCGACCGCGGACGGCGTTGGCTCTTTGCTTGGCGGTCGTGATCGCGTCCCTGTTCCAGGCCCGGCGGGTGCGCGTGGAAACAAGCCCGATGGAGTTTTTTCCACCCCGCAACGCCTACCGTCAGGACATCGAGTTCGTGCGCGACCGTCTGGCCGGCGTGACGGTCATCGACCTTTCCTTCCGCGCCGCGGACCCCAACGCGTTTCGCGACCCGTTGTTTTTGAACCGCCTGCGCGCGGCGCAAGAAAAAATAGAAGCCATTCCGGGTGTCGACAAGGCGATCTCCCTCACCGACTTCTTTATGGAAATGAACGAAGCCTTTCACGCCGACGACCCCGCCCAGCGACGCCTTCCGGGCACCCGCCGGATGGTCGATCAGTACCTCCTGTTGTACGGCGGGGAGGATATGCGGGAATACGTCAACGAAGCCTTTAACTGGACCCGCGTGCGCATCCGCCTCCACGCGGACGGGTCGGCGGCGGTGTTGGCGATTCTGGGGAAAATACGTTCGATCCTGGGGGAAACCCCGTGGCCGGGGGTGGAATGGGAATTCATCGGGAAAATGGCGGATCTGGTGCGATCGCAGGTGGTGATGGTCAACGGGCAAGTGCAAAACATTCTTTCGGCGGTGTTCGGCATCGGGTTGGTGATGGCGGTGGTCCTGCGTTCCCTGCCGCTCACGCTCCTCTTTTTGGTCCCGAACCTTTTCCCCGTCCTTGTTAATTTCGGCCTCATGGGCGCGCGGGGCATCACGTTGAACACGGGCACCGCGCTCATCGCGGCTTCGGCCTTCGGCATCATCGTGGACGACACGGTGCACTTTTTCGTTCGTTACCGCGAGCGGCGATGGGCGGGCGTGCCCGTGGCGGAGGCCCTGCACGAGGTCACCGAGGAAAAAGGCGAGGCGTCCCTCTCTTCGGCTTTCGTCCTTTCGATGGGTTTCGCCGTCCTCATGCTCAGCGAATTCGAGCCGATCTTTTTCTACGGTCTTTTGAACGTCGCGATCATGGCGGTGGGCATGGCCGGCGATATGGTTTTTTTGAAATCCCTCTTTTACATCGGCTTGGCTTCCCGTTTTCGGCGGGAGCCCGCCCCCGCGCCTTGACCGGAGATGGCCCTTGTTTTTCTTGAAACCGGTTGTAGACTTGGGACGAGCGACAACATGGCGAATCTTTTCAAGAAACTGACCCCGCGCGACTTTTCCAACGGCTGGCCGGTGTTTTGGCGGGTCAACCTCCCGTTTTGGGTGCGACTGGTTCACCTGACCGTGGCGTTCGTCGCGGCCTACACGGCCGAGACCCGCTGGGGCGACATCTTGGCTTCGCGCTGGCCGTTTTTGTTG
Source organism: Elusimicrobiota bacterium (assembly GCA_016706425.1). Lineage (NCBI taxonomy): Bacteria > Pseudomonadati > Elusimicrobiota > Elusimicrobiota bacterium. The sequence goes on from JADJJR010000001.1 coordinate 866,622, forward strand.
CGTTCCCCGGTCGTCACCCTGCTTTGGGGGGTGGCGCTGTTTTTTATCCTGTTGTGGCCCCTGGAACGGTGGGTTCACCGCACGATCCAACGACGGCTGGAAGCCGATTTTTGGCGCGCCCAGTTCGCTCTGGTGGACGGCTTGACGAAGTTGAGCCAAGGCTTGTCGGCGCTTTTGGCCGTGCTCTTCCTTTTCGCCCTTTGGGGGCGAAGTCATTGGCCGGCGGAGCAGGTGATGTTGCGTGTTTTGGTGGGGGTGTTTGCCGCCGCCCTGGTGGGGGTCCTCGTGATGTTCGTCGGTCTCTACGGTTGGTTGGCCCGCCAATGGGGCGAATTGTCCCTGGAGAAACCCCGTGCCTGATATCCAAGAACTGCTGACCCAGCTTTCAAGAGCCGAAGCGTCGGATTTGCATTTGTGCGCGGGGTCGCCGCCCTGCTTCCGCGTGAACGGGCGCATCGAACCCGTGGAGCCGGGGGCCAAGCCGCTGGAATATCGGGACCTCGAGCAAATGCTTTACCGCGTGCTCACGAACGACCAACAGGCGCGGCTCCAGAACGATCGCGAATTGGATTTCTCCATCGGGTTCACCGACGTGGGACGCTTCCGGGGCAACATCCACCGACAGCGCGGGAGTTGGGCGGCGGTGTTCCGTAAAATCCCCCTGGAAATACCGTCTTTGTTGGAGTTGGGTTTGCCCGAGATCGTCCGGACCCTGGCGCTCAAAGAATCGGGGCTCGTGCTCATCACCGGGCCCACGGGCAGCGGCAAATCCATGACTTTGGCGGCCATGATCGAGATCATCAACACCGAACGGGCGTGCCACGTTATCACGCTCGAGGATCCCATCGAATTTCTCTTTAAAAACCGCCGGGCCCTCATCAAGCAACGGGAAATCGGCCAGGACACGGACAGTTACGGCGTGGCGTTGCGGCGGTCCTTTCGCCAGGACCCGGACGTCCTTATGATCGGGGAAATGCGCGACCGCGAAACCATCGGCATGGCCATCACCGCGGCCAGCACGGGGCGCCTGGTGCTCGGCACCCTGCACACCATGGACGCGGCGTCCACCATCGACCGCGTCATCGAGAGTTTTCCTTCGGACCAACAGGCGCTGGTGCGCAACCAAATTTCCGGAAGTCTGGAGGGGGTCCTCTCCCAGCAATTGGTGCGGCGTTCGGTGGGCAGCGGACGGGCGTTGGCCTTGGAAGTTCTGGTGTCCACTCCGTCGGTGCGGAACCTGATCCGCACGGGAAAAACTTTTCAGGTGGTCAGCGACATCGAAACGGGAAAACGTTTCGGCATGCAATCCCTCAATCAGTCCTTGCAGGACCTCGTGGCGAGCCAAACCATTAAATTGGAAGAAGCCGTCCGCCACACCCGGTTTCCCGAGCAGCTCATGCAAAAGCTCGGCGTCCCCCAGTAGCGGCTCTTTCCCCCACCGGTTGAATCGATGTAAAATGCGGGTCCATGAGTACCGCGGACCCCCGGCCGGCGATGTCCCTCTGTCCCCATTTTGGAACGGGCGACCGTCCTCCCGGTATTCCGGCCAGCGCGTGCGGCGGTTGCGCTTCCCAGGACCGCCCCTACGACCACCAATTGGCCCATAAGGAAAGCCTGGTCCGCCGGTTGACCGACCCTTTCTTGACCGGGGAATTCCGGCCGATCGTTCCGTCTCCGGACGTCTTCCACTACCGCAACAAAATGGAATTCGCCTTCGGCGGGTTGAAGGACGAACCGCCGCTTCTGGGCCTGCGCCAAAAGGGGCGCTTTGACCGCGTTGTGGATTTGACCGAGTGCCGCCTGCTGTCGCCGGAGGCCGGGCCCCTGTTGGCGGCGGTGCGCGGCTGGGCCTTGGCGGAGAAATGGCCCACTTACCACCTGAAATCCCATAGGGGATTGTTGCGTTATCTGGTCGTGCGGGAGGGGAAAAACACCGGCGAGCGCATGGTCGCCCTGGTGACGGCCGAGGGCGAGATTCCCAAAGACGGTTTTTTGGCGGCCTTGGACGCTTCGGGGGCGCGCGTCGACACCGTGGTTTGGATGGTGAACGCCGGGTTGTCGGACGTGGCCCATGGCGAGGAGCGGGCGGTGTGGCGGGGGCGGGGGACCATTGACGACCGGTTGGGAAAAAAAGTGTTCCGTGTTTCGCCCCGGTCCTTCTTTCAAAGCAACACCCGGGGGGCGGAAAAGCTTTACGGGATCGTGGGGGATTTCCTGGGCGAGGGCGCGGACACCTTGTTCGACGTCTATTGCGGCGGGGGGGCCATCGGCCTGTGTTTGGCGGACCGGGTGAAACAGGTGGTCGGCATCGAATCGAACCCCGCGGCGGTGGCGGACGCCCTGCAAAACGCGCGGGTCCAGGAAGCGCCCAACACGGAGTTCCACGCGCTCGACGCCGCGACCTTCGCCAAAACCCCCGCCTGGGTGGAACACTGGAGGGCTCCCCGAGCCGTGGCGGTCATGGACCCGCCCCGCCCCGGCCTGCAACCCGATGTGCGGCGCCTGCTTTTGGAACAACCTGTTTCGCGCTGGGTTTACGTGTCGTGCAACCCGGAGGCGCTGGCGCGGGACTTGGCTTATCTCGCGCCGGTCTACGATGTCAAAACCGTCCAGCCGGTGGATCTTTTTCCCCACACGCCCCACGTGGAGACGGTGGTTCGGCTGGATCTCAAGTAGTTCCGTCCCTCCAGGGGTCCTCCCCGGGACCCGAATTCCCAGAACGAAAATCTTATTTTGAGTCGGAGGGCAGTTCGCCCAATTCTTGGAGGGCTTCCTTGAGCGCCTGTTCATGGCGGCGGCTCTCGAGGCGGGCCGTGAGGCTGTAAGCGCACGGCACGACGTAGAGGGTCAACAGGGCCGACACCGACACGCCCCCGATGATGACCAGGGCCATGGGCACGCGGGTTTCGGCCCCGGGGCCCAGCGCCAAGGCGGGCGGAACGGCCGCCGCGATGGTGGACACCGTGGTCATGATGACGGGCCGCAGACGGATCGGGCAGGCGTCCAAAAGGGCTTCGCGCACGGCCATGCCCAAGGCGCGCCGTCGTTCGTTGGTGAAATCGACGAGCATGATCGAGTTCTTTTTGACGATGCCCATCAAGAGGACGATGCCGATCATGCTGAACATGTTGAGGGACTGTTGGCCCACCCACAGGGCCAGCACGGCGCCGGTGACGCTGAAGGGCAACGCCAAGAGCACCAGGGCCGGGTGAATGAAGCTGTTGAACTGGGACCCCAGCACCATGTAGGCCACAATGATGCCCAGAAGGATGGCGGCCACGAGGCCGACGAAGGCTTCCTTGAAGGTTTCGGCCGCGCCGGAGAACACCAGCGTCACCCCTTCGGGCAGAATGTCTTTGCCGATTTTTTGAACGGCCGTCAAGGCTTCGGCCTGGGACTTGCCGGGGGCGATGTTGGCGAACAGGCGGATCGCCCGGGAGCGGTTCTCCCGGGTGATGCTGAGCAGGGTCTGCCGTTCTTTGACGGTCACGACGTCTTTGAGAGGCACCACCTGCCCGCGGTTGTTGCGGACGTAAATTTTGTCCAAGTCGGCGGGTTTGTCGCGGTCCTCGGGGCGGAAGCGCACGCGCACGTCGTACCGCCGACCGCCCCGGGAAAACTTGCCCACGCGCTGGCCCCCTAAAGTGGCGTTGATGGCGTTGCCGATGACCGACACGCTCACGCCCCGGGCGGCGGCGGCTTCGCGGTTGGGGAAAATTTGCACTTCCGGCATGCCGAGGGCGTAGTTGGAGTCCACGTCCACCATGAGGCCGGTTTCCTTCATTTTGGTCCTCAAGAGCTCGCTGGACTTGGCCAGTTGTTCCCAATCCCGGCCCCGCAGCGCCAGGTCCACGGGAAAGCCCGGCTCCGCGCCGCCGCCCGCCACGGACAGGTCCATTAAAATAATCTTTTCCACGCCGGGGAGTTTGGCGATTTCGGCGCGGAACACGTCCATCAATTCCTGTTGGCTGAACGCGCGGCGCCGGCCCGCGGGCGCGGGTCGTTCTTTCGGGGTTTTGAGCGTGATGAACATGAAGGCGTTGTTGATTTCGCCTCCCTCGAAGCCCCCGACGGCGGCGTAGTAGCGCTCCACCTCGCCGCGGTCCATCGTGAAGGCCTCCACTTTCTTTAAGGTCTCGTCGGTGAAACCCATGGAGGAGCCCACCGGGGTTTCCATGCGCAGGAACAGGATGTTCTGGTCCTGGGGCGGCATCAATTCCATTTTGACGAGCGGGAACAGGAGGAGCGACCCGTGGAACAACACGGCCGCGACAATCACCACCGTCCAGCGGTGATTGAGGCTCCAGGTCAACGTGGATTTGTAGCGGCGGGTCAGGGTCTCCATCAAGGCGTCCACGCCGCGGGTGAGGCGGTTGTTTTGGCCGATTTCCAGGAACTGGGCGCAGCGCATGGGCGCGAGGGTCAGGGCTTCGACCAGGGAGAACATGACCGCCGCCGAGATGGTGATGCCGAATTGGAAGAAGTATTTGCCGATGACCCCTTTGACGAACACCACGGGAACGAAAATGGCCAGAATGGCCACCGACGTGGCCATGGCGGCGAAATAGATCTCGCGGGCGCCGAGGATGGCGGCCTTGACCCGGGGTTCGCCCAGCTCGCGGTGGCGGACGATGTTCTCCAGGACCATGATGGCGTCGTCCACCACGATGCCGACCACGAGCGTCAGGCCCAGCAACGTGAAGGTGTTTTGCGTGAACCCGAGGAAGTAAAGCACGATGAAGGTGCCCAGAATGGACGTGGGGATGGCCAAAATGATGTTGAGGGCCGAGCTCCAGGAACCCAGGAACAGCCAGCAGATGAAGGACGTCAGGATCGCGGCGAGGAGGAGGTTGAAATTCAACTCGTGGGTCGCGTCCTCCACGAAAACCGTGCCGTCGTAGTTGACGGCGAGAATCACCCCCGCGGGCAGATTCTTTTGAAGCGCCTCCACCTTCTCTTTGACGCGCCGTCCCACGTCGACCATGTTGGCGTTGCGCTGTTTAAGGATCCCGAGGCCGATGGCGGGCTTGCCGTTCACCCGGGAAATGGCGCGGGCGTCGGCCAGGCCGTCTTCGATGGTGGCGACGTCCTTTAAATGGAACGGGCGATAGACCGGCGCGCCGTTTCGCGCGGGGATGACCAAATTCTCAAACTCGGCGACGCCGCCCGCCTCGCCCATCACCCGCAGGTTCCACTCTTTGGTGGCGGAGGTCAGGTACCCGGCCGGGCGCTCGGTGTGCTCGGTGGCGACGGCCGCGGTCACGTCGTCGACGGTGATTTCGTTGGCCCGCAATTTTTCCGGGTCGAGCCACACCCGCAGGGCGGGCTCGATGTAGCCGCCCAGGAAGACGTTGCCGACGCCGGGGACGGTGGTGAATTCGTGTTTCAGCTCGTCGCGGACGAACTCCATAAGGAAACGCAGGGGGCGGTCGCCCGACAGGGAGAGCCACATGAAGGGTTGGTCTTCGGGGTTGAACTTGGCGATGATCGGCGGGTCGAGGTCGCGGGGAAGGTTGAACTGGGCCTGGGAGATCTGGCTTTGCACCTCCTGCAGGGCCACGTCCACGTCGGTCTTGAGGTCGAATTCGATGACGATCCGCGCCTGGCCCAATTGAGAGGTGGAATTGATTTTTTTGACGCCTTTGACCGAGGTGATGGCGTCTTCGATGATGTCCACGACGTCGGTTTCCATGACGTCGGGGGCGGCGCCCTCCCAGCGGGTCAAGACGCTGATGATGGGGAAATCCACGTCGGGCAACATGCTCTTGCCGATGGAACCAAAGCCGATGAGCCCGAAGAGGATCATGGCGAACATCATCATCCAGGCGAGGACGGGGTTCTTGATGGCGGCGTCGGACAATCTCACGGCAGGACCTCCGCGGCCACCATCAAGGCGACGTAACGGCGGCGGCTTTCGATGCGGGCGTCGTCCAGGGCGCGTTTCGCGTCGAGCAACGTTTGCAGGGCCATGAGGACGTCCAAATTGGTCACGAGGCCGAGGCGGTATTCCTTCACCTGGGCGTTGTGGCTCGCCTCGGCGGCGCGCTGGGCGGCGGCCAGGTCGGCGATTTCGGCCCCGGAATCGACCCAGTCGTCGTAGGCGCGGCGGACGTCGGTGTCGATGCGGCGGGCGAGTTCCCGGAGGTAAAGCTCCGACTGTTTCTTTTGGGAGCGGACCTCGGCCACGGTGCCCACGGTCCGGCCGCCCTGGTAGAGGGGGGCGCGCAGGGACAGGCTCGCGTCCCAATCGATGGGCTCATACAAGGTGGGCCGGCGGGTGTACCAGTGGGCGGTGAGGCCGAGGGTGGGATAGCGGTCCGCCCGTTCGTAGCGCAGGTTGTACTCCCGGCCTTCGGCGTCGCGGCGCTGGGCCTCGAGATCCGAACGGCGTCGGGCCCCGTCCAGGAATTTTTCCAGGGGTTGGCCGCCCGGGGCCGCGTCCAAACCGTCGGGCAGGGGGTTGTCGCCCAAGGGGCGCTGGGTGAGGAACGCCAGCTCGGCGCGCGCCCCGCGAAGCCGGCTTTTCAATCGGGTGACCTCCGCCCGCAGGCGCGCGGCCTGGGATTCGGCGCTGTGGACCTCGCTGGCGCGGGTTTTGCCCAACCGCAAAAATTCCCGTAGGTCTTGGAGACGTCCTTCCGCGAGGCGGCGGGCGCTGTCGGTGTCGGTCACGGCGTTTTGCAGGGCGACCACGTTGTAATACAAGGTCGCCACATCGGCGAAAAGGAGGATTTCCGACCGTTTTAAGAGGAGAAGGTCCCGGGCGGCTTCCTTCTTAAATCCCGCCCGCGCCGACCATTCCCGAAACCCGTGATAAATCGACTGGTCCAAGGTGAATTTGGACTCGATTTGGTCCCGCTCGATGAAACCCCCGAAAGTGTTTTGAAGTCCCCGGGTGTCCTGGCGCGTGCCGCGCCACTCCCAGGCGACGTTGGGCAGCGCCCCGGACAGGGCCACGCGGCCCCTCGCTTGGGCCTGGGCGATGGTTTCCCGTTGGCGGGCCAGACCTTCGTGGCTCGCGAGCGCCCATTCGTAACAACGGCGCAGGTCGGTCTCCGCGCCCTGGGCCAGGGGGGAGAAGGCGATGAAAAGCAAAGGCCATTTTTTCATAGGGAATGGACTATTTTACGAAATTTAAACCGCGCATCTGGTATAATCGCGCTCCGACGAAAATGTTGCCCCCCGACCTGCTCAACACCCTCAACACCCCCCAACGCGAGGCCGTGACCCACGGCGCGGGACCGCTGTTGATCCTGGCCGGCGCGGGTTCGGGCAAGACCCGGGTGATCACCTACCGCATTGCGCACCTCCTTTCCGAAGGCGTGGAACCTTGGAACATTTTGGCCGTCACCTTCACCAACAAGGCCGCCGCCGAAATGCGCCGCCGTGTCGACGAATTGACCGGCGGGCGGGGGCGGGGCGTGTGGATTTCGACCTTCCACTCTTTTTGCGCGCAGTTTTTGCGGGTGGAAGCCCGCGCCGTGGGCCTGGACCCCCATTACGTCATCTACGACGACGGGGACCAGACCCAGGTGATGAAGGAGTGCCTCCGGGAGCAAAACCTGGATGAGAAAAAGTTCAAACCCAACCAGGTGTTGAACGTGATTTCCAGGGCCAAGGACGATTTGCTGGACTCCGATTCCTACGCCATCCACGCCCTGGCCCAGAACGACTCTTTTCGGGAGGTCGTGGCCAACCTCTACCGCGCCTACCAGAAAAAGCTGGTCAAAGCCAACGCGCTGGACTTCGGCGATTTGATCCTGCGCACCACCGTCGCCCTGCGGGACACCGCCGCCCTGCGGGAAAAATACCAGGCCCGGTTCCGGTACGTGTTGGTGGACGAGTACCAGGACACGAACCACGCGCAATATGTTTTGACCAAGAACCTGGTGGCCCCGCCGCGCAACTTGTGCGTGGTGGGCGACGACGACCAGTCGGTCTATTCCTTCCGGGGGGCGGACATTCGCAATATTTTGGAGTTCGAGCGGGACTACGCCAACGCCCGGGTGGTGAAGTTGGAGCAGAACTACCGGTCGACCCAGTCGATCCTGGACGCGGCGCACAACGTCATCAAGCGCAACCGGTTCCGCAAGGACAAGAAACTTTGGACGGACGCCCCCGGGGGGGAACCGGTCCGTTTCCGGGAGTTCGGCGACGAACAGGAAGAGGCGCGCACCGTGGCCCAGGAATCCTCGCGCCATCTGGCGGCGGGGCGTCGTCGGTCGGACATCGCCGTTTTTTACCGCACCAACGCCCAATCCCGCGTGCTCGAAGACGCTTTTCGGCGGGAGAACATTCCTTATGTGTTGGTGGGCAGCGTCCGTTTTTACGAGCGGATGGAGGTCAAGGACGTGTTGGCCTACCTGCGGGTCGCGGTGAACCCCGCGGATTCCGTGGCCGTGAAACGCGTCATCAACGTGCCCGCCCGGGGGTTGGGGAAAACCACCCTCGAATCCCTGGACCGCGTGGCGGCGGCGCGCGGGGTGAGTTTTTACGAGGCGGCCGTCGCCACCGCCCAGAACCCGGAGGCCCCCACGGCGGTCCGGGGGAACCTGACCAAATTTTTGGACATTATAAAGGGGCTTCGCGAAGCGGCGTTCCAAGCCACGGCGTCGGTCCTCGTCCAGCGCGTGCTCGAAGACGCCGGCTATTGGGCCCATTGGGAGAGCCAAACGGAATCCGACCCCGAGGCGGCGTTCCGCTTGGACAACTTGCAGGAATTGGTCAACGCCGCCAAGGAATTTGAGGAATCCTCGGAGGAGAAAACGGCCGCCGCTTTCCTTGAAAAAGTGTCGCTCGCCTCCGGGTTGGATGTTTTGAAGGGGGACGAGGGCGCCGTCACCCTCATGACCGTCCACCTCGCCAAGGGGCTGGAATTCCCGATCGTGTACGTCACCGGTCTCGAGGAGGGCTTGTTCCCCATCGGGGAGTCCGCCTTTGAGGAAAAAGAATTGGAAGAGGAGCGCCGCCTGGCCTACGTGGCCATCACCCGGGCGCGGGAGCTTTTAACGTTGACGTCCGCGGCCTCGCGCAAAATTTACGGGCGGTCCCATTGGAACACGCCCTCCCGCTTCGTCACCGAAGCCGGCCTGGTGGTGGAAAAGCCGGCGCGGGCCTTCGCGGCGCCCATCGCGGAACACGCGCCGCCCGCGGCCGGGCCGGTCATCGGGGTTTTCGATCCGGACGGGGAGGCTCTCCCGGCGGAGGGCGTTCCGGCGTCCGGCCCCCGGCCCCTTCGAATCGGCCAACGCGTCAAGCACCCGATGTTCGGGTCCGGAAAGATCCTGGACAAATCGGGGTCCGGGGAGAACGTCAAGGTGACGGTCCTGTTCGATTCCGGCGCGCGCAAGCAGATCCTGGCGCGCTACGCCAACTTCGAAACGGTTTAGAAACTGGTAAAATCCCTCCTCCCATGAGCCTGACCGAAAAAGACGTGAATCACGTGGCGCGCCTGGCGCGTTTGGCCCTGACGCCCGCCGAACGGGCCAACGCCCTCGGCCAGCTGGGGCGCATCTTGGAGCACATCCAGGCGCTGGCCAAGTACGACGTCACGGACGTTCCGCCCACCAGCCACGTGGTGCCCCTGGCCAACGTCTGGCGGGAGGACAAGGCCGCGGCCTTCGCTAACCCCGAATCCATTTTGGCCAACGCCCCCGACCGCGAAGACGTGTACTTTAAGGTGAAAAAGGTCATCGAATGAGCGCCGTGCACGGGCTCACCGCCCGCGAGATCGCCCGCCGCGTGCGGGCCCGGGAATTGAAGGCCGTGAACGTCGCCCGCGCCTTCCTCGACCGGGCCAAGGCCCTCGACCCGAAATTCAAAGTGTTCCTGTGCTTGACGGAGGAGGCCGCGTTGGCCCAGGCGCGCGGGGTGGACGACCGCATCGCCCGGGGCGAAGACCCGGGCCCCCTGGCGGGCGTGCCCGTGGCCATCAAAGACAATCTGTGCGTGACCGGGACCCGCACGACCTGCGCCTCCAAAATCCTCGAAAATTTCACCGCCAACTACGACGCCACCGTGATCGAAAAACTGCGCGCCGCGGGGGCCGTGTTCCTCGGGAAAACCAATTTGGACGAGTTCGCCATGGGGTCTTCAACGGAAAACTCGGCCTACTTCACCACCCGGAATCCCTGGGATCCGTCCCGGGTGCCCGGTGGGTCCTCGGGAGGCAGCGCCGCGGCCGTGGCGGCGCGCCTGGCCCCCGTCTCCCTGGGGTCCGACACCGGCGGGTCGATCCGCCAGCCGGCGGCCCTCTGCGGCGTCGTGGGACTCAAGCCCACCTACGGGCGGGTGTCGCGCTTCGGGCTTGTGGCCTTCGCCTCCTCCCTCGACCAAATCGGCCCTTTTTCAACGGACGTGGCCGACGCGGCGCTCGTTTTGGGGGTGATCGCCGGTCCCGACCCCAAGGATTCCACCTCCGCCCCGGTGCCCGTGCCGGATTTTTCGAAAGCGCTCGCCCGGGGCGTCAAGGGCCTGCGGGTGGGGTTGCCCCGGGAGTATTTCATCGACGGCATGGACCCCGCTGTGGAAAAGGCCGTTCGGGAAGCGGTCAAAACGCTCGAATCCCTCGGAGCCCAGGTGGTTGAAATCTCCCTGCCCCACACCGACGCCGGGTTGTCGGTCTATTACATTCTGGCCCCCTCCGAGGCGAGCGCCAACTTGGCGCGCTTCGACGGGGTCCGTTACGGCCACCGTTCCCCCCGGGCGGAGAACCTGCTCCAGCAGTACGAGTTGTCCCGGGACGAGGGGTTCGGGCCCGAGGTCAAGCGGCGGATCCTCCTGGGCACCTACGCTCTCTCCTCCGGTTACTACGACGCGTACTATTTAAAGGCGCAAAAGGTCCGCACGTTGATCAAGCGGGATTTCGACAAGGCGTTCGAGTCCGTGGACATCATCGCCACCCCCACGAGCCCCACGGCGGCTTTTAAGGCGGGGGAGAAATCCAACGATCCGCTGCAAATGTATCTGTCGGACGTGTTCACCATTTCCTGCAACCTGGCCGGGGTGCCCGGCCTGTCTTTGCCCTGCGGGTTCACGGCGGAGAATTTGCCCGTGGGCCTGCAGTTGTTGGGCAAACCCTTTGACGAAGAAACCCTGCTGGCGGCCGCCGCGGCCTACGAGAAGGCCACGGCCTGGGTGCGCACGCCGCCCTTGGCTGTTTGACCCCGCGGCGCGAGGTGTCGGCGGGCGGGGTGGTGGAAGGCCCCAACGGTTTTTTGATGATCCGGGTGCGCAATTTGGAGGGCCGCGAACTGTGGACCTTTCCCAAGGGCCATCTGGAAACCGGCGAATCGCCCGAGGACGCGGCCCGGCGCGAGGTGTGGGAAGAGACGGGCTGGCGGTGCCGGGTGGTGTCGCCCTTGCTCGACGTGCGCTATCGGTTTAAGCGGGGCGGAGAACCGGTGGACAAGGTGGTGCATTGGTTTCGCATGGCGCCGGAGGCTCATGACGGGACCCCGGACGCCGAGGAAGTCTTGGAGACAGCCTGGTGCGACATGGCCGAGGTCGCGCGCCGGGTGACGTACCCCTCGGACCGCGACATTTTGAAGATGTTAAAGGGAGAAAAATGACGACGTTTGAAGCGGTCATCGGCCTGGAGGTCCACGTCCAGATCAAGACGGAGAGCAAGATTTTTTGCTCCTGCCCCACCCCCTTTGGGGCCGACCCCAACAGCCAAATTTGCCCGGTGTGCTGCGGGTACCCGGGCGTCCTGCCCGTGTTGAACCGCCGCGCGGTCGAGGGCCTGGTGCGCGCGGCCCTGGCGGTGGGTTGCGCCATCAACCGGCGCTCGACTTTCGCCCGCAAGCAATATTTCTACCCCGACCTGCCCAAGAACTATCAAATTTCCCAGTACGACCTCCCGCTGGCCATCAACGGCGGGCTCGACATCGCCACGGGCGGGGCGCCCGCCCGTCGGATCCGCATCCACCGCATTCACCTGGAGGAGGACGCGGGCAAGCTCCTCCACGCCGTGGGCAGCCGCGCCCTGGACTATTCGCTCGTCGATTTGAACCGCACGGGCGTGCCCTTGATGGAAGTCGTCTCGGAGCCGGACCTGCGCTCGCCGGAGGAGGCGGGGGTCTACCTCGACACCCTGCGCACGCTGTTGCGTTACGTCGGCGTGTCGGACTGCGACATGGAAAAGGGCTCCCTGCGGTGCGACGCCAACGTGTCCATCCGCCCGGTGGGCGCGACGGCCCTGGGCACCAAGGCCGAAGTGAAAAACATGAATTCCATCAAAAGCGTGCGCGACGCCATCGCCCACGAGATCGCCCGCCAAATCGAGCTCGTCTCCTCCGGCGGGCGGGTCGTCCAGGAAACCCGCCTCTGGGACCAGGACACGGCCAGCACCCGCTCCATGCGCTCCAAAGAGGAGGCCCACGATTACCGTTACTTCCCCGACCCGGACCTGGTGCCCCTGGAACTGACGGACGCCTTCATCGAGGAGCAGCGGCGCGCCCTGCCGGAGTTGCCGGAGGCCCGCCGCGCCCGCTACCAGTCGGAACTGGGGCTGTCGTCCTATGACGCCGGGGTGTTGACGGGGGAGAAGGCCCTGTCCGATTATTTTGAAACCGCCCTGGGGCGCTTGGCGCCCGCCGAACGGAAAGACGCGGCCAAGCCCTTGACCAACTGGTTGACGACGGAGCTCCTGGGCCGGCTCAATGGCCTGAAGAAAACCATCGAGGAATCGCCCGTTTCTCCGGAACAGGTGGGGGCCCTGGTGCGCTTGGTTCAAAACGGCACCTTGAACAGCAAGGCCGCCAAGACCGTTTTCGACACGATGTTCACCGAAGGCGGGGACCCGGAGGCCATCGTCAAGGCGAAAGGGCTCGTGCAGGTGGACGACCCCGGGGCGATCGCCGGCTGGGTGGACGAGGTGATCGCGGCCAACGCGAAGATCGTCGCCGACGTGCGGGGCGGCAAGGCCAGCGCCGTCGGGGCCCTGGTGGGCCAAGTGATGAAAAAATCGGGCGGCCGGGCCAACCCCCAGGCCGTCCAACGCCTGTTGCAAGAAAAGTTGGCGGTTCCGCAAATTTAGTTCGTTCATAACGGAGGGTATTCCTATGAAAAAAATCGCTGGGTTGTTGTCTCTCTTGTTGGTCGCCGGGTGCGCCACGCCGGGCAAACGCACCGCCATCGGGGCGGGCGCGGGCGCCGCGGCCGGGGCCACCGTGGGGGCGATCATCGGTCACCAGTCGGGGAACCGCGACAAAGGCGCGTTGCTCGGTGGTGTGTTGGGCGGCCTTTTGGGCGGCACCATCGGCAATCGACTGGACAAACAGGCGCAGGAGTTGGCCAAGATCGCCGAGACCCGCCGGACGGAAAGCGGGATCGTCACCACCCTGAAAAACAACCTGTTGTTCGACACCGCCAAGGCGGACCTCAAGCCGGTGGCGGCCGACAGCGTGAACCAAATCTCCGATATCCTCAAGCAATACCCGGAGAACAAAATCATCGTGGTCGGTTTCACGGACGATCGCGGCAGCGACGCCTACAATCAAAACCTGTCGTTGCAACGGGCCCAGGCGGTCCGGTTGTCCATGGTCGGGCGCGGCGTGCCCGCCGCGGCCGTGGAAGCCGTGGGCATGGGCGAAGCGACCCCCGTGGCCCCCAACACCACCGAAGAGGGGCGGAGCAAGAACCGCCGGGTGGAATTGCAAATCAGCGCGGACCCGTCGAAAGTTAAATAACTGTTGTTGTTCAATATTTTTGACAAGGCCGCCCCCTGGATCGGGGGGCGGCCTTTGTATTTCCCCTGGACATTCGGGTCTTCCCGGGGTAGGGTTGGGGGGTCCCTCCGCTTCGTGGAAGAAACCAGCGCACTCATTCATCCCACACCACGAAGAATATTTCGCCGTCCGGAGGGGTCCATGGAAGTCGATCGCCGCAAAGCCTATCGCGTTCCTCTGCGCATTGAACACGGCCGCTTGGCCACTTTTTATCCCATCGGCCTGATCCGCCGGAACCGACCGCCCCTGGAAGGGGAGTTGGTGAATATTTCCACGGAGGGGTTGGGGGTTCTTTTTTACGATAAGGTCCGGCGGCGAAAGCAGTTCTGGATCCTTCTCGATCTCCCCGGCCCCCTGAAGGGGGTTCGCCTGCGCGGGAAGGTTGTTTGGGCCGAAAAGGATCCCGCCGGGACCCACGTGGGAATTCGCTTCCTCAAACCGTCCCCGGGCGTCGTCCAGGCCATCGCCCGCGTGGCCCACAATTACAAAGTCTGCGAAGCCAATATTTCCGCCGGCATCAAAGACGCCTGCCGACGGGACTGCGCCTACTGGGAGCTCTGCCGCAAACCCATCAAAATATCGATGTGAGGTGAGCCAATCTTGACGGTCGTCGGCGGGTGTTGTAGGATGGACCTTCTTATCCAGAGTGGGGGAGGGACAGAGCCCGACGAACCCACGGCAACCGCGGGGCGACCCCCCGCCGGTGCCAACGCCGGCCCGAATCGGGCACGATAAGAGAAACGCGCGCACCCCCGGGCTCTGCTTGGGGGTTTTTTATTTTGGAGAACCCACGATGTCGACGAAAATCAAAGGCTTGAAATGCAAGGAATGCGGGGAACTCTACCCCGCCAAGGCCATCCACGTCTGCGAGTTTTGTTTCGGGCCTTTGGAGGTCGATTACAATTACGATTTCATCAAGCGGTCCCTGACCCGGGCCAAAATCGAGTCCGGCCCCCACACCCTGTGGCGGTACTGGGACCTGCTTCCGGTGGACACCGACAACGTCGTCTCGATCCACGAGGGCATGACGCCGCTCTTCCACGCCAAAAACCTCGGCCGCGCCCTGGGCCTCAACAACCTCTTTATAAAAAACGATTCCGTGAACCCCACCTATTCTTTTAAAGACCGGGTGGTGAGCGTCGCCCTTTCGCGCGCGCGGGAGTTGGGTTTCGACACGGTGGCCTGCGCCTCCACGGGCAACCTGGCGGGCGCGGTGGCGGCCTACGGGGCGTCGGCGGGGTTCAAGACTTTCGTCTTCATGCCGGCCGATTTGGAGGCGGGCAAGATCGTCGGCGCGGGGGTTTACGATCCCGTGATTGTGGGCGTGCGCGGCAACTACGACGAAGTCAACCGCCTCTGCGCCGAAGTGGCCGACACGCACAAGTGGGCCTTCGTCAACGTGAACCTCCGCCCCTACTATTCGGAGGGGTCCAAAACCCTCGGGTTTGAGACCGCCGAACAACTCAACTGGCGGGCCCCCGACCACTGCGTCGTGCCCGCCGCGTCGGGGTCCCTGTTGACCAAGATCCACAAAGGCTTGAAAGAGTTCGAAATGTTGGGGCTCATTCCCAAGCACAAGACGCGCATGTCCGTCGCCCAGGCCGAGGGCTGCGCCCCCGTGGCCACGGCCATTCGTGAAAAAACCGACGTCGTTCGTCCGGTCCGCCCCCGCACGATCGCCAAATCCCTGGCCATCGGGAACCCCGCGGACGGGCCCTACGCCTCCCGCATCGTGATGGACACCCACGGCGCCACCGACACCGCCACCGACGACGAAATCGTCGAGGGCATCCGTCTTTTGGCCCGCACGGAGGGCCTTTTCACCGAAACGGCCGGCGGCGTGACCGTGGCCGTGTTGAAAAAGCTCGCGGCGAGTGGTAGGATCTCCACCGACGAGCTCGTGGTGGCTTACATCACGGGCAACGGTTTCAAAACGATGGAGGCCGTCGCCGGGCGCGTGGCGCCCGTGCACGAGATCGCGCCGCACCTCGCGGAATTCCGCGGGCTCTACGAACGCCTCGCGCGGCCCCCCGTTTGACCCAAGGAGACTTTCGATGGCCGCCAAAGTTCGCATCCCCGCCCCGCTGCGCCGTTTGACCAAAGACCAAGCCGTGGTCGACGTGGAGGGCGCGACCGTCGGCGAAATCATCGCCAACCTGGACAAGGGGTTCCCCGGCCTGAAAGAACGACTCTGCGACGAAACCGGCCAAATCCGCCGGTTCATCAACGTCTTCGTCAACGGCGAGGACATCCGCTTCAAGGACGGCGCCAAGACCACCGTGGCCGCCGGCGCCGAGGTCAGCATCGTCCCGGCGATTGCGGGCGGGGTTTCGGCCCTCTCAACAGGGGCCGCGCCCTGTCATCGGAGCGCCGCGCGGATGACGGGCGGGGTTTCGGCCCTCTCAACAGGGGCCGCGCCCTGTCATCGGAGCGCCGCGCGGAGGACGGGGGGCCGATGAAACGTCGGGTTCACCTCATTTTTCCCAAGGATCTCGTGCAAAAGCCCCTCACCTGGGAGCTGTCCAAAAAATTTGACATCGTGTTCAACGTCCGTCGCGCGAAGATCACCGAAACCGCGGGGGAGAGCGTGCTGGAGCTGGAAGGCGACGCCGCCCTCCTCGACGCCGCCACCGCGTGGCTCAAAAGCCAGGGGGTCAAAGTGGAATCCGTGACCCACGACACGCTGGAGGGTTGACCGCTTTCGCCGCCGTCCCGGGCCCCAATTTGCCGTTGCCGCACGATCGCCCAGGGGGGGAGGAGTCGTGAGTTCGGACGTTCTGGTCCTTAACCGGCGTTTCTACGCCATCCATGTCACCTCGCTCAAGCGGGCGTTGACACTGCTTTACCTCGACCACGCCCAGGTGGTCGACGCGGAGTACCGCACCTACACCTTCGACGATTGGCGCGCCCTCTCCGCCTCCCGCGCCGAACACCCCACCGGCGTCATCCGCACGCAGCGGTTTTCCTTGGCGATCCCCGAAGTGATCGCTTTGCGCGTTTTCGACCGGTTGCCCCAGAGTCAAGTCAAATTCACCCGCCGCAACATCTACGACCATTACGGGCATCGTTGTTGTTACTGCGGGGAGAAATTCTCCACCGAAAATTTGAACCTCGATCACGTGGTTCCGCGCAGCCGCGAAGGGTCGACCACCTGGGAAAACATCGTCACCTCCTGCATCCCCTGCAACCTCAAAAAGGCCAATCGGACCCCGGCGGAAGCGGGCATGCGGTTGCTGATTCAGCCCACGCGCCCCCGCTGGAAAGGGCCGGCGTCCCTCGTCTTTAAATCCAATTTCAAAGTGCGCCAGTCCTGGCAGCGGTTCGTGGACAACGCCTACTGGCACAGCGAGTTGGAGCGCTGACATGAGCGGCACGGTCCTGATCGTCGAAGACGACCCCTCCATCCGGGAGGTGATGGCGGAGGCGTTGGCGGCCCAGGGCCACAGCGCCATGGTGGCGGCCTCGGGCGAAGAGGCTTTGACGCTCCTGGAGATCCGCCCCGTGGACTTGGTGATCATGGACCTGCGCATGCCCGGGATGAACGGCGTCGAAACCGCCATCGCCATGAAGCACCGTTGGCCCCACCGCCCCATCATCCTGTGCACCGTGTGCGAGGAGTGGCGGGTCCGCGATCACATCGGACGGTCCATCCAGGCCTACCTGCCCAAACCCTTCACCTTCCACCAACTCAAGGACACCGTCGAAACCACCCTCGCCGGGGTTTCTTGATTGACAGGCGTCTTGAGGAACTTGTAAGCTTCGCCCTTCGCGATCGTAAATACAGCCATGTCCGAACCCACGAACGAACCCAAAGACAGCGCCCCTCTTTTAAACCCGGAGCTGACCCGCCGCGGCTTGCTGGCCGGGGCCTGGGCGGCTTTCGGCGCCTTTGTGGCGGGCAGTCTGGGCGCCAGCGCGCGCTTCATGCTCCCGAACGTCCTCTACGAACCCTCGCAACGGTTCAAAATGGGGAAAGCCCTCGACCTGCCCCTGGGCGTCACGATCAACAAAAAAGAACGGGTGTGGGTCGTCCGGGACGAAAAAGGCGTTTACGCCCTTTGGTCCCGCTGCACCCACCTGGGGTGCACCCCGAACTGGTTCCCCGCGGAATCGCGGTTCCGCTGCCCCTGTCACGGCTCTAATTTTAATGTCGACGGCGACGTGGTCGCGGGCCCCGCGCCCAAGCCCCTGTGGCGCTGCGCGGTGGATGTGACCCCCGACGGCGATCTCGTGATCGATAAATCCCAAATGGAAAACCGCCCCGGGTTCCGTGAAAAGGGCGCCTTCCACCTGGTCGTCTGATGCTCTCCCTCCAAGAAGCCAAAGACAAACTCATCAACAGCCAGATCTGGCGCTCCATGTTCCGGGGCGGCACCTGGAAAGACACCTCCCGCGACCGCGCCCAGCACATTCTGGGCAACGTCTGGCTGCACCTGCACCCGGCGCGCATTCGCCAGCGCGCGGTGCGTTTCACTTACACCTGGGGTCTGGGCGGGCTCTCCTTCGGCCTCTTCATGATCCTCACCCTCACCGGTCTCCTTTTGATGTTTTATTACCGGCCCTCCGTCGAATTGGCCTACCGGGACATCAAAGACCTGGAATTCGCCGTGTCCCTCGGCGTTTTCCTCCGCAATTTGCACCGCTGGAGCGCCCACACCATGGTGCTGTTGGTGATCCTGCACATGGTCCGCGTGTTCCTGACGGGGGCCTACAAAACCCCGCGCGAATTCAACTGGGGAATCGGGGTCGTTCTTTTGGTGGTGACGCTCTTCCTCTCGTTCACCGGGTACCTGTTGCCCTGGGACCAGCTCGCCCTCTGGGCCGTCACCGTCGGCACCAACATGGCGAGCGCGACCCCCTTTGCGGGGGCCGAGGGCCCCTTCTCCAATTTGCTGGGCGTGACCAACGCCAACGACGCCCGCTTCGCGCTCTTGGGCGGCACGTCCGTGGGCGCCAACACGCTCATTCGCTTTTACGTTCTGCACTGCGTGGCTGTCCCGTTCGTGGCCGGCGTGCTCATGATCGTCCACTTCTGGCGGATTCGCAAAGACGGTTTCTCCGCGGCGCCGCTCCCCGGGGACGCGCCCGAGAAGAAGATGGAAGTCTGGCCCAATTTGGTTGTTCGCGAATACATCGGCGCGGTGTTGATGCTGGTGTTCTTGATCGCCTGGTCGATCCTTCAGAACGCCCCCCTGGAAGAACTGGCGAATCCGGGCGTGACCCCGAACCCGTCCAAGGCCCCCTGGTACTTCCTGGGCCTGCAAGAGTTGTTGGTGTATTTTGATCCGTGGCTGGCCGGGGTCGTTCTGCCCGGGGTGATCGCCATGGGCCTCATGGCCATTCCCTACATCGATCCGGACGCCAAGCGGGGCGTCGGTTACTACTCCATCAAGGAACGGCCCTTCGCCAGCACGGTATTTCTCTTCGGCATCGCCCTCTGGTTCCTCCTGATTTTCATCGGGACCGTGTTGCGCGGTCCGAACTGGAGCTGGTACTGGCCCTGGGAGTCCTGGGAGATTCACAAAGCCCTTCCCCCGCCGTCCTGGAGCCTCATTCTCGTCGACTTGACGGACAAGGCGGGCGTCTTCTTCACGAGCCAGAAAACGCCGGGGGTCCGCGTTCCCGGTTTCTTGGGCATCGCCGCGGCCCTGGCCGCCGCCGGCGGGTTGATCGGCGCCTATTTCGGGGCCGGCCTGGCCTTGCCCCGGCTGATCAAGAAAGAGTGGTCTTTCCGACGGGCGTTGTGGGTGACCGCGGTCGCCTCCCTTTTCGTGGGCGTGGCGGCGAAGGTCGGCCACGTTTTTCTCCGTCATCACGATTTCATCGGGAAAAACATTCCCCAATTCGGCCCGACGGAAATCGCCTACGTGGCGGTGGTGTTGTTCATCGTCGTGGTCATCGGGTTCCTTCTGCCCCAGAAATATCTGCGCGCGTCGCCCTTGAGCCCCGTGCAGTACGTCACCACCATGCTCCTGCTTTTGATGATGCTGGGGGTGATCCTTAAAATGGGCGCCCGGATGGGCTTTAACATCAAGTACATTCTCAGTTTGCCGTCGATCAATTTGAACCTATGAGCGTCAAGGAATTGCTCCTCACGCGCTATTTCACCCTGCGCAACCTCTTCGTGGGCGGCAACGTCGTCCTCGTTCTGCTGTTGGCGGCGGCCGTGGTGAAGGACCAGCGCCGGGAATGGAAAGAGGTTCAAAAGGAATTTTACGCCCGGGAATTCAAGCGCCTGAAAGAGGAAAAAAAGAACACCCCCGACGCCGCCCACGTGGACAAGCACCTCGCCCTGCTGCGCGGCCAGGGCATCAAATTGCGTCAGTTGATGGTGCCCGCGTTGGACCGCTACGACCGATGCATCACCTGTCACTTGGGTTACGACACGGGGATCGCCCCGACGCAAACCACCGTTTACGACGACCCCCCGCACAAGGCGCGGCCCAGCGCGATCCACGCGTCCCACCCGGCGGATAAATTCGGTTGCACGGTGTGCCACGAGGGCCAGGGCCTGGCGACCACGGCGCGGGCCGCCCACGGCCCCGTCAAGCATTGGGAAGAACCGATGAGGAAGGGCGCGGTGCTGGAAGCCTCCTGCGCGAAGTGCCACAGCAATCTGTGGGACGCCGCGGCCATGCCCTTCACGGACAACTGGCGCAAGGGCGAGGCCCTTTTCCAGAAAATCGGCTGCATCGGCTGCCACCAGATCCACGGCCAGGGCGGCCCCATCTCCGTGGACTTGGCCGAGGAAACCGCCGACAAGCCCCTTTCCCGGATTGATTTCAGCTTCACGGGCCTTCCCCACGAGGACCGGACGCTGGAAAATTGGATTCGGCTGCACTTCGTGAAGGACCCGTGGACCCTTGTTCCCGGCGACCCGGAAGGCCTGCACAACGACGAGCCGGTGCCCCCGTCGGGCATGCCGTTCTTCAGCCTGTCCGCCGAAGAGGCCGACGCCTTGACGACGTACGTGTTGTCCCTCGGCGGGGACCGCATCCCGGCCGAATTCCTGGCCCCGGCGAGCCCCCGCCCCGCGCCGGTGTTCCGCAACGCCATCGAGCGCGGCCGCGCGGTGTACGTGAAATACGGCTGCGGCGGCTGCCACGCCCCCGACGGGACCGGGGGGATCCGCAATTTCAACTACGTCAACGACACGGAACCCAATTTGGTGAAGGTCGTCGGCACCTACACCCGTCACGAGCTCCAGGAGAAAATCGAGAAAGGCGTGTCGCCCGTGGACAAAAAAGATCCCAAGGGCCCGACCCCCTCCCTGTACATGCCGGGGTGGAAGGAAAAGATCAAAGGCCAGGAGATGGACGACCTGTTGACCTATCTGTTCAGCATTGCGGAAAAAGACGAGGACTGGTAAGCTTAATAAGAAGGGGAACGGAGGAATCCTATGAAAAAAACCATTCAATTTCTCATGACGGTGTTGGCTTTGACCGGGAGCGCGGTCTTCGCCGCGGACACCGCGTTCGAGGCCGAACGCAAAAAAGCCCTCGCCAGCCCCTACGCCAACGATTTCGGGCCCGAAAAACTGACGGACGCCCAGCTCGCCGCCTACCCCGCGGAGCACGTGAAAGCCTACAAAGAGGTGCTGCTCGTCAAATGCGCGAAATGCCATTCAGCGGCCCGGCCCTTGAACAGCCAGTTCTTCGAGGTCCCTGGCAAGAAAGAAGAGAAGGCCGCCAACTTGGTTCGCCTCCAGGGCGCCAACAAAGACATGTTCAAAAACCCCGCCGTCTGGCAGGTGGAAAACGACATTTGGCAGCGCTACGTGAAGCGTATGATGGCGAAACCCGGTTGCGAAATCTCCGAGCCGGAGGGCAAAGCGGTTTACCGGTTCCTCGTGTACGACAGCGAACAGCGAAAATCCGGCAAGAACGCCGCCGTCTGGAAAGCCCAACGCGAAAAACTTCTGCTTGATTTCAAAGCCAAGAACCCGGCCCGTTACAAAGAGCTTTACGAGAAATAAATCCATGCCCCGTGTCCTCGTCGCGGACGACGAAGCAAACATTCGTGAACTCGCCCGGGCCGTCCTTGAGCGGGGGGGCTACTCGGTTGTGGAAACCGCCACCGGGCCGGCCACGCTGGAGCTGTTGCTCCGGGAAAAAGTGGACATGCTCCTCCTGGACGTGATGTTGCCCGGACTCGACGGCCACTCGATCCTTCTGAAAATGTCGGCGAACGCGTCCCTCAAAAACTTGCCGGTCATCGTTGTGACGGCGTTGGAGTTCACCCAAGACATGTTTTCAAAATTCAACCAAGTGAAGGGTTTCCTCTCGAAGCCTTTCACGCCCCAAGACCTCGAACAGGCGGCGCGCCAGGTGGCGCCCGTTTCCCTTTAACCGTGGCTGAGGAAAAATTCGACGCGATCGTGGTCGGGGCCGGCCCCGCCGGCACCGCGGCGGCCATCACCATGGCGCGCGCCGGGCTCAACGTGGTTTTGCTCGAGAGGGGCGATGTCCCCGGAGCCAAAAACGTGCAGGGCGCCGTGCTGTACACCAAGATGCTCGATGAGATCGTCCCCGGGTTCTGGAAGGAGGACGGGAACCCCATGGAGCGGCCGATCACCGAACAGAAAATTTGGGTTCTCTCCAAAGACTCCGCCTTCCAAGTGGGTTTCAAATCCGAAAAATGGTTGCAGGAACCCCACAACTGCTACACCATCATCCGGGCCAACTTCGACAAATGGTTTTCCAAGAAAGCCGAGGAGGCGGGCGCCCAGCTCTTCACGGGCGTGACCGTCCGGGAAGGCATCAAAAAAGACGGCAAAGTGGTCGGCGTCAAAACCAGCGAGGGGGACGAACTTTACGCGGATGTGGTGATCGCCGCGGACGGCGTCAATTCCCTCTTGGCCCAAAGCCTGGGCCTTTTGGACGAGTGGAGTTCCGACGAAGTGGCCCTGGGGGTCAAAGAGGTCCTGGCGTTGCCGCGGGAAAAGCTGGAAGACCGATTTAATCTCGAGCGGGGGGAAGGCACCACCATCGAGATGTTCGGCGACAACACCCAGGGCATGCTCGGCTACACGTTCCTGTACACGAACAAAGAATCCATTTCCTTCGGCATCGGCGCCAAACTGTCCCATTTCCAGAAAACAGGCGTCCGGCCTCCGGATCTTTTGGAGTACGCCAAGAACCACCCCATGGTCCGACGTCTGTTGAAAGACGCGAAGCCCCTGGAATACTCCGCCCACCTCATTCCCGAGGGGGGCTACAACTCGATGCCGCCGCTTTACGCCGACGGGTTTTTGATCGCCGGCGACGCGGCCCAGATGGTCAACCCCTCCCACCGCGAGGGGTCGAACCTGGCCATGTCCGCCGGTCGCATGGCCGGGGAAACCGTGATCGAGGCGAAAAAGAAGGGGAATTTCTCGGCGGCGACCCTGTCGGCCTACCAAACCAAATTGCGCAATTCGTTTATCCTCCCCGATCTTTTCGACCACAAAGATCTGGAACCTCTGATCGAGAAGCACATGGAGCTCGTCAACCAAGGCCCGGAGCTGTTGGCCCAGGCGGCCTTGGACTATTTCGCGGTGGACGGACGCGCCCGGCGGGATGTGCAAAAGGCGATCCTTCAACGGGTGATGCGCAACCCCGCCGTCAAGGAACTGGCCAAGACCGAATTGACCCTTAAAAACGAATTCACCCTGATGAAACTCGCGCTCAAGATGCGCGTGCTTCTCTGGAAAATGACCCACGGGGGATAAAGGGACACTATGCCCGATTTGCCCAAAGTGAACGTCGATGAAAAGCTCGGGACGCTGACCTACAAGGCGGACCACCAGGCGCACATCACCATCAAAAGCGCGGACGTGTGCCACGACCGTTGCCACGACCGCCCCTGCACGACGATCTGCCCCGCCCAGGTGTACCGGTGGGAAGACCCCCAAAAGAAACTCGTCGTCTCCTTTGAAAATTGCATCGAATGCGGCGCCTGCCGCATGCTCTGCCCCTTCGACAACATCCAATGCCACTGGCCCCGGGGCGGTTTTGGGGTCCAGTACCGCTACGGCTAAAAGCCAATAAAAAACCCGCCTCGGTTTCGGGCGGGTTCATTGATTCCCCAACAATTCGGGTTAACCCGGATTCCGCAGTTGATCGCGAGGACCGAGACGGAAAAGACCGCCCTTTTTACGAACAAAAAAGTGCAGTCCGTAGCAGGGACTACGGGCAAACTTTTTTGTGAAGGAAAGAGGGCCGGATTTTCCGTCGAATCCCGCGACGCAACTGGGGAATTCGGGTTAAAGTTCAGCCGCCGTTGTTCGTTGAAGCGGGCGTGACGTGGACTGCCCCGGAGGCGCCGGGCGGGGCTATCGGCAGAGCGGACCCTTGGTAATTCAGAAAACTGTCAACGGTCCTCTTGAGTCCCCCGTAATCAAAACCGAGGGTGAAACTCCAATAACCCGAAGTTTTCGTTCGGAAATTAAGGCTGTAGGTCCCCGCGATCAAGGGGTCTTTGGTCAATTGGGTGATGACGACGGGGTCGGGACCTTTGGACACCGTGCCCGTCACCGTCAAAGTGGCCGTGTCGATTTCCACGTCAAATTCTTTGGTCAGGGCGGCGACGTTGCCCAATTGCAGGTTGTCCACGGGGCCCAGGTCCGTGTCCAGGGTAAACGTGACCGTAACATCCGGAAAGTGGGAAAGGTCGTAAGTCCCGCTAAAGGACGTTAGGGCCGTGGCGCCCGCGGGAGGGGTGCCCGTCAATCCGTCGTTGAAACGATCGCAGCCGCTGCCCAAGATCAGGAGGAGAGCCGTCGCCGCTGTTTTTTGAAATGGCGTCATGGTTACTCCTCGATCCGGTCCGGGATCCAATAGGCCAACCCCAGTTGATAGCTGATGTGGGTCGCCCACTCCCCGTGCTCTTTTTTAAGCGCGTGATACCGGACTTCCGGAATCAAACGAATGGGACCCAAGCAGGGAAGCATAAAACCCGCCGAACCGTTCAAGCCCATGTACGTTTCACGCTGCTTGATTTGCCCCAGCGAGGAGAAGGCCGGGTGTTCGGATTTAATCACGTCCTGGTAAACGCCGATGCCTCCCCCCAAAAACGGCACCCAACGGAGATGATCGGGTTTTCCCTTGAACCGGGTCAGACGATACAGGACGCTGAAGTCGATGGAATAAATGTCCTCCATGACCCCGCGGACCTCCTTGGGAGCTTCCAAGGGGAAATAGTTGAACGAGATTCGCCCCACCAGTTTGTCGGCCCAATTGGGAAATTGGGGGAGAGGGGGCCTCACATAAAGATCCAACCCCCCACTGGCGAAGCTTTCGAACCGGGGGTACCCGTCCAGCGGGTCCAGATAACCGCCGTAGAGGGCGGGGGAAAGTACCCAACTCGATTTGGTTTCCGATTCTTGCCACTTTTTTACGAGATCGTCGTCTTCTTCTTCGAAGGCCCGCAGGGGCGCGGTGGAGAACAACGCCAGAAAAGCGAGGGCCGCAAGCGACGAGCGCCGAGCGGCGCGTCGCGTGCGGCACCGGCGGTCTTGGGTCCGCGTTGTTGAATCGTGATGTGAGAAACCCAAAGCCATAGCGAATTCAACATAGCAGAAGAACCTCCCCTTTTCAAGGGTTTCTTGCCCCGGGGAGGAAACCCCGCGCGCTTTCCGTCGATCGCGGGAAATTGTATCCTGTCCTTTTCCGCGGGAGACAGGCCGCGGCGCACGCCCTGAGAGAGGACTTTATGGCCAGACACGGATCGGACTCCATCAACCCCGGAATCGAAAATCTTCGTCGGTACGGCAGCCGGATCGTGGGGGAAGGGGCCCGCATGTTGCCCGCCGCCTCCTTGATGAAGGCGGCCGGTGTCATCGGGTCCATCGCCGACCGGCGCAAGCCGTTCGTCACCGTCGTCAATTCCTACTCCACGCACATCCCCGGCCACGCCCATTTGGAAGCCCTCGGCCACGCCCTGGAGAAGGAACTGAAGGGCCTGGGCTACAACGTTTGGTATTGCAACCTCGGCGGGGCCGTCGACGACGGCATCGCCATGGGCCACTTCGGCATGAAATACTCCCTCCCGAGCCGGGAACTCATGACCGATCAAATCGAAACCGTGCTCGTCGCCCATCCCTGCGACGGTTGGATCGGCCTCGGCAACTGCGACAAGATCGTTCCCGCCATGTACAACGCCATGGTCCGGGTCAACATCCCCGCGGTGTACGTGTCGGGCGGACCCATGTTGGCCGGGGAGGACGGATCGGACCTCGTGACGGTGTTCGAGGGCGTGGGCAAGCACGCCGTCGGGAAAATGACCGAGGGCGCCCTGTCCGACCTGGCCGAGAGGGCCTGCCCGTCGTGCGGGTCCTGTTCCGGGATGTTCACGGCGAACTCGATGAATTGTTTGGGCGAAGTGATCGGTCTGGCCCTGCCCGGCAACGGCAGCGTGCCGGCCCAGGTGCGCGGCCCCGACGGCCGGCCGGTCGACAACCCCGCGCGCGAAGCCTTGATCCGCCGCGGCGCCCACGCCTTGAAGCGTTGCATCGACAACAACATTCGTCCGCGCGACATCGTGACCCGGGCGAGCCTCGACAACGCCTTCGTCTGCGACATGGCCATGGGCGGATCGACCAACACGGTGTTGCACACCCTCGCCCTGGCCCGGGAAGCCGGCGTCCCCTACGATTTGAAACGGATCAACGCCCTGTCCCGCAAAACCCCGTGCGTTTGCAAAGTGAGCCCCTCCCGGCCCGACGTCCACATGGAGGACGTGTATCGCGTGGGCGGGGTGGCGGCCATTTTAAAAGAAGTGGCCCGCGCGGACGTCGGCCTCGACACCGGCGCGGTGACCGTGACGGGAACCCTGGCGGACCTTTTGCGGGACGCCCCGTCGCCCGACGGCAACGTGATCCGCCGGGTGGAAGACCCCTTCAGCCGCACGGGCGGATTGAAGGTCCTCTTCGGCAACCTGGCCCCCCGGGGCGGCGTGGTGAAAACGGCGGGCGTGGCTCCCGACATGATGACGTTTGAGGGCCCGGCGGTGATTTTCGAATCCCAGGACGACGCCCTCGACGGCATTTTGAAGGGCCGCGTGAAAAACGGCGATGTGGTCGTGATCCGTTACGAAGGGCCGCGCGGCGGGCCGGGCATGCAGGAAATGCTGAGCCCCACCGCGGCCATCATGGGGGCGGGGTTGCGCGTGGCGTTGGTCACCGACGGGCGTTTTTCGGGCGGCACGCGGGGTCTCTGCATCGGCCACGTGTCCCCGGAGGCCGCCGCCGGCGGTCCCTTGGCCCTTTTAAAAAAAGGCGACCGCGTCCGCGTGGACGCCGGGCGGGGGAAACTCGATGCCTTGGTCCCGGCGTCCGAATGGGCGCGACGGAAAAAGTCCCTTAAACCCTTCAAGCCCCGGGTGACCCGCGGGTGGTTGGGCCGTTACGTCCAGCATGTCTTGAGCGCGGACACCGGCGCGGTGTTCGATCGATAAGATGCGTCGCGCGCTCTGGATTTTAATCCCGTTCGCCCTGTCGGCCTGCGCCCCGTCGAAAGACCCGGCGGCACGCGGGGCGGCGCGGTTCGCCGCCCTGGGGTGCGTGACCTGCCACCGCGTGGGGGAACGGGGCGGCGGACAGGCCGGCCCCGACCTCACCACCGTGGGGATCCGACATTCCGCCGCGTGGTTGGATTTGTGGTTGAAGGATCCGTCGGCCTGGAAACTCGGGACCACCATGCCCAATTTAAAGTTGAAGGACGACGTGCGCGCGGATTTGGTCGCCTACCTTCAATCTTTAAACGGCGAGCCCTACCGCGCCACGCGCCCTTGGAACGCCCCCGGGGTCAAAGCCGACCCCCGCAAACGGGGGGAGATGATTTACAACCGTGTCGGCTGCGTGGCCTGCCACGGCGACCGGGGGCGGGGCGGTTTTCCCAACAACAACGTGGTGGGCAGCGCGGTGCCCGGTTTGAAGCACGCCCGCGACGGATTCTCCGTTCCGGAGTTGAAGGAACGCATTCGGTTGGGACGCCGACCGGAGCCGGCCGACCCCACCCGCCCGCCGCCCTGGGTGGAAATGCCCGGCTGGAAAGATTTTCTCTCGGAGGACGAACTCGACGCCCTCGTGACTTACCTGCACAGCTTGGCCCCGCCCAAAGCGGACGATTGGGCCGAATAGCATGATCGATCGGCCCTCTTCCGTGGCGCCGTTCCGGTGCGCCCTCGCCTTGGCCGCCGCGACACTGCTCCTTGTCGGGTTGGGCGGCTTGGTGACCAGCACCCATTCCGGTTTGACGGTGCCCGACTGGCCCCTCTCCTACGGCCGCCTCATGCCCCGCCTGGTGGGCGGCATTTTGTTTGAACACGGCCACCGCCTGGCGGCGACTCTGGTGGGGCTGCTGACCATCGTGACCGCGATTGTTTTCCGGAAGGACCCCCGCGCCTGGTTGCGCCGAACCGCCTGGGCCGCCCTGGGGTTGGTCATCCTTCAAGGCGTCTTCGGCGGCCTGACGGTTCTCCTGAAGCTCCCCAAGCCGGTGTCCATCGTTCACGCCACGCTCGCGCAAACATTCTTCTGCATGACCGTGGCCCTGGCGGTCTGGACCTCGCCCCTCTGGAAACGCGAACCCGCGGCGGACGCGGGGGGGACGGACATCCCTTTGCCGCACATCGCCCTCCTCCTCGTCGCGTCGTTGTACCTTCAATTGATTTTGGGAGCCACCGTTCGCCACACGGGGCACGCCCTGTCGTTCCATTTGGTGAACGCCGGGTTGATCCTGTTGTGGATCGGTTGGTCCTTCCACCGGCTGTCCCTGTCCCACGCGCGGGAAAAAGACCTTTGGGCCGTGGCCGGCGCGGTGGCGGCGGTTTTCGCCGTCCAATGCCTGCTCGGTCTCTTGGCCCTGCTGAGTTTCCTGGGGCCGGGATGGCCCGTCCACCCGTGGTCCTCGGTGGGTTGGGCCACC
Organism: Elusimicrobiota bacterium; assembly: GCA_016706425.1. Classification (NCBI taxonomy): domain Bacteria; kingdom Pseudomonadati; phylum Elusimicrobiota; species Elusimicrobiota bacterium. The sequence continues at coordinate 895,258 of JADJJR010000001.1, forward strand.
GCCCACGTCGTCGCGGGGGCGCTTCTCCTGGGTTTGTCGGTGGCCCTGGCGCTTCTCTCCTGGCGACGGTTCCCGGGGGCGTTCAACGGCGACCGATTGCGCGATTACGTTTCTCTCACCAAGCCGGGCATCACCTTGATGGCCGCCTTGACGGCTCTGGCGGGATTTTTGCTGGCGTCCCGGGGGGCGGTGTCCTTCGGGCGGTTGGGACACACGGCCCTGGGCACGTTGTTGGTTTCGGCGGGCGCCTGCGCCCTCAACATGTTGATAGAACGGGACCGCGACGCCCTGATGGCGCGGACGGGCGATCGGCCCTTGCCCGCGCGGCGTGTTTCGCCCGGTGAAGCGTTGTTCCTGGGGGCCCTGTTGTTGCTCGGGGGCGTCTCTTACCTCGGACTTTTCGTCAACGGTCTCACGGCCGCGCTGGCGGCGGCCACGGCGGCCGTCTACCTTTACGCCTACACGCCTTTGAAAAAAATTTCCGCCGTCAACACCCTGGTGGGCGCGGTGGCGGGCGCCTTGCCGCCGGTGTTCGGCTGGTCGGCGGCGGCGGGCCGACTGGAGTTGGGCGCGGGGATCCTGTTCGGCATTCTTTTCTTTTGGCAATTTCCGCATTTCTTCGCCCTCGCCTGGCTTTACCGCGAAGACTATTCCCGGGCGGGGTTCGTCGTGCTGCCGGTGGTTCAGCCCGACGGCCGGGGCACGTCCCTCCACGCGTTGCTCGGGGCCCTGGCCCTGTTGGCGGTGAGCTGGGTGCCCGTGTGGGCGGGGCGGGGGACGGGAGCCTACGCGGTCCTGGCCACGGCCCTCGGGGCGGCGCTGGTCGCCTTGGGTTTTCATTTTCACCGGGACCGCACGACCCGGCGCGCGCGGCGCCTCTTTTTGGCGTCCGTCGTGTATTTGCCCGTTTTGCTGACGGCGCTGGTCTGGTCCGGATTCCGCTCATGAACGACCGCGCCGTCCGGCTCGAGAACCTGCGGCATGTCTACCCGGCCCGGGGCCGTTCGCCGGCGCGGGAGGCCCTCTCCGGCGTCACCTTCGATGTCCGGGCGGGGGAATTGTTCGGCGTGCTCGGGCCCAACGGCGGGGGCAAGACCACCCTCTTTCGAATCCTTTCGACGGCCCTCCCCCCCACCGCGGGACAGGCCTGGGTGATGGACCGCGACGTGGTGTCCGACCCCGCGTCGGCGCGCGCCGCCCTGGGGGTGGTTTTCCAAAACCCCAGCCTCGACAAGAAACTGACCGTTCTGGAAAACCTCATCCACCAGGGACGGTTGTACGGTTTGAGCGGGGCGGTCCTGCGTTCGCGGGCCCTGGAGTTTTTGGATCGCGTGGGGTTGGCCGACCGGGCCGGGGACGTGGTGGAACATCTTTCCGGCGGCCTCCAGCGGCGGGCCGAGATCGCCAAAGGGTTGTTGCATCGCCCGGGGCTTTTGTTGATGGACGAACCGACCACGGGCCTGGATCCCGGAGCCCGCCGCGATTTGTGGATCTACTTGAGCGCCTTGTCCCGGGAGGGCGTGACGGTGCTGGTGACCACCCATTTGATGGAGGAGGCCGAGCGGTGTTCGCGTCTCGCGATTTTGGACCGGGGGCGCCTGGCGGCTCTCGGGACTCCCGAAGAACTTAAAAAAACCGTCGGCGGGGAGGTCGTGACGGTGACGACTTCCGACCCGGCCGGGTTGGCGGCGGGCCTGCGCGCGGCCTTCGACCTCACGGCCCAGGTGATCGACAACATCGTCCGCGTCGAGCGGGCCGACGGCCATCGGTTCGTGCCCCAACTGGTGGAAAAATTCCCCGGGTGGGTGGAGACCGTCCAAGTGGGGCGGCCCACGCTGGAGGATGTTTTCGTGAAGCACACCGGCCACCGGTTCTGGGCGGAGAAAAACGGATGAGGGCTTTTTTTCTGGCGGCGGGCACCCTGGCGGCGCGGGAGCTGACGCGCTTCGCGCGCCAGCGCAACCGGGTCATCGGCGCTTTGGCCACGCCGCTCCTTTTTTGGTTCTTCCTGGGGGCGGGGTTGGGCTCCAGTTTTCGCGTGAACCTGGGCGGCGCCGAAGGGCTCAATTACCTGCAATTTTTCCTGCCGGGGACCATGGCGCTCGTGTGCCTCTTCACGGCGATTTTTTCGACGATATCGGTGATCGAGGACCGGCAGGCCGGGTTCCTTCAGGCGGTGCTGGTGTCGCCGGCGCCGCGCTCGGCCGTGGTCGCGGGCAAGATGGTGGGCGGCACGGTTTTGGCGGTGGGGCAGTCGGTGTTGTTTTTCATTTTCTTACCGATGGTGGGCGTGCCTCTCACCGCCGGGGGCGTGGCCGCCGCGCTGGCGGTGTTGGTCCTGCTGGGCTTGGGCCTGACGGGGTTGGGGCTCCTGCTCGCCTGGACGTCGGAATCCGTCCAGGGGTTCCACGCGCTCATGAACTTGATTTTGATGCCGCTGTGGTTTTTGTCGGGGGCGGTGTTCCCGTCGGCGGGCGCGCCCCGTTGGCTGGCGGCCGCCATGGCCGCCAACCCCGTGACCTACGGCGTGCACGGCCTGCACCGCGCGCTTCTGGGCGCGACCACGGGCCCGTCCTTGGGCGCCTGTCTCGCCGTGATGGCGCTCTTCGCCGTCGTCATGGGCGCGGCGGCGACGACCCTCGTGCGGCGCGACCGGGGGTAGAATGATCGCCCGACCGGCCCTGCACGCGATGCTCAACGGCACCGCGGCCGTGCTATTGGTCTTGGGCCGCCTGGCCGTGCGGTCGGGCCGTTTGGCCTGGCACCGCGCCCTCATGGGGGCGACGTTTCTTCTTTCAACTCTCTTCCTGGCCTCTTACCTCCACTATCACGCCGGCATCGGTCACACGTCCTACACGGGCACCGGTTGGACGCGACCCATCTATTTCGCCCTGCTCCTGTCCCACACGGTCCTGGCCGTCGTCATCGTGCCGCTCGTGATCGTCACCCTGGTGTGGGCCCTGCGGGACCGGACGGAACGGCACCGGGCCTGGGCGCGCTGGACCTGGCCACTTTGGCTTTATGTGTGCGTGACCGGGGTGGTCCTATATTTTTTCCTCTATGGATGAACTCGCCCACCCCGTCGGCGATCCGGCCTGGCGGTTCCGCGGCTTCCGCACCCATCCCGAAACCATCGACAACCAACGTGATTTTCTGACGGTCGCGGCCAGCCTGGCCGCCCGGTCGGCGCATCCCGGCGCCCCCGATTTGCACCGGGTCGCGCTGTGGAACAGCCGGGGGGCCAAGGACGTCGTCGCTTTTGAAGAGCACGGGGACGCCGGGTTCGGGGGGAATTTGTCGCTCCATGAAGGCGGCCCGGTTCCGGCGCTGGTGGGCACGGCGGCTTTGTTCGCGGCCCGCGGGTGGAATGTTCCCGATCCCCTGGGCCCCGTGGCGGCGGAGTGGGCGGGGGAAGGCGCTTTCGTCTATTTTTGCGGGTGGGGGGGCGCCGCGCGCGCGGCGCTCCGTTTCGGCGGATGATCCTCATCGGCCACCGGGGCGCCGCGGGGCACGCGCCCGAAAACACCCGCGCCGCCTTTGAACGGGGCCTCGCCCTGGGCGCGGACGCTTTGGAATGCGATGTCCACCTGTCGCGGGACGGCGTGCCCGTGGTGATTCACGACGATGTTTTGGACCGCACCACCGACGGTCACGGGTTCGTGCGGGCGATGCCCTGGGCCGCCCTGCGGGATCTCGACGCCGGCGCCTGGTTCGGCCCGGCCCACCGCGGCGAGAGGCTGTGGCGGCTGGGCGACCTTCTCGCCTGGGCCAAACACCGACGCACCCGCCGGGGCCGGCCGCTGGAACTCGTGATCGAGATCAAACGCCCCGAGGACCGTCCCCACCCGGGCATCGCCGATAAAGTCGCGCGCGCCCTCCGGCGGGCGGGTTGGGTGCGGCGCTCCACGGTCATTTCGTTCGACCACGGCGCCGCGGCGCGGGTCAAACGGCTTTTGCCCGGCGTCCGCGTGGGCCTCCTGTTTCGTGAAACGCCCCCGGATTTGGCCCGCCGCGTGGCGCGGACGAGGGCCGACGCCGTGTTCCCGCGCCGCCATTTGGTCACCCCCGATTTCGTCGCGGCGGCCCACGCGCGGGGGTGGTGGGTCGGCACCTGGACGGCCGACGCGCCGGCCGAGATCCGCCGGTTGCGGGCCGCCGGGGTCGACGCCCTGGCCACCAATTTTCCGGAACGCGCCCGATGACCCCCGCGGACATCGTCCGCGCGGCCGCCGCCGCGGCGGGGTTCGAGGCGGTCGCTTTCACCGCCGCGTCGCCCGCGGCGTCCGACGGCGCTTTTTTGAGCGATTGGTGTTCGGCCGGCAAGGCCGCGGGCATGGGGTGGCTGGCCCGGGATCCCGAACGCCGGGCCCGTCCCACCGCCCTGATGCCCGAAGCCCGCACGCTCATCACGCTGGGTGTGTCTTATTTCGAGGAGGACACCGCCCCGCGCCCCGCCGGTCCCGCCGGGCGGGTGGCCCGTTACGCCTGGGGGGAGGACTACCACGCCGTCATCGAGCGGCGCCTCGGGGACGTGCGCGACCGCTTGCGCCTCGCCTTCGGTCCCACGGTCCTGTCCCGGCCGGCCGTCGACATCCAGCCGTTGCTCGAGCGCGCCTTCGCCCGGCGCGCGGGTTTGGGGTTTGTCGGAAAAAACACCAATCTCATCCGCCCCGGCAGCGGTTCGTTTTTGTTTTTGGCCGATCTGCTGGTCAATCTGGAACTGCCCCCCGAGGGCGCCGTGCCCCAGGGGTGCGGCGCCTGCCGGCGGTGCCAGGACGCCTGCCCCACGGGCGCCCTGGACACCCCGTTCGTCCTGGACGCGCGCCTCTGCGTGGCCTACCACACCATCGAAAACCGGGGGGCCATCCCCCGGGACCTGCGGCCGAAAATCGGCCGCTGGGTGTTCGGCTGCGACGATTGCCAAGACGTTTGCCCGTTCAACGCGCGCGCGGCCGCCCACCGGTGGCCGGAATTTTCCGCCCGCCGGGGCCCGGGGCCGTGGTTGTCGCTGGAGGACCTTTTGCGGCTGGATTCCGACGAAGCTTTCCGGGTGCGGTTTCGGGGAACGTCGGTTTTGCGGGCCAAACGGGCGGGACTGGCGCGCAACGCGTGCGTCGCGGCGGCCAACGGGGGGCACGCCGAAGCCCTCGCGGATCTTTTGGACGACCGTCTGCGACGCGACCCCGAGCCGGTGGTGCGGGAGCACGCGGCCTGGGCCCTGGGGCGCGCGGGCCGGGTCGGTCGGGCGCGGCTGGACCGCGCTTGGACGACGGAAACCCACCCCGTCGTCAAAGAGGAAATCGACCGGTCCCTGCGGGAGGCGGCGTGACGGGGCCCTTCACCGAAACCGTTCGCGCGGAAATCGGGCGGCGGGGGCGCGTGACCTTCGCCGAATTCATGGGATGGGCTCTGACCCACCCGCGCCACGGCTACTACACCGCCGGGGCGCGCACCGGCCGGGCCGGGGATTTCATCACCAACGCCCAGGTGCCCCTGTTCGGGGAGGCTCTGGCTGAAATTCTCGTGGACATGTGGGACGCCCTGGGATCCGCCCGGTGGACGTTGATTGAGTTGGGGGCGGGGGACGGCGTGCTTGCCGAACGGGTGCTGACCGCGTTGGACCGGCGCGGTCGCGCCCGCCGGGTGACGACGCACCTGGTGGAAGCTTCCCCCGCGGCCCGGGCGGCGGCGCGTCGGCGGTTGTCGCGGTTCGGCGGGGTCCACCTCCACGCCGCCCTGGCGGACCTGGAGCACACCGCCGGGGTCGAAGGGTGCGTGTACTCCAACGAGTTTTTCGACGCGCTGCCCTTCCACCGGCTGCGGGGCGCGGCCGGCGGACCGGAGGAGCTTTTTGTCACGGAGGGGAACGGGGGTCTGCTCGAAACCCCGGGCCCCCTGTCGGACCCGGCCCTCGTGGCCCTCCTGTCGTCCGCGGGGATTTCCCTGGAGGAAGGTCAAGAGACCGAAGTGTGCCCGTTGGTGGACGCCGTTCAAGAGGAATTGGCCCGGGTGCTCGCGCGCGGGTTTGTGTTGACGGTGGATTACGGGGGCGCGGCGGCCGAAGTCCATCACCCCACGCGCGCGCGGGGCACGCGACGCACGTTTTCGCACCACCGCGTCGGGGACGACCCTTTCCGGGACGTGGGTGAAAAAGACATCACCGCGCACGTGGATTTCACCCGCCTCGCGCGGGCCGGGGAAGAGCGGGGGTTTCGGACGGTTTTTTACGGCGATCAGGGGCCTTTTCTGCTCGCGGGGGCGGAGGGGACTTTGCGGGCCGCGATCGAGGCGGTCCCGTCCCGGGGGCGGGAGGTCCAACAGTTGGTGCACCCGGCGGCCTTCGGAGAAAAATTCCGGGTGTTGGTCCAAAGCGTCAACGCCGGCGGGGCGGCCCTCCGGTTTGAGCGCGCCGCCCGGGTTCAGCGCTTGGGTTTGGGCGCGCCCCCGGCGGACCGCGGCTGATCCATTTTCATCACGCGCCCGACCCAGTCCAGCATCTTCCCTTCCAATTTTTCGTCGAACAACTGCGTTCCGTGGGCCCCCTGGGCGGTCCCCTTTTCGAGGGCGATCCATTTCGATCGGCCGGGATCGGCCTGCCCCAGCAGGCGCTCGGCGCTGATGTGGGCGTAGGTGTCGGGCTGGGCGGAAACAAAAAGCATGGGTGCCCCCACGCGGGCGGGAATTTCATCGACCTCGAGTCCGGCGTAATCCAAGCCCGGGGACATCAACACCAAGGCGCCCGGGGGAACGCCGCGGGAGGCCGTTAAAAGGCACACGTTCGCGCCCAGGCTCGCGCCCACCCACACCTGCCGCGCGGGGGGCACGCCCCGGTCCTCCACGGCCCGGGACGCCCGGGCCAAATCGTCCATCATGCCGAACCAAAAAGCGGGTCGCCGCTGGGCCCGGTCTTCGTGATTGACCGCTTTGCCCGTCAAGGTCGCCCGGCTTTTTCCGTGGCCGCGCGCGTCGTAAAGGCACACGCCCCATCCCCGTTTTTGAGCCGCGGCGGCCAGCGGGCGCCATTCGGCGCGATCGCTGCCCAGCCCGTGCAGGGCGATCAAGACGGGGGCGCCCTCCCGTTGGGGGGGCACGTAGTCGCCCTGCAAAATCAAAGGGTCCTTTTCGTCGGTGCCCCAGGGGACCGCCAAATCCAGGGGGGCGGCGGGCAGGCGCCCCACGAATCCCAGGCCCATGAAAAGAACAGCGATGAACAGTCCGGTCCGCGATCGTTGATTCATGCCGTGTTCCTCCTCAACCACAAATAAACGACAACACCGCCCAGCAAGGCTTCCAAAAAGAGCGCCCCCACGACGATTGCCAGGGCCGGGGGCGGCCGCAGGGGGTGAAGGATCACCCACCAGGTTCGGTCGGCCAGATTGAGGGGAAAGTAATGATCGTAGGCGGGGGAGGCGGGGCCGGGGCTTTCCACGGGGCGGTATTCCCGCCCCTGGGTTTCATCGATGAAGGTGACGTCGAAGCGTTCCCCGAGTCCCGGCGCGCCGCCGGCGGCCACGCGCAAGACCTCGAGGGTGCCTTCCACCAGGCCCGTCCAGAGGGACCCCCGGAACACCGGCGCGTACAGGGCGACCCCGACGCGGCCGTCCCAGAGATCGATGAGCCCCGAGGCCGTCGTGCGTTGTTCCCGGCCGGCGCGGTCGGCCGCGACCGACCGATCGCCCGTGACGCCCCGCTTCGTCCGTTCCGGCGAAAAGGGGAAGGTCCAGAGCACGCGGCCGGAGCGGTCGACAAAATCCAAGGCGCGCATCGCCGCGCTGTCGCCGAGGGCGCGGGCCGCCCGGTGTTGAAAGGCTTCGGGCCCGAACTCCCCGTCGGTCGAAACGCCGTCCGCCACCGCGTTCAGGTCGCGGACCTGCCGGTCGACGTTTTCTTGAAGGCCGGCGCGCGCTTTTTGGATGGGACCGGTGCTCCGGAGAAAATAAGCGTTGTTAACGGCGTCGCGTACCCACAGCACAGAGGCCCCCATGGCCGTGAGGGTTCCCCCGGCGAAGAGAACGGTGACGAGCCAGACGGCGGCGCGACGGGGGGGCGGGCCCATCGTTCGCAAAGGTCAGCGCCGCCGCGGGGCGTCGTCCGGCGAATGAGGACGCCGCACCCGGTCCCGGGCTTTGTCGTGAAGTTGCCACACGTCGCGCCGTTTTAAAACGGTGCGGTAATCGGCGAGGGCGTCTTCGCGGCGGCCCAAAAGATCAAAAGTTTTGCCGCGGTTTAAATAGGCCAAACTGACCCAACGGTCGTCGCGGGCGGGCCGGTCCACCACGCGGCTGTAAAGCGCGAGCGCGTCGTCCAGCCGTCCGGCGCCGCGGTGGGCGTTGGCCAGGGCGAACAGACCCATGTGTTGAAACCGCGGCGAATAATGGGGCGCCCCGGCGTGGATTTTGGCCAGGTAGTCCCGCGCCCCCGCCTCCAGGGCGGGCCAATCCTTGGCTTCCTCCAGGATCAAAAGTTCCACGTAGTGGAAAAACGGGCTTTGGGGATAGGCCGCCCGTCCCTCCCGCAACAGCGCCAGGGCGGCGGCGGGGTCCTTCTCGTTGTTGACGTAAATGTTCACCAAAAAAAGGCGCGCCGCGGTTTTGGCGAAACGCCCCTTCTCCATGGTCAGGCGGATTTCTTGCAGTCCTTGCTCTTTGGAACCTCCGAACATCATGCGGCCGATGACCTTGGCGGCGGCGGGCAGGGTCGCGACCATATAATGGAAGATGCCGGGACCCAGGTACGCGTCGTACATGGCGGGGTTGGCCTTGATGGCGGCGGACTGAAGGTTGAACGCCTGTTTGCCCGCCCGGTAGGCCGCGAGCCAGTGGCCGCCGATCGCGTCCCAGCGGCCTTTGAGCCCGAGGGCGCCTCCCCCGCAGAGGCGGATCAGCCCGGTGGGGTCGCCGTTTTTGGCCAGGGCGCGTGTTTTTTCAACGGTGTCCTGGACGGCGGCGAGGAATTCCTTCTCCAGGGCGTCGTTCTGTTCATCGTATTCGTTGGTCAGTTCCCACCAGAGGATCGTGGCGCGGCCGTAGGGGCCGATGGGGTTTTGGGGAAAGCGCGTCGTCAATTCGTCGAACGCCGCGCGCGACCGGGCGTAGTCGAGGTTGTACATGGCTTCGAGGCCCGTGTCGATCAGCGCGTCGACGGCGGCGTCCTCCGCCCGGACCGATCCCGCGCCCAACAGGATCGCCGCGGCCGCCCACAGCCGTTTCATGTTTTGGACCGGAACAGACCGAAGCAGCTGGTGTAGCCGTGCAGGTAGGTGGTGCCGCCGACGGGGCCGATTTCGCCGTTGCAAAAAAAGCCGCCCAAGGGCACCGGGCCCACGGTTTCCTCGAAGAAGGCGGAATCGTGGTCGGCCTTTCCGTACAACGCCTCCCCGCGTCCGACGCAGGAAAACAGCAGGGCGCCGTGGGGGGCCGCGGCGCCCCCGTTGAAGCGGGCGAACACCTGGCGCAGATCCTCGAGGGAGGATCGGGAGTCCCGCAGGTGGAATTGGACGGTTTGCCCCAGGCGCAACGGGGCGGCCACGGCCAAATAGCCGTGGTCGTTGTCCACGCCCACGATGTTCCGCACCAAAAAATCCCCGGGTTGGGGGGCGTCGGCCGAGGAGGTCATCGCGATGCCGATGAAGAGGGCCTGGCGCAACAATTGGCGGTCGCGGTCCGACAATTCCTTAAAAATCGTTTGGAGGATTTCCACCGGGGGTTTTCCATCCACCGCGAGCAGGGCGTTTTCCTTGCAGCCGGTGACGCGCAGGGGGCGCCCGATGGGGCGGCACCCTTGGGCGACGACGGAATCGATGCGCAAATTGCCGGTGAACGACACCCCGACGAGGCCGCCCCGCAGGCACTGATCGTTGAGATAGAGGGCGCCGCGCCCCGGCTCCGACGCGCCGGAGGCCACGCCGCCGACCTTCACGGATTTGGGGAAAGCGTAATCGAGCCCCGACAAAAAATTGTCCAGCCGGATGGAAAAGGGGTCCGCCAACACCACGAACTGGGGTTCCTCGGCGGCCCGGACGCCGACCAGGCTTTCCCAGGCGCGCGGGGAGTCGTCGAGGTCCGGCAGGTCCTCGTCCCGGATCGCGAAGGTCCGCAACTTGACGTCGGGCAGGACGGCCGCGACGAGGCTCAGCCCCGCCTTGGATTCCCATTCCCGGCCGCCGCCGATGACCCCGGCCGCGCTCGCCCCGACGAGGACGCGCGCGGGCAAATGCTTGGCCAGCAGGTTCTGAATGTCTTCGCGGCGCTCGGCGAAGGCCTGCGCGACGAACAGGGCCGCGAAATCGGGGGCGGCGCCCTCGAGTTTCTCCTTGATGCCGAGGGCGGCTTCCCGCACGGCGGTTTCGAGGCGCGTCGCGGTCGAGAGGGTGGAGGCCCATTTCATGGCGCGGATTCTACCACCTTGGATCGGCCTTGTCGACGGTGTTGTGGAGGCGTTCCGAAACCCGTATCATGGGCGCCGATGCACTTCGTCGTGGACGGTTACAACGTGATCCGGCAATCGGACGCGCTCGCGGCCGGCTCCTTGCGGGACCAGCGCGAGCGACTACTGCGCTTTATTGAGGAGCGGCGACCCCAGGGGAGCCCCGCCCACCGCGTCACCGTGGTGTTCGACGGCCGGGCGGACGTGTCTTCCCCGCGTTGGCCGGGTCCCACGCGCGTGTTTTTCTCCCACGGCAAGGACGCCGACGCGCTGATCAAATCGTTGGTGGACGAGTCCGCGTCCCCCCGGGACGCCGTGGTCGTCACCGACGATCGGGCGATCCAGCGTTGGGTGCGGGCGGCGGGCGCGCGGGTCTGTGCCGTCGCCGATTTTTTGGCCGCGGGGGCGCCCGCCCCGGGCCGCCGGGGTCCCGGGCTGTCCGCCGCGGACCGCGACGCCATCAACGACGAACTGAGGGACCTGTGGAAGCTGAAATAGTTTTCTCATCGCCCCTGGCGCGGGGGGTGCTCCTCAAGCGGTACAAGCGGTTCCTGGCCGACGTGCGTTTGTCGTCGGGGAAGGTGATCACCGCGCTGTGCCCCAACACCGGAAGCATGAAAAACTGTTCGGAACCCGGCCGGGAGGTGGCGCTCAGTTACCACCCCGACCCCGCGCGGAAACACCCCCTCACCTGGGAGATGATCCGCATGGACGCGGGCTGGGTCGGCGTCAACACCGGGATCCCGAACGGGCTCGCCGCCCTGGCCGCCAAGTACGGCCTCATCCCCGAATTCATCAGCCACACGTCCGTCCGGCGGGAAGTGCGGTGCGGCGTCAACAGCCGCATCGATTTGTTGTTGGAGGGCCCCCCCGGGCGTCTGTGGGTCGAGATCAAGAGCGTCAGTCTGGTGGAGGGCGAGACGGCCCTGTTTCCCGACGCGGTGACGGAACGGGGGCTCAAACATTTGGAGGAGTTGACCCGCGTGGTGGAAAAAGGCGACCGCGCGGCCATGTTGTTTGTCGTTCAGCGGCCCGACGGGCGGGTGTTCCGGCCGGCCGATCGCATCGACCCGGCCTACGGCGCGGCCCTGCGGCGGGCCTCCGCGGCGGGGGTGGAGGTCTTGGTGTACCGCGCCGTGGTCTCGCCCGAGCGGATCCGTTGGGGCGAGGAAGTGCCCAAAGATTTGACGTGAAAAAAAGGAGAGGGGCGTTATGTTTGAAAAAATGAAACAACTGATGGACATGCAAAAATTCGCCAAGGAGGCCGAGCGCCGGCTGGGGGACATCCGCCTGGAGCGCGAAGGCTTGGGCGGCAAACTGCGCGCGTCGGTGAGCGGCAACCAGGTGGTCCACTCGTTGTCCATCGACGAAAGCCTGCTGGCCCCGGTCCAAAAGGGCGCCCTGGAACGCGCCCTCGTGGATCTGCTCAACGGCGCGCTGTCCGACGCCAAGGCCGAGGGCGCCCGCGCGGCCATGGATTTGATGAAGGGGCTCCGTGGCGGATAGGGCCCCCGCGCCCGCGGCCGCCGTCCGCGACCCGCGGTTGGCCGGGCGGGATCCGCGGGACGTCGCGATCTGCATTGTCTGCGGCGGGCTCGCGCTCGCCCGGAAGTGCAAAATCATTTGCACGACCTGCGGGTACACCCGGGATTGTTCGGACCCGTGACGGGGGCGGGTCACAAAGAGTTCTTGACATTTTTCGGCCACATGCGATAATGGTGGTTGTAAGGCTGAAGTTTGGCTTCCGGTCGTTCGGTGGAACATCATCGTCCCGCGGGCGCAAATCGGCTCGCGGGTTTTTTACGGGTGGTTCGCTGGTGCTGGGAAAAGCTTCTAATCTTGTCTTACCGTAGGAAGGTGATGTTTCAATGAAAGGCACAGTGAAATGGTTCAACGCGTCGAAGGGGTACGGCTTCATCAGTCCCGAAGGTGGCGCGGAGGACGTGTTTGTTCACTTCTCGGCCATTCAAGGCGAAGGCTACAAAACCTTGAACGATGGCCAAGCGGTGGAACTTGAGGTGACCAAGGGCCCCAAAGGCCTGCAGGCCGCCAACGTTCGGCCGCTGTAAATCGCGATTTATCGCGTGAAAGGGCCCCCGCCGGTTTCCGGCGGGGGCCTCTTTCTTTTTCCGGGGGAGAAGCGAACGGATTCCCGCCAGGAGCGTGCTGGAATGACGGATGGCTGGACGAGAGGCTTGACATTTTCCGGCCACATGCCATAATAGTGACTGTAAGGCTGAAGTTTGGCTTCCGGTCGTTCGGTGGAACATCATCGTCCCGCGGGCGCAAATCGGCTCGCGGGTTTTTTACGGGTGGTTCGCTGGTGCTGGGAAAAGCTTCTAATCTTGTCTTACCGTAGGAAGGTGATGTTTCAATGAAAGGCACAGTGAAATGGTTCAACGCGTCGAAGGGCTATGGCTTCATCAGCCCCGAAGGCGGCGCGGAGGACGTGTTCGTTCACTTCTCGGCCATTCAAGGGGAAGGTTACAAGTCCCTGAATGATGGCCAAGCGGTGGAACTTGAGGTGACCAAAGGCCCCAAAGGCCTGCAGGCCGCCAACGTTCGGCCGCTGTAAATCGCGATTTATCGCGTGAAAGGGCCCTCGCCGGTTTCCGGCGAGGGCCCTTTTCTTTTATAATAGGCGCTCCCTCATGACACACGCCGACATCGTCTCCATCGGTTCCGCGCGGTTTGCCAACGATCGCCCCCTGGGCTTGATCGCGGGCCCCTGCGTGGTGGAAACGGAGGAGTTGACGCTGCGCATCGCGCAACAGCTGAAGTCCATCGCCGGACGACTGCGCGTGCCCTTCGTTTTCAAGGCGTCCTACGACAAGGCCAACCGGTCGTCCATCGGCTCGTTCCGGGGCGTGGGCGCCGAGGAAGGCTTGGCCATCCTGGGGCGGATCAAAAAAAAGCTGGACGTGCCCATCTTGACCGACGTGCATTCCGCCGCCGAAGTGCCCGCGGCGGCCGCCGTGGCGGACGTGCTGCAGATCCCCGCGTTCCTCTGCCGCCAGACGGACCTGGTGATGGCCGCCGCCAAGTCCGGCCGCGTCGTCAACATTAAGAAAGGCCAATTCCTCTCGCCCTGGGAGGCGGAAAACATTTTGAAAAAAGCCCGGGCCGCCGGCTCCGAGAAAACGATGCTCACCGAGCGGGGGTTTTCTTTCGGCTACAACAATTTGGTGGTGGACATGCGTGGCCTGGAGGTGTTGCGGGGCCTGGGCGCGCCGGTGGTGTTTGACGCGACGCACTCGGTGCAGTTGCCGGGCGGCCAGGGCGGATCGTCGGGGGGGCAACGCGAATTCATTTATCCCCTGGCCCGCGCCGCCGTGGCCCTGGGCGTGGCCGCAATCTTCATGGAAGTCCACCCCGAACCCGAGAAGGCCCTCTCGGACGGACCCAACGCCGTGCGTCTCAAGCACGTGCCCGATTTGTTGAGGCGCCTGCTGGCTCTCGACCGGACGGTCAAACGCCGCGGCTTCACCGACAACCCGTTCCACTGACCGAGGACCTATGAAACCCAGACCGCCCGCTTCCCCGCCGTCCGCCCCGGCCCCCGCCCCGTCGGAGCCCCTCTGGCGTCCCTCCTGGGCCTGGCACCTGAAAGTTTTGGCCGTCATCTACATCGTTCTGGTCGTCGTTTTTTTCGCCGTGGATCGATTCTTGTCCCGGCTTCCGGAGCCTTACCGATTGCGCGACGTCCCGCCGGAAATGACCCCGTGGCTCAAAAACAAGTAGCGCGCTGGCTCCGTCACGCCCGGCGCACGCTGGCGGTCGAGGCCCGCGCGGTGGCCCACCAGGCCCGTCACATCGACGCGGATTTCGTCCGGGCGGCCGAACGGTTGGTGTCGGCCCGGGGCCGGGTGGTGGTGATGGGCATCGGGAAATCCGGCCTCATCGGGCGAAAGTTGGCGGCCACGCTCTCTTCGACGGGCACCCCGGCCTTCTTCGTCCACCCCACCGAGGGCGCCCACGGCGACGTCGGCATGGTGCGGGCGGGCGACACGGTGCTGGCCCTCTCCCATTCCGGTGAAACCGAAGAGTTGAAACGCCTCCTCGGGCCGATCAAAGACCGCGGGGCTTTTTTGATCGCCTTCACGGGACGGCGTCAGTCGCCCCTGGGACGCGCCGCCGACCTCGTGGTCAACACCGCCGTGGAGCGCGAGGCGTGCCCTTTCAACATCACGCCCACCGCGTCCACCACCGCGGCGCTGGCCATGGGCGACGCGCTGGCGTTGCTCGCCATGGCGATGCGCGGTTTCGGCCGCGACGATTTCGCGCGCCTCCATCCGGCGGGGGCGCTGGGGAAAAAATTGACCCTGCGCGTGGAGGATTTGATGCACCGGGGCGCCGAAAACCCCCTGGTGCGCGACGATCGGCGGGTCACCGACGCCCTCGCGATCATGACCCGCACGCGCCTGGGCGCCGCCTCGGTGGTGGACGCCCGCGGCCGGTTGGTCGGCGTGTTCACCGACGGGGACCTGCGCCGGGGGCTGCAAAAAGACCCCCGCCTGTTGGCCCGCCCTTTGTCGCAAATCATGACCCGGTCGCCCCGCACCATCGGCCCCCGGGAGCTGGCCGCCGACGTCGCGCCGCTTTTCCGCAAACACGGGTTGGACAATTTCCCCGTCGTGGACGCGCGGCGGCGTCCGCTCGGCGTCCTGGACGAAAAGGATCTGTTGGATGAAGGCCTCCTTTAAAATCCCCCGTCCCCCGGCGGCGGTGCGGGCCCGGCTAAAAAAAATCCGGCTTTTCGCCATGGACGTCGACGGCGTTTTGACCGCCGGGGACATCGTGGTCCTCAACTCCGGGGAGGAAATCAAAATCTGGAACGTCAAGGACCGCATCGGGCTATTCGCCCTCAAGAAATTTTCGCCGCGCTTCAAAATCGCCTGGATCACCGGGCGTTCCTCCCCCCAGGTCGCGGCCCGGGCCCGGGAAATCGGCGTCGACGCGCTCCATCAGAAATGCGATCACAAAGGCCGCGCCCTGGCGGCGGTTTGCGAGAAGCTGGGGATCGCCCTCTCGGAATCGTTGTTCATCGGCGACGACCTGGTGGATTTGCCCGCTTTCCGCCGCGCGGGGGTGGCCGTGTGCCCGGCCGACGCCCACGCCGCGGTCAAGGCCGTTTGCCCCTGGACGACGCGATCGGCGGGCGGCCGCGGGGCCGTGCGGGAGGTCATCGACGCGGTTTTGGACGCGCAAGGGTTGACGGACGCCCTCTTGGGATGGTTTGAAAACCCCGAGCGGCGCCCGAACCCGTGAGGGTTTCCGTGTTCGCGGCCCTCGCCGCGGTCGCGACGGCCTGCGGCGGCGCGCCGACGGTTCCCTCCGACGTTCCGTCGCCGCCCGACCAGGTCATCCGGGAATTTCGCATGGACACCTACGCGCGCGGGTCTTTGGCGTGGAGCTTGACGGCCCCGGAGGCCCGGGTGTTCGACGGACCCCAGCGCGCCGACCTCGACCGGCCGGAGGTTCGCTTTTTCGCGGACGAAAAGCCCGGTTCGGTGGTGACGGCCGCCCACGGGGAAATGAACACCCGGTCCCGCGATATGGTCGCCGGCGGCGGGGTGGTGATTGTGTCCACCGAGGGGGCCCGCTTGGAGACCCCCTGGATGCGCTACGACAGTCAAAAGGACCTGTTGTTTTCCACGGCCGCGGTGGTCATCACGCGGGGGCGTTCGGTGGTGCGCGGCGTGGGTTGGTCGGCCCGGCCGGACTTTTCGGAGATGGAAGTGCGGCGGCAACGGGGCGAAATCGCCCCCGAAGACGAACGTTTCTTTCGGCAGCGGCCGTGAAAACCCCGGCCCTGGGCCTTCTGTTGCTGTGGGCGGCCGCGCGCGGCGCGGCGGAAGAGGCGCCGTTCGTATCGACGGAAACCCGCACGGTCATCGCCAGCGATCGGGTGCGGGTGCTGGACCGGGGGGAATCGGTGGAATTCACCGGGCGCGTCGCTTTGTCCCGCGGCGGAGACCGCCTGACCGCCGATCGGGTCGTCACCACCGAAAAAAACACGCTGGCCGAGGCCTGGGACCGCGTGTATCTCCGTCGCGAATGGCCGGGCGATCCGGCGCGCTGGGAGGCCTGGGGCGACCACGGGCTCTACGACACACACACGTCGTCGGGGCATTTGCGGGGCGGGGCGGCGCGGCCGGCCCGCGCCCTCCGAACCCCCCGCGCCGACGATCCGGGGACGGGCCGCTTCGAGTTGGAGGCCACGGACATCTTTTTTCGGAACGGCGAATCGACCGTTCCCGTCCGGGGGGGATTCGCCGAGGCGTCGGGGGGCGTGTGGTTGGCGGGCGAAGAGCCCGCGCTTCACCGCCGAACGGAATTGTGGTCGGACCGCATGGATTACGATGGGGCCCGCGAAGAAATGGTGTTCACGGGCGGGTTCGCCCGGGGGGCGCCGTCCGCGGGTTCGCCCGTCGGGGGAGACCGGCCCCTCGCCCGGCAAACCGACGGTCGGGAGGCCCGGGAGTTGCGGGCGCTCCGGTTGGCCTACCACCCGGGCGCGCGGCGTCTGTCCCTGTCCGGCGGGGTGGAGGCGGTCTTTCTGTTTGAAACGGGGACCGTGCCGTCCCGGGAAAAATTGAACAACCCAGCGGAGGAAAAGACACGTGTCCCTGCGCGCTGAAAACCTCAAAAAAGTGTTCGGCCACCGCACCGTGGTCGACGGGGTGACGTTGGAGGTCAACCCCGGCGAAATCGTCGGCCTCCTGGGGCCGAACGGGGCCGGGAAAACCACCAGTTTCTACATGATGGTGGGGCTCGTTCGACCGAACGGCGGCCGGATTTCCATCGATGAGCGCGATGTCTCCGCCTTGCCCATGTACCAGCGGGCCCGCGCCGGTCTGGGCTACCTCGCCCAGGAACCTTCCATTTTCCGTCAGATGACGGTGGCCGACAACCTCAACGCCATTTTGGAACACGTCCCCCTCGCCCCCGAGGAGCGGTCGGTCAAGCGCGCCCGCCTTTTGGAGGACCTGGGCCTGACCCGTCTGGGGGACCAAATGGCCTACACCCTGTCCGGGGGGGAAAAACGCCGGACCGAAATCGCCCGCGCCCTGGTGACGGACCCCCGGTATTTGCTCCTGGACGAGCCCTTCGTCGGCATCGACCCCTTGGCCGTGGCCGACATCCAAGAGGTCCTGTCCCAGCTCAAGAAGCGGGGTTTGGGCCTGCTGATCACCGACCACAACGTGCGGGCGACGCTGGAGATCGTGGACCGGGCGTACATCATCTACGCGGGAAAAATACTGGTCCACGGCGGCGCCCAGGATCTGTTGAACTCCCCCGAAGCCCGGCGGGTCTATTTGGGGGAAAAATTCCGTCTTTGACACCGACGAAGGGGAAATGTAAAATCTCCTCAAATTCTTCCTGAAAGCGGCCACCCCTATGCAAATACACATCACCGCCCGCCACATCGAGCTCACACCGGCCCTGGCCGATTACGCCCGGAAAAAATTTGAGCGCATCGCCCGCCATTTTGAAATCGTCCTGCGGGCCCAGGTCATTTTGTCCGTCGAGAAACACCGGCACAGCGCGGAGGTGGTGGTGCACGCCCAGGGGCACCACGACTTCCGAGCGCGCGAGGTGGCCGGCGACCTTTACGCGGCCATCGACTTGGCCGCCGAAAAGCTGCAGAACCATCTGGCCCGGGAAAAAGACCGCCGCGTCCGCGGGCGCCGGGGGGGGAAGGTGAAGGACCGCGCCGCCGCGGTGGCGATGGAGCCCAAGGAACCGACCATTTCCCGCATCAGCCGGGTGACGCCCCGGACGTTGTCCATCGCCCAAGCGGCGCGGGCTTTGGACGAATCCGAATTGGATTTTCTGTTGTTCCTCGGCCCTGACGACGCGCCGCGCATCATTTACCGACGGCAAGACGGAACCTACGGCCTTTTGGAACCCAACCTCTAGAGGCCCGCCATGAAACTCGCTTCGCTCCTGTCCAACGATGTGGTGGTGGTGGACCTGATCGCCCAAACGAAAAAAGGGGTGTTGGAGGAACTTTGCGGCGTGTTGGGCAAAGCGGGCAAGTTGCCCGATCCCGCCGCCATGGTGCGGACCCTCCTGGAACGGGAGGCCCTCGGTTCCACCGGCATCGGGGCGGGGGTGGCCATCCCCCACGGCAAAGCGGCGAACCTCCCCGCGCAGGCCGCCGCGTTGGGGATTTCCAAGCGGGGCATCGGGTTCGAGGCCCTGGACGGCGAGCCCGTTCACATCGTTTTTCTGCTCGTGGCGCCAACGGACGCCGCGGGGGACCATCTCAAGGCCTTGGCGAAGATTTCCCGCCTGCTCAAAGACCGGTTTTTCCGCCAATCCCTGCGGGACGCCAAATCCGCCGAGGCCGCCCTCAAAATCATCAACGACGAGGACGAGTTCTAACCCCGTGAGCCCCGCCCCCTCCCCCGAAGCCACCGCCGGGCGCCCGGCCCCCCTCCACGTCGAGGAGATGTGGAAGAGCCAGGCCGAGTCCCTGCGCCTCTCCCTGTTGGCGGGCCAAGAAGGGTTCCGCCGGACGATCCGCGTGGCCGACATCAACCGCCCGGGCCTCACCCTCGCCGGGTTTTTCGATTATTACCGCGGCGAACGCGTGCAGGTGTTCGGCATGGGCGAATGCGCCTTTTTGTCCACCCTGTCGAGCGCCCAGCGCATGGAAATTTTCGAGCGCATCCTTTCCGTCAACGAATTGCCCTGCCTCATCTTGACCCACGGGCGGGAGCCCGTGCCGGAACTTTTGGAAATGTGCGACCGTTTCCAGGTGCCCCTGTTCCAGTCCCAATGGGAAACCGCGCGGCTCATCGGCGAAATGACGGCCTATCTGGAGGAGCGGCTGGCGCCTTGCACCTCCGTGCACGGAACGCTCATCAACGTGTACGGGATGGGGGTTCTGATTTTGGGGGCGTCCGGGATCGGCAAATCGGAGTGCGCCCTGGAGTTGCTGAAGCGCGGCCAAATGTTGGTGGCCGACGACCGCGTGGAGGTCCGCCACAAACCCGGCGGGATCCTGGTGGGGTCGGGGCACCAGATGGTCCAACACCACATGGAGGTCCGGGGCCTCGGCATCATCGACGTGTGGAAAATTTTCGGCGTCGGGGCCGTGCTCAAGCGGTCCCTCATCGAGTTGGTGGTTTACCTGGAGATGTGGGACCCCAAAAAGGAATACGACCGCATGGGTTTGGAGGAGAAAACCACGACGCTCCTGGGCGTCGAGGTGCCCGAGATTCGGGTGCCCGTCCAACCGGGCCGCAACCTGGGCTCCTTGATTGAGGTGGCCGCTTTGAATCAAAGACTCAAACAGCAGGGCATCCACT
Organism: Elusimicrobiota bacterium; assembly: GCA_016706425.1. Classification (NCBI taxonomy): domain Bacteria; kingdom Pseudomonadati; phylum Elusimicrobiota; species Elusimicrobiota bacterium. The sequence goes on from JADJJR010000001.1 coordinate 915,003, forward strand.
CCGCCCGCGAGTTGAACGACCGGCTCATTCAGCGCATGTCCGGTCCCTCGGCCCGGGGGTGACGTCCGTGCGCCGCCGTTCCTCCCGGGCCGGGATGGAATGCGTGGTGGTCACCGGCCTCTCCGGGGCCGGCCGCACCTCCGCCCTCCGCGCCCTGGAGGACATGGGGTATTTCGCCGTCGACAATTTGCCCCTTCCCCTCTTGCCCGACTTGATGCGCATGTACCGCGGGTGGGGCCAGCGGTTGACCAAAGTCGCGGTGGGCGTGGACGTCCGGACGGGGCTGCCCGCCCGGGTTTACCGTCGGTCCCTCAACGCGCTCCGCCGGGAGGGGATCGAGACCCGGGTCCTTTTCCTCGACGCCGACGACACGACGCTCCTGCGGCGCTATTCCGAAACCCGTCGCCGGCACCCGCTGTCCGGCTCGGTGGCGAGCGGCATTCGGCGGGAGCGGGCCCTGTTGCACGACATCCAGGCCCTCGCGGACAAAACGATCGACACCTCGCACCTCACGCCGCCCGAGGTCAAAGAGGTCGTTCTCAAAACCCTCGGCTTGCGCCACCCCCAGGGCATGGCCGTGGTCGTGCAATCCTTCGGGTACAAGCACGGGGTGCCCCTCGACGCGGACCTCGTGTGGGACGTGCGCTTTTTGCCCAACCCCAATTACGTCGCCCGGCTGCGTCCGTTGACCGGGCAAAGCCCGGCGGTCGCGCGGTTCGTGATGGGCAACGAGGCCACGAAAAAATTTATCGAGTTGCTGACGCCCGTGCTGACGTATCTGCTGGACCGCTTTTCCCAGGAAGGGAAGAGCTATCTCACGATCGCCGTCGGTTGCACGGGCGGCCGCCACCGCAGCGTGGCCGTGTCCGAGGCGCTCGCGGCGCTCATCCGCCGGGGCGGCCGGTTCGACGTGCGGGTGCACCACCGGGACGCGGCGCGGTAAGGAAAGGACAATTATGATCGGAATCGTTTTGGTCAGCCACGGGGGGTTGGGGAACGAGCTTTTGTCCTGCGCCGAATCGGTCGTGGGCAAGCAGGCCAACGTGCGCGTGTTGGGGTTGGGGCCTTCCGATTCCCCCGACACCTTCGAGGGCCGCGTGCGTGAAGCCCTGGAAGCCTGGAGCGGGCCGACCGGCGCTCTCGTCCTGTCGGACATGATGGGCGGCACCCCCTGCAACGTGTGTCTCCGCCTGGCCCGCGACCCGAAATTGCACTTTGAGCTCGTGACCGGCATGAACCTGCCCATGTTGATCACGGCCCTGGCCAACCGGCATTACATGCCGTTGGCCCAGTTGGCCCAAAAATTGGTGGACGACGCGGCGCGGAGCGCCCAACGGCCCTTGCAAAAATTGCGGGACCACCTGCCCCCGGCCTGATATGCCTTTGGTCCTCGCGCGCATCGATGATCGTTTGATCCACGGGCAGGTGGTGGAGGGGTGGCTGCGCGTCATCCAGGCGCAGCGCATCGTGGTGGCCAACGACCGCGCCGCGGCCGACCCGCTTCAGGGGGGGTTGATGCGCCTGGCGGTGCCCGACGAGGTGGCGTTGGATGTCCTCCCGGTGGACGCCGCCACGGCCCGCCTGAAAGAAAACCCCTGGGGGAACGAGCGCGTCATGGTTTTGTTCGGGTCGGTGGCGGATTTGGCGCGGGCCGTGGAGGCGGGCGCCCCCCTCCCCCAAGTCAATTTGGGCGGGGTGCACGACGGGCCGGGGCGGACCCAGGCCACGCCGCACCTCTCCTTGACGGTCGAAGAAAAACGGGCCGTGGCCTCCTTGTTGCGTCGCGGGATCGCGGTGGACACGCGGTCCCTGCCCACGGCGGACAACGTTCCCGTTCGCACGTTGTTCCCCGACATGGAAACGGCGTGACCGGACTTTTATCGGCCCTGTTGTACGGGGTGTTGTCCATCGACCATTTCGCGGTGGGGCCCTTTCTTCTTTCGCGGCCCTTGGTGTTGGGGGCCCTGTTGGGGACTCTCTGGGGCCGCCCCGCCGAGGGGTTGGCCCTCGGTCTTTTGGGGGAAAGCCTGTGGGTGGTGGTGCCGCCCGCGGGACCGTCCCAATGGGACACGGGGTTGGCCGTCGCCCTGGCGTGCGTGTGGGCTTTTTCCCCGGGCGTCGCCGTTCCGGGCGATTCCCCGCGGGGGGCTTTTCTGGCGACGGCGTTCTTGGCGAGCGTTCCCTTTGCCGTCGTCGCCCGACCGGTGGATATTTGGTTGCGGCGCAACACGCGGGTTTTGGCCGACTACGCCCGGGCGGGGTTCAATCACGGGGTGTCGGGCCCCTTTTGGCGGGGGTTGGTTTTTTCGATGGTGTTGTGGGGGTTCAAGAGCCTCGTCGTTTTTTTCGTGGCGGAGACTTTGGGCGGGGCGTTGTGCGGCGCGGTGTTCCCGCGTTTGACGGGTCCCCTCGCCGAGGGGCTGGACCAAGCCTGGCGTCTTTGGCCCGCGTTGGGCGCCGCGACGCTTTGGCATCTCTTTTTCGGACGGCTCGGTAAAAATTGGAAATCGTGGTGCCCTTCCCGGGGGCCCGCGTGAGCGTTCCCGCGCGCGCTTTGGTCTCCGCCTGCGCGCGGTCGGTTTTTCTCAACGGTTTGTTGACGGTTCAACGGGCCCAAAGCCTGGGTTTCACCTTCAGCCTGTGGCCGGTGTTGAAAAGTTTGTACGCCCGACGGGACGATCGGGCCCGCGCCGCCCGGCCGCACTTGGGGTATTTCAGCACGCACCCCTACACCGTGGGGGTCCTGCTGGGCGTGGTGTGCGGCCTCGAGGTTGAAAAAAGTCGGGGCGAACGGTCGGCGGAAGACATTTTGGCGACCCGCTCCGGCATTGCGGGCCCCTTGGCCGCCATCGGCGAGGGGTTTTTCTGGGGAACGTGGCTTCCTTTCAGTTTGGCGGTGGCGGGGGTGACGGCGATGGTTTTCCCGGGGCGGGCTCTGCCGGTCGCCGGGATTTTCCTTTTGCTTTACAACGGGGTGCATTTGGGCATGCGCTTCAGCGGGTTTTATCTGGGCTACAAACACAAGGGCGCCGTGGTTGAAAAACTGGCGCTCCTCCGGCTGCAGCGGGTGATGGTGGCGGTGACGGTGGTGGGGGCCGCTCTGGCGGCCCTGCGGTTGGCCGGGGGGGGGGAAGGGTTCGCCCTGCGCCCCGTTTTGTGGGCGGGGGTGTTTTGGGGGTTTTTGCGTCTGGGCGTGCGGCCGTCGTTGTTGGCGACGGGCACGGCGGGTGTCTGTGTGTTTTATTCCATCATAAAGGCGGCTTTGTGATCGAACGCACGTTCACGGTTCAAAACAAAATGGGGTTGCACGCGCGGCCGGCGGCCATGTTGGTGCAAACCCTGCAAAAATTCGACAGCCAGGTCCGGCTCCGGAAGGACGACCAGGAAGTCGACGGGAAAAGCATCATGGGCATCTTGACCCTCACGGCGGAGTACGGATCGGCCTTGACGGTGGTGGCCGAAGGTTTTGACGAGCAGGGCGTCATCGACGCCCTGGACCGTTTTTTCACCCAACAGGCCCACGAGGAATGAGATGAGCTCCCCCGCCGCCGACACCCGGGTGTTCAAGGGGATTTCCGCCTCTCCGGGGATCGCCATCGGCAAAGCGTTCCTTTTGGAGGACATGGACCTCGCCGTGGGCCGCTGGCAGGTGCCGCCCGAGGCCGTGAAGGCCGAGGTGTCGCGCTTTCGCTCGGCCGTGGCGGACACCCGCAAGGAGATGTTGGCCACCCAGCAAAAAATCCTCAAACTCCTGGGAAAATCTCACGCCAACCTGATCGAAGCCTATTTGTTGATTCTGGAGGACCCCCTCATTTCCAAGGACGTGGTCAAAGCCATCACCCAAAACCGCGTCAACGCCGAGTACGCCCTGTCCGAAGCGGTCGCGGGCGCGGTCAAGACCCTGGAATCGGCCACCGACGAATATTTCCGCGAGCGCCGCCACGACGTGTTGGACGTGGGTCGGAAAATCCTGTTGCACCTTTTGGGCCACGAGCCCCAAAGCCTGGAGGATTTGAGCGAGCCCTCGGTGATCGTGGCGCGCAACCTCACCCCCTCCGACACCATCCACATGAAGGCCCAATTCGCCGAGGGGTTCGCCACCGACATCGGCGGCCGGACAAGCCACACCGCCATTCTCGCCAACTCGTTGGAAATCCCGGCGGTGGTGGGCCTCCACGAAATCAGCCGGCGCGTGCGCCCCGGGGAGATGATGATCGTCGACGGCCACACCGGCACGGTGATCCTCAACCCGACGCCGGACGTCATCGACAATTACCGCCGCGAGCGCGACATCCGCCTGGCCGAGCGCCGCGACCTGGAGCGCCTGCGCGACCAGCCGGCCCAGACCAAGGACGGCCGGCGCGTCGTCCTCGCCGCCAACATCGACGCCCCCAACGAGGTCAAGAACATCCTCGCCAACGGCGCCGAGGGGGTGGGCCTCTACCGGACGGAATTCATCTACCTCAACCGCCAATCCCTTCCGTCGGAGGAGGACCATTACCAGTTTTACGCCAAGGTGGCGCAATCGGTCCTGCCCCACCCGGTCATCATCCGCACCCTCGACATCGGCGGCGACAAGCTGTTGGACCTCGGTTTCTCCCAGGACACCAAAAGCGAGCCCAACCCGTTCCTGGGGCTGCGGGGCATCCGCCTCGCCCTGAAGCACGACGAACTCTTCCGGTCGCAGTTGCGGGCCATCCTGCGCGCCTCGGTCCACGGCAAGGTGCGGATCATGTTTCCCATGGTGTCGGGCCTCGAGGAGTTCCGCCTGGCCAAGCGGACGGTGGAGCGTTGCATGGAGGAACTGCGCGAAAAGAAGGTTCCCTTCGACGAAAAAATCGAGGTCGGCCTCATGATCGAAATCCCCTCGGCGGCCCTGGTGGTCGACTACCTGGCCCAGGAGGCGGATTTCATGTCGATCGGGACCAACGACCTGATCCAATACACCCTGGCCGTCGACCGGGTCAACGACGAGGTGTCGCACCTCTACGAACCCCTGCACCCCGCGATTTTGCGCCTCATCCATCAAACGGTCCAGGCCGCGCACGCGGCCGGCAAGTGGGTCGGCATGTGCGGCGAAATGGCCTCCGACCCCGAGGTCACCCCGATCTTGATCGGGCTCGAGCTCGACGAACTGTCGGTCTCGCCGGCGCTCGTCCCCAAACTCAAAAAGAACATCCGCGATTTGGATTACGCCGCTTGCCGCGCGTTGACCCAGGAAGTCATGAAAGACCCCTCCCGGGACAACGTGCAAAAACTCCTGCGCCGATTCCGCAACCGCTGAGCCCGTCGATGGACATCCAACGCATTCGCAATTTTTCGATCATCGCGCACATCGACCACGGCAAAAGCACGCTCGCCGACCGCCTGCTCGAGGAAACGGGCACGGTGCCCCGCCGGGAAATGCGCGCCCAGATCCTGGACGGCATGGAGTTGGAGCGCGAACGGGGCATCACCATCAAGGCCAAGGCCGTGCGCATGATGTGGAACACGGGCGGGCAGGATTATCTGTTGAACTTGATCGACACCCCGGGCCACGTGGACTTCACCTACGAAGTGAGCCGCGCCCTGGCCGCCTGCGAAGGGGCCCTTTTGCTCGTGGACGCGAGCCAGGGCGTCGAGGCCCAGACCCTCGCCAACGCCCAACTGGCCTTGGACGCGGGGCTCACGCTGATCCCCGTGATCAACAAGATCGACTTGCCCTCCGCCGACCCCGAGGGGGTGAAGAAACAACTGCGGGAATCCCTCGGGCTGGACGGGCCCTATTTCCCCGCGAGCGCCAAGGAAGGCAAGGGCGTCCCCGAGATCCTCCAGGCGATTGTGGAGCGGGTGCCGGCCCCCTCGGGGGACCCGGCCAAGCCCTTGTCCGCCCTGGCCTTTGATTCCATATTCGATTCCTACCGGGGGGTCATCGTCTACGTCCGGATGTTGGACGGCGTGCTCAAGCGGGGGATGCAGGTGCGGTTCATGGCCACGGGTTCCGTGCACCAGGTCGAGGAAGTGGGCCACCTGAAAATGAAATACATCCCGGCCGACCGGCTCTCCGCCGGCGAGGCCGGCTACGCGGTCTGCGGCATCAAAGACATTCACATGGTCAAGGCGGGCGACACCCTCACCGAGGACGCCCGGCCCACCACGTCCCCGCACCCGGGGTACCGCGAAATGAAGCCCTTCGTTTTCGCCGGGCTTTACCCCGTGGCCCAGGCCGACTACGAAAATTTGAAAAAGGCCATCGAAAAACTGCACCTGGAGGACGCCGCCCTCAACTTCCAGGCGGAGAGCTCGGTGGCGTTGGGGTTCGGCTTCCGCTGCGGTTTTTTGGGGCTGTTGCACATGGACATCATCCAGGAGCGGATCCGACGGGAATTCAACGTCGACCTGCTGGTGACGGCCCCGACCGTGATCTACCGGGTCACGTCCCACGCGGGTCAAACGGCGGAATACGACAGCCCGGCCAAGTTCCCGGCCCACGGGGACATCAAAACCATCGAGGAACCCTACGTGTCGGCCACCGTGGTCGTGCCGTCGGAATTCGTCGGCAGCGTCATGCAGTTGTGCCAGGACCGCCGCGGCCGCTTTTTGGACATGCGCTACCTCACGCCCACGCGCGTCGTGTTGAAGTACGAAATGCCCCTTTCCGAAATCGTGGTGGATTTTTACGACGCGCTGAAATCGATCTCCAAGGGGTACGCCTCCTTCGATTACGACCACGCGGGCTACCGGCCCGGCGAACTTTTGCGCATGGACATCCTGATCAACAACGAGGAGGTCGACGCCTTTTCCTTCGTCGTGCCCGAGGCGGCGGCCTACCAGCGGGGCCGGGAAATCTGCGAGCGGCTGCGGGAGCTCATCCCCCGGCAGATGTTCGAAATCCCCATCCAGGCCCGCATCGGCGGGCGCATCCTCGCCCGGGAAACCGTGCGGGCCATGCGCAAGGACGTCTTGGCCAAATGCTACGGCGGCGACATTTCGCGCAAACGAAAACTTTTGGAAAAGCAGAAGGAAGGCAAAAAACGCATGCGCCAGTTCGGCGCCGTCGAAATCCCCCAGGAAGCTTTCCTCGCCGTTCTGCGGCGCGGCGACGACAACAAGAAGGAAGACTAACCCATGGAAGAAAAACTGTTTTGGATCTCGATGATCAGCGGCGTCTTCGCCTTCGGGCTGAAGCGCTTCCTGGCCGTGCCCGCCCGGCTGGACCGCCCCGTTTTGACGGCGTTCGCCAACGGCGCCTTTTGGGCGTTCGTGGGGGGCGCGGCGGGCTATTTGCTGGTTTCCTACAAGGAACTCCCGACCCTGTCCCCGGCGCCCGGCGCGGCGTGCCTGGCGGCGGGGGCCGCCCTGGGCGTCCTCTGGACCCGTCCCCGTCAGGACGGCGGGCGGATTTTGAGCGCGGTCCTGTGGGCCCTCCAAGCGGGGGCCTTCGTTTTCGCCGTCGGTTCCCTTCTGGGGGCCGAGCGCTGGGAAACCCTTGTGTGGGCGGCGGTGTTGGCCGTGGTGGGCGCCGGCGTGGGCGGCGCTCTGGCGTCGGTGTCGTCGCCGGCGGCGCGGGGGATGGTCACGGCCCTTTTGGTCGCCCAGGCCGCGCGCGCCGGGTTGTGGCTGGGCTCGACCCCGGCGGGGCTTTCCTGGCCGACGGTGTTGGTCACCGCGGGATTGGGTTACATGGTGGGGGCCGGCTGGCGGCCCTTCGCCCGCGCCGATCGGGAAGCCGTGGGCGGCGTGTTGCGGGAAACCTTGGAATGGGCGGACACGGGTTTTTCGGCCATCCTCCTCGCGGCGGCGATCATGTTTTTCGCGGTCCAGGCGTTCAAGATTCCCTCGGGTTCCATGCGCCTGACGTTGTTGGAGGGGGACCACCTTTTCGTCAATAAATTCATCTACGGTTGGCGGATCCCCTACACGGACCGCCGCGTCCTTCGTCCCCGCCCGGTCAAGCGCGGCGATGTCGTCGTTTTCCGCTTTCCCACCGATGACAAACAAAGCCCCCATTACGGGAAGGATTTCATCAAGCGCGCCATCGGTTTGCCGGGCGACGTGGTGGAAGTGCGGGACAAAAAAGTCATCCTCAACGGCCGGCCCCTGGACGAAGCCTACACCCATATCGCCGACCCCAACGTGTACCCGCGCCCCTGGTTGACCCGGGCGGCCGCGGGCGGCGGACGGGTGGCGGTGAAAGGCCGCGAGGTCTTTTTGGACGGGCGGCGGGTGGACGAGTCCCAATTCTTTTACGACGACGCGTTCACCGTCCTGCGGGCGACGGCGGCTTTTCAATCGATTTGGGAAAACGGCCGCCTGGCCCGCTGGGAGAATTTCGGGTTCCGGGACAACTTCGGCCCGGTCCGCGTTCCGGAAAACCATTATCTGGTCATGGGGGACAACCGGGACCATTCCTACGATTCCCGTTTCTGGGGCCCCCTGCCCGACACCCACCTAAAGGGCCGCGCTTGGGTTCTGTACTGGCCGCTCGCGCGGAAAAAACTCATCAAGTGATCGGCTCCCCGGTCCCTGGCTTTGGCGATATTCTGGCCGGGCGAATTTGCGGGGCGACCAGGAGAGACGAAGAAGCATAGCGGGACTATGTGACTGAGGAGCGACGCCGCTCGCCGCGCAAAGGCGCCCGGCCCCTTCGGGGGAGCCCTCTTTTGCCCGGCTTCTTCGTTGCTCCTCGGTTACGATGGGCCCGCATCGTGCCCTCGTCGCGCCTCGAATCCAGTCAAAAGGGGGCTCCCAGAATGTCACCAAAGCCAGGGACCGGGGCGCAGGCCGCCACCGGCCTTTACCTGCACGTCCCCTTCTGTTCCGTCAAGTGCCGCTTTTGCGATTTCGCCGCCTACCCGGGTCGGCGGGGGGAAATCTCCCGTTATTTGGAATCCCTGTCCAAGGAGATCGCCCAGCGCGCGGAAGAAAATCCCCGGTCCCTGGACACCCTTTACGTCGGGGGGGGGACGCCTTCGCTGTTGTCCGGGGAGGAAATCGAGCGTCTGCTGGCCGAGGTGGACCGCCGTTTTTCAAAAACCCCGGAATTTGAATCCAGCCTGGAGTGCAACCCCGAAACCTTGACCGTTGAAAAACTGGAAGCCCTGCGCCGCGCGGGGGTCAACCGGCTCAGTTTGGGATTGCAAACGACCGAGGACCCGCTGTTGAAGGCCCTGGGGCGGTCCCACGACCTGCGGACCTTCCACGGCGCCTATCGCGCGGCCCGGGACGTGGGGTTCGGCAACCTCAACATCGATTTGATGTACGGCCTGCCGGGCCAGACCCGGACGGGTTGGATGGACACCGTCAAGCGCGTGATCGACCTTGCCCCGGAGCACGTGTCGGCCTACGCTTTGACCGTGCAGGAGGAGACGTATTTCCACCGGTCGGGCGTCGTGCCCGACGACGACTTGCAGGCGGACATGTACGAGGAGGCCGCCGACGCGTTGATCGCGGCCGGGTTCGGGCATTACGAGATTTCCAATTTCGCCAAGCCCGGGCGGGAATGCCGCCACAACCTGCGCTACTGGCGCAACCAGGACTGCCTGGGGGCGGGGGTGTCCGCCGCCCGGTACGACGGCCGTACGCGGCGGACGAACACGGACAACCTGTCGGTGTACCTATTGGCCATGGAGGGCGGGCAGACGCCGGTGGTGGAAGAGACGGCGCTGACGGAGGCCGAGCGTCTGGGCGAGGACTTGATGCTGGGTCTGCGGCTGGCCGAGGGCGTGGCGCCCTCGGCGGCGGCGGCGCGGCTTTACGGCGCGGCGCTGGAGGAGGCCCTGGCGGAGGGCCTGTTGCGCAAAGAGGGGGGGCGCTATTTCCCCAGTCGAAAAGGCTGGCGGCTGTCGAACGCGTTGTTCGTGAAACTGTTGGCGCCGGGGAAGCCGGCGTCCTAGATCGGCGGAAGGGCGGGGTCGATTTTTAGTTCGAACCGTTCCCGACGGATTTCAGCTCTTTGCGAATGTCCGCCCAGGCCGCTTTCATGTCGGCCACGAGCCCCTTGAGTTCCGCGCCGTTCACTTCCTTCAACGTTCGATAGCGCTTCGCGGTCTGGTCCACCAGGGCGTTGTAGGCCGATTCGTTCACGCCCTTGAGCCGTTCCAACTTGGTCAGCACGTCGCCCTTCATTTTCAGCATCCACCCTCGAACCTGCTTTCGCGCTGTGGGGTTCGATTTGTAAACGTAATAAGCCCCGGCCGCCGCGGCCGCCAGCATGCCCAACCCCTTCGCCAATTTGCCCATGACATCCTCCTAAGTAATGAATGGGGAGATTGTAGTAAGTTGCCGTCTTCGCGTCAGGGATGGGGAACAGGGAGCCCTTTGTCCCATGCCCCTCATCACTCTAATTCTCACAAGCTGTTGTTGGCGTTGAAAACGGCATTTTGGTGATGGCGAAAATGGGGTAGGATTTTATCGGACGCGGGGGGAGCGCCGGGGGTTTGGTGGGAATGCCCGCGGGGCCGGACCCTGAGCGGGCAAGGACATCGGCGGTTTTGGAAATTGATGGAAAGGCGGAACAATGAAGCGGGCGGCGTGGGTTTTGGCGGGGGCGCTGGGCGCGGTGAGGGCCGCGGCGGCGCCGAGCGTGGAGTTGGTGGAGCCGGGGGCCTATGTGGACACGGCGGTGCGGGAGATCGACGGGGCCAAAAAGTCGGTGGTGGTGGGGATGTATCTCTTTCGCGTGGCGGGGGGGCGCGGCGACGCACCGGCCACACAACTGGCGGAGGCTCTGGCGCGGGCGCAAAAGCGGGGCGTGGCGGTGGAGGTGATTTTGGACCGGGGGCACGAGGGCGGGGACCCGGCGGAGGGCGGGCCGGAGGGCAAGAACGGCGCGGCCTACCGCTATTTGCGGGAGCGGGGGGTGGCGGCGCGCTACGACGACCTGGCGACGGTGACGCACGCGAAGGCGCTGGTGGTGGACGAAGAGACGGCGGTGGTGGGGTCCAGCAACTGGACGGCGGCGGCGCTGACGCGGAACCGGGAGGCCGACCTGCTGGTGCGGGACCCGAAGGTGGCGCGGGAATTGGCGGCGCGCTTGCGCGCCGTGCCCGGCGAGGCGCCGCCGACGGAAGAAACCGGGTTGCGGCTGGGCGAGGAATTCCTTCTCAACAAAAGCCTCATGGGGCGAATGATCACCACGGGGGACGCGCGGGCGCTGAAGGCGGCGCTCTTTCTCTTTCACAAAGCGGGGGGGCGGGGCGCCTGGACGATGGACGAGGCCGAATTGGGCCGGGCCCTGGGCCTGGACGGCCAGACGCCGACGGCGCGGCGGAGGCAGATCCGCAAGACCTTGGCGAAGCTGGAGCGGCGCTACGGGCGGGCGCGCCAAGGGCCGGAGCCCGGGACGGTGACCGTGACGCCGACGACGGGGACGGCGGTGGACGTGCCGGAGGACTTTTGGGCTCACGGGTGGGACCGGCGGCTGAGCCTGGCGGGGACGTGCGCCTATTTGATCTCCCGGCGGGAGGCGGCGCGGTCGATCCTGGGGCCGCGATGGTCGGTGTCGATGGAGGAACTGGCCGAGCGGTATGGGGCGAGCGCGTGGTTCTTGAGCAAGGGAATGACGGAACTGCACCGCTATGACCTGATGGAAGTGGACCGGGGGCCCCTGGGGCCCGAGGGGCCGGAGCGGCCGAGCGTGTACGCGCCGGGAGCGCTCTACGACTTTGATGCCCGGGAGCGGGCGCTGGCCGAACTGACGGCCCAACACGGCCCCGAAAAAACGGCCCGGGCGCGACGGGCGGCGGCGTTGGTGTACGAGGATTGGGACGTGGCGGGCGTGGCGGAACTGATCCGCCTGGAAGACCGTTATGGGCGGGCGGGGGTGGACGCGGCTCTCAAAGAACTGGGCAAGAAATTGCCGGTGAACCCCAAACGGTCGATGGCGTATCTTATCGGCACGGCGCGGCGGATGGGGGAAGGACAATAGTTTCGTGGCCTCGGGCGGTTGATGGGCGCCGCCATGGGAAGGCCGGGCCCGGAGGAACGGGAAAAAAACTCCGTGGATCGACAACGGGGAGGGCGTATGGCGACGATCAATGACTTCAGGAAGTGGTGCAAAAACAACAGCGGCATGATTCACGACGGATTCAGCCTTCACGAGGCGCCGGCGCCTTTGTGGCAGCGGTGGCTTCCCAAGGATAAAAACCGGGCGGCCGCGATAAAAAAGCAGCTTGAAGTATTCGGGAAAGCCCCGGACGGGTCTTGGTACGCTTTTTGGAAAAAGAACGAACAAGAAAAACCGGTGGTTTTTCTTTCCCCCGAAGGGGAGGGGGCCGTGTTGGCCGACACGTTGGAGGAGTTCTTGAGGCTGTTGGCGTTGCCGTACGATTATTCCGAGAAGCCGAATTTGAATAAACCCCCGGTCAAGAACGACATGGAGGATTTGAACCCGGACTATTTGGCGTGGCTGAAAAAATTAAATCTCTCCCTGCCCCGCGTCGGTTCGGAAATCGTGGAGCCAGCGCGGGCCAAACACGCGGAATTCGGCCTGTGGTTGACCGGGGAGGCCGGAAAGGAACCGCCCCGAAAAAAAACCGCGCCCAGCCCGAAACCGAGCGCGATCCCCGCCAAGGCGGGGGAGATCGTGATCCGGAATTATTTTGGCGAGGCGAGCGGCCCGGAGACGAAAGAGCGCTTTGAACGGCTGTTGCCCGGGGCGGACGACGCGGCGGAAAGGTCTTGGAAGAAATTCACCGGGTTCTTTGAGAACGTGGTGTTCGCCTATGACGGGAAAGGGGCCCCGGCCCTTCGGGTTCGGCTGTCGGATGTTTTCGAAAAGGCGGTGGCGATCGAGCGCGCGACGGATTCCGAAGTGGAAAAAATGGGGGAGGAATATGGGGTGTCCTTGCCGAAGCCTTTGGCGGCGTTCATCAAAAAGGTCGGGTTGGTGTCGGTCCGACAAGCGCGCCCCAAGGAAAATGGCGAAGGCGCCGAGATCGTGGAGAACCGGTTTGTTTCCGAGTTCTATCGGCGGGAGGAGGCGGGGGACAACGTGTTGCCTTTGCCTCGGGCGATCGCGAGCCATTTCACCGAACGGCCTTTGAAAGAGCTTTATGATTCAACGGCGTTGGCGTTGTTCGAAAAGGAGATCTTTGTTTTTGCAGGGTTCTCTCCCAAAGGCCAATCGTGCGACTACTATTTCTTCAATCGGAAAGGCGGGTTCGGGCATCTCACCTACCAGGACGACAACCACCCGGACACCCAAAAGGCGATGGACGCCCTTTTGGACGCCAACAACCCGTTGATGAGCTTTGACCGGTTGATGGCGCGTTATCTGTCGCAAAGTTTGGTGGAATTCGCCTCGGGGTTGGCGGACTTTTGACCCCGACACGGAGGCCGGGGGCGGACGAAGGGTCGAATTTGGGAAGTCCGTCGGGTCTGGATCGTGGGGGGCGGGACGAAATCGCCCCTTGTCGAAGGGGGAGCCGATGAAACCGAAGGTGCGAACCGGGAAGCTGGGAAGAAAAAAACCAAAGCCTCGGTTTCCGATCGACCCAAAGGAGTATGAAGCGGTCCAAAAAAAAAGCAGGGCCGTCGGCGGGAAGTACTACAGCGAGGCCATTCTGGAAACGAAACTGGGGACCTTGTCCGTGCAGCTCGACTCCGGACAGAACATTGTGACCGGGGTCAACCACCAGGCCTTAAAACCGGAGCATTTTGGGCTGGAGATCCAAAGTTACATTATGCGGGAGATCAATGAGCAAGAGGTTAAGGGCTGGGCGGATGATTTCAGGGCGAACGCTTAGACAAAGACTCTAACGATCGGAAGGGACGATGGATGACATCGTCTTCGTGAAAACAAACGACGGCACGGTGCGCCGATGGGGAAAAAGACTAACGGAGGGAGCGGAGGAGGGTGAGGGCGCGGTCGGCCCGGCCGGGTTCGGGGAGGTGGCCTTCGGCGCTTTGGACGAAGCGGGGGTCCTGGAGAAAGCGGCTGAACCGGTCGACCAAATAGGAGCGGACGGGAGGCGCGGCGGCGCGGATTTTATCGAGCGCGCGGGGGGCCCCGTCCAACAGGGCGAAAATGTCTTCAATGTCGTGGCTGGCCGTGAAGTCGCCCCGGCCCCGACCGAGAAAGGCCTCGATCTTGGAGGCGAGCATGTGGGGGAGGGAGAAGGCGCGGACGACCGTGCCGTCGGGCAGGGGGAAATCTTCGGCGGCGCGAAGGCCGTCGGCGTACCAGCGGTTGTGGAAGCCGAGGGCGGCGGCGTCGGTGGGCATGATGTCGACGTTCAATCCTTTGTATTGCCAACGGCAGATGGAGCCGCCCGCCGCGACGGAACGGCGGAAACCCAGGGAGCGGAGCGCCTCTTCGCTTTTGTGAAAGTCGAGGCGGGAGACGATCTCAACGACGACGTCCACGTCATCGGTGGGACGAGGCGGCGGGGCGGCGGCGTCGGTCACGTGCAGGGCCACGGCGGCCCCGCCAACGAAGGCCGTGTCGCGGCCGAACCCGGCCAGACCGCGGGCGACCACGGACAACATTTTCCAATTCTCCATCAGACCCCCAGGCGCCGCCGGATGTGGCGCTCGGCGAGGGCCTTATCGCGGGCGCGGCCGACGCGCAGGGCGTCGACCAGGGAGAGCCATTGGTGGAGGATGGGGTCTTTTTGTGCCGCGGCGGGGGCCGAAGGGTAAAGCGGGGCGATGGTCTGACCGCGCAGGGCGCCGGACGCGTCGGGCCAGACGTAGTGGTCGTGGGCGGCGGCGCGGATATCGGCGGACAGCGGGGGGGCGGAGTGGGCCGTGGGAACGCCCCGCGCGAGAGGGCCGGGCCGGGCGGGGAAGACGTAGCGGAGGCCGTGGATTAAAAATTCCGCGAGGGCGGAACGGAGGACGGCGCGTTTGGCGTCGAGCAGGCCGCTGTGGGCGGCGCGCAGGAGGGCCATGCTGACCTCGGACTGGGAGAGGCCCAGAAGGCCGCCGAGATCCACAAGGCGCCATTTTTTGCGGGGGTGGGCGGCCAGCTCGAGGAGGACAAGAATGTCTTGAGGTTTGATGCCGTTGGGGGATCTCATAATCTTATTATAATGCATAATATCGTATATCGCAAATTGCGATATGAAATAAAATGACATAAATAGATATAGTGGACGTGGAATGGCCATATAATTCGGCGCTGGGGAATTCAACGCGGGGTGAAAACGTGATCCAGAAAATCGGCAAGGTTTTGCTTTACACCGTGGGGTGGATGGTGATTGTGGGGATCCCGGCGGCGTTTTTCACCTTCGGGTGGAAGGCGGTGGAGCTGGACTGCCGGCGAGGGGCCGCCGGGGAGATGCCGGCGTGCCGGGTGACGGAATCTTTTGCGATGGGGCTGTACAAAAAGACGAAAGTGGTGTCGGATGTGATGCGGGTGGGCTATCGGACGGGGAGCGCCAAGCAAAGCAGTGCCCGGGGAGGGACCATCACCGTGCACCCGAGCTCGTTGGTGTTTGACACGGCGGGGGGCGAGGTGGTGATCACGCACGCGGGCGGGTCATCGAAGGAGGGGGAGCTCATCCTGAAGGCGCGGGAGTTTCTTCACCAGCCGGAGACCCTGGCTTTTCACTACAAGGCGAGCCTGAGGAACATTTTTGGGTACGTGGGCTTGGTGGGCACGGCGGGGCTGTTGTTTATTTTCATCGCGACGGGGTGGCACCAGATCAAGAAACGGGTGTGGGGGGCGGGGCCCCCCCCGAACAAGGGGTGATCCGTCAACAAAAACAGCGGGTCGGCGAGGGCCGACCTGGGAGGAATGATGACCGGTGAGACGAAGCCGCCGATGGGGATAGCGTGTGGCAACCCGGGCGCGGGAGATCTAAGGGACGGAGCCAAATAATCACCTAAGTTGAACAGGGGCTTGGCTTTTTATACCTTGTGACCATGCCCCGACAGGCCCGATTGGACGCCCCTGGGTTGTTGCACCATGTGATTGCCCGTGGGCTGGAGCGCCGCGTCATTTTCCCGCAAAAATCGGATTTCGAGGATTTTCTTACCCGCGTTGAGATATCGTTAGAGAAAAGCCCGAATCAACTCTTGGCCTGGGCGCTAATGCCCAACCACTTCCATTTCCTGATCCGGACCGGTTCCGGGGGGCTTTCCCGTTTCATGCGGCGGCTGATGTCCGGGTATGCGGTGGCCTTCAACGCGCGGCACAAGCGCTCGGGGTATCTCTTTCAAAACCGGTATAAGTCGATTGTCTGCCAAGAGGATCCTTATTTCACGGAGCTGGTTCGATACATTCACTTAAACCCCGTTCGCGCGGGGATGGTGAAAACGCTTTCGGATTTGGATCAATATCCCTACTGCGGACACAGCGCTTTAATGGGGAAGGTTTCAAGGCCCTGGCAGGCCACCGGGCCGGTTTTGGAACGATTTGGTTCGCTTCAACGGTATCGTCGGTTCATGGAAGAGGGGAAGAACCAGGGACGTCGCCCCGAACTGCTGGGCGGGGGTCTTTCGCGGAGCCTGGGCGGCCTGTCGGCGGTGATTGAGGCGCGGAGGGAAGGGGACCGGCCACAAGGGGATCCTCGTGTTTTGGGGGAAGGGGATTTTGTCGCGCAGGTTTTGCAAAAAGCGGAGAACAAGCTTGAAGCGCAAAACACAATAAGGCGGGAGGGGAAGGATCTTCGAACCATGGCGTTGACGGTGGCGAAGAAGGCCGGAATTCCGGAGCGGGCGATTTTTTCGCGGGGTCGAAGGGCGGAGGTGTCCCGGGCGAAATCGGCGTTCATATACTTAGGGGTGGAATACTTCGGTCGGACGGTGAAGGGGTTGGGCGCGGCGACGCGCATGACCCCTGCGGCGGCCAGCAAGGCGCGGGAACGCGGTGAACAATTGCTGAATGAAAACACCGAATGGCGGAGCCTACTTAATTGATTAGTTGCCTCCGTCCCCTGGCCCTGCTAAGTTGAACAGGGGCTTGGCTTTTTATACCTTGTGACCATGCCCCGACAGGCCCGATTGGACGTCCCTGGGTTGTTGCACCATGTGATTGCCCGTGGGCTGGAGCGCCGTGTCATTTTCCCGCAAAAATCGGATTTCGAGGATTTTCTTACCCGCGTTGAGATATCGTTAGAGAAAAGCCCGAATCAACTCTTGGCCTGGGCGCTAATGCCCAACCACTTCCATTTCCTGATTCGGACCGGTTCCGGGGGGCTTTCTCGTTTCATGCGGCGGCTGATGTCCGGGTATGCGGTGGCCTTCAACGCGCGGCACAAGCGCTCGGGGTATCTCTTTCAAAACCGGTATAAGTCGATTGTCTGCCAAGAGGATCCCTATTTCACGGAGCTGGTTCGATACATTCACTTAAACCCCGTTCGCGCGGGGATGGTGAAAACGCTTTCGGATTTGGATCAATACCCCTACTGCGGACACAGCGCTTTAATGGGGAAGGTTTCAAGGCCCTGGCAGGCCACCGGGCCGGTTTTGGAACGATTTGGGTCGCTTCAACGGTATCGTCGGTTCATGGAAGAGGGGAAGAACCAGGGACGTCGCCCCGAACTGGTGGGCGGGGGTCTTTTGCGGAGCCGGGGCGGCCTGTCGGCGGTGATTGAGGCGCGGAGGGAAGGGGACCGGCAACAAGGGGATCCTCGTGTTTTGGGGGAAGGGGATTTTGTCGCGCAGGTTTTGCAAAAAGCGGAGAACAAGCTTGAAGCGCAAAACACAATAAGGCGGGAGGGGAAGGACCTTCGAACCATGGCGTTGACGGTGGCGAAGAAGGCCGGAATTCCGGAGCGGGCCCTTTTTTCACGGGGGCGAAGGGCGGAGGTATCCCGGGCGAAATCGGCGTTCATATACTTAGGGGTGGAATACTTCGGTCGGACGGTGAAGGGGTTGGGCGCGGCGACGCGCATGACCCCTGCGGCCGCCAGCAAGGCGCGGGAACGCGGTGAACAACTGCTGAATGAAAACCCCGAATGGCGGAGCTTATTTAATTGATTAGTTGCCTCCGTCCCCTCGTCCACGCGTCCCCTCGTCCACGTCCCCTGGCCCCTGGCCTTGGAGTTTAATAACCTCTGGTGAAAAACTATGGATCAACGTTTATTAGAAGCAATAAACCGTAAAAATTGTGTGGTTTTCGTTGGGGCCGGCGCATCAATAGATGCGGGATTTCCAGACTGGGAAAAGTTAGCCACCGATGTCCTTACTTTTTTTAGCAAAGACAATCCCAATATTGCTCCTGAGTGCTCCCCCTTGATTGAACAGAAAAAATACCCAGAGATTTTCCAGGTTGTGAGTGACTGTGTTGGACGGGAAAATCTTGTTGCTTTTATTCGAGAGCAATTTGAAAAAGTGAATTCGCATAGTGAACTAACTGATCTCCTTGCTTCGTTCCCATTCGTTTTTTACCTTACAACGAATTATGACAATCTCATTAAGAAATCGCTGGAGAAAAATGGAATTGCTGTCACTTCGCTTTACAACGATCCCGAAAGCTTAAATATAATTGCAAGCCATACGCGAAATGTAGTGGTTAAGCTTCATGGTGATATTTCTCGTCCTCCCACTTTAATATTGACCAGTAATGATTACCGAAAAATAAAGGTTGATTCCAGTTTTGAATATTTTCGAATGAAACTTCAATCCGTATTCCATATGTTTGATGTTTTATTTGTTGGCTACAGATTGAGTGATTCGCATTTTGAGATGATGTTGGAGGAATTATCAAATGTTCTAAAAGGGAGTCGTCCCATATTTGCGTTTGTTCCAGATGCAACAACTTTTCAAATTAAAGACTGGAGACTAAAATACAACGTTGAGATTATTCCTTACAAAACCGTTAAAAACTCTCATAAAGATCTAATTGCAAAACTAAAACAAATCCAAGTTTTTGTTGAGGAACGCTCTCAAACTGAAAAGGCACCTCCTGAAATTCCAGATAATATTCAAAAAGCTGGGCAGTTGTTTTTGTTTACATCTTTTCAGTTAAAACCTGGTTCGATAGATTTTAAAATGGAAAGTTACAAAGCAGTTTTACTCTTTTCACTCCTGGATATAACGAAAGCGATTAGCCTAGAAGATCTAATTACAACAATTCCATTCAAACCTACAGTTACAACTCCGAATTTTGGGTCTCTATTACACATCGCAGCCAACAGCCTTAAAGAAACCGAACTTATCATTATTGAGCAAGACAACAAAATATCTTTAACTGAGAAAGGGAAGCGGCACTGCGAAGAAATTAAGAGCCAAGCGAAATATGACAAAGAGAAATTTCTTGCCCAAGTAGCGCTCGATGTGGAAAGAAGCGGGGATGTCCCTCCCCAAAATAAAACGCATTTTGTGAAATTAGTTCAAGATTGTGTGGAGTTGATTTTTCACTGTAGAGGGGCAGAAATTGCAGGTGTTTTGTTTGCGGGGGGGAGCTTTGATCTGAAGGGTTCTAGTGATATTTTCCAGAAAATAAAGAGTTTTAATGAAGGGTTGAGCTCAGAAACTGAAAGAGCTTTTTTCACTCATTACATAGTTAAAGTTTTTTCTTACCCCCAATCAACACAGATTAATTTTTTGTCTCATTTGGCTCAAGCATACTTTTCTTATCATGCACTCAATCTCGATCCGGATTGTAAAAAAATACAAAGTGAGATTTTATCTCAAACTGCTTTTTTCATTGATTCTAACGTTATTATACCGTTGCTTGCAAAGGGGAGCTTTAACCATCAAACAGCGAAAGATCTGTTCGATTTAGCAAAAAATTCTGGCGCAAAACTATTTACAACCCGGAGAATATTAAAAGAGGTTTTAGATCATGCTCAATTTGCAATAGAACATGCGGAACCCGGGAAAGTACGAACAACACAATTTCTGCGATTGGCTTTGGGGTATGGAGGTTATAAGCAAAACCGTTTCATTGATGGATTTATAAATAGATCTGATGAAGAGGTTTTGGAATTCTCAGAATATATTGAAGATATCTTTGGGCGATTTGTCCCACACAAATTGTTGAATAATCCCGGCAAGTTTTTGCCAGATGTTGTTTGCATAGATCCAGACAGTCTAGGAATCTTAGACAATGAGTCTACGGAAAAAAATGCTCTTGCCATTCAGCAATATCGAGAGGAGCGTGGGACTTTCCGGCACTATGATCAATGTAGAGCCGAGGCAGAAATATTTCGGATTATGGAATCAATTGGTCTGGGTGTGAGAATGCCGGAGGTATTTTGTGGAACAAAAGAAGCCGTTTTCGTTTCGCAGAGTCCAGTATTAAATCGTTTTCGAGGAGAGGAAACAAAGTTTGTCTGGACCCCACAAACGCTTTATTGGTATTTGAGTTGTTTTGCCTCTCCTAAAGCTAGGAGTTACTCTTGGCAGGAGTTCTTAGAAATCGATGCATTCCGACACGGGTTCCCTATCGTAAATGAGGAAAAATATAAACGGTTTTTTTCTGCTCCAATTAAGCAATCAAAGATGAAGTTCGAAACACAGTTGAATTTTCTCAAACGAATACGGGGAGAAGAATTCACTAAGGATATCGAAGAGAAATTTGTCGATGCCCCAGAGTTGGATAAACCATTGTTTGTCGAAACAGTTGAGTCTTATCTAGAAAAGGAAGTTAGAAAAGTAAAAATTCTAACAGCCCAAGATAGAAGAGAATTAGAAGCCCTCAGAAAGCAACGCAGAGATCGGTACGATTATGCAAAGAGACAACGCAGGGCTAGGAAGCGCCAAAAAAAATAAACAAGCTTTTCTTACCCCCCCCGTTTGACACCCCCTCGGGGTGTGTGTTATACTTTTAGCACTCGGCATGAGTGAGTGCTAAAATCAATGAGAACCCTATCCCCCAGCGACCACGAAGAGCGGAAGCGGAAGCTTCTGCAGGCGGTGATTCACCAGCACATCAAAACCGGGAAGCCGGTGGGGTCCGCCTTTATTGCCTCGCAGAAACATTTGGACCTGTCCCCGGCGACCATCCGGAACGTGATGGGGGAGCTGGAGAAGGAAGGCTTTTTGACCCACCCGCACACGTCGGCGGGGAGGGTGCCGACGGACAAAGCCTATCGCTTTTACGTGGACAGCCTGGTGCAATTGCAGAGGCTGGCCTTGAAAGAAGAGGAGCGCATCCGGAAGAGCCATGAGGAGCGCATCCGCGAGGTGCAGGAGCTGATGCAGGCGACGTCGAAGACCCTTTCCGTGCTGTCCAACTACACGGGGTTTGTGACGGCGCCGGGGATTGACCAGTCGCACTTGCAACACATTGAGCTGATTGCCTTGGACCCCCGGCGGCTGTTGGCGGTGTTGGTGAGCGACACGGGGGTGGTGAGGCACAGGCAGGTTCTATTTGAAGCGGCGTACCCGAGGGAGCTGTTGGAGCCTTTGGCGCGGCTGTTGAACGAACGGTTGCGGGGGCAGCCCTTTGCCCGGGCGCGGGAGACCCTGCTGGACCACATTGAGGCCATTCACCAGAGGCAGATGGACCTGTTGGACTTTGCGCGGCGGGTGACGGACGCGGCCTTTGCCTGGGACCAGGGGGATGACCTCTTTTTGGAAGGGGCGGGGAATATTTTGTCGCTCCCGGACTTTAGCGGGCAGGAAGAACTGCGACATTTGGTGAACCTGTTGGACGAGAAGCGGGCGTTGGGGGACATGATCCGCCAGGATTTGGACGCGGGGAAGAGCGGGGACAAATTTCCCGGGGTGCGGGTGAAGATTGGGGCGGAGAACCGGTCGCCGGACCTGAAGAATTTGAGTTTGATTTCGTCGACCTACACGTTGGGGGACCGGCGGGTGGGGGTGTTGGGCATCATTGGGCCCAAACGCATGGAATATTCGAAGATGATGAGCTTGGTGCAGGAGATGTCTCACGCGGTGACCACCGCCATGAACCGAATGTTGGGGAGCCGCCATGACTGAAGAAACGAAACACAAAGAAGAGGCCGCGCCCACCGGAGCGGCCACCCCCGAGGACGCGCTGGCGGCCGCCGAGGCGAAGGCCCTGGACTATTTTGACCAGCTGTTGCGCCTGAAGGCGGAGTTTGAGAACTATCGCAAACGGGTGGAGCGGGAAAAGATCGACGCCCGGCGTTGGGGCAAAGAAGAGATCGTGCTGCGGCTGGTGTCGCTCATGGACGTCATGGAGCAGGCCGAGGCCGTGGCCCACAAAAGCACGGACGTCAAATCGATCGTGTTGGGGCTGGACATGCTTTACGGCGAGTTTAAGCGCCTGTTGAAAGAAGAGGGCCTGGAGGAAGTTGTCGCCGCGGTGGGCGGGGCTTACGACCACCAGATCCACGAGGCGGTGGAGACCGCCGACGGGGAAGATGGGAAAATTTTGGCTGTCCTGCAGAAGGGGTATCGGTTTCAGGGTGGGTTGTTCCGCCCGGCGCGGGTGAAGATTTCGAAGAAGAAAGTGGAGCCGGTGGAGAAGTCGAAGGACGACGCGCCGGCGGTTTGAGTTTTTGCGGGCCTGCCCGGCCAGATCCGCAAAAGAAAATTAGAAACGGCCGAGGAACGACAAAGGCTCAAATCGGATTCGCCGGGGGTTGCCCGGCGGCAACTGGTTGCTCTTTGATTCAAAGTTTGAAAAGTCGCGGGCCTGCCCGGCCCGCACCCGGCCAGGGCCATTTTTGGACGCGCAAAAATGGCCCTGGACCCCCGGGGGCCATTCGCTCGGAATTTGTCGGCGGCCGGTTAACTCCCGGCCTCAAAGGCCCATCGGCCGGTCGGACAAAGCCGGCCGACCCGCGACCGAGCAAATTCCTCGCTCATGGGCGGCCCAGGGGGATGGGGAAGGCAAAAAGGCCGCTAGAAAGGCCGGCGGCCGCTGCCCCGAAAACGGCGCGCTTGAAGCGCCTCAATGGGGTGGGAGAGGCAAAAGATTTGAAATATTCGAAGAACGGCAAGAAAGACAAACGAAGGATAATTTTAGGAGGTAACAAACCATGGCTAAAATCATTGGCATCGACTTAGGAACGTCCAACTCCGCCGCGGCGGTGATGGAGGGCGGCAAGCCCGTCATCATCCCATCGGCCGAGGGCACCACGATGGGGGGGAAAGCCTTTCCCAGCTACGTGGCCTTCACCAAGGACGATCAATTGTTGATCGGCGAACCGGCCCGGCGGCAGGCCGTTTCGAACCCGGAGGGCACCGTGTTCGCCTTCAAGCGCAAAATGGGCCAGGATGTGAAGATCCCCATCCACGGCAAAGAGTACACGCCCCAGCAGTTGTCGGCCTTCGTCCTGCAGAAGATCAAGCGGGACGCCGAAGCTTATTTGGGCGACAAGGTGGAGAAGGCCGTCATCACCGTGCCGGCCTACTTCAACGACAACCAGCGCCAGGCCACCAAAGACGCCGGCCAGATCGCCGGGTTGGAAGTCGTTCGGCTTGTCAACGAGCCGACGGCGGCCTCCCTCGCCTACGGCCTCGATAAAATCGGCCAGGCGCAAAAGATCCTGGTGTTCGACCTGGGCGGCGGAACGCTCGACGTGACGGTCATGGAGATGGGCTACGACAAGGAGATCAAGGCGGCCGACTTTAAAGTCCTCGCCACCTCCGGCGACACCCAGCTGGGCGGCACCGACATGGACAACGTGCTGATCGACTTCATCGCCGAGGAGTTCCGCAAGGAAAACGGCATCGACCTGCGCAAGGACAAGATGGCCATGCAGCGGTTCAAAGAAGCCGCCGAAAAGTCCAAGATCGAATTGTCGACGGTGTTGGAGACCGACATCAACCTGCCCTTCATCACGGCGGACGCGGCCGGCCCCAAACACCTGCAGATGAAACTGACCCGGGCGAAACTCGAGTCCCTCGTCCAGCCGATCATCGACCGGTGCCGGCACCCCATGGAAGAGGCGCTGAAGGGCGCGGGCTTGTCCGCTTCGGCCATCGGCCGGGTGGTCATGGTCGGCGGGCCGACGCGCATGCCGGTGGTTTTGAAGTTCGTCGAATCCTTCGTCGGACGGAAGATCGAGGGGGGCGTCAACCCCATGGAGTGCGTGGCCCTGGGCGCGGCCGTGCAGGCGGGCGTGTTGAGCCAGGACGTGAAAGACGTCCTGCTCCTCGACGTCACGCCCCTCACGCTGGGCATTGAGACCCTGGGCGGCATCATGACCCCGCTGATTAAGAAAAACACCACCATCCCCACGCGGGCGTCGCAGGTGTTCTCCACGGCGGCGGACAACCAGCCCGCCGTCACCGTGCACGTCTTGCAGGGCGAACGGGAAATGGCCTCGGGCAACACCTCCCTGGGGCACTTCGACCTGGACGGCATTCCGCCCGCGCCGCGCGGCCTTCCGCAAATCGAAGTCACCTTCGACATCGACGCCAACGGGCTGTTGAACGTCACCGCGCTCGACAAGGGGACGCAGAAAAAACAGCACATCAGCATCCACGCCAAGAACAAGCTGTCGAAGGAAGAGGTGGAAAAGTTCATCCAGGACGCGGAGAAGTTCGCCGCGGAAGACAAAAAGAAAAGGGCGGACATCGAGGCCAAGAACGAGGCGGACGCGGTGGTGTATTCCACCGAAAAGGCCCTCAAGGATTACGGCGACAAAGTGTCCCAGGACGACCGCATGGCCATTGAGCGCGCCCTCACGGACGCGAAAGAGGCCCTGAAAGCCGGCGACACGGAGAAGATCAACAAGGCGAAGGAAGACCTGCTGAAGGCGTCGCACAAGCTGGCGGAGGAAGTGTACAAGGCCGCGAGCGCGAAGGCCGGGCCCGAGGCGGGCGCGGCGGGCGGCGAGCCGGGCAATGGGGCGGGGAAGGGCGGCGAGAATGTCGTTGATGCGGAAGTGGTGGATGAGGGGAAGAAGTAACTTCTAAAGGCAACATCTTTAAGCAAATTCGCCGGGGGTTGCCCGGCGGCAACTGGTTGCTCTTTGATTCAAAGTTTGAAAAGTCGCGGGCCTGCCCGGCCCGCACCCGGCCAGGGCCATTTTTGGACGCGCAAAAATGGCCCTGGACCCAAAAACGCGCCCCCGGGGGCCATTCGCTCGGAATTTGTCGGCGGCCGGTTAACTCCCGGCCTCAAAGGCCCATCGGCCGGTCGGACAAAGCCGGCCGACCCGCGACCGAGCAAATTCCTCGCTCATGAGCGGCCCAGGGGGATGGGAAGGCAAAAGATCCGCCAGATAGGCCGGCGGCCGCTGCCCCGAAAACGGGGCGCTTGAGGCGCCTCGACGGGGTGGAATGGCGAAAGAAAAGCCCATCCGCGGCCGAGCAAAATCCTCGCTCATGAGCGGCCCAGGGGGATGGGAAAGCAAAAGAACCACCGGAAAGGCCGGCGGGCGCTGCCCCGAAAACGGGGCGCTTGAGGCGCCTCGACGGGGTGGAAAGGCGAAAGAAAAGCTCATCCGCGGCCGAGCAAAATCCTCGCTCATGGGCGGCCCAGGGGGATGGGAAGGCAAAAGATCCGCCAGATAGGCCGGCGGCCGCTGCCCCGAAAACGGGGCGCTTGAAGCCCCCCAATGGGGTGGGAAAAGCTGGAAACTAGAATACCAAAGAGAGATCCATGGCCTCGAAGCGCGACTATTATGAAGTTCTCGGCGTGTCGAAGAGCGCGAGCCCGGAGGAGCTGAAGCAGGCCTACCGGAAGCTGGCGCTGCAGAACCACCCCGACCGCAACCCCGGCGACAAAGGGGCCGAAGAGCGGCTGAAGGAAATCAACGAGGCCTATGACGCGCTGTCGAACGCGGAAAAGCGGCAGGCCTACGACCAGTTCGGCCACGCGGGACCCCAGGCCCAGGGGGCGGGCGGGTTCGGCGGGTTTTCCAGCGGCGATTTTGGGGACGTGTTTTCCAGCGTCTTCGGGGACATGTTCGGCGGGGGCGGACGCTCGCGCCGGGGACCCCGCAAGGGCGCGGACATCCAGCACGACCACACGGTCTCCCTCACCGAGGCGTTCACGGGCACACAGACGTCCGTGCGGATCGCCCGGGCCGTCAACTGCGACAAATGCCGCGGGTCGGGCGCCAAGCCCGGCACCTCCGTTAAAACCTGCCCCGATTGCCGGGGCGCGGGCCAAGTACGGGTCACCCGGGGGTTTTTCACCCTCGCGCAAACGTGCCCCCGGTGCCAGGGCGCGGGCCAGGCCGTGGAGACCCCGTGCCCGGACTGCCGCGGCCAGGGCCGCACGCGGACCACGGAAAACGTGACGGTGCGCGTGCCCGCCGGGGTGGAGGATGGCACCGTTTTGCGCGTGACGGGCGGCGGCGAGGCGGGCGAGCGGGGCAGCACGCCCGGCGACCTGTACGTCGTCATCCACGTCCGGCCCGATTCCCGTTTTGAGCGCGACGGCGACAACCTCGTCACCGAGCGTCACGTGTCCACCCCCCTGGCGGCTCTGGGCGGCGACGTGGAAATTCCCACCCTGGAAAAACCCATCAAGATCCACGTGCCCGCGGGCACCCAGTCGGGGGCCCTACTGCGGCTGCGCGGGTCCGGCATGCCGGCCCTGCGGGGCGGCGAGCGCGGGGATCTGTTCGTCCGCGTGATCGTCGACGTGCCCACCAAGCTCACGAAAGACCAGCGGCGGATGTTGGCCGAGCTGGGCCAATCCCTGGGCGAAACCGGGATCGCCGACGAAGGGTTTTTCAAGAAAACCTTCGGGAAATAAGTGCCTCTCCCGGTGGTTGCTTTCATGACGAAATATCGGATTCCGAAGCCGAGCCGAAGCGAGCCGAGGCGCGCATGTTCTCTGCGGCATGTAAGCCGAGGATCGCAAAGGCGCAGGCCGGAGGCCGGAAGGGCCCCTGGAATGACTTGCCGGGGGAGGCGCTAGTGCCTCACCATTTTGTGCCGCCGGAGCAGATCAAAGCCGGGCGGTTTTGGCTTTCGCCCGACGAGGCGCGGCATGTGGCGGTGGTGTTGCGCCATAAACCGGGAGACGAGATCGGCCTCTTTGACGGGGAGGACAGGGCTTTTCGGGGCGTGCTGGAGAGCGTGAGTCCGGAGCGGGTGGAAGGGCGCGTGGTGGCCCAGGCCCCGGCGGAGCCGAAGCCCTATCGCCTGCGGCTGGCGCAGGCGTTGCCCAAGGGCGACACGTTGGAATGGATATTGGAAAAAGGCACGGAGTTGGGCGTGGACGCCTTTGCCCCTTTGACGACGGAGCGGGTGGTGGGGCGCGTGCCGGCGGACCGGCTGGAGGCGCGGCTGGAACGGTGGAAAAAGATTATGACGGCGGCGGCGCGGCAGTGCGGACGGGCCGGCCTGCCCGCCGTGGCCGCCCCGGTGGGGCTGGACCGGGCCCTCGAAGCCGTGGCCCCGGGCGACTTGGTGTTGGTGCCCTGGGAGAGCGAGGCGGGGAAGACGCTCAAAGACGCTTTGAAAGAGTGGCGGGAAAAGGGATCGACGGAGGGAAGGACGATCCATGTTATAATCGGGCCGGAAGGCGGCTTGGCCCCGCAGGAAGTGGAGCGAGCCAAGGCGCGGGGGGCCGTGCCCGTGACGTTGGGCCAACGAATTTTGCGCACAGAGACCGCGGGGATGGCTGTGGCCGCGGCGATACTTTATGAATACTCCTAACTTGAAATCCCCGATCCCGTGGTCGGCGTTGTCGCTCAAAGCGACGGTCGTTTCGGCCGTCTGCGTCCTCGGTTCGTTCGGGGTCGCGCTCTCGCCCGGCTGGTTGCTGGCGGCGCTGTTCTTTTTCGGCGCCGTGGCCGGGTTCTGGGGCGCGCGGCAGGCCTGGTTGGCGGGCATCATCGTCGGAATCCCCTTCACGGTCGCCCAGATCACCCGGTGGAGCGCCCTGGAACGCGCCGTCGGCACGCCGGATTATTGGATCCTCGTGCCCCTGGTGGCCGTGCCGGCCACCGGCATGGCCATCGTGGGCGCCCTGACCGGGGCGTGGGTCCGCAACACCCGGTGACGTCCGCCGCGAAGGTTTACTTCCACACCTTCGGCTGCAAGGCCAACCAGTACGACACCGAACTCCTGCGCGCCCAAATGGTCGCGGGCGGCGGCGTGGCCGTCGACGATCCCAAGGCCGCCGACCTCTGCCTTGTCAATTCCTGCTCGGTGACGGCCAAGGCGGACCAGGAGTGCCGCCAGTTCGTGCGGCGCCTGTTGCGCGAGAACGCGCGGGCCCGCATCATCGTCACGGGCTGTTACGCCACGCACGCGCCCGAGGACCTGCGCGCGCTCTCGCCCCGGGTGGAAGCCTATTCCAACGCGGAAAAGGCCGCGCTCCCGGCCTGCGTCGGGTTCGAGGCGGCGCCCGAGGTGTGGGGGCTGTCTCGGTTTACCCACCGCGCGCGCGCCTTCGTTAAAATCCAAGACGGCTGCAAGGCCCCCTGCCGCTACTGCATCATTCCCCAAACCCGCCCCACGTATTGGTCGAAACCCGTCGAACAGGTCGTCGAGGAAGTCCGGCGGTTGGTGGAGGGGGGGCACGGCGAAATCGTTTTCACGGGCATCCGCCTGGGGCTCTACCGCGGGAGAAGCGAATCCGGGCGGTCGGCGGATCTCACGGGACTTTTGCGGCGACTGGCGGATTTGCCGGGCCGGTTCCGAATCCGCCTTTCATCGCTGGAAGTCACCGAAACGCCGGACCGGCTCATCGCCCTGGCGGCGGAGACCGACCGCGTCTGTCCCCATTTTCACATCCCGCTCCAGTCCGCCTCGGACCGCGTGCTGGCGGACATGGGCCGGTGGTACCGTTACGCCGATTACCGCGACCGGGTGCGGGCCATCCGCGAACGACTGCCCCACGCGGCGATCACGGCGGACGTGCTCACGGGTTTCCCGACCGAGGACGAGGCGGCCTACGACGAAACCTTCCGACGGATTGAGGGGATGGCCCTGTCCGGTCTGCACGCCTTCCCGTATTCGCCGCGGCCGGGGACGACGGCCGCCGGATTAAAACCTTGGCCCGCCGCCGTCCTAAAAGAGCGCACGCGGCGGCTGGTGGATCTGTCGGAGAAGTTGAAGGCGGATTTTCGGGCGCGGTTCGTCGGCACCGAACGGACCGCCCTGGCCGAAGACGACGGCCGGGGTTGGACGGACAATTACATCCGCGTGCGGGTGCCGGCGGGGGCGATGGAGGGGCTGGTGAAAGCGCGGGTGGGGGACACGGAAGACGCTTAACAAAACAGCGTCGGAAAGGAGTTCTTACCCTAAAATGTGCTCCAAGTGACGCCCCGACTGTTGGTGTGTGTGCAATTGATGTAGATGCGGGGTAGAGCGTTGGAGGAGCCACCTAAGGAATTCCAGGTGTAGGCCCAGCCGGAGTTCCACAACCCGTCGACGAGCGCCGTGGAAACACCGTTCCCCTCCATGTGGTCGCTGACGGTGGGGTGTTTGAGCGGGGGGATTTGGTCGATGTATCTCGGCACGAGATAATTGAAATTGTGATTGACTGTGACGTACCAGGAAAAAACGTTTTCGATTTCGGGGTTGTCGGCGTAATAGATCAGCGCCGCCGAGCGGACCGAGGCCAGTTTTCCAAGCACGGCCGCTTCTTTGGCTTTGATAATCATGTCCGCGAATTTGGGGATGGCGATGGCCGCCAACAGAGAAATGATGGCCACCACGAGCATGAGCTCGATGAGCGTGAAGCCTTTTTTCGAACGATGGCCGGGTAAGGGCCTCATACTTTAAGTTTATCCCCAGATGGGGGGGGGCGCCACCCCGGCCCCGGCTGCCTATGTTGCGAGTCTCCTGAAAGCAGCCAAAAAGGGGCCGGCCGGTGACCGACCACGAACGCCCGAAGGCCCCCCCCGAAGACTTCTTGGGCGTGTCCTCCCGACGCGTCATTGCCCCCGCATTGACAGGACGGGGTTCCCCTGGTAAATAAACCCATGACGGATTCGCTCGGCCAGGCCGCCCCGGGACCGGGGTGGATTTCCATTCTCAAAACATCGATAGACATGTTTCGGACAAACCCGGGCATGCCCTGGCTGTGGGCCTTGGAAACCTGGGGCCGACGGGTGGTGGAGCGGGAACCCGAGCCGGAAACCGTCATGGAAAGCGCGGAGTCGTTGGCGGCCTTCGAGCGGCAGGCCGAGGGCCAAGGCCAGTTGCGGGCCATTCACCATTTCAACACGCGGCTGGCGTCGCAGGCGATCGCGGGGTGTCGGCGGGTGATCGACTTGGGGTGCGGGCCGGGGGTGCTGTTGGGCCGGATTGCGGCGTGGAACCCGGGGACGGAATTTGTGGGGGTGGACCTGTCGGAGGGCATGCTCGCCCTGGCGAACCAAAGGGCGGGGCGGCCCGCGAACGTGCGCTTTGAGCGGGGGGACATGACCCGGTTGGACGGGTTTGCCGATGGGTCGGTGGACGGGGTGATCAGCAGCGTGGCGCTGCACCATCTGCCCGACGCCGCCGCCTTGGACCGTTGCTTTGAATCGTTGGCGCGGGTGTTGCGGCCGGGCGGGGCGGTGTGCCTGGTGGACTTGGGGCGACTCAAAACCACTCGAGCCATGGCCGCCATGGCGCGCACCGTCGGGCGGGAGGCGGGGGAGATCTTCATCAAAGATTACGAAACAAGCTTGAGGGCGGCGTTTCGTCGGGAGGAGATGGCGCCGGGGGTGGAGCGCCATTTGCCGAAGGCGCGGTTGTGGTCGGCGGCGGGGTTCCCGGTGACGCACGTGGTCGCCACCGGGTTAAAGCCCTTGGCCGGGGCCGCCGAGGGATTTCGACGGGCCGATTACACAACCTTGAACGAGAAGTCCCGGGCGGCGTTGGCCGTGATCGAAGGACTGATGGCCCGGGGCGGTTTGACCCTTCCCGAAGCGTAAATCAATCCGTCTTCTTGTCTTTAAATTTTTCGTCCCACCAGAACGCCGTGCTCGAAGGGCAGGGGGATGACACGGCCCCGCAAGGAAAATCCGGCGGTTTTTAACCAAGCCGCGTAGTCCGTTCGCGGGTAGACCATGCCTTGACCTGTGGCGATGGCTTGGAAATAGGGCGAGCCCAGGGCCGTCAACAAACAATCCGTTTCTTCCCCCAGGGCCATGGTGTTGAACACCAGGACCTCGCCGCCGGACGGCAGGGCGGCGTGGGCGCGCTTGAGAAGCCGGATCCCCTTTTCGGGGGACCAGATGGAAAAAATGTGCGCGAAGAGAACGGCGTCGGTGCCGGGGGGGAAGGGCGTTTTGAACAGGTCCCCCGGCCAGGCGCTCACCCGCCCGGCCAGGCCGGCCGCGGCGGCGTTCCGCCTCACCATGCGGCAGACGGAGGGGGATTCGAACACCGTCAGGCGCAGGCGCGGGTGCGCCCGGGCGATGGCGATGGCGTTGGTCCCGTCGCCCCCGCCGGCGTCGACCAGGTGGCGGGTGTGGCTGAAATCGATGGCGCCGATCAGGTCTTTGTTCGCCTGGCGGGAGAGGCCGCTCATGGCGGTCTCGAAAACTTTTTCCAGGGCGGGGTGGGCGGTGAGCCTTTCGTAAAGCGTTTTCCCCGGGCCGGGGAAGCGGGCGAGACCGATGTTGGTGTTCTTTTTTAAAGACGCGACGAAATCGGTGAGGCCGGGGTAGACGATGTGGGCTTGCCAGCCCAGGATGGGCACCGCGCTGCGCGGCGCGGTGGAAACCAAAATGCGGTCGGCCAGGGGCGCGTTGGAAAAGCGGGGCCCCTTCTTGATCAGAATGCCGAGGGCCGTCAGCCCGACCACCAGCACGCGGGCCGGTTGGGCCGCGAGGCCCAGGGCGGCGGCGATTTTGGGGAGAGGCAGACGCGGGCGGCGGTGGAGAAGATCGAACACCCCGAGGGAAACCCCCGCCCACATCAATTGAAAGGCGCTGTGCCCCTGGGCGATCAGGGAAAAACTGTCGAAATCGAAATCCCGTCGGGGACGGGGGGCCGCGGGCGAAAGACGCTGTGGCATGGGCGCTCCAAATCCAAATAGAGTGTGCGAACCCAAGGATAACGCCCCAACGGGGCGGTGTCAACCGCGGGGCGCGGGTGGAAAAACGCGTGCCCCGGGGGTATGCTTACCGGGCTAAAGAAAGCGAGGACGCCATGGATCCCCATAATATCGAATGGTCGGACACCCTTAAAAAATGGGGTTTGACCCCCGAGAACTACGTTTTGAAAGCGTTGCCGAGAAATCTGGGCGTGCTTTCGCGGAACGACCAGGCCCGGCTGGCCCGGCGGCGCGTGGCCATCGCCGGCATGGGCGGGGTGGGCGGGTTGCACCTCATCACCTTGGCGCGGGCGGGCGTGGGGGCCTTCCATATTTCCGATTTCGATCGATTCGAGCCGGCCAACTTCAACCGCCAATACGGCGCGCGGATCCCGACCCTGGGCCGACCCAAAACCGACGTGTTGCGGGCCGACGCGTTGGCGGTGAACCCGTTCCTCGACATCCGGTCTTTCGATCGGGGCATCAACGCGGAGAACGTGGACGCTTTTTTGGACGGCGTGGATTTGTTTTTGGACGGGTTGGATTTC
This sequence comes from Elusimicrobiota bacterium, assembly GCA_016706425.1. Classification (NCBI taxonomy): domain Bacteria; kingdom Pseudomonadati; phylum Elusimicrobiota; species Elusimicrobiota bacterium. Next base: position 947,304 of record JADJJR010000001.1, read on the forward strand.
TTCGTACCGGAAGTGCGGCGGCTGGTGTACGGCCGGGCGCGGGAAAAGGGAATCCCCGTCGTCACGGCGGGGCCCATCGGGTTCGGCACGGTGGCGTTGGTGTTCGATCCCCGGGGCATGAGTTTCGACGAATATTTCGACATGCACGACGGGATGGACCCCTTTGAACAGATGTTGCGCTTTTACATCGGGTTGCTGCCGAAATATTGGCTGACCGCCTACACGGTGCGGCGGTTTGGCGTGGACCTGGCCAATAAGTCGGGGCCATCGACCCCCATGGGGTGTTTGTTGGCGTCGGCCTTGGCGGCCACCGAGATCGTTCGGATTTTGACGGGGCGGCCCGGCCTGAAGCCGGCGCCCTGGTGCCTCCAATTCGACCCCTATGTCCGGGGCATGATTTTGAGGCGGCTGCGCTGGGGGAATCGGGGGCCCCTCCAGCGGTTGAAACTTTGGGTGGCACGGAAAAAACTGCGCGGGGCGAAGCCGCTTTTCCGCTCGGCCCCGGCCGCGCCCGCCTGGAACGGCGAGGGCGCGGTGCCTCCGCCGGTGATGGAACATATATTGAATGCGGGACTCCAGGCTCCCTCCGGCGACAATATCCAACCTTGGGCGATGAGCGTCCGGGAGGGGGGGGTGGAGATCGCGGTCAAACAAAATTCGGACCCCTCTTTTTTCAATTTTGAGGAACGCGCGGCCTTGATTTCGCTCGGCGCCGTGTCGGAAAACATCCGCGTGGCGGCGTCCGTTTACGGGTTGGCGACCCGTCTCGAGCCTCCGGTGGATGTGTCCCGGCCCGCGCGGATTTTCTTCGAACAAAGGCGCGTGGCCGAAGACCCGCTTGCCTCGATCCTGTGGGAGAGGGAAACGAACCGGCGCCCGCACGGCAAGACGCCGCTGGACCCGGAAGACCTGTCCGCCATGGTCGACGCCGCGGCGGCGCGGGGGGCGCGGTTGCGGTGGAGCGTGGAGCGGAAGGAAATCGCCACGTTGGCCGATATGGCCTATTGGGCCGACCGCGCCCGGGTGCTCCTTCGCGAATGCCATGAAACCTTGTACAAGGCCTTCCGTTCCAACATCGACGACGCCCGCCGCTCGGGCGACGGTTTTTCCTACGGGAATTTGCTCGTTCGTTGGGATCAAAAACTGTTTTTGAAAGCCACGCGACCGTGGTCGGTCATGCGGGCGTTGAACGCCCTCGGCGCCGGGAATGTTGTGGCGAACGCCTCGCGGGATTCCATGGCCGCCTCCGCGGCGGTGGGCCTCTTGACGGTTCCAGACGAAACGGTGGCTTCGGTGTTTCGCGGGGGGGAGGCTTTCGAACGGGTGTGGTTGACGGCGGCTCTTTCGGGGCTGGCCTTCCAACCCATGGCCAGCTTGCCGTTCTTTTGGGCCCGGTGGAAATCCTTGGGGGAAGAGGCGTTTCCGCCGGAGGCCCGGGGGCACGTGGCGCGGGCCATGGAAAAGTTACGCGCGGTTTTTCCAGGGGAGGATTTTGACCGCGGGGGGTTGGTGATGCTCTTTCGGGTCGGCCACGCGCCGGGCCTGCCGGAGGGCACGTTCCGACGCCCCCTCCCCACGTTCCTCAACGCATGAGCGGGGTCGAATTTCGCCTGGGGGAGTTCACCTTCCTCGCCACCGAGGACCGCGGACTGCTTGAAGCCATCCACCGGTTGCGTTATCGGATTTACGTTGAGGAATATGGGTTTGAAAAACCGGAGGACCACCCCGGCGGGCTTGAACGCGACCGTTTCGATCCCCACGCGGTGTCCATCGCCGCCCTGGACCGACGGGGCAACCTGGTGGGGACGGCCCGGTTGATCCACCATTGCCCTTTCCCGTTGCCGACTTTCGATCTGGCCGCGCCGGAATGGCGCGAACGGCATCGGACCGACCCCCATTTGGTCGAATCGTCCCGGTTTGCCATGAGCCGCGATTTCCGTCTTTCGGCTTTGGACTTCAAAAGGGAAATGGCTTTTTTTCGAAGAAATTTGGGGGCCCCCTCGTCGGCCGGTCCGGCGCCCGCCCCCGCGTCGGGGGATCTCTCCGCCCGGGTTCTTATTTTCTTGGGTCTCAGCCACGCCACCATCGCCAGCGCCCGGGCGCTTGGCGCCAGCTGGCATTTGATGGCCGCCGAGCGGTCCCTTTGGATCCTCTTGAAAAGGAACGGCATGCGTTTCGAGCCCATCGGGCCGGAAGTCGAGTATCACGGCCGCCGCACGCCCTACGCGGGCCAAAACGAGGACATGTTCCAATCCACGCAAGCGGTCCAAACGCGGGTGGTGACTATGTTGGCCCGGGAATCCGGCGCGATTCCGGTGGGGGTGCAGGAGAAAGATTTGGCCGAAGCGGGCACGTTTCGGTTGGGGGGTCTTTCCTTCAACGTGGCGTCCACCCCGGGTTCGGTGGACCGGGTGTTCGTTTTGCGCCACCAGGCCTACGCGGAAGACTTTAAACTCATCCCGGCCGCCGCCCAGGCCGATGCGCGCGACCGCGATGCCCACGACGCCTGGTCGGTCCATGTCACGGCCGAGGACGGCGTGGGCCGCGTGGTCGGGACGGTCCGCCTCGTGCTCAACTCCCCGTTGGGTCTTCCCTGCCTGGAGAAAGCGGGGGCGGAGGAAAGAAATCGCCTTTTGTCGTCGAAAAAAGTGGCCGAATTGTCCCGGCTCGCGTTGGCGTCCCCCTACGGCCACGCTTTCGCCGACGTCCTCTCGTACCTGCTTTCGGTGCCTTTGATCCCTTCGGGCGCGGTGCGGCCCGGTCCCGGAGACCGCCGTCGCGGGGCCGTGATCACGCTGGGGTTGTTTCGAATGCTTTATCGCATCAGCAAAAAATTGCGCTTGTCGGGGTGGGTTTTGTTGGCCCACGGCGAGACGATCGCCCTTTTGGAGCGACAGGGGCTGCGACCCGAGTTGTTGGGCCCGGTGGACGAAACCAAAGACCACCGACAACCCGTCTTGTTGCGCCTGGGGGACCTCGAGGCCCACCTGACCGATTTTTCCCGAATCCGCTCCTTTTCGCGCGACGCCTCCTTTGGGGGAGGAAAACCCCGGAATTCCTTGTTTTAAGGTTTTACCTTGTTTTGGGCTCTCCAGTGGAGTATAATGGCCCCCGCGATGGATTGTCTGTTCTGCCAAATAGCGGCCAAAACGATTCCTGCCCAGGTTGTTTTGGAAAACAACGAAATCATTGTTTTTAAAGATATCCACCCGCAAGCGCCCACGCATCTTTTGATTGTGCCGAAAAAACACGTGGCGCGCGTCTCGGAATTGACCGACGAGGACGACGGGCTTGTGGCGGCTGTGCATCGCGCCATTCGGGATTTGGCGAAAACCGTGGACCCCGAAAAAAAAGGGTTCCGGATCGTCGTCAACAACGGGTCCGCCGCCGGACAGGCGGTGGCCCATCTCCATTACCATTTCCTGGCCGGACGGCTTTTGAGCTGGCCGCCGGGTTAAGCGCGGAACTTTTCGGATTTTAAAACGTTATATTCACGAAGCCGGTCCCCAGACCGGTCGTGATCTTTTTTATTTTTTCCGGTCGACCGGAAAGGTGGTGTTGAGATCATGGTTTTCGTCAAAGTGCGCGATGGGGAGTCCATCGAAGAGGCTCTCCGTCGCTTCAAACGCGAGTGCGAGCGGAACGGCATCATGCAGGAGATCCGCCGGCGGGAGTTCTACGAACCCCCGTCCGTGAAACGCAAGCGCAAGCTGGCTGAATCCCGACGGAAAATGCGCCGACGTATGGCGCGCGCCAACCGCGGATAAGTCTTGATGCCGGGGTCGCGCGGGCGGTTTGTCCGCCCGCGCGGCGCCCCGCGTCGAGGTCTCCCATGGGCGTATCGCGAGACACGTTGGAACGGATCAAGGCCGCGCTCGACCCCCTGGAGGTCGTGCGGGAGGCCGTGCCCAGCCTCAAGCAGTCGGGCGTCCGGTGGAAGGGCAATTGCCCCTTTCACAACGAGCGGACCCCGTCGTTTTATTTTCAACCCGAAAAGGGTCTTTGGCATTGTTTCGGCGCCTGCCAGGAAGGCGGCGACATCCTCGCTTTCGTCATGAAGTTGGAGGGGTTGTCGTTCCCCGAGGCGCTTCGGGAATTGGCCCATCGCACCGGCATCGTTCTGGATTGGGACAAAACGGACGACGCCGCCAGCCGCCGCGCCAAAGAGCGCGACGCGCTGTTGGGGTTGGTGGAAGAGGCGGCCGGTTTTTACCGCGACAGCCTGCGCGGATTGGCCGAGGCCGAGGTCGCCCGGCGCACGTTGGCCCAGCGCGGCGTCCGCCCGGAGACGGTGGAGCGCTTCCGCCTCGGGTACGCGCCCCGGCGCGAAGGGTTTTTGGACCGCGCTTTAAAGCGCGGCGTCGCCATCGAGTTGCTTTTGAAAGCGGGCTTGGCGGCCCGCTCGGACCGCACGGGTCGCTATCAAGACACCCTGTCCGGCCGTTTGATCTTTCCCATTCGGGACGCCTACGGCCAGGTGGTGGCTTTCGGCGGACGGGTTTTGGAAGAGGACGCGGGGCCCAAGTACATCAATTCGCCGGAAACCCCGGTCTACACGAAGGGGCGCCATCTCTACGGCCTCTACGAAGGGCGCACCGCCCTCCGGGACCGCGGCCAGGGGGTCGTGGTCGAGGGCTACATGGACGTCGTGGGGCTGCATCAGGCCGGCGTCGAACGCGCGGTCGCGCCCCTCGGCACGGGGTTCACGGCCGAGCAGTCCAAGCTGTTGCGGCGTTACGCCCAGGAAGCGGTGATGTTGTTCGACCCGGACCCCGCCGGTCAACGCGCCAGTTGGCGGACGGCCGACGTGTTGCTCAAGGACGATGTGTTTGTCCGGGTGGCGCAGGTGCCCGACGGGTTGGACCCGGACGAGTACGTTCAGGCGAAGGGCGCCGCGGCCCTGGAAAAAATTTTGACCGACGCCCGGGACGTTGTCGATTTTTGGCTGGATTTGTTGGCCCCGTCGTTGAGCGGGTTCAGCGATTTGCACGGCCGGTTGCGGAAAGCCGAGGAGTTGTTGCGCTTCATTGGCGGCGTGCCCAACGAGGTGTTGCGGGAAGAGTGGGTCAAGCGCGCCGCCGCGCGGCTCGATTTGGACGCCGCGGCGCTTAAGCGGGAAATGTTTCGTAAGGGCGAGCGCGGGCCCGGTCGGACGGAAACGCCGGCTTCGACGACGGCCGCCGAACGGCGACCGGCCGCACTCGCCCCGGCGATGCGCACCGCCGAAGAGGAACTTTTGCAGGTCTTGGGCGCGCACCCGGCGCTGTGGCCCCGGGCGGAAAAGGCCGACGGGTGGTTCGCCGACACGCGGTGTTTGGCGGTGTTTCGCCATTGGCGCGACCAGTGGAAGGCCGGCGACGCGGTGGAACCGGCCGCCGCCGTGGCCGTCCTGGGCGCAGCCGACGGGCCCTGGTTGACGGCCCTGTTGCTGGAAGGAAAACAATTTGAGGACCCGGGGGTTGCCCTGGATCGGGCCTTGGCGGGGCTGGAACGGCAGGCCACGCAGAGGGAAATGAAGGGGTTGGAGGGGGAGTTGCGCGCCCTGGCCCGGTCGGATCCGCGGTTTGGGGAAAAATTTGACAGGCATTTGACACTGACCCGACGGTTGAAGGCGGCGACGCCCGAAACCCCGGGCCCAACGGAACGGTGACATGACCTTGGAACGACGCGAAACGCTAAATTACAAAGACGTGGTGCGGGGCCTCATCGAGCACGGCAAAGAGGCGGGGTTCCTGACGTACGAGGAAATCAGCCAAAAACTGCCGGAAACCAATTTCACCACCGACGAGCTCGACACCCTCTTCGGCAAGCTCGAGGAGATGGGCATCGACGTCGTCGAACGCGGCGAAGACCACAGCCGTCCCAAGGCCGAAACCCACGAGGAAATGGGCGTCCCTGAGCTTGAGCTCGACACCCAAAATTCCATCCGCATGTACCTGTCCGAGATGGGCAAGGTGCCCCTCCTGACCCGCGAGCAGGAAGTCTCCCTTGCGCGCAACATCAAGGAAAACGAGAAAGTCCTGAAGCTGGTGGTCCTTGAGTCGCCCATCACCCACCGGGAAATCCAGAACTGGGAACAGCTGCTTGAGGCCGACGAGATGACCCCCAAGGAGCTCATGCCCCGGGGCCGTCGCACGGCTTCCGAACTGTCGGGCATGCGCCGCCGCGTGAAAACGGTGGTCGAATACATCGAGCAGGCGGAACTCCGTATCGACAAGCTGAAGCACAAGCTGGAACAGAAAATGGCGGCCGAGAAGGCCGAGGCGCTGAAGGCCCAGGTCGAGAAAGAGCGCAAGGACATCGTCGACCGCATCATCGGTCTGAACCTCAACCAGGAGAAAATTAAGCGCCTGGTGAACAAGATCAAAAACATCGGCCACAAAGTGCGGGAGTTTCAGGACGAAATCCACCGCTACGAAAAGCGCTTCAAGCTGCCGTACCCGGAGTTGAAGAAAATTTATCAGAAGGCCCTGGGCAAACAGATGCCCGCGGCCCAGTTTTTGCGCTTGACGGGTTACACCGTCAGCGGCATTGAGAGCACCATGCAGAACATCGAGGCCATCCAGGCTCGGTTGCTCCGCATGGGCCGCCTCCTGCCCATTCCCACCGACGAATTGTTGGTGCTCGACGCCCGCATCCGCCAGTTGGAAGAAGCGATTCTCAAAGACAAGCTCCAGCTGATCAAGGCCAACCTGCGCCTGGTGGTTTCCATCGCCAAAAAGCACGTGGGCTCCAACCTGGAACTGTCGGACCTCATTCAGGAGGGCGGCCTGGGGCTCATCAAAGCCGTCGAGAAATTTGAATGGCGCCGGGGGTTCAAGTTCTCGACCTATGCCACCTGGTGGATCCGCCAAAGCATCAACCGCGCCATCGCCGACCAAGCCCGCACGATCCGGATCCCCGTGCACATGAAGGAAGTGATTTCCAAGCTCACCAAGGTGGCGCGCAAGTTCCGCCAGGAAAACGGCCGCGACCCGTCGGTGGAAGAGTACGGCAAGGCCCTGCGCCTTTCGGCGGACAAAGTGCGCCAGGTGCTCAAGATCATGCAGGAGCCGATCTCCCTGACCACGCCGGTGGGCGAGGAGGAAGACTCGGTCCTCGAAGATTTTCTGGAGGACAAGGGCGACCTCTCCCCGGCCCACGCGGCCAACGACGCGTTGCGCTCTCAGGAAGTGGAGAAGGCGCTCGCGACCCTGAGCGACCGAGAGGCGGAGATCATCAAGCTGCGTTTCGGCATCGGCACCGGCTACCCCCGCACACTCGAAGAGCTCGGCCGTATTTTCAGCGTCACGCGCGAGCGTGTGCGGCAGATCGAGGCCAAGGCAATCCGCAAACTGCGTCACCCTTCGCGCAGCAAACTCCTTCGGGAATACGTGGAATGACTCCGCCCCCGCGCGCCCGAGCACGATCGTTTTTGGGCGGTGCGGCGGTGTTGGTTTTGGCCGGGGCGGCGTCGGCGGACGCGCTGTGGGGCCCCGGGGACGCGCTGGTTTTCGTCGCCGAAGATTTAGCCGCCAACGTTTTCTACCGTTCCCCCGGGGAGATTTTCCCGGAAGACGGTCCTCAGGACCGTTGGATGGGCCTTTACGGTGACCGGCTGGCCCGGGCCACCGTTGCCGTTCGCGACACCGAGCCTCCCGTGGACGACGGCTTCGCCCTCGACTCTTCCCCCGACCGCCCCGACCTGTTGCTCCGCAACGTCCCACGTTTGCGTGCGGGACCCGTGGTCTCCGCGGGCCGCGACCAGGACCTCACGCCCGAATCCCCGCTTACGTATCAATTGGGAAAAAGGCTCTACACGCTTGTTTTGGAAATCAACAACGAGGCCATGTCCGGACGACGCGTTGTGATCCGCGAGGGGGGGCGGGAGCAGATCCTTTTTGACGAATCGGAAGGGGATGAACCGCAATTTCGTGTGCATTGGGCCGGGGATTTGGACGGGGACGGACGCCTGGATTTGGTGGCGACCTTCGCCCGAAAATATTCGTCCCTCCCGCGCGCCCTGTGGTTGTCCGGCGCCGCCCGGCGCCGGGCGTTGGTCGGCGCGGTTGCCTCTTTCACGGTCGGTTGTTGACCGGACGGGCCCGTAGCTCAGGGGTTAGAGCGCCCCGCTCATAACGGGTTGGTCGGTGGTTCAAATCCACCCGGGCCCAAATATTTAACCCTGCCACTTCATTCCCGACGGTAATTTAAGGGAAAACCCCTCCGTTACAACTTCTTCGCATCTCCGTTTCAAATAATTTTCATCGACTTTACATGGTTTTTACCAATCCTTTACAGGAATTTAAGGGTTCTCCCCTTACAATGTGAGTACCAGAATCCACGCCCAAGGGGGGCTTATGCAAGATAGACCAAAGAAATTCTGGCGTCTTTTGACGACGCCGATCGCCAATACGCCGAATTTCGTTAAACACACACCGAGCCTGGACGCCGTGCGCCGCGGAGCGGCGGTGGCGATGGCGGTGGTGGTGTTCTATACGCAATCGGTGTGCGCCGGCACGGCAAGCCTCCCCCTCTTGCCTGTGTCGAAGCGGCCGGTTGTTGCCGGGCAGCTTGGATTGTTGGATCGATTGATGAAGTTTGTGGGCGCGGACAAGAAAGGGAGCGCGTATAAATTCCACGACAACGTGTGGAACGACCGTCGGAAGCTGACGGGGGAGGGGACGGAGCCGGGGCTGGACCCGAAGTCGCTGGAGAAGATGGTGGCGAACCAAGAGGCGCGGCGGGACATCGAGAACCAAAACCGGCACAACCGGGGGTACCAGGAGTTGGAGAAGTACCGGGAGCAGTACAAGCGGTCGGCCGGGGAGCTGGTCGCGAACCAGCAAATGGACGGTCTGGAAGGCGCTCTGACGCCTGGGGATCTGGCGGCGGCGACGGTGAAGGAAGTGATGGAAGCGATCAAGGTGAAGATGAAGTCGTTGTTTGGCGCGATGGTGGAATTCAAGATGGACGTGAAGAAGAACTACGACGGGACGTACCAGCGGACGTACCTGATCGATGGGCGGGCGAGCCGGATCTACAATTCGAAGACGCGGAATCCGCACGGTCAGTTGGTGACGCAGAACATCACGAACATGCGGTACAACCGGTCGCACGTGTTGATTTCGATGGATATCGAGCACAAGGACGTGAAGGGGCTGACGAGTTATACGCACCGGAAGATGGATTATCACGATGGGGCGAAGGCGATGGTGCCGAAGACGCAGTTGGTGAAGAAGTTGGACGAGTGGACGGTGACGCCGCAGGGGGAGAAGACGGAGTTGCACCGGTGGGACATCCAGTACGACGGTGCTGGGAACATGAAGAAGTTCGACGAGTTTCGGATTGACGAGAACGGGGTGAAGACGGAGAAGTGGTGGTGGGGGGCGAGTACGACGGGGACAAGAACCTGTTGAAGTACGACGAATTGACGCGGAGCCGAGGTTTGGACACGCACGTGACGTGGGAGGCGACGGATTACGAAGTGAACGAGCGGTGGGACGCGCGGAAGGAAGCGGGGGAAACGGACAGTTGGGGGCGAAGTTCGCACCATTTGACGGGGTACAAGAAGACGACGACGGGGCCGGACGGGAAGGTGGAGTTGGACGTGTTCACGAACCTGGGGTATGACGAGTTTGAGAACATGATTCATTACGACCGGGAGGCGACGGATTTCCAAGGGAAAGTGATGAACGTGGTGTGGGACGGGGAGTACGACAAATTTGACCGAGCGGCGGCGTACAAGCAGACGACGACGGACGCGTTTGGGCACACGCAGGTGTTGGAGTTTAGCGGTGGGGAATACAACGTGTACGACGATTTGTTGGCGTACACGGAGAAGACGACGGAGAACGGGGAAACGAAGTCGCGCGTATTCACGAACGGGGTGTTCGACACGAAACACAACATGATGAGCTACCGGGAGGAGGCGACGGATTCGAAGGGTCGAACTTCCATAAAGGAATGGAACGCGGTGGGGGCGGGGAAGGGGTATGTGCTGGGCGAGTTGCAGGGGTACGACGAGGTGGTGAATTACGGGGCGCTGGTGGTGACGTCGGAGGTGCGGAACATTCATTACGACGCGTTGCGGCGGCAGGACGGGAACGCGACGACGAAGCGGATCAAAGGGGTGGAGACGGACGGTGGGGCGGTGGACATTGTTTTGGTGGAAGACACGCGTGTGATGCGGAGCGACGAGGCGCGGAGCGTGCGGGCGGTGGGGTCGACGGATCCGCGGAGCATGAACATCGTGAACGTGGTGGGCGGGCGGACGGAGGTGCGGACGCGGGGGACGGACGCGGTGACGGGGGAGCTGTTGCGGGATTTGAAGGAAACGGTGGAACGGAGCCAGGTGACGGTGGCGGGGGATTTCAAAGAGGTGCGGCGGACGGAGGGGAAGGACGGGGAAGACGAGCTGGACAGCGTGGCGGAGACGATCCGGACGGGGACGGTGCTGGACGGGTTTGGGCGTGCGGTGACGTACCGTGAGGAGACGGTTCAGAACAACAATCCGGCGAGTTGGATGTCGCGTGTGGTGGACCGGATGAGCTACAACGTCGATGGGAACCTGACGGCGAGCCACGAGGCGACGTTGAATTCGTTGGGGGTGGTGGGGGAAGTGACGCGGACGGGGATGCTGTACGACCAGCAGAACCGGCTGTCGGAATACCATATGGAGCAGGTGTCGAGCGCTGAAGGGGCGACGGTGGGAAGCCAGACGCACCGGACGGGGATCAAATACAACGGGTTGAGCGACGTGACGCGGTACGGGGAGCGTGTGGAGCGACTGGGGACGGCGGTGGTGGAGACGGGGATGTGGAGCGGGACGTACAACGTGTTGGGGCAGGTGAAGACGTCGCGTGACGAGACGCGGCGGGGGGGGGCGGTGGTTGAGGAGGGCGTGACGAAGGCCCTTGATGAAACCGTTCTGACGGAGACGTGGGGGATGCGGTACACGAAGGACGGGGTGGGGGTGAGGCAGTATAAGGAGCGGACGGGGTCTTCGGCGACGCCGGATCTGGTGAATTTCCTGGAAGTGACGGGGGCGACGTACGATGCTTATAACCGGTTGGCGACGTTCAATCAGACGTCGCATCGGGTGACGGCGGAGGCGGCGGGGGTGGTGAACGGGGCGTTCGTGTTTGACGAGGGGAAGGCGACTTTGCATGAGGTGACGGTGACGGGCCGGACGGAGGCGGTTTTTGACGGGAAGGGGGCTTTGACGGGATATAAGGAGCGGACGGAGACGCGTGACGGGACTGGGGTGGCTGGGGGATGGACGGAAACGGTGCGGCACGACATCAAGTTCCATCCGCTGGGGCAGATGGTGGCTTACGAGGCGGAGGAGCGGAAGGCGGAGAGCCCGGATTTGATGACGGCGGTGGAATGGAGCGGGAGTGTGGACGCGTTCAACCGGTCGGCGGGATATGTGGAGATTCGGCAGGACCACCACGGGAACGGGACGTTGGGGCCGCGGAGCGTGGAAGCGCGGACGGGGCTGGTGTACAACGGGTTGGCGCAGGTGGAAGCGTACGAGCGGACGCGGCGGAGCAGTGACGCGCCGGACGTGGTGACGACGGTGACGGTGGAGAACGCGACGTACGACACGTTCGGCAATCAAACGGGGTACCGGGAGACGACGCGGACGCGTGGGGGCGGGGGAGTCGAACACGCGTGTGGTGGAGCGGAGCGGGGCGGCGTACGACCGGCAGGGGTTGCTGCGGACGTACGTGGAGACGGTGCAGGACACGGCGTCGGCGGAACTGATGACGCGGACGGAGCGGCGGGAGACGACGTACGATTTGATGGGGCGGGAGACGGGGTCTGTGAATCTGCGGCACGAGGCGGGGCGGGCGGAGCGGGTGTTGGAGACGGGCGAGCGGTTGATGGAGACGATGAACAAGTGGACGACGGTGGTGCAGACGGGGCGGACGTTTAACGAGGCGGGATTGACGACGGGGTATGTGGAGGCGACGTTTGACGGGACGACGCTGAATGTGGGCGGGGTGGAGCGGGCGTGGGTGGGGCTGACGGGGTCGGAGCGGGCGCGGGTGATGAACGGCGAGGTCCGCGCCGGGGAAGCGGTGACGGTCACGCGGCGGAGCAACATGGTCTACAACGGCTGGGGATTGGCCGTCGGGTATCAAGAGGAACGACGGGAAATATCCACGACGTTGGACCATCGACGAACCATGACGCGTAACGGGGTCCGTCACAACAACTTGCATCAACTGACGGGGTACACGGATTCCTGGGTGGACAACAGAACGCCCGGGGTGTCCGAGCGGGTGGAGATAACAGGTGTCACATACAACGCGGCGGGTCGGTTGGTGTACGGGCATGAAGTGAAGACCCAAACGGGGCTGTTGGAGAGCCGTGTGGAGACGGACCGGTGGGTGAAATACGACGATCAAGGACGGCTTCTTGAGGAAAAGACGCTTTCGAAGGCGGACAACGGGATCGTGGAGGAAAAAGAACGCGTCGTGAGCGGCTACAACGGGTTTGGAAATGAAACCGGGGATGAGACGGCCATAGAGGAACGCGGGTTTAATAAAACGGGAGAAGAAGTATACCGGATCTCAACGAAAACGACGAAGACGGACGTCTATTATGACGACCACGGTCGTTCGGCGGGGTATACCGAAACGACCGTGGCGTCGGACAAACCGGATATGGAGACAAAACATGTCTGGACGGCGGCGGGATACAACACGAACGATCAATTGATCGGTTTCAATGAAACCTGGGTGGGGATCAGCGAGGCGGGGGAACACGAAACACGGACGACCCGATCGGGGATGAAATACGACGCGGTGGGGCGGATGGTCGCCTACGAGGACCGGACAACGGGGAACGCGGACGATACGGAGGAGACGCTCACGTGGACGGCCACGGGGTACAACGGGGCGGGTCTGATCAACGGGTCCGAGGAAGTGCGGAGCAAAATCTGCGAGACGCCGGGGGCTCTGTACAATGTGGAGACGCGAACGACCCGGACGAACATGTTGTACGACCTTGCCGGGAACCTGCTTCACTACACCCAAACGGAGAATGGAACGGACCGGCCGGATCTTTGGACGGGGACGGAATGGGACGGGGCCTATGACGCGCTGGGGCGGATGGCGCGTTATTTGGAAAAGGTGCGGAGCACGGACCTGGGGACGGGGGGGCAGGTTTTGTCCACCTACGAAGAAAACGACCGTCTGTCGATGGCGTATGACGGCAGCAACCACCTGGTGGGCTACACGGAAAAGACGCTGGACAAATTGGGGAACCGGAACGAAAGGGTGTGGACGGCCGTCTACGGGGGGCGTGGGCTGGTGACGGGGTATGAGGAAATCGAAATTGACGATCGAGGGAACCCGACTCACCATAATCAAGAGGGCATTGAATACGATTTTGCCGGTCGGGTGATCGCGGTCGTTGATATTGAGCACGATCCGTTGAACACGGTGACGGTGAGCGAACGTACAGGGATTCATTACGACCGCGCGGGCCTGGCGAGTGGGATGGACGAGAAAGGGACCCAAGTTGACGGCGGGGGTGTTCGAACGGAGTGGACTCTAACGCAGGGGCCCATTTTGTACGACCTGGCCGGACGTGTGTTTTTGCGGCAGGAGGAGCGGGTCAAACGGATTTACGATACGGATGGGTCTTTGGCGCGGGAGACAGTGGAGTCGGAAACCTTCGCGAACGCGCTTTACAACCGGCTGGGCCAGGCGGTGAGCCACGAGACATTGATTGACCGACGCAGCCCGGACGGCCGATTGACGGAGAGCGAACGGTCGGTCCTGAATGGAGCCACCTACAACCGGTTGGGGCAAATGGCCTCTTATCATAAAGAGGAGACGGAAGAAGGGCGGAGCGTGGAAACGCTGGTGCTTCCGTCGAATTGGGAAGAATTGGGGTTGCATCCGGAGGAAAGGCTGTTGTGGTTGGAAAACCTGACGTTCTTGGTGGGGGGCGCGGAGATGGCCTTGGACGAGCTGGGCCTGAGCCTGACGAACGGGATGGCCGTTTCTTGGGCGGATTTAAGCTCGGCCCAAAAAGTGCAGTTGTTGTCGAGCGGTCAAACCACGCTGAACGGCGAAACGTTCCGGTTGGCGGGGGCCACGATTGTCTGGGAAAAATCCACGGCCCATTCCTTTGATCAAAATCAAATGACGTATTCGCGTTACGGGGCCCTTCAGCATTACGAGCGTTCGGGGGACGAGAACGGCGTGGGGTATGTTCAGGATTGGACGAGCACGGGGTTTGACGTCCACGACCGGGTTTTGGGTTTTCACGAGGAGATGAAAAAAGAAACCCAGGCGCTGGTGGTGACGGATCGAGCCGGCACCGTGTACGACGCCCGGTCGTTGGCGGTGGCGTATACGGAAACGGTGCGGGACGGGGCGGCGCCGGATTTAGTGACGGTGACGGAAACGATAATCGGCCACGACGCGTTGAAGCGGACCGTGTGGACGCAACAGGCGATCAAGAAAAACGGGACCGGGCCGGATGGGGCGGTGGACACGACGACGACGATCTGGCTGGGGAATTACCTTTACGACGGGTTCGACCGGGCGGCGGCCTATGACGAGGTGCGTTTCGGCGGGACCACGTTGAAGATCGGCGGGGCGGAGCGGACGTGGGATTCTTTGAGCGCGGGCGAGCGGGCATCGATTCTGGGGGGGAGTTTAACGCCGACGGGACAAACGGTGGAGGTGTCGCGGGTGGCGGGGGTAGCCTACACGGCGACGGATCGCCAATCGGGGTTTGCGCGGGTGACGCGGCGGTGGGGGGAGAGCGAAATGGCGCCGGGGGTGTCCGGGACCACCGCGTTAATGGAAGAGACCCATTTGGTGCGAGCGGGAACGTCTTTCAACGCCAACCAGCAGGCCCTGGGATATAAGGAGGCCGCCTCGAGCACGAGCGAACCGGAAGTGGTGCGCCTTTCGGAGGTGACGAGCCTGGTCTACAACGCCGCCGGGCAAACGGCCGGCTTTGACGCTCTCACCCGCAAAATGGGTTTCGACCTCGACGTTTTGGAGACGTTGGAGCGAAGCGGTGTGGTATACAACCGATTCGGACAAATGGCGGGATATTTTGACCGGACGGTGTTGAACGGGTTGAACGTGGAGCGATTCGTGACGGGTTTGACCTACGATGATCAGGAACGCCTGACGGGGTCGAGGACGCTGACACGACAATTCGGGATGGAATCGCGGGTCTATTATTTGCAAGGCGGTCGAACGTTGACGAGCGCGGAAGTGGCGGCGCTGTTGATGGCGCATCCCGGAAAAACGTTGGAAGAGTTGCTGGCGTCCGGGGTGTTGACCCAGGAAACGCGCATGGAGGCTTTGGACGAAACGACCCTTTCCGTGACGTCGGGGTTGGTGTACGACGATTTGAACCGGGTGATCCGGTCGGTGGAAACCACCTTCGGGGCGGACGGTTCGATCACGACCAGCACGTTGAGCGACATCGGTTACGATCAATGGGGACGGCCGGCCGGGATGACGATGACGATCCACCTGGGCGGGGTGGTGCCGGTGACGGAGTATGTTTTGGACGGAACGACTTTGACCCCCGAGGCGTTGGACGCCCTTCTGGCCCAACAAGAACAATCCAGCGGGCGGACGGCGGCGCGGTTGATGACGGAGTGGTTGACGTCGGGGCGTTTGACGACGCTGGCGGTGACCAAGGTGCAAGACGTGACGATCACGACCCTGCGGGAAAACATGCGCTACAACCAAAACGGCCAGGTGGTGGGATACCGGGAGACCGGGCGGGACCCGGCGAACAACATCGCCCTCCAGGTGTCGACCGTGGCCATTGAGTACAACCGGGCGGGGCAAGCGTCGCGTCAAACCTCCGATGTCCGGTTGGACAATGTGGATGGGTCTTGGACGGAATCCCAGACCGTGCTCACATATCGGTATGACGCGGCTGGACGGCTGCAGGGGGGAACCTCCAGCACGGCGTCCCGGACGGTCACGGCGGTGTGGACGGACACGAACCAAGACGGTCGGGTGGACCGGTTGACCACCCTGCCGGAAAGCCGGGCGTCTTCGGTGCAGGAATACGGTGTGTTCAACGGGCAGGCGCAAGCTCTCTGGCAATCCTCGCGTCAAGAATCGGCGAACGTGGGCGGGGGGACGTCCGCGTCGGTGTCTTCGATGGTGTTCCAATACGGGGCCCACGGCCGATTGATGGGGGCGTTGGGCGTGATGGACACCCGATCGGACGACGGGTTCGGCAATCGAACGGGGGGCGCGGTGGTGCAGCTGTTCGGGGCGCCGGGGTCTTCTTTGAAGCTGTTGTCGTCGGTGACGGAGACCGTCACGCTGGGGGCGGACGGTGGAAGCAACCACACGGTGTTGAGCACCGCTTTCAACTACGACGGATCGGGAACCCTGCTGAACGCGCGCGGTGTGGGACATTTTAACGGGACGGAGATGGGCTTGACGATTCTGGACGGTGTCCGGGAGGTGGTGGAAACCTCCCTTGTCCGCGGTCGAATCACGCAGGAATATCAGATCGTGATGAACGAAGCCCGGGTTTCGATTTCCACCACCCAAACCCACTCCGAAATTGCGCAGGGGAGCGTTTTGGACCAGACAACCGTCATAACGTATCTTTACGACGCCGCGGGGCGATTGACGGGAGCGTCGGCGGTGGTGAGCGGGACGGGCACCAATTACGGTTGGACCGACCTGGACGAAGACGGGGACATGGACGCCTGGGAAACGGCGGGAACCATGGAAATCTCCGGCACGCAAACTTATGTTGTGATGAACGGGACGGCGTTGGTCAAGGAGAACAAGACCCGTCAAATCCTGCGCGCGGAAACGGGAAGCGTCTCCACGTCGGACATGACGGTGCGTTACGGGTACGACGCGGTGGGGAACCTGGCCTGGGCGCAAGGGACGGGGACGGTGGACTCCGTTGAAAGGGGTTGGTCGGACACGAACAACGACGGCACGGTCGACACGCTCGAGGTCGCGGGCCGCACGCTGTCCGAAATACGCCAAACCTACGCCATTATCAACAACCAGGCGCGGGTGATACGCTCCGACACGACCACGCGCGGGGTGGACCCGGTGACCGGGCGCGTTCTCTCCGAAGGGGAACACGGGTACAGCCGGGTGCTGACCCGGGTGGAATTTGTTTATGACGCCGTGGGGCGGTTGACGGCGGCGGACGGACGGTCGGAGGGGCGCAGCAATGTCGAGGTCTGGTCCGACGCGGACATGGACGGGGTGATCGACGCCGGCGAAATGATGGATCAGGTGACGGAGGTGGCCACGGAGAACGATTACGTGGTCATTCAGGGGTCGGCGCAGGTGGTGCGGTCGGTGACACAGTCGTCCATGACGGTGGGGGCGAGCCGCTCGACGTCCGTGAACGCCATGGCTTTCGAATACGACCGGTTGGGTCGATTGGTGGGGGCGGTGGGGGATTCTTTTGGCACAACGACCACCAAATTCTGGAACGACGCCGATGCGGACGGGGTCGTCGACAACGGCGAGATGCTCGACCAGGTGACCCACGCGGAGACATCGAACGTGTTTCGGATTATTCGCGGGCAGGCGGTGCTGCTGGAGTCGAGATCGAATTCGTCGATCACGACGGCGCTGGGGGAGAGTCAAACCGTTTCCTGGACCCGGAACCGGTACGATGCGGCGGGGCGTTTGGTGGGGGCGACGGGGGGGGCGACCGGGACGAGCACCACCCAATTCTGGAACGACAACGACATGGACGGCGTGGTGGACGCGGACGAGATGGTTGTCCAAACCACGACTTTTGAGACCTTTAACTCTTACCAAATCCTTCTCGGTCAGGCGATGTTGTCGGTGTCCCGGTCCGAATCGGCGACCCGGACCCCCTTGACGCAAACGACCACAACGAGCGTCACGTCGTATCAGTACAACGCGCGGGGCCAGTTGATCGGGGCGGGCGGAACGGCCACGGGGTCAACGACCACCGTGGTCTGGAACGACGCGGACCAGGACGGGGTGATGGAACCGGGTGAACGGGTTCCCCAAACGACGACCTTCAACACCACCAACGCGTACCGCATCATGGCCGGCCAGGCGATGGTGTCGGAAGCGCGGACAAGTTCCCTTTCCGCCAACGGGAACGTGCGGACGGAAACCCTGAATATCACCCAGTATCGATACAGCGCCGACGGGGTTTTAATCGGCGCGACCGGAACGTCCACGGGCACGACCATCACGACCGTTTGGAACGACGCGGACCTTGACGGCGTCATGGACGCCGGGGAACGCGTGGGCCAAACCACGACGTTCACCACCCAAAGCGAATACCGGATTCTCCAGGGCCAAGCGATGGTGGTGCGGTCGGACACCCATTCGGTGGCGGTGGCGGGGGCCGCCACCACGGTGACCGACACGCGGATGAATTACCAATACAACGCGTTGGGCGTGCTGATCGGGGCGACGGGAAGCACCCAAGGCACCACGACGACCCTCGTCAAAAACGAACCGGACGGGGGATCGGGCGGGTTGGTGTCCCAAACGAGCACGTTTACGACGAGCAACGTTTACCGGATTTCCCAAGGGCAGGCGGTGGTGTTGCGGTCCACCACCCACACGGTGGCGGTCGCCGGGACGACAACGACCACCACGGACAGTTGGACGACCAACACCTACGACCGGGACGGTCTCCTGACCGGAACGACGGGCGGGTCGTCGGGCACGTCGGCCACGACGGTCTGGAACGACGTGGACATGGACGGCGTACAGGACGGCGGGGAAATGGTCGTGCAAACCGGGACTTTTTCGTCCCAAAACACGTACCGGGTCTTGCAGGGGCAATCGGTGGTCACGGCGTCGACCACCCACACGGAAAGCGTGGCGGGAACAACCTCGACGGTCACGGACAGTTGGATGACCTATCGCTACGACAACCAGGGCATGTTGATCGGGGCGGACGGGGCTTCCAGCGGTTCGTCAAAGACGGAGGTGTGGAACGACGCCGACCAGGACCGGCAAATCGACGCCGGGGAGATCGTCTTACAAACCCAAACCTTCAGCGCGCGAAACACCTACCGCGTGGTTCAGGGGCAGGCCGTGGTGTACGAATCGTTCACCCACACGGAATCGGTCTTTGACAACACCACCACTGTGACGGACAGTTGGGTGCGGTACCAATACAACGCCCAGGGCATTTTGTGGGGGGCCACCGGGGGGGCCACGTCGCGCGCCACCAAGCCCGTGTGGAACGACGCGAATCAAAACGGAACGATCGACCCCGGGGAACGGGTGACCGAGACCAGCACCACGACCACCACCAACACCTACCGCATCGTCCAGGGGCAGGCGGTGGTCTGGGAAGCCCGAAGCCACACCGTCACCAGCTCCGGGTTGACGACCACCGTGTCGGACAATTGGGTTCGTTATCAATACAACGCGCAGGGCCTCCTGGTGGGCGCCTCGGGCGGCGGGTCGGGCACGACCAGCACCACCGTCTGGAACGACCGGGACCGCGACGGCGTCATGGACGCCGGGGAGTTGACGTCCACCACATCGACCTTCACCTCCGCTTCCACCTACCGGATCCTTCAGGGGCAAGCGGTGGTTTCGCGGTCCACGACCCACACGGTGGAGGTGGTGGGGGGGACGACCACCGAAGTCGACAACTGGATGGAATTCCGTTATGACGCCCGCGGGATGTTGATCGGCGCGACAGGGGGAGCTTCCGGGCGCCGTTATTGGTCCTCCAGTTACACGTCCTCTTGGTCGGAATCCGGCAGCACGACCTCCGGCGGCATCGTCAAGAGTTTCACCAGCGTGACGACCTCCACGACCAACTCTTATTACGAAATGCGGTGGACGGCCAATTCGACATACATCATTTTCAACGGAACCGCGAAACCGACAAAGACCGACACCCGTTCGTCCTATTCCAGCCAGACGACCACCAACGTGGTCACCAACAAGACGGAGTCCTGGATCGAGAAGCGAATGGAACCGGAAAGCCGAACCAAAACCGTCACAACCACTGGAAAAGATGGCAAAACAACAACCACAACTGTGACCGAAACGGTGATGGTGGAAAAAACATACCACATGACGGGAACCACCAAAACCACGGCCTGGTCGTCCGTTTACTATTCCGGAGGCGGGACCAGCAGCCAAACCTTCCTGTATGACGCGCAGGGGCAATTGGTCGGCGAACGGCGACACGAGGAGTCCTGGGACAACCCGGCAATTGTGGAAGGTGGCATGAATACGTCCACCACCGTGACCTCCTTGGAAAGAGGAAAAGACGGGCGGCCAATCACGAATTACACCATCACGGACGGAGCGCTGCAAAGCGGCGCCCGGGTCTGGGGGGTTTCCCTGAGCGCCGGATCAACCGCTTCAATCAATCGCCTTTCAACGAACGCCGGCGGATGGATTTCCCAATTGGCGGTGAACAGCCGGGGTGAAGTCGAGGTGACCCTTTCCGTTTTTGACAAGGTGTTGACGCCCGGAAAAGGGCTGTCCTGGAAAATCAATCCGGGCCAGCAATACATGGATCCCAAAGCTTTGGGGTCCATCACCATCGGGCTGTCCGCCGACGATTACGTCAACCGCGTGGAGGGGGCGCTCACCGGGGTCCGGACGTTGGCCGGGTTGATGCGGTCAAAAAACGCCGAAGGATTCCGGAATCAGGCGGAGATGTTGGTTAATCAAGAGGGGGGATGGCTGGAATCCACCCAGATGACCGTATTTTCGGATAACAAAGCGTTTTCCTTGACAGTCGATCGTGCAGCGACCGGGGCGGCGCAGTCGACCCTGGCCAACACCTTGGGCCACCTGGTCCTGGGCGGTGAAGCTTCGGTGGCGCGCGGTTTGGCTTTGTTAAAGGCGGTGCCCGTCGTCAACCCCGATAACTTGGCGGCTTGGGGAAAAGACTTGATGGAGGACGGCGCAATTTTGGGATTCCGGTTTAATCTCCCCGGCTTTGATAAGAAAACGGGGTCGGGGTTCGCTTTGGGCGGATCTTTGGACGGGAACGGCTCCCCCCACATCACGGTCTTGCAGATGGTGGACGGAGATGAAATCAAAGGGTTGGGGGTCCCGCTGTCCAAGATAGGCGAACCCAAAGGCGCACCCGTGACCACGGTTTTGGTGCTATTGAAAGATATGGAGTCGGCGGATGCGGCCGGGCTTGGGGAATTGGTTGGAAAAGGCATCGATGACGGAATCACCACCGGTTTGGTCACGACCATCGCGTCGGAAAACGTTAATTTGTCGCCCATTGACAACGGTTTCGGGGCCTTGGACGATGTGACCACGTCCTCCATCACCACGCAACCGAAAACCACCGTGACGGATTCGTGGGTGGATTACCGGTATAACGAAGAAGGCCTTTTGGTGGGCGCGACGGGCGGAGCCAAGGGCACTTCGACCCAGCAAGTCTGGAACGACGCCAACCGGGACGGGATGGTGGACCCCGGGGAATTGGTGTCCCAAACCTCGAGTTTCACCACCACCAACACCTACCGCATATTCCACGGGCAAGCCGTCGTGGTGGAGTCCTCCACCCACGCGGTAGCGGCGGGAGCCACCGGCACCACGGTGACCGACAGTTGGGTGAAATACCAGTACAACAAAGACGGGTTGCTGGTGGGCGCCGCCGGGGGAACCGTCGGGACCACCGACACCACCGTCTGGAACGACGCGAACCAAGACGGGGTGTTGGGGGCGGGGGAAATGGTTGAGCAGACCTCGACTTTTTCAACCACCAACACCTACCGGATTATTTACGGTCAGGCCATGGTGTATGAATCCTTCACCCACGCGGAATCGACGTCGGGGGCGTCGGAAAACCTGATGGACAGTTGGATGCGGTATGAGTACGACGCGGGCGGCATCCTGGTGGGGGCGATCGGCGGGGCTTCGGGCACCACCAGCGGTATGGTTTGGAACGACGAAAATCAAGACGGGGTATTGGACGCCGCGGAAATGTCCAACCAAACCACAACTTTTCAAACCAAGAACCGGTATCGAATCATCCAAGGCCAAGCGGTGGTGACCTGGTCTTCGACGACCAGCACGGCGGTGAAGGCGGACGGGTCGGCCTACGGGATCAACGAGCACGGGTATAGCTTTATGACGACGGAGGTGAAATACCGGTATGACGCGGGCGGCCTTCTGACGGGCGCCGTCGGAACGCTGAGCGGCCGGCAGGTGACGACGGTGTGGACGGACACGACGCCGAAAAACACGACCGATGCCGTTGGAAAATGGGTGGTGACGCCGGTGTTGGTGAGCGGGACGAACACCTACGCGGTGATCCACGGGCAAGCGATGGTGACGCAATCCGTGACGACGAGCACGGCGGTGAAGGCGGACGGAACGGCGTACGGGTATAACGAACACGGTTACAGCGTGATGACGACGATTGTGAACAACGCCTATGACAATCTGGGGCGGCTGGTGGGCGTGGAAGGCAGCGTGGAGGGGCGGCAGGTGACGACCGTTTGGACGGACACGACACCCGAGATCTCGGACGACCAGGAAGGGGAATGGGTGGTGACGCCGGTGGAGGTGAAGGGGACGAACAGGTACGTCGTGATCCAGGGGCAGGCGGTGGTGAAGCAGTCTGTAACGACGACCAGGGCGGTGAAGTCGATCGGAACGGCGTACGGGATGAACGAGCACGGGTACAGCGTAATGACAACAACGGTGAATTACACATATGACGCCCTGGGCCGGCTGGTGGGGGCGGCGGGGACCGTGGAAGGCAGGCAGGTGACGACCGTTTGGACGGACACGACACCCGAAATCGCGGACGACCAGGAAGGGGAATGGGTGGTGACACCGGTGGAGGTGAAGGGCTCGAACACCTATGTGGTGATTCACGGGCAAGCGGTGGTGAAGCTGTCCGTGACGACGAGCACGGCGGTGAAGGCGGACGGGACGGCGTACGGGATGAACGAGCACGGCTACAGCGTGATGACGACCATAATGAATTTCACCTATGACGCCCTGGGGCGGCTGGTGGCGGCGGCGGGCATTGTCGAAGGGCGGCAGGTGACGACGGTTTGGACGGACAAAAACCGGAACAACACCTGGGACGCGGACGAGACGGTGATAACACCGGTGCTGGTGAGCGGGACGAACACGTACGCGGTGATCCAGGGTCAGGCGGTGGTGGTGACATCCGAGACAACGAGCACGGCGGTGAAGGCGGACGGGACGGCCTACGGGATCAACGAGCACGGGTACAGCATGATGACGACAACGGTGAATTACTCCTATGACGCTCTGGGCCGGCTGGTGGGAGCGACGGGATGGACGACAGGCAGCCTTGTTCAAGAGGTTTTCACAGACACAACCGCCGGCCAATCCACGATGTCCTTGGAAGATGTGAAGAAGTCGTTTGTTGATTCCGCGGAATTTAAGGCGCTGGCCCCCGAAGAGCAGGTGGCGGCCTTGTACCGTACGGTGTTGGAGAGGGAACCCGACACGGAGGGGTTCGCGTTTTGGGTGGGCCAACTCAAGAACGGCGGGACGCTGGCGAACGTGGTGGCGGGGTTTTACGGTTCGCGGGAATATTCGGACCTGATGGGGAAGAAAGTGGACGCGCTTTACCGCGTTCTGCTGGGACGGGACGCCACGGCGGATGTGGAAGGACGGGCGTTTTGGATGGGGGTGTTGGCGGGACCCGGGGGCCTGCGGGCGGTTATCGCGGGAATCATGGGGTCAGAGGAATTTAAATCGAAACCCGCTTCCTTTCAAGTGCGGGCGGCCTATGAGGTCCTTTTAGGGAGGCCGGCGGGTACATCGGAAGTGGAATATTGGGTGGGGGAAATGGGGAAAGGGATGACTTTGGAAACGGTTTTGGGCCATTTTGTCGCTTCGCCCGAATACGCCACGGTGATCGGAAAAAAGATCGATGCCCTTTATCAAAGCGCGCTGGGGAGAACGCCTGACGCGGGAGGCAAGACTTATTGGATCGAACAGGTAAAACCGGGGGCGGCCGACGGTAGCGCGCGGGGTAATTATTCCCTCCAAAGAGTGGAAGTCCGGGCGACGAACACGTACGCGGTGATCCAGGGTCAGGCGGTGGTGATGGCGTCCGTGACGACGAGCACGGCGGTGAAGGCGGATGGGACGGCGTACGGAATTAACGAGCACGGGTACAGCGTGATGACGACGACGGTGAACAACGCCTATGACGCGCTGGGGCGATTGACGGGCGCGACGGGGACGGTGACGGGGCGGCAGGTGACGACGGTGTGGACGGATAAAAACCGGAACAACACCTGGGACGCGGACGAAACCGTTCTGACGCCGGTGTTGGTGAGCGGGACGAACACGTACGCGGTGATCCACGGGCAGGCGGTCGTGGTGACGTCCGTGACGACGAGCACGGCGGTGAAGGCGGATGGGACGGCGTACGGGATTAACGAGCACGGCTACAGCGTGATGACGACGACGGTGAACAACGCCTATGACGCGCTGGGGCGATTGACGGGCGCGACGGGGACGGTGACGGGGCGGCAGGTGACGACGGTGTGGACGGATAAAAACCGGAACAACACCTGGGACGCGGACGAAACCGTTCTGACGCCGGTGTTGGTGAGCGGGACGAACACGTACGCGGTGATCCACGGGCAGGCGGTCGTGGTGACGTCCGTGACGACGAGCACGGCGGTGAAGGCGGATGGGACGGCGTACGGGATTAACGAGCACGGGTACAGCGTGATGACGACGACGGTGAACAACGCCTATGACGCGCTGGGGCGATTGACGGGCGCGACGGGGACGGTGACGGGGCGGCAGGTGACGACGGTGTGGACGGATAAAAACCGGAACAACACCTGGGACGCGGACGAAACCGTTCTGACGCCGGTGTTGGTGAGCGGGACGAACACGTACGCGGTGATCCACGGGCAGGCGGTCGTGGTGACGTCCGTGACGACGAGCACGGCGGTGAAGGCGGATGGGACGGCGTACGGGATTAACGAGCACGGCTACAGCGTGATGACGACGACGGTGAACAACGCCTATGACGCGCTGGGGCGATTGACGGGCGCGACGGGGACGGTGACGGGGCGGCAGGTGACGACGGTGTGGACGGATAAAAACCGGAACAACACCTGGGACGCGGACGAAACCGTTCTGACGCCGGTGTTGGTGAGCGGGACGAACACGTACGCGGTGATCCACGGGCAGGCGGTCGTGGTGACGTCCGTGACGACGAGCACGGCGGTGAAGGCGGATGGGACGGCGTACGGGATTAACGAGCACGGGTACAGCGTGATGACGACGACGGTGAACAACGCCTATGACGCGCTGGGGCGATTGACGGGCGCGACGGGGACGGTGACGGGGCGGCAGGTGACGACGGTGTGGACGGATAAAAACCGGAACAACACCTGGGACGCGGACGAAACCGTTCTGACGCCGGTGTTGGTGAGCGGGACGAACACGTACGCGGTGATCCACGGGCAGGCGGTCGTGGTGACGTCCGTGACGACGAGCACGGCGGTGAAGGCGGATGGGACGGCGTATGGGATTAACGAGCACGGCTACAGCGTGATGACGACGACGGTGAACAACACCTATGACGCGCTGGGGCGATTGACGGGGGCCGTGGGCAGCGTGACGGGTGTCCAGGTTCAGAATGTGTTTACAGCGGAGACGGAGGAAGTGGACGGGGAGGAACGGGTGGTGACAAACCCGGACGGTTCCCCTAAGGGGCAATTGTTGCCGCAAAGAACGCTCGTAAACGGGACGAACACCTACGCGGTGATCCATGGGCAGGCGGTGGTGGTGACGTCCGTGACGACGAGCACCGCGGTCAAGGGGGATGGGACCGCGTACGGGAGTAACGAACACGGCTACAGCGTAATGACGACGACAATTAATTATTTTTATGACGCGCTGGGTCGGATGACGGGGGCTTCCGGGACGGTAACCGGGCGGCAGGTGACGACGGTGTGGACGGACACGACGCCCTCGAACACGGAGGATGAAGAAGGCAAGTGGGAAATACGAGCGGTGTCGGTGACCGGGACGAACCAAATGGTCGTGATCCATGGGCAGGCGGTGGTGGTGCGATCGGAGACGGAAACGCGGGCTTTGGACGACGCGGGCCGGGTGATCCCCGAAGGGACACATGGATACAGTTTGTCCCGGAGCGTTGTCCTGTATACGTTGAACGATTTGGGGCAGGTGACAGGCGCGGAGGGATGGATCGAAACCTGGCAGACGCAAGAAGTGCGGAACGACTCGGCCAACCCGGCTTCTTCGGTGTTTTCCTGGGAACGAAAAACGACGTACACCCGCACGGAGAATCAATACATCGTCTTGAACGGGCAAGCGATGGTGTCCAGGGCGGATTCGACGATCCTGGCGGTGGACGCCAACGGGAATGTGATCCGGAACGACGCGTTGGACGGGTATTTCAAACAAACCAGTTGGACGACGTTTCAGTACAACGGGCAGGGAATCTTGGTGGGGGCCCAGGGGGGAGCGGAGACCTGGGAAACCACTCAGGTCAAATCCGGGAACACGTGGGAAAGCCAAAAAACCTACAGCCTAACCAGCCATGTTTACGCGGTGGTGGCGGGACAAACCCTGGTCGTGCGGTCCGTCACGGAAGCCTGGTCCCTGGACGCGAATGGAAGGCTGATCACGGATTCCAACGCCCACGGGTATACCTATTCGCGGTCCTGGGTGAATTACAGCTACGACGCACTGGGGCGCTTGGTCGGAGCAACGGGGCAGACCGAATCTTTTCAAACCGACCAAGTTCTAACGACGGCGCTGAACGACAATGGGTCGATCGTGGGAGACGCCAACAATAATCAGATCCAGGATGGCCCGACAAGCAATCGCACTTACGACTGGCGGAAGGGGGGATGGACGACCTCGACCACGGCCGGCGAAAACTGGGCTCAATCCATTGAAACGGAAAAGACCCACAACATCACCGTAAACGATTACGCCGTGATCGGCGGACAGGCTGTGATCGTTCGCTCGGTGACGGACACCTATACGGGAACGCAAGGTGGAATCCTCGGGGAGGACGGGGTTCACACGCGGACCACCACGTATTATGACTACAACGAAAAAGGGCAATTGATCGGAGCGCGGGGCGAAGGGTGGACCGAATCGTGGACGACGGTGTTTCACGATCCGGACGGAAACGGCCAAGGGGAGTACCGGGTGATCCACCGGGATGGGACGCGCTTCACACAGACCTATAAAGTGATGCAGGGCCGCGGGGTGATCACATCCCAAACGACGGTGACGGAC
This sequence comes from Elusimicrobiota bacterium, assembly GCA_016706425.1. Taxonomy (NCBI): domain Bacteria; kingdom Pseudomonadati; phylum Elusimicrobiota; species Elusimicrobiota bacterium. Next base: position 974,552 of record JADJJR010000001.1, read on the forward strand.
GAAACGCGGAGGGACGGGGTTCGCGAACAACAGACGACGACGATGCGGTATTTTTATGACGAGAAAGGTCGGTTGACGGGGGGGGAATCGACGGGGACTTTTACAACGACGGAACCGGCGGCGGCGGACGGAAGCGCGGCGGCGAAAACCACCACGGGCACGAGCCGGCAGACGTTCACGGTGCTTCACGGGAAACTGCTCATGTCAACCTCGACGACCGCTTCGGGGAGCGATCCCGCGGTCACCACGAGCTATACCTACGACAGTTTGGGCCGTTTGATCGGGGCGAGTTCGGCCGGGAAAACCTTTGTGATCGTCAAAGGGCAAGCCCTGGTGCTGAAATCGGTTGATGGGGAATGGACGACGACGTACACGTACGACAAAAACGGACGCTTGGTGGGGATGAGAAGCGTGGGGGCGGGGGGGAGTTCGGGCGGGGATTCCTGGACCACCAGCGATACGAAAACCGAAAAAGACGAGAACGGTAAAGAGACGACCACGACCGTGACGACGGTTCACAACAGTTCGTGGTCCTCCAGCTGGTCCGGAACAACAACCTATGGGATTTACGATGGAAACGCCAAGACGCTTAGATCGGAAATTAGTTCATCCTACAGCAGTTACTCGAACACAGAAACAACCACCAACGCGGTGTCGAAGTGGGAAGAGACCGACAAGGAATCGGGAGAGACCCAACACTTAACCAAAACCGAGGTTTCCGTGTTGACGGCAAGTTCCTCCGGGTGGGGGGGGAGCCACAGTTCAACCGTTTACGCCTATGAAGAAACGGGCCGATTGTTGCGCCAAACCGAATCCTCCAATTCCTGGGAAGGTTCGAGCGTGAACGTATCGCTGTCCGTGACTTCACGCACTTTCTCCGATGAGGTCGACTCCTCGGGGGCGCGGTTAACGGATTACACCCTGGTGAACGGGTCTCTTCAACCGGGAGCTCGAATTGATGGGGTGGGATTGACCTCGCCCCAGGTTCAACAAATCAATCGATTGGCGGCGGGAGTGGGCGGATGGGTGTCGGGTTTGGGGGGGTGGGAGGACGGACGGTTGGTGGTTGATTTCCAATATTTTGACCGGGCCGTGACGGCGGGCGCCCCTTTGACTTGGAGCGGGACCGGTGACGACGAGGTGGATCTTCCCCGTGCGATCGGAAGTGTGAGCGTGTTGTTGACACCGAACGACTTGAACGGCGTCTCGTCAATGTTGGACACGTCGGACGCCGATTCGATCGTGAGCGCGATGAAATCCTTGATTGCCCTGGGCCAAGCGGGGAACCTGGACGGGTTCCGCGCCTTGGCGATGGATCTTCGCCGGCTGAGCGAATCGTGGTTAAAGTCGGCTTCGATGCAGGTTTACAACGACGACACGATCGCGCACGCGCTTGTGGTGTGGGACAACGGGCAGGGCGGCACGGACACGATGCATTATTTCTACGACGGGGAAGGCCATTTGATCCGCGGGGAGGGGACCAGCGAGACCCGAAAAGAAGTCGTCAACACGGACGGCTCCAAAACCATTTCCACAACCACCCTCCAGTCGACCACATGGTATCGGCAAATCAATGGGAAAGACGTCGCGACGCGGACCGAATTGAATGGGACAACGGTGACGGGGGCGGTCACGACGCAATTCACCAGTTGGGAGGATTTTATTTACGACGAAGCCGGGAAATTAATCGGCTCCCATCAGGAATACAATACGACGACCACTCAAAGCGTTTGGGATGAGCCCAGCCAAAAGTATTTGGAAAATACAACAACGGCACAAAAAACCACCGACAAGGTCTTTCGAGAAGTGGGGGGACGGACGGTGTTGTGGTCGGAGGTCTCGGATGAATTCAACGGCCCGCGGGGAGGGGAACTCGGCGAGGACTCCGGCCACACGCATCTGGAGGTTAATTACATCTACAGCGAAACGGGAGAACTTCTGGACGCGGAAGGGAAAGGTTGGTCGGAGTCCTGGAACACCGTGATGCACGATCCGGACGGGGATGGGGTCGGCGAATACCAATTGATCCACCACACGGGCACCGTTATTCAGCAGGAATATGGGGTGGTCAAAGGGGAAGCGCGCCTGGAGTCTCAGACCACAACCACGGACGAAACGAAACCCGACGGGTCCCAAGAACAACAGACCATGAAGATGACTTACCAATACAACGACAATGGCGATTTGATCGGGGCCGTGGGAGAAGGCTCGTTCAGGACACAAACCCCTGGGGCGCAAGACGGCAGCGGGAAGGGCGCCCTGTTGACTTTGGGTGTGATCCATCAGGTTTACTCAATTATCGGAGGACAACTGTCGTTGATTCGAAACACGACAACGAGCCGGTCGGGACCTTTGGTCGGGGCCACGGCCGATATTTCACAAACCGAGTTTAGCGGGAGCGAGTCCGAAACCCAAGACATCGTCTACAGTTACGACGCCCTGGGCCGTTTGATCGCGGCGGCGGGGAGCGGGAGCTCGGGCACGCAAACCTATGAAATACGCCGGGGCGACGCGGTCCTCCTCACCTCCGTTCTTGAAGGCGTGACGACGACCTACCGGTATGACGCGGAGAACCGGTTGATCGGGGCGCACGCGAGCGGGTCCGGGAGCAGCAACACGTCGGAAACGACGACGGAGACGACGACGGAGACGACAACGGGGACGGGGGGCAAACAAGAAACGACGACGACCACCACCACCACGACAACAAACACGACATCCACTTGGCGTTCGGAAGTGTGGTACGGGATTTATTCCGGCGAAGCCAAGGTGTTGAGGTCCGTGAGCGATTCAAGTTACACGAGCACACAGGATTCGACGACGAATTCAACGACGGACGCTGTCTGGGGAGAAAAGGACGCGAACGGGAAAATAGTGCCCATGAACAGCCGCACGGAATCGACGACGCAATCGACCAGCACGGTCAACGGCGGCGGCGTGAGCCGGACCGTGAACACGTATTCGGACACAGGGGTTTTGTTGCACACGGAGGACAACGCCGACAACTGGACCAGCGGGGGAACGGTGTCGGTGATCATGAACACGAGCACGCACGTGTGGTCGGACCAGAAGGACGCGAAAGGGAACGCGATGACGGACTACACGATCACGAACGGGTCGTTGCAGGGCGGGGCGCGTCTGAACGGGCAGGCCTTGAGCGCGGACGCGGTGGCGACTGTTAATAAATTGGCCGAAACGGCCGGCGGGTGGGTCGGGGGAATATCCATAAACGGGGCCGGACAATTGGTGGCGGACATTCAAGTGTTCGACGTGCCCGTGAAGGTGGGAGAGGCTCTGAGCGTTACCGTGACGTGGTCGGGGCAGGAGGCGCCGGAAATCAATCTGCCTCGGGCGGTTGGAACGATCGGGGTGGCGTTGGGGTTGTCCGAAGAGGATTCGGGCGAAGTGAACGTGGTTCTTCCCTCCAACGCGACATCGGTGATCCAGGACTTGACGTCGCTGATCCGGGCGGGCGACTACGAGGGGACGCGGGCGATGACGACGGCTCTCCGGGCCGGCGGGAACACGTGGTTGGACTCGGTCTCGATGCAGATCGGAGAAGGGGACAGGGTCTACACGATGACGTTGGCGGATGACGGGAGCGGCGGGACGGCCACGCATTTGAGCCTGAGCGTCAAGACCCCCACCGGGGAATTGGATAAGGACGGCAACGCGAAAACGGGGATGGTGCCCGCGGGAACTTTGACGTTGTCGGAAACGACGAGTGTGGACGCGGGGATGGCGATGTTCTCCGAGGCGCCGCTGACGGATCCGGACGCGTTGGGGACGTGGGGCGCCAACCAGATCGCGGGCGGCGCGATCGAGGGGTTCCGGTTTTATATGCCCGGGTACGATCACGACGCCCAAAACGGGATGGTGTTGGAGGGGGGGCGAGGGAAGGACGGCACCCCGGGCATCGAGCTTACGGTGGTCCGCGGGGGAAAAGATTTCTTCGGGGTGGGATTGTCCAACGAGGCGATCTCGGGCGAGCGGGGGGTCAGTCGGGCGATCGATCTGTTGAACGGGCTGAACACGGAAGACGCGATGGCGTTCGCGGAGGGGATCGCGGGTGGCGTGGAGTCCGGGACGATCACGGGATTCACAAAACTGGATCTCTCAACGGGTTTGGGGCGCGGTGTGTTGGGACTTTTGTTCAGCGACCCGGGACGGGCGGTGTTGGGCCGGATCCTTGGGGTCCAGGGGATCGCCTTGCCCGCCGGGGTGACCGACATTGAGATGCTCGGGGTTTACCTGGTCAGTCAAGGAGTGGCGGGGTTCCGGGTGTGGGTGGACGGCGACGCGGACGGTGTCCGGGACGGGGGGGAGGAGAAGGGAATGGCGGAATTGTCCCCGGCTTTGGCGGCGTTGTTCGCGGGCGCGACGGCGGATATGGGAAGCGGAACGTTGTCGATGGGCCGGGACAACAACGGCGATCCGGAGTTTGCTCTGAAAGTGGAAGTGCGCGGCGAGGACGGGACCTTGGTGGGGTGGGCGAGTCTGGGCTGGGACCTGACCAACAACGGGATGAGCGTGGATATCTCATTGAACCTGAGGAACGAAGCGGTGGGGGATGGGGTGGCGGTGTTGATGGCGGGAATTTTGGGTTATGAGGGGATCAAAACCCTGGCGGCGTTGGGCGAGGCGATGTTGAACGACGCCGGATTTATCGCGGCAATGAAGATGTTCACGATGGAAGTGAACGGGGTCAAGATGGATCTGTATTCGCTGTTGGGCGGACAAGAGTTCGAGTCGGCGTTGCGGGGGGGGCGTGTGGATTGGTCGGGGAGCACGTTCTCTTTCGGCGTGAAGGCGAACGGGGAGAGTTATCTGAGCGCGTCGGTCCTCGTTCGGGACGGGGCCGGGGAATCGATGGGGCGCTTCATGGTTTCGACCGGGGGGGGGGAGAGCGGTCTGTCGCGTCTCTTCGCGCCGAACCTGGGGAATGAGAAGATGCGGAACTGGTTCGCGGCGGGGTTGGGGGAAATGCTGGGGTTGGGCCGGGATTTGAGCGCCGAGGGTCTCCAGGCGGCTTTGAAGGATTCCAAGGTGTTGGCGGCGGTGGGCGCCCGGGGAGTTGTTTTATCGGACGGCACGCAGACCACGCTGGGAGAATTGTTCGGGGAAGCCTTCTTGACCGTGTTGAGCAAGGGGACGATTGATTGGAACATGAGCGAGGTGCTGTTCGGTTCGGATGCTTCTGGGGGGATGGTGTTCAGCGGGTCGTTGGTTTTGCGGGACGGGGATGGGGTGATGGGGTGGTTGACGTTCGGGTTCGACAAAGAAACAGGCCGGTTGAAGGTGGGCGTGGATTTGAATTTTGGCCACGCGGTGGTCCTCGCGATGAGCGTGAGGGGTCTGGGGTTGGTTTTTGGATTGGAAGGAATGGTGACGGTGGAATCCCTTGAGGCGGCGTTGAAGGATCCCGCCCTGCAGGAGACATTAAAGGCAGTGACCGTGACTGTGAACGGTGAAAAAGTGACGTTGGGGGAATTGTTCGGGACGGCACTTTTTGAAGCGTTGGCGGTGGGTACGATCGACTGGGAAAACAGCCGGCTGAGTTTGAGCGATGACGGGACGGGGCGGGGGGGCGCGTCGTTGTCCTTGGCGGTTCGAGGGAATGACGGGGTGTTGGGCGGATACACGGCGGAACTGGATGGGAAGACGGGACGGTTTTCACTGATGGTGATGGTGAACCTGGGCAATCGGAAGGTCTTGTCGATGGTGGTGGGGGGCCTGGGCCGGTTGTTCGGATTGACGGGCGTGACCACGATCGAAGCGTTGGAGGCCGCGTTGAAGGGGGAGGCCTTTTTGTCCCTGGTGAAGTCGACGACGATTGAAATCAACGGCGAGACCATGACGTTGGGCCAGCTGTTTGGGGAGGCGTTTTTCTCGGCCTTGGCGGACGGGTTTGTGGTTTGGGCGGAAAGCCGGTTGTCCTTCGGCGTGGGGGCGGATGGAAAAGCCGGGTTAACGACATCGTTGGCTGTGAGCGACGGGGTCGGGGTGGTGGGGTCGTTCACGGCGGGATTGGACGAAACGGCGGGGGCGGAAGGGATCCAGGCCGGCGTGACGGCCAATCTGGCGAACCGGCGGGTGCTGGAAATGACGGCGGCGGGGCTCGGGAAAATGCTGGGTTTGGAAAACGTGGAGACGGCCGCGGACTTGGAGGCGGCGTTGCTATCGGAGAAATTCCTTGCGGATCTGTCGGCGCAGATAACGGCGGGGACGGCGGACCCCGAGGTTTTGAAGTTGATGACGGGGGTTTTGGAATCCGTGATGGCGGGTGGGACGGTGGATTGGGGATCCTCGAGTTTGACGATGGGGTTTGACGGCGGCGGGAAAACGTTGTTGAGCGCGAGTTTGGCCGTGGTGAACGAGGACGGACGTGTGGGGGGACGGATCGGGACGAGCTACGATACGAAAGAGAAGTCGTTCTCGTTGACCGCGGCGGTGCGGTTGTCGGACGTGGCGGAGGGTTTCAGGTCTTTGTTGACAACGGGGAAGGCGAACGCCCTGGAGGCTCTGGCGAAAGGTTTGGGAGAAACCCCCGGCGCGGCGGAGTTCCTGTCCTATTTGGCCGGGGGAAGCGTGAACGAGGCGGAGGGGTGGGTGACCGTGGGGGTGGAAGCCAACGGCAATCCTGTCTTCACGGTGGACGCCGATTATTACGGGGCGGACGGGATCTATGTCGGGACGCTCCGCATGGCCTGGGACAAGGGGGCGGGCGCGTTTGGGAGCCTCTTCACGGGCCTGCGGTTGGATAACGCGCGTGTGCGGTTGTTCTTGGAAGGGGTGTTGGGAGGTCCCTTGGAAGAGGTGACGCCTTCTTCAATCGTGAGCCGAATGGAGTTAATGGGGGAGGCCGGGGCGATCCTCAAGCCGTTGTTGGAGTCTTTCGCGGCCGGGTTGGCCTGTGATTTTACAGCCGCGACGTTGACGCTCGGCGTGGATGGGAAGGGGGCGATGGTCCTGGCGGTGTCCGGCCGGTTGATGCAGGGGGCGAAAGACGTGGGGACCGTGACGTTGGGGTGGGACGCGGGGAAGAGTGGGATGGCCTACGTCATGACTTTTGAAGGGGAATTGGGAGAAGCGTTCCGGGCTTCTGTGGCGACGGCGGTGGAGAATTTGGAGGTGGTGGGGGAGGCGAAGGGAAAGGATTTGACGGTGGATCAGGTGTTGGCGGCGGCGGGTGGGGCCCTGGATTACAAAAGCGGGACTCTGGTGTTCGGCGTGGGGGCGGACGGCAAGGCGATTTTCAGCCTTTCGTTTGATGTTCGGGGGACCCGAGGGCAGGTGATTGGGTCAGTGGGGATGAATTACGAGGCCGGAAAAGGGTTTTCAAGTTATATGACGTTGAACTTTTCCGAAATGGGGCCTGCGAATGTCGAGGCCTTGAGGGCTTTGCTGAATTCGGCGGGGGTTGGCGCGGGGGGCGGAGAGGCCCCCGCGGCGAATGTGGACCGGTTCTATGAAGACGCGGATGTGCGGGTGAACTATGGCTCGGAAGGGGAAACGACGTCGACGTTGATGTTCGCCGGGGTGGCGGAGAATTCCGGTACGGGGGATTCGGAGTCGGGGTGGCTGGGGGGCGGCACGCAACAGTTCGGATATGGTTTTGTGGGTTATTACGGTGGGCAGTATTGGGGGTATGGGGCGTTCGGGTGGGGGACGTTCGGGGACGACCAAAAAGCCTGGTCCGAGGCGAAGAGTCAATATGGGACGGCGGACTCTGGCAAAGGGAAACCGGAAAACGCGGACGGCGCATCGACCGAGGCGCTTGGGCTGTGGGGGGCGGGTGCGCAAAGCGGGCCGTCGTATTTCCGGTACGACCAGTACATCGGCAGCAACGAGGAGATGTGGAACAGCCAATATGGTTTGTTGGGGAACGGGAACGTTCCGCTGGGCGCGGTTGATTGGGGGACCGGAAGTCTGACCTTGGGTCGGAGCGTGGAGGGCGACCCGTTCCTGCGGCAAACGAACGCGATTCGGGACGAAGACGGAAGGACGGTGGGCGATTACGTCGTGTCTGTGACGGAAGGGGAGACGGCGCCGGCGGTGGACCGGTACGCGTCCTATGACATAAATAAAGCGTCCGTGATCGAGGCGATGGAGAAGGGGTTGTTGCCGAAGATCGCGATCCAGGAGCCGGAGGTGGGGGAATTGGACCCCGCTTCCGGCCGGCTTATTTTGGGGATGCTGGGCGGGGATATGGTGGCGCGCGTGACGCACGACATCGTGGACGCGGAAACCCGGGCCGTGATCGGTCAGCGGGTGGACGGATGGAATTTGATCGGAGACACAACGGCGGCGGATCATTATTCGGCCTATGACCTGTCGGCGCCGGCGGTCCAGAAAGCGATTCAGGAAGGACGGTTGAACCCCCCGACTCCGGACGATGGATTGAGCGAGGCCGGCTCTGTGCCTCCGCCGCCTCCGACACCGCCCCAGGCGGTGGACCGGAGTCAATTTGTCAACCCCGCCCATTTTGTGACGGTTGGCAGTGGAGATTCGGAGGGAAGTTATTACGTTGATGAATCCTTTGACGAAGTGGGCTACAACGCCGCCGTGGCCCAATACGACGCGGCGGTGGGGCAATACGAGGCCCAATTGGCGGCGTGGAAAGCCGAGACCGGATTGTCTTCGGGCGAAGAATGGGAATCGAAATACGGCGAGCGTTATCGGGAACAACAAGCCGGGGGTGTCCCGCCCTTTGACGCGGGGGCGTCCATCGGGGAGGAGCGGGCCAACGAGGGACTCTTTATCGTGGGGACGAAGGCCGGGGACGCGGCCCATTACGTGCAACGGGATATATACGATCCCGCCGGGAACGTGATCGGAAGCCACACCTTCGGGACCGTGGGCGGCAAGGCGACCAATTCCAGGACCTATGATCTCTCCAGCGGCTTTGTTCAATCGGCGATAACGAGCGGGGCGCTGCCTTTCCCTCCGTCCGCCCCCGAAGAGATGGGCATCGACACCTCGGCGAGGCCGGTCGGCGACAACGTGCGCGGCACCTACACCATCGGTTTGGTGGACGGCTCCATACAGCTTTCCGTGTCGTGGGACCTTTTGGATTCCGAAGGCCGGGTGACGAACCAGCACGAGCGGGGTTGGCGGCAGGGGTACGGCGCCTTCGCGGTGGATCGGCGGGTGACGGCCCACGACGCGCAGGGCCGGGCGGGGGCCGATGAAGAACACCGATGGGACGAAGGCAACGGAACGACGACCACCACCCGTCGGGACATCGCGTACGACGCGAACGGTCGGGTGTATTCCTACAGCGGAACCCTCTCCAAGAACGGCGGAGCGCCGGCGGAGGTGACGGTTCACTCCATTCGGTACGACAGCCGGGGTCGGGAAATTGAACGGACCATGACGGTCAAGTGGGGTCCCTCCCACTACGGACTTGTTCCGGGGGTGTCGGACGGACTGAAGGGGTGGCAAAACGGCGAGGCGCGGGTCACGATCACCAAGGCCTACGACCGCCAAAACCGGCTGGTGGAGCAAACGGCCCAGGGGCAGGTGACGCGCGCGGACAACAGCGAACTGGCCGGGAAAAGCGGCTACAGCACGTCCTTTGATTTTAGCATGCGCCAATACGGCATGGAGTACGACCAGTTCGGCCGGCTCGTCCACTATAAAAGCGAGACGTGGGCGCCGGCGGAGTATTCCACCGGCGGTAAGAAGTCGAAGCAGGTGGTGGGCAACGTGACCACCACGTCCGAAACCCGATTGTCCAACCTGGATCAATTTGGCCGGGCGGGGGAAATCAATACGTCTTGGAGCAACGACAAAGGGTCGAACGGGTGGTCGAACACGAACAGCATCGTGTACGACGCGTTCGGCAACGTCTTGAGCCAAAAAGAACGGTACCACACCGAGTCCAAGTCGGGAAAAACCAAAGTGACGGTGGACGGCGAGCGCCTCGTGACGAACGGCTACAACGAAAACCACGAGCTCGTGAGCGTCGATGAAAACAAACTCTGGGAACATCAAGAGACCTCCGGCGGCGGATTTTTCTCGTCCATTCTCGGGAAAATCATCATGGCCATCATCACCGTCGTTGTGGCTGTGTTCGCCCCTTACGTTGCGCCCGCCTTGTACGCGGCGGTCGGCACGGCCTTGGCCACCGCCATTGTGGTGTTCGCCACCACGTTCATTATCACCTACGTGGCCACCGGGGACATCAAACTGGCCTTTCTGAGCGGCATCATCGCCGCGGTGTCTTCTTATTTGCAGGTGCAGGGGTTTGACTGGTTCGGAGGCGCGGGCGGGCAAGGGGTCTACGCGCAGGTGGCCAGCCAAATCACAAAAGACGTCGCTGGCAATATTATTTACACCGCTTCCATGGACACCCTGAAAAACGTCCTGGTCAGAGAAATCGTCGGCACACTGGTGGTCGGTCTCATACAGCATTTCGCGCCACAATTGGGGTTCCTGGGTTCCATGGTGTCGAACATGATCCTGGGAGCCATGGGCTACGGGGGAGGGAACACCGTCAATCCTTTGGAGGCCCTGTTAAAAGGGGATTTGAATTCCAGTGGCCTTGGGCTATTGCTTTTGGGAGAACTGGCGACCCGGGTTCTGGGCGAGAAGGGCGCCTGGCTCGGGGCGTTGGTGACCTCTTTGTTCTCCTTTGACAAACCCGGTCTGTTCCCGAGCATTTCAATATTCGATTCCGGGGCTTGGCAACGGATTATGGCCGGGGTCGTTAAATCCGTGATGACAAAAATCGTGGAACGCGTGCAGTCCGTCTATGGGTATCTTGCCAACAGCGGCATGATGGCTTCGGCGGTGTTGACCCAGATGATCAAAAACATCTACGCCATCGGAGATTCCTTGGGCTCGTTCATTGAAAACATGAAATGGGCGCTGTGGACCGATGACCTGCCGAACCAATTGGCCAACGCCAAACACACCTGGCAGGACGGGGTTGGCGAAGACGCGGACAAGTTGAGCTATTTTGATAAAGACAAGTTCCTTTTGAACGAGGACGGCAAAAAAACATTGTTGTCGACTCCGGAAGCGGCGGCGTGGTTGGAAGAACGCAACTTGGCCGGGCCGGTCCGTTTGGGGGAGGACTTGGTCCTTGATGTGCGGAAGGCCACTCCGGAAGAAATCGAAAACGCCCGGCGCGGCGGGTTGGTGGACGGCGCCGCGGCGGTCTACACCATTTTGATCGCCACGGATAAATTGGGCAACGAGCGGATATACGCCGCCGAAGTGGTGGTGGAGAAGGACAAGGTGGTGACGTTCAAAGAAGGCACGGAGGCGCGTTACGCCCGTGAGGACAACGATCGAATCTTGGTGTTCGGGGAAAAGGTGATTGGCGGCGGCACGGCCCTTATCGGGCGAGACGCGGAAGGCAAGACGTTCTACGCGGCCGTCAAAAGGACGAAAGAAGGGGTGTCTATGTTGATGGCCGGCGAAGACCGCCGGTTGTTTCAGGTCTCCGATGGGGGACGCCGACCCGTTCAGGGGGACGGGGAGAGGGTGAGCGGCGGCGAAACGCTCGCTGGTCGCACCGTGGCGAGCAGTGCGTCATCCGTTGCCGTGGAAAAGACCAAGGACGGGGCGGCGATGTCGGTGGCGGGGGCGGACGGCCGTCTCACCACGGCGAGCGAAAGCATGTTATCCCAGTTCGCCGGGGGTGAATTCCGATTCGGGGACATATGGGTGGAGTTCGAATCGATGGTGATCGACCGGGCGACCGGGGAGTATGTGTTTGAAACTTCTGGAGAGTTGGCGGGGGGCGTTGAGGCGAACGAATTCCGGATGGGAGAGATGGGGTTGCAGATTACCGATGCGGAGATCACGGGCGGGCGGTACGGGGCGTTGCATGTGAAGGCGGAGGATCCTTCCCGGCCGGTGGTTATGAGGGTGGACGCGGAAGGACGGCAGGTGTGGGAAAACCTCAAGGAAGCGCGGGTCCACGACCAATTGATCGTGAAAACCGCCGAGGGGAGCATGACGATCGACGCCCAAAACATGGAAGGGGGCCTGCTTTTGAAGGTGGTGAACGGGCGCCTCCAGGTGGCGGGGGTCGACACCGTTGAAGCGAAGTTAAAAGACGGCGATAAAACCTACTTACTGACCTTCTTGACCCAATCGGGAAAAAACAAGGACGTCCATCTGCAGTTGGAATTCAAATTGGACGGCACGTCGGATCTTGTGGGGCGGGCGCACGCGCTCACGGCCGAACTGAAAGTAAAGAACGTGGACGGCGGCGGCAAAGGCAAAGGATCCCTGCCGGAGGTGGAAACGATAGCGCAGATCATGCGGAAGGAGGCCGATGGGTATGTCGCCCGGGGGTTGATCGAGTTCCAAAACGGGAAAGCGATCCTTTTCGGCGCGGGGGCGCATTTGAGCTCGGCGATTAATTTCACCCACGGTGACTATGAGGTGAAAGCGGACACCTCCTTCTCTCTGGCCAGCGATGGACAATTCGTGAAAACGGCGGAGGGCGGCGGGTTGTTCGAACGGCGGGGGGACGCGTTGGTGGAGATCCATTTCCGCGGGGCGGAAACCCTGGCGGACGGGTCAACGCTGATTCGGAACGAGATCGAGGTGTTGCGGCGCGGGGAAGCGGAGGACGCCGCTTGGGCGACCCAAAGAGAGGGCACGGTCCTGCTGGTGACCGGGAAAGACCGGATCGCGGGGGCGGCGGTTCGGCTGGAGGGGGCGGATTCGGCGGACTTTTTCATGGGGAAAGGGGCGGCGAGCCTTGTGGCGCTGGTGGTGGCCACCCAAGAGCGGTTCGCCGGCGCGTCGTTGTCCTTGTCTTTGCGACAGGAAGAGAAAGGCGGGTGGACGTTGTCGGGTTCGGGGATCACGCGGACGGGATTGTCGCTGACGTTCGGTGGAGCGGCGGATCTCCGGGCGGATCAGGCGGCGGCCAGTGTGGCCAAACTGTGGTTCTTTGAGACCGACGGAAAGCGGATCGTCAACACGAGTTTGTCGGACGCGATCAAAATGGCGTTGAACCAAAAGATGGAAGCGGTGGGGGTCGACTCCGACCTGCGCGTTGTCAAGAACGGGAATGTGGTCACATTCACGGCGGAGCGGGCGGACGGGGCTTCCTTGAAATGGAGCGGAAAAACCCAGAGCGGCGATCGGTTGGAGGCGGGTCATTGGGTGGCGTGGACCCAAAACGAAATTCTTTCCATTGATGGGGAGTCGGTGGATCCGCGATTGAACGCCATGTGGACGGGGGAAGGGGCCCGGGCCATCGCCGATGTGTCACTGAACGAAACGAAGGGGGGCCTGTCGGTGAGCGTGGTGGGTTACCGAGGGGACGGCGCGCGGGTGGAGATGATAGCGGACGTGAAGACGCTGGACGGGTTCGCGCGGGCGGTGGGCGCCGACGGGGCGCTGTTGGGGATGACCTTCTTTGAGTCGGGCGAGTGGTCGACGCGGATGATTCGTGAAACGGGCGGGGCCGAGTTTCAGGTTTTCGTTCACTTGAAGGACGGGACTTCCGAGAACTCCGGGCGGATTCGGGATGTGACCACGAGTTTGGGGGACCGGACGTTGCACCATTACGCGGGGTGGCTGAACAAGGGGGTGTCGAAGGAGGCGCGAAGTTTGACGGCGGAGCTCTTTAAGTCGCTGGGGGTGGGTTGGTCCGGGTCGGGGGGGATGGCGGCAATTTACGAGAACGGGTCATCGGTGGGGTTTGGGTTGATCGGCAAGGATGGGAATTTGACCGCCGCCTATTTGAGCGACGCCAAACGATTCTATGTCATGACGTCGGGCGGACTGCGGACGGTCGGGTATATGACCGCGGTCAACGGGATTAGCGTGGCGGTGATTCACGGGAAGCTGACGAACGCGCTCGGGGTGTTGGCGACGGCGGCGGGGGCGAAATTCATTTCCAACGGCGGTCCCGTCAACATTTGGAAAGGGCCGAACGGGGAAATCCACGGGGCGTTGGGCACGCGGCTCTTTATTTACGGCAAGGGCGGGTTCACGGCGTTGCGGGTGTACGAAAACGGGGGTCGGTTGTACGTGGAGGGAAGTTTCTCCCGTACCACGTTCCAGCGGGTGCAAAGCGACGGCACGGTCATCAACGTGAACGTGCGGCAGGGCACCTACGCGGTGATGGGTGGGAATGGGGGGATATCGTTCAAGAACGAATTCTCCGTGAACTACGGCGGGGTTGTGGGCAAACTGTCGGATTTGCCGGCGGGGACGGTGTTGCGTGTGGAGTTGATGGGGAAACTCGTGTCGGTGACTCTCGGGGCGCCGGGGACCGGGCTGGTACGGGCGATTCAAGACGTGACGATGGCGGGCCCGGGCGGAACCAAGATCATCGTGCGCGAAATCGGCGTCGTGGGGGTGAAGGCGAGCGGGGCGGCGGGGGCGGGGGTGGATCCGCGAACGATCACCAACGGCGCGTTGGTCCCGACGGCTTTTGGGACGGTCTCGTCGAACGGCAAAGTGACGGCGGAATTCAAAACCGGCGCGGACGGCCAAATTCGGATGGTGGGGTTGGATCTGCGGACCTGGAACGTGGGTGGGGAGACCCTGGCGCTTTGGTTGGGAGGCGAGTTCAAGACGGTGACCCTATCGGGCGTGTCGCCGAGCGCGGACGGGAGTCTGATGACGCTGAGTTTCGACCGACCGCTGATGTTGTCCAAGTGGGGCAACATCGACATGGCGGTTTTGACGGGGTTGACGTTCACCAACAAGGACGGCGGGGCGGCGTTGGTGGGGGCCAGCGAGTGGACGCTGGTGGGGTTCAACGGCTGGGGCCGGTTGAACGAGAGAGGGACATTGTTGCCGGTGGTGTTCAACAACGGGAAGATGGAGCTGCTTAACCCGGAATCCGCCAAGATCCGCGGGTTGTTTGAAACCGCCAGCGGTCAGAAAACCTTGGAGTATGTGGTGAAGGAAGTGGTGTCGTTCGACGGGTTGACGGGGCAGGTCTCGGTACGCGCCCGGTTGACCTTGGACAACGCGGCGCTGGATATCCCCCGGATGGCGGGAAAACCCGGCGCGGCGTTGGCGGCGGACAAGCCCGTGGATGTGATGGTTCAATCGACGATGACGAGCGATCGTTACCAGTCGCAAGTGGGCAAGAATGGGTCCATGGACGTGGTGATGCCGGTGCTTTCGCAACGGGAGGGAGAGGCCGCGCCGGTGATGAAGAGCAAAGACATCCTGCCGTTGATCCGGGTGAAGGACGCGGAGGTCATGGCGGGTCCGGCGGGGTGGGTGGTGGACGGTTTAAAACTGGGGTTCGGGGACACGGCGCGGTTCGGGGCGGGGGGCCGGTTGGCGGACGTGCTTTTCAGTTCTCCGGAATCCTACGGGCGGTTTGTTTCGGGCAACGGGTTCAAAGACGCGGTCGGTGCCAAAGAGATTCAGCTTTCCGTGTCGGCCTATCTGCAGGCGAAGACCGGCGCGGGCGACCCGGGGCGCTACTTGATCCACCTGAACGCCCGTGGCGAGGCGGTGGGGGGCATGGAGTTCGGCAGCGCGGGGGCGCGGGCCTATGTGTCCAAGGCGGGGCCGGAAGACACCGGGGCTTTCCATTTGATGGCGATGGACGGTCGCGGATCCATCACTGATTTCGTGCGAATTGAAAACACCACAGGGTGGGTGGGGAGCACCGTTCTTGGACGGGAGGCGAACTACGCGGTGGACGGCGACAGCTGGATGCGTTTTGAGGGGAATCGGATCGTTGAAGGAAGTCGTTGGAACGGAGACGCGTTCCAAGCGAAGGCGGAATCCGGCGGGGCCTGGGGCCTCTTTGAGTCCTGGGTGGGTTCGATCGATCGGCTGGCGGAAGGCAACAACCGGTTGGGGATGGCGGGTTTGCGGGAGGGCGTGGAACTCTCGCTGGACGCGCAGGGCCGCATCACGTTCATGGGCGTCCGGCCGGACGGCGTGCTGGAAACCGCGGCGCTCTGGTTCGACGACAACGTCGTCCGGTTTGACGCGCTGGGCCATAAGGGCGCGATGGTGGTTTCCTACCGCAACGAGGAAGGACTTAACGTGCGGGCGGTGGCGGGAGAGGGCGGAATCGCCTACGTGATGAGCCGGCCGGGCCTGGCGGACGTGCGGCTGGGCGAGCATCAATTCCGGTCGACCATCCTGCGGGAAAACGGGGACCGCAACACCCTGATGGTGTTTGAGCAAACGATGGAGGGCGATGCCGCGATACGGCCGATGAACGCGATGGGGTTGCGGTCGATGGTGGTTCAGCAGGACGCCGCTGGCCAGATTACGGGCATTGTTTCCAGCAACGTGTTGATGGCGGAGGTCCGTGACGGAGCGACAAAGAAAACCGGGGATCTCATCGGTTTCATCGACACCAAGGGGTTCGTGATCAAAGCTTTCGCCGACGGACGGGGATTGACGGTCGGCGAATTGGCGCTGGACGATAACGGAAAGATCGTTTCCATCAAGAATCTCCGGACGTACGACGACAACGGATTGATTGAAGGCCGGTCGGTGGGGAATTTCAAGGTGGGCGATCAAATCGAGTTGCGCGAAGGCGAGCGGGTGTTTACCGGGTTGATGGAATACACGGGGACCAATGGGAATTACGATATCGGAACCATCGAGACGGGGACTTTCAACGAGCCGGGGGTTTTGTCTTTCCGGGAGGCCGGGGAGATCAAGGGGTTGGGGGGTGTGGTCACATCGGATTACAAGCTTGGGTTCTGGGACAAGTCGTTGATCTGGGCGGGGGACAATTGGATCGAAGCGGCGGTGACGGCGGTGGCGATGGTCGGCGCCTATGTGCTCACGTCGTATGTGTCGATTCCGGCGACGGCCGGTTGGCTCCTTCTGGGTGCCCGAGCGGCCGGGCAGATGATTACCCTTGGTGGAAACGCCTGGGTGGCGGCAGGGACGGCGGGAATCGCGGCGTGGACGACGACGGGCTCAGTCAAAGATTACGCTCAAGGGAAAATATCGGGCGATCAGTTGACGGAGGATTTGGCATGGAACGCGGCCTTGCTGTTGGCGCCCGGGGTGCTGTTCAAATTGTTGCCGTGGGTGGGTGGGGCGACGATCGGGGCGCTTTCCCATTTCACGAAGTATGGGGACGACGTCGCGGGCTACTTGAGTTCAACCGGCGTGTTGGGTAACCGGTTCGGGCTGTGGTTGAGCGGGGCGCGGGGGTTGGACGACTTAACGAAAATGGGTTTCTTTGCGGGGGACGCGGCCGCGATCGAGTCGCGCCTGTTGAGCTTCGGGTTCCAAAGCATGGACGACGTGGCGCGGTTCGCCGGCGCGACCATGACGCAGACGGTTCCTTTGTTGAGGGGGCTGGGCGCGTCCAGCGGCGGGGTGTTCGACATCGCGTCGATGGGCTGGGCGACTCGGGCGACGCGCGCGGCGGCGCTGACCGTCAACTGGAT
Source organism: Elusimicrobiota bacterium (assembly GCA_016706425.1). Classification (NCBI taxonomy): domain Bacteria; kingdom Pseudomonadati; phylum Elusimicrobiota; species Elusimicrobiota bacterium. Next base: position 991,924 of record JADJJR010000001.1, read on the forward strand.
TGTCAACCCGGCGAGCACCCGCGGGTTGGAGCGGGCGGCGCTCTACGTCGGGGCGGGCGAATTGTCTTGGGTCCGCACGATCGTCGGGACGATGGGCAACCTCAATCCGGTTTTCGCGATTTTGACGCGGGGGGCCCTGCCCTTGGCGCGGAACTACGCGGTGTGGGGCTTTGAGGGAAGTCTGTTCGGCATCGACCTGTCCAACCCGGGGCTTTTGGGGCCGCAACCGGGCACAACATCCAGGACGATCATGAACATCGTCACGCTGGCGCCGTTCCTTCGGATGGGATTGCTCCCTGGGCAGGGGGTGCGGGAAATCCAGGCGACGCTGGGTCAAAACATCGGCGCCTGGATGGGGAAAGTGGCCACGGCCTGGAACACGCAAGGGTTGGGGGCGGCGACGCGGGAGTTGTTGGCGACGCCGGGGCTGGTGAGTTTCATCCAAAAACTGGGGGAAATCCGCAACGTGCCGATCACGGTGGCCGGGTTGTGGGATGGCACGAAAGCGGGACTGGCGGTGATCGGCCGCGAATTGGTCCAGGGGACCGTGCGGGCCGCGTATATTTCCGCGGACATGGCGCTGATGAACCTCGGGTTGGGGGCCATCGGCGGCGCGGTCTTGACGGCGCGGGACATGGATTCGATCACGATCCTTGGGATGTTCCACGTTCGGCCGTTTGAGAGCGTGGCCGACGGGGCGCGCGGGCTTGAGAAGGAATTGACCCACCAGTTGAACGATCCGATGACGTTGTTGTTCGCGACGGGCGTGGCGGTGTTCCAGCCGATCCTGGGGGGCGTGCTTCGCAATCTGCCGGGAATCGGAAACGTCTTCCGGATCGGGCAAGAAGGCATTTTGGTGATGGGCGGTCGTTGGGCCGAAGGGCGGTTGGCCCGCGCCATCGGGTTCTTCGAGGAAGAAGCTCTGTACGAACAGTACTTGGTGGAACCGCTACTGACCAATCACATGGCGAAAGCCATCGGGTGGGCCGGATTTACGGACCCGGTGATCGGGGAGGTCCTCCAAGAGCTGACCGACAAACGGGGCGCCTTCCTGTCGAACCAACGGGACAGCAAAGCCCACGGCGAAGCCAAAGCGAACCTCCTGCAGACGCTGTCCTCCTACGAAAGCGGGGGCGGCGCCACCCTGGCGGACGTGCAAAGCCGGTTCGAGGCTTTTGCCCAACAACCGGCGGTTCAACAGAGTCTGAACGGCGGGGTGCTCCCGAACATTCAAGAAGTCATCACGGTGGCCGAGGGGCGCGCCCGGGGGGCGGATCGCTACTCCGGCCGATGGAACACCCAGGAATCCGTCGTGACGGCCGTGATGGCCGAGGCGTTGGCTTTGGAATACGGCCTTTCCGGCGGAAGAACCTTGGAAGAACTGGTCGGGGAGGAATTCAACACCGCCCTGAAAGGATTCGAGGAGCGGTTTGACTACATGGAATCCGCGGCGCGGGTGATGACGCTTGTGCCGGCGGTCTTGGAAGGGGTCTCCGCCGCGCAGTCCCTGTCGGGGGTTGATCTGATGGCCCGGGTGGGGAACCGGGTGACGGACTTCGCCGGCGAGTCGAAAACCCTCCTGGCTCTTGTCTCCTACGCGCGCCAGGCGGTGAGCGCCCATTCCGAGGACCCCGCGGCGCGGGGTTTTGTGGAAAAAGTGGCCGGTGTGTTCGCGGGCGTGCCGGCGCCGGTGATGGGGGCGAATTCCGGGGCCATGGCCTTGGAAATTGCGGGGTTCTTCAACGGGGTGGTCGAACAACGGGATTCCCTGGAAATGACCTACGGACAAATTAGAACCTTCGCGGGGGCTGTTTTTGCCTCGCTGGGGTCTTTGGTGGGCGGGGGCGCGACCTTCACCGAAGCGGAGACCAAGGCGTTGAGCCGGGCGCTGACGCGCACCGTGCGATTGGCCGATGAGGTGGGGGGCATCATCGTCCCCATGGCCGCGGGAACGGTGGCGTTGAACGGCGACCTGTTGAAGGCGTTGGAACCAAAGGCGTTGGGGGTTGTTCTGAAAGCGGCCGATCGATTGGACGATCGGACTGTGAAAGCCGTGGAGGCGGGCCTGAGGGGGAACGGGCGGCAATCCCTCGGCCGGGACGCTTATCGCACGGGGGCCGCCGCGTTGGCTCTGTTGGAGGGCGGGGTGAATCCGTCACGATTCGACGCCATTGAAGCGGTCTTGGGCGCCGAGATATTCAACTCACCACGCCTGGACGGCGCCAAAGCTTATGGGGCGGCTTTGGGACAACGGATCGGCCTGTTGAACGGCGAGTTGTCCGACAGTCGGAAGGTGAAACGCCTGGCGGATGTTGATTTCCTGTTCGCCGGTGGCGCGGTGGCGGCCGCTGGGTTGAACCGGTTGGTCAACGAATCGGGTTGGCTGTTGCGTGGGGCGCGGGGTGTCGAAAAATCGCTGAACTTCGTCCTTGCGGCGGCGGGCGGAATAAACTTGGCGGCCCTGTTCGGCGTCTTGTCCTTAACCGCGCCCGTTTCGATGGCCCTGTTCGGAATGGGAATGTTGGGGATGTGGGGGAAATTCCAACCCGGATTCTTAAGCGGCCTCGCGCAACGTTTGTCCCCGACGCCCACTGGGTTTGGAAAATCCGTCCTGGATGTCGCGTCGGTTTTGAGCGCGCCGATGAGCGCGACCGAGCAAACCAGCCCTACGGTGACGCGGGACGCGCGGCTGGCGCGGTTGGTCCTGCGCGCGCCGGAATCGGCGGGCGCCATCGCGAAAGTCATGGATGTTTTGGGAATTGAAAAAAGCGGTGTCGTTGATCAACTTGTGCCGATTCTCAATGATCTGGACAAGGGTTTACGACAGGTCGAGAAAGAATTGAACACGCAATTGACCGCCAAGAATCTCAAAATTGTTTCCGAGATCAAGCGGCCCAAATACGATCGGACCGATTGGAAAGGGCTTTGGGACAAGCGACTTTCAGGCTTGGAGGAAAAGGCGTCCACAGCCCGAGGTCAAATGTCGGACTTTGAAAAGATTTTTGGTCCTTTCGGGGTGAACGGGAACCGGATCTATGGGGAGTTGTCCACCCGGTTGTCGGCCATTGAGACGCAACTTAAAGAACGCCGGCAACAATTGGCCGCGATCCCCGATCTTCAACGGTCGGACAAGAAAACCGCCGCGGGACGGGACGCGACGCCTCCGGCGATGCCGCGGGAGACCAAACTGGCGCAAGCCGTGCGGGAAGCGTTGGGCAGGGCTCCTGGCCAACAGGGGGTTCCTGTGGACATTGATTCCCTGCTCGCTTCGGCGGCGAAGGGCCAGCGGCGGTCGGGGCAAACGGACGTGGCGGAGCCGGGGATTGAGCTGACGAAAATGACTTTCGTGCAATTGCACGACCACTTGGTGGACTTGGGCGAACAATTGAAGGATATAGTGAAGAAAGGGGGTCGATTCGGCCCTGTGTATCAGCGGGTGGTGGATGTGACCAATGAACTGAATCGGCGGATCCAAGAAAAAGAGGCGCGGCAAAGCGATAAAATTTTGGACGCGAGGACCCGGGATTTGGTTCAACGGGAAATCGGAGCGATCGTGTTGGCGGCGGTTAAACCCACCGCAATTCTGAGTTCCATTCTGGCCCGAGGGGAAACCCAAGAAAGAATGAAAGAAGCTCTGGGGGCCTTGGCGGGGTTGAATAAGGCGTTGAAGGATGTGAGCGAGGAGACGAAGGGGGCGCTACGCCCGGACGTGGGGCCGGCGACGGAGAGGGAAAGCGCGGCGGGGCCGGTCCCTGGCGCGGATGTGGAGAAAGTCGAAGTGCCGACGGCGGAGCCGACGGAGGTGCCGGAGCCGGTGGGGCCTGGCGCGCGGGCGACGTTGAGCGAAGCCGGGCAGCTGTGGATGGGCGTGGGGAGCTTTGGGTTGGGCGGTGGCGCGGTTGTGGGGATGGCGGTGGCGGGGTTGACGCTGTGGGCGGCGCCGTTGGCCGCGGCGGGGTTGATGTCGTCGGCGTACTTCCTGGGACAGTGGGGCCGCGAGCGGTCCCTGGACCGGGCGCAGGGGGCGGGTGTGACGGCCTGGGTGGAGGGCGACCGGGTGCGTGTGACCTGGGAGCGGTTTGCCGGGTTGATGGGCTCGAATTGGATGGGGTGGCTGAACCCGATCGGGGCGTGGAACCGTGACGTGATGGCGTTGGGCGTGATGCGCCACGAGTTGGCGCACCGGGACTTGGGGGCGGGGAATTCGGGGCGGCGCTGGCGCAGGTGATGCCGACCTTTGTGTCGTTCGCCTACGGGACGGTGCGGGCGCTGTCGAACGTGGCGGCGGGTCGCGCGTGGAACGACGGTTTGGCGTCTTTGAGCGGAGCCACGGCGGAGCGTATGCTGGCCGAACTGCGTGGCACGGACGGGAAGGCCGGGGTGTTGACGTTGCGTGGAGGCGGCGTGACGCCGGCGAAGCGCGGCCTGTGGGGCCGGATGATGGCGGCGCTGGGGTTGGGCGCGGCGGTGGGGACGGCGACGGCGGCGGAAACGGCCGTGGCGGCGGCGCAGGCCGTCAAAGGGCTGTCCTTGGGCGAACACGGCGTGGCGCTGGTGGCAGGGCGGACGGCGACGGCGGTGCCGGCGGAGCCAACGGTGTCTGGCGGTGTGGCGGTGTCGGCGGCGATGATGGAACAGCCGGGCGTGACGCCGGTGCACGCGCACAACGTGGTGATCAACGCGATGCCGGAAAAGCCGGTGTACAGTTTGACGGACGCGATGACGAACCGGCGGCACAATTGGGCGGTGGGGACGATGGAAGACCCGACGTACCACCTGATCGCGGGCCAAGGGGACTCGCCGGTGGTGGGTTACCGTGTGACGGCGGAGGGAACGATCGAGCAAGGGGTGGTGACGGCGGAAGGCGTGACCACGGTGACGACGGAGACGGTGGGCGAGGCGGTGACGCGGGCGATCCAGAATGGGGAAAAGATTGACGGGACATTGACGGTGGAAGGGAAGACGGAGTCACTGGCGGTGCCGATGACGACCGGGCTGGTGATGGCGGCGGTATTCCCGGAGGGGTCGACGTGGGACGCCCTGGGGTTGTCTTTGGAAGAATTGAAGAAGCGGATCGAGCAGGTGGAGTCGGCGGTGCGTGTGGCGAAAGAGACGGCGGGGGCGCGGTTGTCGTTGCGGCAGGACCTGCGCGTGCGGGGTCTGGCGTTCATGTACGTGCTGGCGCCGGAGCTGAAGGCGCTGGACCCGATGTTGACGGAGCTGTTGGTGGACGCGCGGCTGTCGAGTCTGATGGCGGAATTGGGTCTGGAGACCAACGCGGAGGGGCTGCGGAAGTCGTTGAAACAGCGGATCGCGGCGTTGGGCGGGATCCGGATGACGCCGAAGACATATAAAGCGCTGGGGATCAATACGCCGAGCCGGCCGATGAGCGATGCAACGTTGAACGGTGTGGCGGAGCGGATGTTGGGGCTGATGCTGCGGGCGGAGGCGAAGGACGGCGTGGCGCCCTTGAGCCGGCGGCCGGTGGTGGAGGTGCGCCGCTACACCGCGGAAGCTTACGCCAAAGCCCACAAGAAGGCGGTGAAAGCCGGCGCGGAAACGGCGCCGAAGGCGTTCGTGTCGCAGGACGGCGAGGTTTTCACGGTGCACCTGGCGGCGATGCCGCTGGAGGAGACGGTGTTGGCGCTGGCGCACGAGGTGGCGCACGTGCCGACGCTGGCGCGGCGTGCGGGGGCGGTGAGCGCTGGGACGTCGGAACTTTTGGTGGAATACCGGATCCAAACGGCGCTGCCGCGTGAGCTGGGGCAATTGAGCCTGTTGGGCCTCCTGCGGGAGATCGACGCGCTGCGGGGTGAGAAAGGGGTGGAGGCGGCGCGGCTGTGGTTGGGGTACCAGTTGACGACGGCGCTGGCGGAGCGGTTGTCGGGTGTGAAGGACGAGGGGGCGCGGAAGTACTGGATGGAGCGGCTGTATGCGGAGGCGTCGCTGAAGGAATTGATGGCGGCGCCGGCGGTGAGCACGCGGGACGCGCGGGTGGCTGTGGTGGCGGCGAGCGAGCTGATGAACGGCAAGCGGGTGAACACGGCGGTGCTTGGGAAGTTCCAGGCGTTGGCGCGGGATTGGGCGGCGACGGAGGGGGGCTCGCCGCTGCGGTTGGTGGTGGTGGACAACCACGGGAAGGGGATGCCGCGGGCGCTGAAACAGGCCCTGCGGACGACGACGCTGAAGGGCGGGGCGCCTGTGTTCGAGGTGATGGACCGGAAGTCGGCGAAAGAGGCGCTGGAATTCAAGGGTGAAGTGGCCGTGATCGATTACACGGGACTGACGGCCCTGCTGCCTGGGTTCCTGGGGACGACGACGCTGGGGGTGCGTGTGGTGACGGGCGAGAAAGCCCTGTGGAAGAACGTCCTGAAGGGGGCGCTGATCGAGATCGGGAGCGCGGTGGACGCGATCAAGAAGGTGTTGAAGGACATGCGGGTGGTGGCGAAGAGCGCCTAACCCCGCAACGGATTGCAACAGGGGGCCCCGGTCCGCAAGGACCGGGGCCCCTTTTTTGGGGCGGCGAGGGAATGGATTACTTATATATAATCAGCTCACTGAAGTGACCCGGATTTCTGTGTCTAAACTTGTTCCCTGGAGGCCCCTGTGAACACAAGCTCGGATCGAACGCCTGAACGCGGTCGTTTGGAAATTTGCCTAAGGGGGGTGGCCGCCCTCATGACATTGGTGTTGGCCGGTCTGTCCCTCCTTTTCATTTTCGACCTCGTGACTTTGAGTATTCTCAAGATTTATGTTGTTCGGGTCCTCCTGGCCGCCGGGGTCGTGGTCGCGGCGGGCGCCGTGCTCTCCGTCCTCCTCGGGCGGGGGCCCCGGCGTTGACCCCCGGTCTCCGCAAAATCTCCGGGGTCCTCGTGCATTTCCTTTTGCTGGCCGCCGGGGTCGTTTTCGGGGTGTGGGCGCTGTTCAACCTCTATCTCTATGTCCACCAGGAGCGCCTTCTTTTCTACCCCACCCCCATGGCGGAGAGTGCCCGTATGGTCTTTCCGGCGCCCTTTGAAGAGCATTTCATTCCCGTTGAGGGAGCGCGACTGCACGCCCTGCGGTTCCCCGTGCCCCGCCCCCGGGGGGTCGTCCTTTTCTTTCATGGCAACGCCGGGAATTTGGCCGGCTGGGGCGCGGCCATGGGCCCTTTTATCGCCCGGGGGTACGACGCCGTGTTCGTGGATTACCGGGGTTTCGGCAAAAGCGGCGGGCGCATTCAAAGCCAGGCCCAGTTGTTGGCCGACGCCGAGGCGGTCTATCAATGGGTCTTGGCCCGGACTCCCGAAGACCGGGTGGTTTTGGTCGGTCGTTCCCTGGGCTCCGGCGTGGCGGTCCATTTGGCGTCCCGGCACCGGCCGCGGTTGCTCCTTTTGCAATCGGCCTATGTGAGCATGTTGGACGTCAAGCGGCGGATTTACCCCTACGTACCGGGGTTCGTGCTTCGATATCCGATGCGCAGCGACCGGTGGATCGGGTCGGTGGGGTGTCCGGTTTTCTTGATCCACGGGCGGCGCGACGAACTCATCCCGTTTTCCTCGAGCGAACGGTTGTTGCCGTTGATTCGGACCGAAAAAAGGTTGTTCCCGGTGGACGCCGGGCACGACGACCTGGCCGAGGGGTTGGATTACGAAGCCGCGTTGGACGCGATCCTGGACCCGCGCTCCTGAGCGTTCCGACCCCGGATGGAAAATGATACAATGCCGCCTTCGTCCGTCGCGCGGGCGGTTAGCTCAGCGGCAGAGCGTTCGCCTCACACGCGAAAGGTCATAGGTTCAATCCCTATACCGCCCACGCGACGGATGACATCCCGGAGGCCCTCTTGAACGACGCCATTCTCGGTCTGGTGCGGTTGCAGGAATTGGACAAGGAGCTCGACGTCCTCCGCCGGCACGCCGCCAAAATCGGTCCCCAACGCGAGGCCGTGGCCGTTCGCCGAGCCGCCCTCCTCGCCCAACACGCGCACTCCAAAAAAAACCTGATCGACGCCCAGGTCCAAAAAAAGAACCTGGAAATGGACATCGACGCCAAAGACCAGGTGATTCGAAAAAGTTCGGGGGAATTGAACAGCGTCAAATCGAACGACGCTTACAAAGTCCTCCTCACCCAGATTGAAGCCGCCAAAAAAGAAAAATCCGCCATCGAGGACCAGGTCCTCGTGTTGATGGAGACCATCGACGGCCTGCAAAAAGCGGCGAAATCCGTTGAAGCGGAACATCAAAGGCAGTGCGCCGCGTTGGACGCCGAAGACGCCGCCTTGAACGAGCAAGAGGCGGCGGACAAATCCCAGGCCGAAGCCAAACACGCCGAACGGGAGGCCTTCGCCGCCGGTTTGCCGAACGCCGCCCGCGAACGCTACGATTCCATTCAACGGGGCCGGCCCGGGTTTCAAGCCGTGGTCCCGTTCCAGGATATGATCTGCGGCGGTTGCCACACGGGCCTCACGGCCAGCCTGCTCAACGAAGTGATGAAGGGCAAGGAATTGGTGGCCTGCGAAAGCTGTTCACGGCTCCTTTACATACCCCCCAAACCCGCCGACACGGCGGTACCCCAATAAACTTTTCTCGATGACGGCGCCGTCCTGGGTGGCCTATTGCGATGGCGCCTCCCGGGGCAACCCGGGGCCGGCGGCCTTTGGCCTGGTCGTGCTGGATCCGTCGGGACGGCGGGCCGGGGAGTGGGGAATCGCCCTGGGCGTGAACACCAACCAAGTGGCCGAATACGAGGGCGTGATCCGCGCGCTCAAAGAGTTGCGGGCCCTGGGGGCGCGGCGCGCGGTGGTCAAAACCGATTCGCAGTTCGTCGTTCGCCAGTTCACCGGCGAGTACCGCGCCAAGGACGAGCGCATGAAAGCGCTGTTGGCCCGGGCGCGGGGCTTGGCCGCGGATTTTGAATCGCTGACGTTGAGGCACATCGCGCGTTCGAGCGAACCGGGCAACGTGCGGGCGGACGCCTTGGCCAACAGGGCCCTGGACGCCGGGGGAACCGGGGCCGCCGAAACGTCGATTTGATTTGAACGGTCGCCGGACCGCTCCGCCGAAGATGGGCGGAGAGGAAAGTCCGAGCTCCACAGGGCCGGGCGCTTTCTAACGGAAAGGCGGGGGTCGGCGTTTCCCCCGACGGAAAGTGCCACAGAAAACAAACCGCCCACGTCCGCCGCGAGGCGGGCCGGCAAGGGTGAAAACGGGAGGTAAGAGCTCCCGGCTTCGCGTCGAGAGGCGCGGGGCGGCAAACCCCGCCCGGAGCAAGGCCAAGAGGGAACGGTTCGCGAGAAGGCGTCGGCCCGACGCCGCCCCGTCTTCGGACGGGCCCGTTTCCGGTGGGCCGCTTGAGCGGCGCGGCAACGCGCCGCCCAGAGAAATGGTCCGGCCCCGCGCTCGGCGCGGGGACAGAACTCGGTGTACAGGCCGTTCAAACGCCAACGGGCCGTCGGCCGCCAAACGACCGACGGCCCCGCTTTTTCTATAATGTCCCCGGTGAAAAAAATCCCCCCCGCCGTTTGGGTGTTCCTCCTTCCCCTGGCCCTCGGGGCGCCTTTCGTGGGCCGGGCCTATTTCGTCGATGACCATTACCACGTCTTGATGGCCCGGGGCCTCTTGGACCACCCCGCCCGCCCTTACGATTTTGTGGCCGATGACGCGGGGCCGGCCCACCGCGGGTGGGAACGGGGCCAGCCGCCCCGCATGGTCAATCCGCCCCTCCACCATTACGCCCTGGCTTTTTTTTGGAAAATCACAAACGGCCGTCTGTGGGCCGTTCGTTTGTTGTCCCTCCTCTTTTCCGGAGGCGCGGCCTTGATGGTTTTTCTCTTGGCCCGTCGGTTCGTCGTCCCGCCGATTCCCGCCGCGGTGCTGTCCGCTTTGGCGCCGGCGTTTTGGCTTTCGTCCTATGGGCTTCTCATCGATTCCACGATGCTGTTCTTTTTCCTCGCGGGCCTCTGGGCCTGGACGGAGGGACTGGCCCGGCGGTCGATGGGGTGGTTGACGGGCGCGGGCGTCGCGATCGGGTTGGCGGTGCTGGCCAAGTACACCGCGGGGTACGCGGGGGTTTTGGCCCTGTTGTATTGGGCCCTGGCCGGCCCGCGGCCCCGTTGGAAAACGGCGCCGCTTTTCCTCGGGATCCCCGCCGCCGTTCTGGGGGCGTGGAGCCTCTGGAACGTCGCCACCTACGGCGCGCCGCATTTCACCGAATCCTCCAAGCGCGTGATGCAATCGTTCGCCTGGTCCCACGTCGTCGTCTTTCTCTCTTTTTTGACGGGGTCCCTGGGAATCCCCTTTTTTCTTGCGCCCCGAACCCGTCGGGGCGTGGGCGTCGCCGGAATGGCCGCGGGGGCTCTGATCGTTTTTTTTGTTCTCGCGGGTTTCACGCCCTTTCAAAGCGTTTTTTTCGCGCTGTTGGTGGTGTTGGGCGCGGTGTTCCTGGGGGGCCTCTGGATCGTTGCGGGCCGGTCCCGTTTTCCGGGGGATCGTTTTCTGGGGCTTTGGCTGCTGTTGGGGACGGTGCAGATGATTTGGGTGATGCAATGGGTGGCCGCCCGTTATTACCTGACCCTTTTGCCGCCGGCGGTGTTCCTGTTTTTGCGCGCGCTGGGGGAGCGGCGGGCCCAGGCGCCGGAAGCCTTTGGCCGCGCGGTGGCGCGGACGGCCGTTGCCCTCTTTGTCTTCGGGAGCGGATTGGCCGCGGCCGATTGGTTCCAGGCGCAAACGGGACGCCGGATCGCCGCCGACCTGCGCGCGGATGCCCCCGCGGCGCCGTCCGGGCGGAAGTTTATTTTGTGGGACTCCTTTCGGGCGGGGGACCTGCTGAAAGGCGATGGATGGCGGCCGGCTTTCCCCGAAACGGTTTTCCAGCCCGGGGACCTCTTGCTCCGGCCGGAAGTCATCATGCCGCCTTGGTGGTTTGGGGAACGCCGCCCGCCCCTGGCCTTGAGGAAAATTTACGATTACCCATCGGCTTATCCGGTGCGGGTCATGGACAACCGCGGGGCCGCGGGCTTTTACGCCTCGGCCTGGGGGCCGTTGCCGTTCACCCTCAGCCGGTCCCCGTTGGAGCGGTACGGGTTGTTCGAGGTCCTGTCGAAGGAAAACCCATGAGAATCTGGTATTATTGACCCCATGACGACCCGAGGGGCGGGCGACTCCACCATCCTGATCGCCGACGACGATCAAACCGCGCGAAGATTCCTTGAATCCCTGTTGAACGCCGAGGGGTACCGTGTGGCGGTGGCCCAGGACGGTCTGGAGGCGTTGGAGCGGATCCAGGAAAGCCGTCCCGATCTGTGCATCGTCGACTTCGACATGCCCCGGATGAACGGCCTCGAAACCTGCCGCCGAATCAAAGGAACCCACGAAACGCGGTTGCTCCCCGTCATTTTGGTGACGGGCCTCCTTCCCGAGGACGAGAAAACCCGCGCCATCGGGGCCGGGTGCGACGATTTTCTTCCCAAACCCTACGAAACGGACGCCCTGTTGTCGCGGGTCCGGTCTTTGTTGCGCATCAAAAGCCTCACCGACGAGCTGGAAGACGCCGAGGACATCCTCATGACGTTGGTCCGCACCATCGAGGCCAAGGACCGCTACACCCTGGGCCACGCCGACCGGGTGGGTCGTTACGCCGTGGCGCTCGGCCGGGCCCTGGGGTGCAACGCTTTCGAGCTGGAAACCTTGCGCAAGGGGGGCGTTCTCCACGACATCGGCAAGCTGGGCATTCCGGACGTGATTTTGCAGAAGGCCGGGCCGCTGGACGACCACGAGTGGGAGGTCATGCGCAAGCACCCGCTCATCGGGTGCGAAATCTGCCAGCGCTTGAAAAGCCTCGACGACATTTTGCCCATCATCCGCCACCATCACGAATGCCTGGACGGCACCGGGTACCCCGACGGCAAGCGGGCCGTTGAAATCCCGAAGTTGGTGCGCATCGTCAACGTGGTCGACATTTACGACGCGCTCACCTCGCGCCGCAGCTACAAGGAAGCCTACCCCGTCGGGAAAGCGTTTCAAACCATGTGGGAGGAAGTCGAGCGCGGTTGGTGGGACGGCGACGTCGTCAAAGTGTGGGAAGAACTGGTGAAGCGGGAGCACGTTGGCTAACGCGATCCAAGCGGTGTCCCTTTTTTGCAACCGCGAAAAGCCGGAGGCCCGCCGGGCCCTGGCCGAAGCCCGCGCCTATCTGAACCGCCGGGGAGTGAGGGTTGTTTCGGAAGAGCGGGTGGGGGCCGCCCAAGCCGCCGTCTCTTTTGGCGGGGACGGCACGTTGCTCTCGGCCGCGCGCCGGGCCGCGCCGCACAACGTGCCCGTGTTGGGCGTCAATTTGGGGCGCCTGGGGTTTTTGACGTCGACCGATGTGGCGAACGCGCGGTCGGTGCTCGCCCGGTTGATCGCGGGCCGTCTGGAGGCGGACAGCCGCATGATGCTCGAGGCCCAGACCTCCCAAGGCGTCCCGCGGCCGGGCGTCAACGATTGCGTGATCGAAGGCACCGCCCGCGGGCGGGTCGTGCGGTTGGCGGTGAGCGTCAATGGGCACGCGCTGGGCGATTACGTGGCCGACGGCCTGATCGTCTCGACCCCGACGGGATCGACCGCCTATTCCATGGCCGCCGGCGGGCCCATCGCGACGCCGGAAATGGACCTTTTGGTCGTCACGCCCATTTGCCCGCATTCCCTGAGCCAACGGCCTTTGCTTTTGCCGGCCAGCGCCGTGATCGAGGTGCGGTTGCGGCCCCGCCGGCCCGAGGAGCGTTTGAGCGTCTCCCTGGATGGCCAGGATCATTTCACCCTCGGCTCCGCCGACCGGGTGGTGGTCCGGCGGTCGCCGGCGCGGTTGCGGATTTTGTCCGACGGCCGAAAGCCCTATTTCGACGTGCTGCGGGACAAATTGCGGTGGGGGGATTGATCGTGTTGACCGAACTGTCGGTGCGCAACCTCGCTTTGTTGGAAGACGCCCGCCTGGAATTCGCCCCGGGTTTCCTGGTCTTGACCGGGGAAACCGGCGCGGGCAAAAGTATCCTCCTCGACGCGCTGGGCCTCGCCTTGGGCCGCCGCGCCGACCCGGGGCAAATACGCCAGGGGGCCGACCGGTTGTCGGTCGCGGTGCGCTTCCGTTTGTCGGGCCAGCGCCTCTCCGCCTTGTTGAAGGAATTGGGTTTGGAGGGGGACGACGACGCTCTCGTGTTGCGCCGCGAGGTGGACGCCGGGGGGAAATCCCGCGCGTTCGTCAACGACCACCCCGTGAGCGCCGCCACCCTCGCGCGGTTGGGCGAACGGCTCGTTTTCATCCACGGGCAAAACGAGCACCAGTTGCTCCTCAAGGCCTCCGAGCAACGGGACGCGGTGGACGATTTCGGTTCCCTGGAGGCCGAACGCGCGGCCGTGGCCGCGGCCCATGGCGCGTGGCGCGCCGCCGTCGAAGAACGGGACGCCCTGGCGCTTTCGGAGCAGGAGCGGTCCCAGCGGCTGGATCTTTACCGGTTTCAAAAACAGGAGTTGGACCAGGCCGATCCCCGGCCGGAGGAAGAAGCGGAGTTGGAGGGCCGGTTGCCGCAATTGAAAAACGCCGCGCGCTTGCGCGAGGTGGCCCAAGAGGCCCACGGGGTCTTGACCGCCCAGGAATCATCGGCGGTGGATCTGTTGAGGCGCGTCCAGCGCGATGTGGAAACCCTGCGCGGTCTCGGGGCGCCGCTGGGGGACGAGGCGGATCTCTTGGCGGGCGCGTTGATCCCCCTGGAAGAGGTGTCCCGCCGCCTCGAGGCCTACGCCGACGGATTGGAATCGGACCCGGCGAAACTCGACGCCCTCCTGGGGCGGCTCGATGCGCTCGCGAAGCTTAAGCGCAAGTACGGACCCACCTTGGCCGACGTGGTGGCGCACCGGCGGCGGGTGGAGGAGGCTCTGGGACGCCTGGACAACCTGGAGGGACGGGGGCGGGACGCCGCGCGGCGCCTGGACGAGACGCAGATGGAATTGTCCCGCCGGTCCGCCGTGTTGAGCGACGCCCGCCGCCGCGCGGCGAAAAAAATGGCGACGGCGGTGCAAAAGGAATTCAAAGACGTGGGGTTGCCCCACGCCCGGTTCGACATCGCGGTGGACAGCGCGCCCGACACTTTCACCGAAACCGGGGTCGACCGTGTGACGTTCGTTTTCGCCCCGAACCCCGGGGAGGGGCACCGCCCGTTGGCGGAGGTCGCCTCCGGCGGGGAACTGTCGCGCGTCATGCTGGCGTTGGAAAGCGCCGCCGCGCGCTCGGACGGGCCCCCGGTCCTCATTTTCGATGAGATCGACGCGGGGGTCGGCGGCACCCTGGGCGCGGTCCTGGGGAAAAAGTTGGCCGAATTGGCCGAGGGGCGTCAGGTGCTTTGCATCACCCATCTGGCGACCATCGCCGCGCGGGCCGACGGCCATTGGTCCGTTTCAAAGGAAGTGAAAAACGACCGAACCCGGACACGGGTGCGGGGTTTGACCGACGAAGAGCGGGTGGTGGAAATCGCCCGCCTGTTCGGCACCGCCGGCGACACCGCCGATGTGGGATTGCGCCACGCCCGGGAGCTTCTCGGCGCGTCGCGCCGTTCCTAAGGAGATTTTGTGGACAAACGATTTTTGAAGGAAGAGGGCGTCGCGCCCTACACCGGCAACGAGTTGATCCTCAAGGGGGCCCTGGAGGGGGGCGTCGCCCTTTTGACCGGCTACCCGGGCTCCCCCGTGTCCGAGGTTTTCGACGCCATCACGCGGGTATCGGATCTCCTGTTGGAAAAAGGCATCGTCGCCCAAATGGCGAACAACGAAGGGCTGGCCGCGGCGCGGCTCAACGGCGCGCGCTTGGCGGGCCTGCGGGCCCTCGCCGTCATGAAATCCGTGGGCATGCACGTGGCCGCCGATGGGTTGGCCATCGGCAATCTGGCCGAATCGAAAAAACCCGAGGGCGGCGCGCTCGTCATCGTCGGCGACGACCCCTGGAACGAAACCACCCAGATCAACTCCGACTCCCGTTTCTTGAGCCTTCACCTCCACATGCCGGTCATCGAGCCGGCGACGTTCCAGGAATTGAAGGATTGGATTCGGGAGGCTTTTGAACTTTCCGGCGCTTCCGACCTTTACCTGACGATGGTCCTGACGACGAACCAGGCCGACGGGGGGGGGTCCGTCCAGTGCCGGCCCAATTTGTACCCGCGGCTCAATCACCACCACCGGGCGACCCTGTCCAGCGCCCAACTGCCCGTGGACCATACGGTCATGATTCCGCCCCACACTTCCCTGCGGGAAGCCACTTTGGCGTCGCGGTTCGAACGCCTTCTGGACGCGGTGCGGGCGCGGGGGTTGAACCGCGTCGACCCGGCCTCCGGGGCCGATCGACCGACGGTGGGGTTCGTCACGGCCGGTTTGTCGTATTGCTACCTTGCCCAGGCCCTGCGGGAGATGGGGCTGGAGGGGCGCTTCCCGATTTTGAAGTTCGGCGTCACCTACCCCTTGGACGAGGCGTTGTTGGTGGATTTCGCCGCCGGGGTGGACCACCTCGTGGTTGTTGAGGAAAAGCGCGACTTTTTGGAGACCCAGGTGCTACGCGCGCTCCAGCGCGCCCGCCAGGAGGGGCGCGCCCCGCGCGTTCCGGCCGTGTGGGGAAAAAAGTTCCCCGACGAAAAAGAGGGGTTTCCCGTGGTGCGCGGCCTCAACAGTTCGATCGTTTTCGAAAAACTCCACCCGCTCCTGAGCACTCTGGCGCCCGCGGCCGCCGCGGCCGCGCGGGCCACCGCCGAACCGGTCCTGGCGCTGATTCAAGACGCCGGCCGGCGCGTGGTGTCGATCCCGGTGCGCACGCCGACGTTTTGCCCCGGCTGCCCCCACCGGGACTCTTCCACCGTGGCCAAAGCATTGAAAAAGGATTTTCTGAACGCCGACTACATGGCCGGCGAGGGGCGGGACCCCATGGACGTGATTTTCCACGGGGAGTCGGGGTGCCACTCCATGCTGCAGTTCGAACCCAACGTGGGCCTGATGCAGGACTATTCGGGCATGGGCTTGGGCGGCGGCACGGGCTCGGGAATGGATCCCTTCATTAAAAACAAACAGGTCGTCTTTTTGGGGGACTCCACGTTTTTCCATTCGGGCATGGTCGCGGTGTCGGATTCCATCAAGAACAACCAGGACATCACTTACATCATCCTGGAAAACGGCACGACGGCCATGACGGGCCATCAACCCACGCCGGGCTCCTCGTCCGACGTGCTGGCCCAGCGGACCTTCGCCCAAAACATCGAGCAGGTGGTGCGGGGTTTGTCCCGGGATTCCGTGCCCATTTTCCGCGTGAACCCCGGTTACCAAGACGCCTACCGGAAATTGCTTGAGGACGTGGTTCTCCGCCCGGGGGTTAAAATCATCATCGCCGATAAGGAGTGCGGCATCACCTACCAACGTCGCGTGCGCCGGGAAAAAAAGCGCGTCGTCAAAGAGCAGGGTTATTTGCCGGAAGAACGCTTTATCAACATCACCCCGGAGGTTTGTGAGACGTGCCTGGAGTGCACCAACGCCACGGGCTGCCCCGGCCTGGCCATCGAGGACACGTTGCACGGGCCGAAGATCGTGACCGACCGGTCCCTCTGCGTGTCCGACGGGGCCTGCGCCAAGGGCAAGGTCTGCCCTTCGTTTGAGGAAGTGATCGTCCACCGCCGCGCTCCCACCGCGGGCAAGGAGGGAACCGTTGACGAGACGCTCCCGTCCCGCGCCGCGCCGCGGCTCGAAGACACCTGGTATTGCTACACCGCGGGCGTGGGCGGGATGGGCTCGGGTGTCACCACGGGGATTCTGGTTCAAGCGGGTCTTCTGGAAGGTTACCACGTCCTGTTCGCCGACAAAAAGGGCCTGGCCATCCGCAACGGCGGGGTTTACGGGCATGTGATTTTTTCCCGGGAGCCCAAGATCCACGCGCCCCTCGTTCCCTACGGCCGGGCGGACCTTTTGTTGGGCATCGACCTGCTCGAAGCCGCCCGGGGGCTCGACAACCGCATGAACCTGCGGGTCGCCTCGCCGGGGCGCACCGACGCCGTCGTCAACACCCACAAGATGCCGACCGTCCGAACCCTGCTCGGGAAAGAGGATTTTTCGGTGGCGGGCCTCGAGGAGGCGATCAAGGCCGCCACCCGCGGGTATTTGGGGTTGGATTTCGCCGGCGTCTCCGAGGCCTATTTTGGAAACCGCCTGTACGCCAACGTGCTTTTGCTGGGCGCGGCCTACGAAAAGGGTCATCTGCCCTTGTCCATGGAGAATCTCAAAAAGGCCATCGCGCTGATGGTTCCGGTGCAGGATCGTGAGGAGAACCTGCGGGCCTTCGACGTGGGACGGCGGGCGGCGGCCCGGCCGGAGGAGTTCTCGGCCTTTTCGCCCCGTCTGCCCGGGTATTGGGAGGTTTTGGAGGACCGCGCCCAATTGCTGCGCGCGTCGCGCCCTCTCCGGGGGCGCGCCTGGTCCCGGGATTACCGCCGCGTGATGGACGAGGCCAGCCGCTGGATGGACCTGCCCGAGGCGGACCGCGCCCGCATGGCCCAATACGTCTACGACCTGATTCAATGGGGGGGGCCGTCCTACGCGCGCCGTTACCTGACGCGCCTGTGGGCGGTCTATAAAAAAGACACCCCCGCGCGCGGCCACCGCGCCACCCGCGCGGTGTTGGACAACCTGGCCCGGGTCATGGCCATCAAGGACGAAGTGTACGTGGCCCACCTCCTCACCTCGCCCGAAAAACGGCGTCGGGACCGTTCGCGCTACAACATCGATGAAAGCCGCGGCGACCGGCTCGAATACGTCCACCTCAACCGGCCCCGCTTCACGCTGTTCGGCCGGGACATTCAATTCGATTGGCGCTCCCGGGACTGGCAGTTGATGGTGATGAAGCGCCTGGGGGTGTTGCGGCGCCTGTTGCCCGCCTGGCACCGCCGCGAGCGGGAATTCCTGGAATGGTACGAGGGCGTGGTGGACGGGTTCAACCTTTTCACCGATGACGGGGCCTACGATCTTTATGTGGAAGCGCTGTCGGCCCCGGCCGAGGCGAAGGGTTACCGGGAGATCCGGTACCCCAAGATGGACGCCGTTCGTTCCCGGGTCGAGGAACTGCGGGCGCGCTGGAACGCCCGCGTCCCCGCGGGGGCGGCGCGCTCCGCCCAAAAATAGTATACTGACGTTTCCCCATGATCAAAGTCCGACGCGCGCGCATCGCGGACGTTCGTCCGATCCATAAATTGTTGGGAGTTTTCGCCGAAAAGCGGGAATTGTTGCCCCGCGCGATTTCGGAGTTGTACGAGAATCTCCAGCAGTTCCACGTCGCCGAGGACCGGGGGCGTGTGGTGGGTTGCTGTTCGCTCGCCGTGCAATGGGACAATTTGGCCGAGGTGAAAGCCCTGGCCGTCGACCCCGATTACCAGGGCCGCGGGCTGGGGCGGAAGCTGGTCGAAGCCTGCCTGAAAGACGCCGACACGCTGGGTGTCACCAAGGTGTTCGCCTTGACCATGAAAGACGGTTTCTTCGACAAAATCGGGTTCGACCGGGTGGTGAAGAACGCCCTCCCCCACAAGGTGTGGACGGAGTGTGTGCGATGCCCTTACTTCCCCGACACCTGCGTTGAAATCGCGATGGTGAAAACTTTGAGCGGTCCGGCGCCCGCGCCGGCGTTCAAGGCGGCCGATTTACCGGCGGACGGCACGGTGCCGGTGGAGCCCACGGGGTTTGCCCCGGTTCAGGACCGTCCGATGCGGCGCAGGAACAAAACTTGATTTTTACGAAAGGATTTCTTAAACTCTCTCTCCTATGTTAACCAAAACCACGCAACACCCAAAATCGGTGCCGGCCGTCCGCCGCTGGCACTTGGTCGACGCCGAGGGCGTCGCTCTCGGCCGCCTGGCTTCCCTGGCCGCCGAGCTCCTGCGCGGCAAAGGCAAGGCCGATTTCACCAACCACGTGGACCGGGGCGACGGCGTTGTCGTCGTCAACGCGTCCAAAGTCGTCTTGACCGGTAATAAAAAGACCCAAAAAATGGATTTTCGCGCCTCGGGGTACCGCGGCGGGCAAACCCTCACCCCCTACGGCCGCTTGTTGGAGCAAAAGCCGGAGCGCGCCGTGGAGTTGGCCGTGTCCGGCATGTTGCCCAAAAACCGTTTGCGCAGCCGGTTCATGCGACGCTTGAAAGTTTTCCGCAACGCCGACGGGGCCGGAAAATATCCCGTCGCCGTGACCGTTGACACAAAAAATCCCAAGAACAAATCCGGCGGGCCCTTTGTGGCCGCCGCGAAGTAGAGGCCCTTTCTTATGACCGAAGCGACGTTGGAAATCACCCGTCAAAACCCCCTTTGGGCGGTGGGACGGCGCAAGACCGCCATCGCGCGCGTGCGCGTGGTGCCCGGGGAAGGCCGCGTGGTGGTCAACGGCAAGGCGGTCGAGGAATTTTTCGGCGGCAACGAACGGCAAAAAGCGTCCGTGTTGGCGCCGTTGCGCGTTTCCAAGACCCTCGCCGGCTACGACGTGTTCGTCAGCAGCTCGGGCGGGGGCATCACCGGGCAGGCGGAAGCCATTCGCTTGGGCATTTCCCGCGCCCTCGTGGAGATGGACCCCAAGCTCCGCGGCCCGTTGCGTGCCAAGGGTTTCCTCACCCGCGACCCGCGTATGGTGGAGCGCAAGAAACCCGGCCAACCCAAGGCCCGCAAGCGCTACCAACACTCCAAACGGTAATCGGGTCGGCCGACCGCCGACCGTCTCTATGGTGACCGCCCTTTCCTTGCTCGCCAAGGCGGAGCGCCTTTTTGCCCGGGAAGCCTGGGCGCCGGCCCTCGCCCTCTTGCGTCGCCGCGTCGATCCCGCGGACCCTTTCCTTTCCGCCGAAATCCTCTTCAAAAAGGCCGAATGCGAGCGGGCCCTTGGGTTTTACAAAGAGGCCTTAACCCACCACCTCCAAGCCCGTTCGCTTTACGGGCGACTTCGCGTTCCCACCGAGGAACAGCGCGCCACCGTGGGGGCCAGCCGATGCCTCCGCGTCTTGAGCCGCTATCGGGAGGCCAACCGTCTCTGGGGGGACCTTCCCACGTCAAAAAACATCGGGGGGGACGTCCCTCTTGAAAGGGCCCTGGTCTTCCGGGGACTGGGACGCTTCCCCGACGCCCGCCGCGCCTTGGCCCAGGCCCGCGCGGCGTTCGCCCGCGGGGGGGACGCCGCCGGCCTGCAACACGCTTATTGGGCCCTGGGCGGTCTGGAGCGGTTTTCTGGGCGGCTTCAACGGGCCCTTCCCGCGTTCGCGGCGGCGGCCCGTTGGGCGCGAAGGAACGGTGACGAGTCCTCCCGCGCCTTCGCCCTCTGCGGTTTGGCCGGTGTGGAGCGCGTGTTGGGCCTCGATGGCGCCTCCCTTGACCATTACCGCGAAGCCTCCCGAATTTTTGAAAAACTCAAGGACCCCTTTGGACGCGCCTACGGTCTCTGCGGCCGGGCGAACGCGCTCCGGACGTTTGGGGACCCCCGCCCGACGCTCGATCTTTACCGACGCTCCGCCGCCCTTTACCGCCGGTTGGGGGACGCCAGCAGCGAGGGCTTCGCCCGGTGGGGCCTCGGGGGAAGCCTGCGGCGTCTTCGGCGGTTTAAGGGGTCGGCCCGCGCCTACGAAACCGCTTTAACCCTCTTCCGAAAATCCGACGACCCGCGGGGCGCGGTGATGGCTCTTTTGGGTCGGGCGCGCCTGTCCGAGGACACCGGGCACGCGGTCCGGGCGGCCCGGGACCGTGCCGCCGCGCTTGCCGCCGCCCGTCGCCACGGCCTGCCTTACGAAGCCGCCTTGGCCCGCCGGGAAGCCGGCGCCCGCCGCGCGCTCTCCCCGTTCGGCGTGCCGGACGGCGCCCTCCGTCGCTGGCAAGACATCCCTTAAAATACAGAATTAATTTTTTTAATGTAATATTTGCGCGATATTTGTATTATTGCTATCATCCCCTATGCAGATCGAAGCCCTCAAACTCTTTAGCGACGCGGCGCGCCTCGGCAGTTTCTCCAAGGCGGGCGCGGCGAACGGTGTCACCCAGTCGACCGTCAGTCAAGCGGTCCAGGGGCTCGAACAGCGGTTGGGCGCGGTCCTCATCGACCGGTCCCACCGGCCCTGGGGGCTGACCCCCGCGGGGCGGATCTTTCTCGACGGCGTGCGGGACCTGCTGGAGCGTTTTTCGGCCCTCGAACGGCGGATCCAAGGGCGTCCCGATGGGGGCGAAGCGCGGATCGCCGCCATTTACTCGGTGGGCCTGCGGCACATGCGGGAGTTTGAAGCGGCCTTCGCCCGGGCCCATCCCTCGGTTCGGTTGCGGGTCGAGTACCTCCATCCGGACAAAGTGTTGGAGGCGGTGCGCGAAGAGCGCGCGGACCTGGGCATCGTGTCGTTTCCGCCCCGTTCGCGCGAATGGGAGATCACCCGTTGGCGCACCGAACCCATGGTGGTGGCCTGCGCCCCGGGCCACCCCTTCGCGGCCCTGAAAGAAATCGACCCCGCGAGGTTGGCGGGTCAACCCTTTGTCGCCTTTGACCGGGGACTGCGGGTGCGCCGGGAAGTGGATCGGTTTTTGAGGCGGCACGGCGTCACCGTTCGCGTCGAAATGGAATTTGATAACATCGAGGCGATCAAAAAGGCCGTGGAGATCGGCCCCGGCCTTTCTCTCCTGCCAAGCCCCACGCTGGAGCGCGAAACGCGCGCGGGGACCCTGGCCCAAGTTCCTTTGAAAGCGACAACGTTTGTTCGTCCCCTGGGCCTCGTTCGGCGCCGGGGGCGGCCTCTGTCGGCGGCGGTCCGTTTGACGCTGGCGGAGCTTCGGCGCGACGCCCGCGCCCAATAAAAACAAAAAGGTGACACGATGAACGCGGCTCCCTCCCAACAAGGCTTGTACGATCCGGAAAACGAACACGACGCCTGCGGCATCGGTTTCGTCGTGAACATCAAGGGCGTCCGGTCCCACGCCATCGTCAAGCAGGCGTTGGAGGTCTTGAACAATTTGAACCACCGGGGCGCCGCGGGGTGCGAGGCCAACACCGGCGACGGCGCGGGCATCCTGATCCAACTGCCCCACGCGTTTTTAAAAAAAGCCGCGGCGGCGGAGAAAATTTCCTTGCCCGACCCGGGCGCCTACGGCCTGGGCATGATGTTTTTCCCGCGCGACGAGAAGTTGCGCCGGGACGCGGAAGCCGCCTTCGAGAAAATCGTGGCCGAGGAAGGCCAAACTTTCTTGGGTTGGCGCACGGTGCCGACGAACAACGGGGCCCTGGGCGCGACCGCCCAGGCCGGGGAACCCCTCCACCGCATGGCCTTCATCGGCCGGGCGGCGCCCCTTTCGGACCCCCTGGCCTTCGAGAGGAAGCTCTACGTCATCCGCAAACGGGCCGAGCACACCATCAAGATCCCCGAAACGAACGGCTCCAACCGCTTTTATATCCCCAGCTTGTCGGCCCGGACCGTCGTTTTTAAGGGCATGCTCCTGGCCGACCAGATGGAAGGCTACTTCCACGATTTAAACGACCCCGACCTGGATTCGGCCCTGGCGCTCGTCCACTCCCGGTTCTCCACCAACACGTTCCCCAACTGGAACCGCGCGCACCCCTACCGGTACATCATCCACAACGGGGAGATCAACACCCTGCGCGGCAACATCAATTGGATGCACGCCCGCCAGGCCCTGCTGGAGTCCCCGGTCTTCGGCGACGATTTGAAGCGCCTTCTTCCCGTGGTTGACACCGACGGTTCGGACTCGGCCATGTTCGACAACTGCCTGGAGTTTCTGGTGTTGGCCGGGCGGTCCCTGCCCCACGCCATGATGATGATGATTCCGGAACCCTGGGCCAACCACGAGAGCATGTCCGAGGAAAAGAAGGCGTTTTACGAATTCCATTCCTGCCTGATGGAACCCTGGGACGGCCCGGCCTCCATCGCCTTCACGGACGGCACGGTGGTGGGAGCGACCCTCGACCGCAACGGCCTGCGGCCCTCGCGTTACGTCGTCACCAAAGACGACGTGGTCGTGCTCGCCTCCGAGGTCGGCGTTCTGGAGTTTCCGCCCGAGCGCGTGCTCGAAAAGGGGCGCCTGCAACCCGGGCGCATGCTGCTCATCGACACGGCCCAGGGCCGGATCATCGCCGACGACGAGATCAAAAAGAAAATCGCCGCCGAGCGCCCCTACCGCGAATGGCTCGACAAGAACCTGATCGCCCTGGACGACTTGGTCGACCAGGACAAGCCCGTTTACGAGGAGCACGGCACGGTGTTGCAGCGTCAGCAGGCGTTCGGCTACGCCTACGAGGATTTGCGCGTGATCCTGGAGCCCATGGCCAAGAACGGCGTCGAGCCCATCGGCGCCATGGGCACGGACACCCCTTTGGCGGTGCTGTCCGACAAACCGCAACTCCTGTACAACTATTTCAAACAGCTGTTCGCCCAGGTCACGAACCCGCCCATCGACTGCATCCGCGAGGAGATCGTTACTTCGGCGGTGACCACCCTGGGGGCGGAGCGGAATCTTTTGGACCCGTCGCCCGAAAGCTGCCGGCTGATCGAACTCAAATCCCCGATTTTGACGAACGAACAATTGGAAAAGTTGCGGAACGTCAAAGTGCCCGGTTTCCGGGCCGTGACGCTGCCCATCCTGTTCGATCCCTTGGGCGGCGGCGCGGCGCTCAAAAAAGCCATGGACGACCTTTGCGCGACGGCCGACAAGGCCGCCAAGGACGGCGTCAATCTTTTGATTCTTTCAGACCGCGGCGTTTCTCAAACGAAGGCGCCGATCCCGGCGTTGCTGGCCGTGGCCGGCCTGCACCACGACATGATCCGGCGCGGCACCCGCATGAAGGTGGGCCTGGTTCTGGAGAGCGGCGAGCCCCGGGAAGTGCACCATTACGCGCTCCTCATCGGCTACGGGGTCGGCGCCGTCAACCCCTATCTGGCCTACGAGACCCTGGACGACATGATCCGGGAAGGCATGCTGGACGTGGACCACAAGACCGCGATTAAAAATTACATCAAAGCCTGCACCAAGGGCGTGGTGAAAGCCATTTCCAAAATGGGCATTTCCACCATCCAAAGCTACGGCGGGGCCCAGATTTTCGAGGCCGTGGGTTTGGGGCGCGAGGTCATCGACGCCTATTTCACCTGGACGCCCTCGCGGATCGCAGGGGCCAACTTGGACGTGATCGCCCAGGAGGCGGCGCAACGGCACCACCGGGCCTACCCGTCCATCGCCACCGACGGGAAAGCCCTGGACGCGGGGGGCAATTACCAATGGCGGAAGGACGGGGAACAACATCTGTTCAATCCCGAATCCATCCACCGGTTGCAATCGGCCGCGCGCAACAACGACTACGCGACCTACAAATCCTACGCCCAACTCATCAACGACCAATCCAAAAAGCATTTCACCCTGCGTGGTCTCTTGGATTTCAAACCGGCCGACAAACCGATCCCCATCGACGAGGTGGAATCGGTCGAAGCGATCCTCAAGCGCTTTAAATCCGGGGCCATGAGTTACGGGTCGATTTCCCAGGAAGCCCACGAGTCCCTGGCCATCGCCATGAACCGCATCGGCGGGAAATCCAACACCGGCGAAGGCGGGGAGGACCCGGAACGGTACAAACCCCTGCCCAACGGCGATTCCAAGAACAGCGCGATCAAGCAAGTGGCCTCGGGCCGTTTCGGCGTGACGAGCCTTTACCTTGTGAACGCCCGGGAAATTCAGATCAAAATGGCCCAGGGCGCGAAACCCGGCGAAGGCGGGCAGTTGCCCGGCACCAAGGTCTACCCCTGGGTGGCCAAAACCCGCCACACCACCGCGGGCGTGGGGCTCATCTCCCCGCCGCCGCACCACGACATTTATTCCATTGAAGACCTGGCGGAACTCATTCACGATTTGAAAAACGCCAATCACAACGCTCGCATCAGCGTGAAGCTGGTGAGCGAAGTGGGGGTCGGCACCATCGCGGCCGGCGTGGCCAAGGCCCACGCGGACGTGGTGTTGATTTCCGGGTTTGACGGGGGCACGGGCGCTTCCCCGCAGTCGTCCATCAAGCACGCGGGATTGCCCTGGGAGCTCGGCCTCGCCGAAACGCACCAGACGCTGGTGCTCAACAACCTTCGAAGTCGCATCGTCGTGGAAACCGATGGCCAACTCAAAACCGGCCGCGACGTGGTCGTGGCCGCGTTCCTGGGCGCCGAGGAGTTCGGTTTCGCCACCGCCCCGCTCGTCACCCTGGGGTGCGTCATGATGCGGGTTTGCCACCTCAACACCTGCCCGGTGGGCGTGGCCACCCAGGATCCGAAGCTGCGAAAGAAATTCACGGGGGACCCCTCCCACGTGGTCAACTTCATGCGGTTCGTCGCCCAGGAAGTGCGCGAAACCATGGCGCAACTGGGATTCCGAACGATGAACGAAATGATCGGCCGCGTGGACCGCTTGGAAGCGCGTCGAGCCGTCGACCATTGGAAAGCCAAGGGGCTCGATTTGTCGAGCGTTCTGCACGCGCCTTCCGTCGGTCCGGAAGTGGGTCGGTACGCCCAAATCCTCCAGGACCACGGCCTGGACAAGTCCCTCGACCGGACGACGTTGTTGGAATTGGCGAAACCGGCGCTCGAGCGGGGCGAGAAGGTGAAGGCCACCGTCCCGATCAAAAACCGGAACCGGGTGGTCGGCACGATTTTGGGCAGCGAGGTCACCCGGCGGTACGGCGGCAAAGGCCTGCCGGACGACACCATCGAACTGACCTTCCAGGGATCCGCCGGACAAAGTTTCGGCGCCTTTGTGCCGCGGGGGGTCACGATGATCCTGGACGGCGACGCCAACGATTACTTCGGCAAGGGCCTGTCGGGCGGCAAGCTGATCGTTTACCCGCCCCGCGGCGTCCCCTTCGTGCCGGAAAAAAACATCATCATCGGCAACGTGGCGTTTTACGGCGCCACCTCCGGGGAGGCCTACATCCGGGGCCTCGCGGGCGAGCGGTTCGCGGTGCGCAACTCCGGCGTGCACGCGGTGGTGGAGGGCGTGGGCGACCACGGTTGTGAATACATGACCGGCGGGCGGATCGTTGTGCTGGGGCCCACCGGGCGCAACTTCGCCGCCGGCATGACGGGCGGCGTGGCTTACGTCTGGGACGTCGAGGGCGACTTCGCCAAGAAGGTGAACCGCGAAATGGTCGAGACCGAGCCCATGACCGAGGAAGACATCCAGGAAGTCCACGGGTTGCTCGTCAAACATTTGCTGTACACCACGAGCACCGTGGCCAAGCGGGTTCTGGAAAAAGGCCCGTCGCTGATCGGCCGGTTCGTCAAGGTCATGCCCAAGGACTACAAACGCATGGTCGCCACGATCAAGAAGATGCACGACGCGGGCATGTCGGGCGACCAAGCCATCATGGCCGCCTTTGAGGAAAACGCCCGGGACCTCTCCCGGGTGGGGGGCAACTGACATGGCCGACGAGACCCCCGCGCCCGCCTCCTTGGTGTTGGAACACAAGCCGCTGGTGGGCCGCGACACGGCGAAGCTTTTCACCCACCGGCTCGCGATGGAAACGGACTGTTCCGACCTGTACGCCGACTTGACGTCGGGGGCGGCGGAGGGGTTCATCGTGGTGGACCCCCGTTCGCCGGAATCCTACGCCCAGGGGCACATCCCCGGGGCCTACAATTTGCCCCATCGACAAATCGATCGAACGGCCCTGGAGGGTTTTCCGGCGGGACGGGTGTTGGTCCTTTACGGCGCGGGGCCGGGCTGCAACGCGGCCCACAAGGCGGCGGTGCG
This sequence comes from Elusimicrobiota bacterium, assembly GCA_016706425.1. Lineage (NCBI taxonomy): Bacteria > Pseudomonadati > Elusimicrobiota > Elusimicrobiota bacterium. The sequence goes on from JADJJR010000001.1 coordinate 1,018,694, forward strand.
GTTGGGCACCTTCGGTCTTTACGTGAAAGAGATGATCGGCGGTTTTTGGTGGTGGCAATCCAGCGGCTATCCCGTGGCGACGGGGCCCGAACGGGGGAAAATTTCATGACGACGAAAGAGACGACCAAGAAAAAAACGACGGGGGACGGGCACGGTCACCGGCCCAAACCCCTGGGCGTTCCCAAACCCACCGGGTTCATGCGTTTCGGCCGGGAACTGCCGAAGGACGCCGATCCCCAGGAGCGCCTGCGGCACTGGAACGAGTTCCACGAATCCATGCCCGAGGAAGCCCTGCGCAAGCAGGGGGCCCGTTGCATGGATTGCGGCGTGCCGTTCTGCCACACCGGCGTTTTGATCGCCGGCATGGCGTCGGGGTGCCCCATCAACAACCTGATTCCCGAATGGAACGATCTCGTCTACCGGGGCCTGTGGCGCGACGCCCTGGACCGGCTGCACAAGACCAACAATTTCCCGGAGTTCACCGGGCGGGTCTGCCCGGCCCCATGCGAAGGGTCCTGCGTCTTGGGCCTGAACGAGCCGGCCGTCACGATCAAGAACATCGAAGCGTCCATCATCGACAAGGCCTTCGCCGAAGGGTGGGTCAAGGCCGAGGCGCCCAAAAAGCGCACCGGCAAGAAAGTGGCGGTGGTCGGGTCCGGCCCGGCCGGTCTCGCCGCGGCGGCCCAGCTCAACCGGGCCGGTCACGCGGTGACCGTGTTCGAACGCGCCGATCGCGTCGGCGGCCTGCTCATGTACGGCATCCCCAACATGAAGCTGGACAAAGAGGTCGTCCAACGTCGGGTCGATTTGCTGGCTAAAGAGGGCGTCGTGTTCCGGGTCAACACCGAGGCGGGAAAAGATTTCCCCGCGGAAAAACTGCGGTCGGAGTTCGACGCCGTCGTCCTGGCTGTCGGCGCCACCGTCCCCCGCGACCTTACCGTCCCCGGCCGTGAGCTCAAGGGCATCCATTTCGCCATGGAGTACTTGCACAAGAACACCAAGAGCCTGTTGGATTCCAAATTGAAGGACGGCCAAAGCTTGTCTGCCACCGACAAAGATGTGATCGTGATCGGCGGCGGCGACACCGGGACCGACTGCGTGGGCACGGCCCTGCGGCAAGGCGCCAAAAGTGTTGTGCAATTCGAAATTCTGCCCCGGCCGCCTGAAAAACGCGCCGCCGACAACCCCTGGCCCCAGTGGCCCAAGGTGTACAAGATGGATTACGGTCAGGAGGAGGCCGCGGCCGTTTTCGGCGAGGACCCGCGCCACTATTTGATCAGCACCACGCGGTTCGTCCCCGGTGAGAACAGCGGCCGCGTGAAAGAGATTCACACCACCCGCATCGAGTGGGGGAAAAACGAAAAGGGCCAATTTGTCCCGAAGCCCATCCCCGGTTCGGAAAAGTCCTGGCCCGCGCAACTCGTTCTCTTGGCCATGGGTTTTTTGGGGCCCGAAGCCGACCTCTTGTCCCAACTGGGTGTCGAGCGCGACGAACGGTCCAACATCAAAGCCGAGCACGGGCGCTTCACGACCTCGGCGCCGGGGGTCTTCGCCTGCGGTGACGGCCGCCGGGGGCAAAGCCTTGTGGTCTGGGCCATCAACGAGGGCCGCGGCGCAGCCCGGGAAGTCGATCGATTCCTGATGGGTTCGTCCGATCTTTCGTAAAGAATGTTTTTCCCGTTCCGAAAGAAAAAGCCGGGTGGCCTGAACAGCGACCCGGTTTTTTCTTTGCCCCGGCTTTCGGGGGGGGAGTCCCCATCGCCGTCCGCCCTGGAAACTCTGTTGGAGGCGAGCCGTGCCTTGAGCGCCGAGCTCGACCCGGCCGTGGTCCGGACGAAAGTGATGGAAACCGCCGCCCGCGTGACGGGCGCCGAAGCGGGCTCCCTCCTCCTCCTGGACGAGGCCACCGGCGAATTGGTTTTCGACACGGCCTCGGGGACGGCGGGCGAACAGGTCAAGAGCCTTCGTTTGAAACCGGGCGAAGGACTCTCCGGATGGGTGGCGGCCCGGCGGGAGCCCCTATTGGTGAACGACGTGGCGGCGGATTCCCGGTGGAGCCCACGGATGGACCACCGCACCGAATTCGCGACGCGCCAATTGGTGGCCGTGCCGGTGCTTCACCAGGGCCGCCTCCTGGGGGTTTTGGAATCCATCAATAAAAAAAGCGGTGGCCGCTTTGATGAAAACGATCGGCGGTTGATGGAATTGTTGGCCGCCGAAGCGGGGGTGGCCCTCGAAAACGCCCGGCTGTTCGCGCGCCTGCGGGCCGAGAAACAAACTTTGTCGGCCCTTTTCGCGGAAATGTCGGACGGCGCGTTGGTCGTCGACCTCCGGGGTCGCGTGGAAATGGTCAACGTGGCCGGGGCGCGCTTGCTCGGGATTTCACCGGAGGCGGCGACGGGAAAGTCTTTAACCGAGGCCGCGCCGGCTTTCGCCATCGCGCCCCCCTGGGACCGGGCCGTCGCCTCCCCCGGTCCGGTGCCCGTTGAAATGGTCCGCGCCGAGGGAAAAAAATTGATTTTGGAAGGCCGCTTGGATTCCGTGCGCGGGGGGGGCGCCCATTTGTTCGTGTTCCGCGACGTCACCGAATCCCGGCGGGAGGACCGCATCAAGCGGGATTTCCTTTCGCTCATTTCGCATAAACTCAAGACGCCCCTGGTGTCGATCACGGGCTTCGCCCCTCTCCTGCTGCAAGACAAAACCCTCACCGAGGTCCAGCGCCGGGGGTTGACAGCGATTCGCGACCAAGGACACCGGCTTTGGCAACTGGTGGAACGTTTGTTGAATTTCGCCACGGTGGAATCGGACACGCTGGAGCTAAACCCCCAGCGGTTGTCGGTGGCGGAGGTCCTGTTGCGTCTGCAAAAGGAAACCCACGCGGACCTGGCCCGGCGGGGCGCGCGGGTCGTTTTGGCCGAGACCCTGTCGGAACTCCCCCCGATCCAGGCCGACCCGGCCCTCTTCGCCGACGCGCAAAGAAACCTCTGGGAAAACGCCGCCAAATTCGATCACCGGCCGGAAAAGGAGATTCACGTGACGGGCCGCGCGGAGGCCGCGAACGTTGTGATCGCGGTGGAGGACGGCGGGGCGGGGATCCCCTCGGAGGAAATCCCCCGGTTGTTCAAAAAGTTCTATCAGATCGAAGAGTCCTTCACCGGTCAGGTGGAGGGGGCGGGCCTGGGCTTGGCGCTTGTCCAGCGCATTGTGGAAGCCCACGGGGGCGCCGTGGGGGTGTCTTCGGTCCTCGGGCGCGGGTCGGTGTTCACCACCCGTTGGCCGCGGGCGGGCTGACCGTGCGGGTCCCGATCGGCATCGAAATTTTCGCCGAGGAAACAGACCGCCGCGGCCTCCGCTGGGAGGACGGCCGTCTCGAAGAGTTCGCCCACGCCGCCGGCGGTGGGGTGGGGTTGCGTCGGTTCGGGGCTCCCGCGCGGTTCGCCCACCTCGACGCCCGGCGGCCCTTGGCCGGGGTGTTTTCCGCCGGAGAGTCGGTCGCCTTCGCCGCCGCGGTACGGGATCTGCACGAGGGCCGCGCCCCCCGAACGGGGGAGCTGCGCTGGCCCCCTCCCCCGGCCCTGAAGCCTTTCGTTCCCTTTGACCGCGCGCGCCGTTGGCTGGCCGCGGCCGATCGCGCGGCCCGCCGGGACCGGCGGGTGCGGCAGGTGTCTTTGACTTTGGGGGAAACCCACCGGCGCCTGGCCGGGCGGACGCCCGAAGGGCGCTTCTTCAGCGACGCCCGTCATTACGTGACCTTCGTCGTCCGGGTGACGGCTTCGGACGGTTCGTTGACCCAAACCGGAACGGAGGTCGCCGCCGCCCAGGGCGGGTGGGATCGGCTGGCCGGTTTCGATCCCTCCGCGCTGGCCGCGCTGGCCGCCCGCCGGGCGTTGAATAAATTGGGCGCACCCACCGTGCGGGCGGGCGAAATGACGGTGGTGCTCGCCGCCGAGGCGGGGGGAACGTTCGTCCACGAAGCCGTGGGGCACGCGCTGGAGGCCGACGCCATTTTGGAAGGAGGGTCCCCCCATTTCGCCAAGAGGTTGGGCCGCCGCGTCGCGGACCCCCGCGTCACCGTTTTGGACGATCCCACGCGGGCCGGGCAACGGGGTTCCTTCGCCGTGGACGACGAGGGGACCCCCGCCCAGCGGACCGTGCTGATTGAAAACGGGGTCCTTCGGGATTGTCTGTACGACCGGCGGACCGCGGCCCGGGCCGCGCGCGCCTCCAACGGGCACGGCCGACGGGAATCCTTCGCCTTTCCGCCCATCCCGCGGATGTCCAACACCTTCATCGCCCCCGGCCCCGACGACCCCGAAGCCATCCTGCGTTCCGTGAAGCGCGGGTTGTGGGTCACCCGCATGGGGGGCGGCCAGGTCAACACAACGACCGGGGATTTTGTCTTCGAGGTCGAAGAAGGTCATTGGATCGAGGACGGCGTTCCGCGCCACCCCGTCCGGGGGGCGAACCTGCTCGGGAACACCGCCGCCACCCTGGCGGCCATCGACCGCGTGGGGACCGACCTGGGCTGGTCCGTGGGCACCTGCGGCAAAGACGGGCAGGACGCGCCCGTTTCGGACGGTCTCCCGACCTTGCGGATTCCCCGCGTCCTCGTGGGCGGGACCAACGCGCGATGAAAGCGAGCTATTCCCGCATCGGCTGCTACGGGTTCTGCCCGAAGAAATACGATTACAGGTACGTGCAAGAACGGCCCGCCCCGGTCAAACCGGAACTGGCCTTCGGGGTGTCCCTGCACAAGGCCCTGGAGGAAAATTTCCAGCAAAAGCTGGTTTCCCGGCGGGATCTGTCCTTGGAGGAGGCGACCGCCCTGTTTCGGCGCGTTCTGGACGAACGCTTGGCCGCCGTGCCGGAGGAGTTCCTGCGCGGCGCGGCGGACTTCCACTATTTGCGCGCCCTGGGGGAGCATTTCCTCGAACGCTTTCTTAAAGAAAGGGCCCCGGCCCTCCAGCCGGCTCCCCGGGGCGTGGAATGCTCTTTCCGACTGCCCTTGCCCGGGGGATACGAAATCACCGGCCAGTTCGACCTCCTCGACACCGATTGGGTTCTTCACGATTTCAAAACGTCGAACAAACCCTACGATCCCAAACGCGCGGACCGAACCCAATTGGTCATATACGCCTGGGCCTGCGAGCAAATGTTCGGCCGCCCGCCGTCCCGGCTGTGTTTCGACGTGTTCGTGAAGGGGGACGGCGCCGGGGGCGCCGCCGACGGCGCGGCGGGTCTTCAAGCCCCTGTTTTTTTTCCGACGCCCGCCCCCGACGAGATGGCCCAAGTGGCCCGCCGGTTGTCGGCCCTTTTGGACCGCATCAACGCCGCCCGGGCCAAGGACGATTTCCCACGTTCCTTTGAGCCCCCGCGTTGCCATTGGTGCGAGTACCAGGAAACTTGCCGCGCCGAATGGGAGACCGAAGGCCGGCCCGCCCCGGTGCGCGTGTCGTTGGGGAGTCTGACTTAAGTTAAAGTCGCGGGCGGGGGGCCCGAAGGGGCGTGCGGCAGCGGTCGGAAAAAAACGGCAGGGGGGCGGTGATTTTTGCCAGGGCCCCTTCGGTGTAGTCTTCGGCAATTTTGATGATTTCGGGGGCGTGGTGGAACTCGAGCCAGGTGTACGCCGAGAGGTCGGGCGCCAGCACCACGTCGGCGGCGGCCGAGGTCGTCTTGGAAATTCCGTACTGCATGGTGTACATCGTCTTGGCCATCACTTTGAAAATGTGCGGCCCGCTGATGGGGTTAAAGGCCGAGGGTTTCCGCGGACTCCAGCCGGGAAACCGTTTGTTGGCCGGACGGGTGGTGATGTTGAGCGATATCGCCACGTCGGCGCCCATGGCCCGGACGACCGAGGTGGGCACTGGATTCACCAATCCGCCGTCGACCAAATAGCGACCCTTCAAGAAAAAAGGCTCGAAAAAGAACGGCAGCGACAAGGAGGCCCGCACCGCCTCGGCCACGGGCCCGTGTCGCAGCACCCGTTCTTCGCCCGTGTTGATGTCGGTGGCCACGCAGGCGAAGGGGAGCGCCAGTTCCCCGAAGGTCACGTCCCCCAGGATCGACCGCAAAAACCGCAACACGGCGTTGCCGACGACGACCCCCTTCCACGGCAGGGCGAAATCCATGAGCGTCCAAAGTTTGGCCTTGGTGATGCTGCGGGCGATGTCTTCCAATTCGTCAACGGAACGTCCCGCGCAATAAAAACTGCCGATCAAGGCACCCATGGAGGTGCCCGCGATCAGGTCGGGGAAAACGCCGTGGCGCTCCAGAACCCGCAGAACCCCGATGGCCGAGTAACCCAGCGCCGCGCCCGACCCCAGGGCAATGCCGATTCGCAAGCCGCCCAGATGCCGGGCCAACCGATCGACGCCCCGTAGCGAAACGTCGTGTCGGCGGTCCAAAAAAGGCGTCCCCGCGGCGAGGGCGTTGCGCCCGAGGTTGGGTCCCCAAGGAATATAAAACCGCCCCGGCCGGTGGCGCCGCGGGGGGGATTCCCGTTGCAGTTCCAGCAGGTCGAGCCGTTGGGGGGGGACGGCCTTCTCCAATTGTCGCCACATGGGGGTGCCGGGCTCCGCGCCCTCTTCGCGAACGTAAAATACGCGGTCCGCTTCCTCCACGAAAACATTCAGGATACGGCCGGGACGGTCTCCCAACGGGACCAGCACGTAGTCCCATTCCCGCCGCAAGGTTTCCAGCAGGGGGTACACCCCCGCCGCCAAGTCGCCCTCCAACAACGTCCGGGGCAGGCAGAGCACATCAAGTCCCGACGGATGGGACGCGATCCACGGCCGCAGGGTGTCCAAGGATTGGAAGTCCTGGGCTTCGGGCTTCCGGTCCGCCGAGGGGCAGGACAGTTTGAGCGCGGTTTTGTAGGACGGGCCATTGTCGGAAGGCAAGTCCACGATGAGCAGTTTTCGACGGGTTTGTGTCATGAGCGAGACGGCCAAATTACCGACCAACACCGCCTGTTCCTCGAATGGCGCGGCCGCCACCAGCGTGTAGACTTTGGCGGTGTTCGGCACCGCCGGGGGGCGGATCGCCTGCGCCAGCCGTCCGGACAGAAAGCGCGTGACGGCCAAAGCGAGGGTCGGGGTCGCCCGAAGGGCGGCGTTGAAGTCATCGGTTTTTAAGGCGAGAAGACGCGCGGGTTGGACGGCCACCGCCGTGGCGGGCCGCGTTTCCGAGGTCAGGAGAGCCATTTCGCCCAGGGCGTCGCCGCGCCGCCCCAGGATCGCTAAAATTCGGTCGCGGCCGTCCTGGGTTTGCATCAGGTGGACTTGCCCTCCGAGCAGGACGTAGAGAGCGTCCCCCGCGTCACCTTGATGAAAGAGAATTTCGTCCGGGCGGAGGGACACTTCCCGGAAATGCGGGCGAAGGAGCGCCACCTCGTCTTCCCGAAATTGCGAGAAGAAAGGAACTTTTTGAAGGATGGAAAAATCATCGTTGTCCATGGGCGGCGCCCCTCCTCTTTAAGTGAAGGCCCCCCCGGGTCCTTTGTCAAGGGCCGTGGTGATTTCCGACGTGGACAAGGCTTTGGAAATCAACTAAAATCGAATCTTTCAAGACCGTCAAAGGAGTCTTCCGTGCGTCCGTCCCGTCTCGCGATGTTGTTCCTCGGCGCCGCCCTGTCGGGCGCGGCCGTCGCGGTTGAAATTCCCTTTAAAAGGGGCGGTCGGGACGAGGGCACCCGTGTGGGGTTTGTGGACATGCAGCGGATTTACCGGGAGTACCCCGAAACCCAGAAGGCCCGGGCGGAGTACAACCGCGAATTGGCCCGCCACAAAACGGATTTGGCGGAGAAAGAACGCGCCCTGGAAGAATTGAAAACGCGGGGGACCCCGATTCCCGCGGTTTCCACCGACACCGTGACGAGCGCAACGGCCCCGGCGGTCGCCTTGGGGGAGGGCGAAGTGGTCCGCGCGCGGGCGGACCTGGAAAAAGCCCGTTCCGACGCGGCGACCGCCCTGCGGGATTTTGAGAGCAAACAATCCGCGCGCATTCTGGGTCAGCTGCACAAAGCGCTCGTGGAATTGGCCACGCAGCGCGGGATCGCGGTGGTGGTGGACAAAGCCTCCATTTTGCACGGGGAAAACGCCGTGGATTTGACGGAAGCCCTGCACCGCAAGGTGCGCGGCCTCCCCGAACCCGCTCCCTGAAAGGTGTGACGTGCGACTGACCGTTTCCGAAATCGCGTCCTTGGTGGGCGGCACCGTCCGGGGGGACGGCGCCGTGGTGATCGAGGGGGCCGCCGGACTCGGCGAGGCCACGCCCCGGGACCTGTCGTTTTTGGCGAATCCGAAATACAAATTCCAATTGGAAACGACCCGGGCGGGGGCCCTGTTGGTCACACCCGAGGTGCCGACCGGGAACCGCCCCGCCGTGGTCGTGAAAAACCCCACGGACGCCTGGGCGGCCGTTCTGGAGATTTTGGACAAAGAGCGCACCCGGCGTCCCGCGGGGATTCATCCGACGGCCGTGATCGCCGCCGGCGCGAAAATCGGCCGGAACGTCACCGTCGGGGCCCACACCGTCATCGAAGAGGGGGCCTCCGTCGGCGACAACACGATCCTTTACCCCCGCGTCTACATCGGTTTCGACTCTTCCGTCGGGGCGGATTGTCTGATTTACCCCGGCGTCACCCTGCGGGAGCGCACGACCGTTGGGAATCGGTGCGTCCTCCAACCGGGGGTGGTGGTGGGCGGCGACGGGTACGGGTTTTCCTTCGGGGCCGGGCGCCACCGCAAAATCCCCCAGGTCGGGACGGTCGTTATTGAAGACGATGTCGAAATCCAGGCCAACTCGACCATCGATCGGGCCGCCGTGGGCGTCACCCGCATCGGCCGCGGCACCAAGATCGACAATTTGGTCCAAATCGCCCACGGCGCGGAAATCGGAGAAAATTGCCTGATCGTTGCCCAGACCGGCGTCGCGGGTTCGACCAAGATCGGGAATTTCGTCACCTTGGCGGCGCAGGTGGGGGTGGCCGGCCATTTGAAGATCGGCGATCAAACCATCGTTGCCGGCCAGTCCGGCGTCTCGCACGACTTGCCGCCCAAAAGCGTGGTGTTCGGCACGCCCGCGCAACCGATCAAAGACGAAATGAAATGCCAGGCGGCCGTCCGGCAATTGCCGAAACTCCTCGATGAATTTCGAGCGATCAAAAAGAAAATGGGATGGGGATCATGAAAATCGTCACGACGGGGGAACCGCAACGCACATTGGCCCGAGAGGCCGTCTACAGGGGGATCGGCCTTCACACCGGGAACAAATGCCAATTGGTTTTTAAGCCGGCGCCGGCGAACCACGGGGTGGTGTTCGTCCGCACCGATTTGCCCGCGCAACCCCGCCTGCCCGCGCACCACTCCATCGTGTCCAGCGTCATTCGCGGCACGACTTTGAGCCTCGCGGGCGAAAAGGACCACGAGGCCCGCGTCCACACCGTGGAGCACGTGTTGTCCGCGCTCGCCGGTCTCGGCATCGACAACATGCTGATCGAAGTCAACGCCAACGAGCCCCCCGTGGCCGACGGCAGCGCCATGCCTTTCCTCGAGGTGTTGGAAAAGGCCGGGGTCGTGGATTTGGGCGAGCCCCGCCGATTTTTCCAGCCCGATCCCTTGGAATACCGGGCCGGCGAAACGTATTACGAAGTCCGTCCGGCCGAAGCTTTGACCCTGGAAACCGTGATCGCTTTCAAGCACCCGTTCATCGGCGAGCAAAAAATCGAGTTCACCCTCAAACCGGGCTCTTTCCAAACGGAGATCTCCCGCGCCCGGACCTTCTGCTTTGATTACGAGGTGGAAGCCCTGAAGCGTCAGGGCCTGGCCCGGGGCGGCTCTCTCGACAACGCCGTGGTGGTGGGAATGGACCGCGTCCACAACAAAGAAAAAACGCTCCGTTACCCCGACGAGTTTGTGCGGCACAAGACCCTCGATTTGTTGGGCGACCTCTACCTGCTCGGGATGCCGCTCTTGGCGCGAATCAAGGCCTACCGCGTGGGTCACGGGCACAACGTCAATTTGGTGAAGCAGCTGGCCGCGCAAATGACCGGGAAAGCCGCCCCGTCCCCATCGACGGTGACCACGTCTTATTAACTAACCCTGGAGGTCCGATGTCCGACACCCCCCGCACGCTGAACGCCGTTGATATTTTGAACGCCATTCCCCACCGCTACCCCATCCTGATGGTCGACAAGGCCACCGTGGTGGAGGAGGATAAAAAAATCACGGGCTACAAATCCGTGTCGGGCAACGAACCGTTTTTTCAGGGACATTTCCCCGGCCGCCCCATCATGCCCGGGGTCTTGATCGTCGAAGCCATGGCGCAGACCGCCTGCGTTTTGTTCCTCTCCAAACCCGAAGCCAAGGACAAATTGGCGTTCTTCATGGGCATCGATAAAGTGAAATTCCGAAAGCCCGTGGTCCCGGGCGATCAATTGGAATTGCGCGTGGAAATAATCCGTCCCGGGCGCATGGGCAAGGCCAAGGGCGAGGCCTACGTCGGCGGGGAATTGGTGACGGAGGCCGAATTTATGTTTGCCATCGTTGATCGGCAGGAAGCCAAGAAGTGAGCGCCGAAACCCGCGTTCACCCCACCGCCATCGTCCATCCCACCGCCCGCCTGGGCGTTGGGGTGGACATCGGCCCCTACGCCGTCATCGGCCCCGACGTGCAGCTCGGGGACCGGGTTTGGGTCGGGCCCCACGCCGTGATCGAATACGCCGATGTCGGGGCGGAGTGCCGGCTGCACCCCCACGCCTTTGTCGGCACCGAGCCGCAGGACCTCAAATTCAAGGGCGAAAAGACGCGCGTCCGCGTCGGCGCCCGCACCCACGTGCGCGAGTGCGTGACGATCCACCGCGGGACCGTCGCGTCCGGGGAAACCGTGGTGGGGTCGAATTGCCTTTTGATGGCCTACACCCACGTCGCCCACGATTGCGTGCTGGCCGACAACGTGATCATGGCCAACGTCGCCACCCTGGCCGGGCACGTGGAAGTCGGCCTGGGGGCCTTCATCGGCGGTTTGTCGGCCGTTCACCAATTTGTCCGCATCGGCGCGGGAGCGATGATCGGCGGCGGGTCCATGGTGACCGCCGACGTGGCGCCTTTTTGCCTGGTCCAGGGCGACCGCGCGAAGACCGCGGGCTTGAACGTGGTCGGTTTGCGGCGGCGAGGGACCTCCCGGGACGCCCTGTCGTCCCTGAAGGCCGCGTACCGCACGGTGTTTTCGAAGGGCCTGTCGCTGCGGGAGGCGGTGGAAGAAATCGCCCGGTCGCCCCGCCCGCCCGAAGTCGAGCTTTTCCTGGAATTTGTTCGAAAGACGGGCTCGCGCGGGCTCTGCCGCCCGGCCGCCAAAGCCGCCGGGGGTCCGGACACCGAGCCGGACGAGGATTGACATCCCTCCCTTGACCCCCCTGGGTCTCATCGCGGGAAACGGCCGGTTCCCGTTCCTCTTGGCGGACGAGGCCCGACGCCAAGGCCGGCCCGTGGTCGCGGCCGCCATCGAAGGGGAAACCGACCCCGCCCTGGCCGACCACGTGGATCGCATCCACTGGCTAAAGCTTGGCCAGATCAAGCGTACGATCCAAATTTTTAAAGAGGCCGGCGCGGGGGACGCCGTGATGGCGGGCCAGGTCAAACACGCCAGCATATTCGATCTCCGCCACCTGGACGCGACGGCCGTCAAGATATTGGCCACACTCCCCGATAAAAAAACCGACACGATTTTGAGCGCCGTCGCCGACGTGTTCGCGAAGGAAGGAATCCGGTTGATGTCCTCCGTTGCCTACCTGGGGGAAGCCCTGGCGCCGGAAGGGGTGATCACCCGCGCCCGCCCCTCAAACGAGCAGAAACGCGACATCGCCTTCGGTTTTAAAACCGCCAAGGCCGTCGCCGGGTTGGACCTCGGGCAAACCGTGTGCGTGAAAGACCAGGCCGTGTTGGCCGTCGAGGCCATCGAGGGCACCGACGCCTGCATCCGCCGGGCGGGGGAGCACCAGGCCGGGTGCGTGGCCGTCAAGGTGGCCAAACCGCGCCAGGATTTGCGCTTCGACGTCCCCGTGGTGGGTCGGCGGACGTTGGAATCCCTGGCCGCGGCGAAAGCCGCCGTTCTGGCGGTGGAGGCGGGCAAGACCTTGTTTTTCGATCGCGAGGAATTTTTGAAAGAGGCCGACGCCGTGGGCTTGATCGTGGTGGGGGTTAAAGAGTGAAATTGTTCGGCCGCGCCGCCCCGGTTTTTGAACCCCCCGTCCCCGAAGCGGAGCGCGTTCCCATCGGTGTCGTGGGGGTGGGGCAAATGGGTCGGCACCACGCGCGCATTTTGTCGACCTTGCCGCCGGCCCGGCTGGTGGGGATCGCCGACCTCGACCGCGCCCGCGCGAGCGCCCTGGCCGAGCAGCACCGAACCCGGGCCTTCGCGTCCGCCGATCAATTCCCGGCCGACACCCGGGCGGTGGTCATCGCGGCGCCCACCCCGTTCCACCACCGGTTGACCAAAGAATTCCTGGAACGCGGTTGGCATTGTTTCGTCGAGAAACCTTTGACGGAGCGCGTCGAAGACGCCGAGGAAGTGATCGCCCTCGCCCGTTCAAAAAATCTGATCCTCCAGGTGGGGCACATCGAGCGTTTCAACCCCGCCGTGATGGAAATGGCCCGCCAGGCCAAGGACCCTCTTTTTATCGAGGCCTCGCGCCTCGGGCCCTTCGACCCCCGCGTGGCCCACGTGAGCGTGGTGTTGGATCTCATGATTCACGACATCGACATCGTTCTGGCTTTGACCCAGGACAAGGTGGTTCGCCTCGACGCCGTGGGCGGGAGCGTTCTGTCCGGCCAGGAGGACATCGTCAAGGCGACGCTCTTTTTCTCGCGCGGTTGCCGGGCCGATTTGGTGGCCAGTCGCGTGAGCGTCAAAAAGTTCCGCAAAATCCGGGTGTTCCAAAAGGACGCCTACATGTCGTTGGACTATTCCGATCGCAGTTTAAAAATTCACCGCAAGCGGCGGCCCGAGGTCCGGAGCCTGTTGGACGTGGTCATCCAACGACCCCGTTTGGAAAAAAAGGATCCGTTGGAAACGGAATTGCGCCATTTCCTTCAATGCGTGCGGGAAGGGAAAGCCCCTCTGGTCGGCGGGGAACACGGCCGCGACGCTTTGGAGTTGGCCCTTGAAATCCGACGGGGCCTGCGGTTGCACACCCTGTGAATTCCTTTTTATTCGTGGCGGGGGATCCCTCGGGCGACGAACGGGCGGCCGAGGTGGTTCGGGAAATCAAGTCCCGCGATCCGGCTTGCCGGGTGACCGCCCTGGGCGGGCCGGCGCTCAAGGCCGCGGCCGACCGCTTCCTCTACGACTTGGTGGCGGAGAGCGTCATGGGGTTCTGGGAACCGCTCAAGAAGATCCCGCGTTTCTGGCGGATTTTGAACGGGGTGGTGCGTCCGGCCCTGCGCGAGGAGACGGGGGTGGTGGTCCCGACGGATTTTTACGGTTTCAACCGCCACGTGGCCGCGGCGGCCAAGGCGGCCGGGCGGCGGGTGGTCTACTACGTGAGTCCCCAGGTGTGGGCCAGCCGGCCCGGACGCATCGATGTGTTGAAAAAGGCGGTGGATCGCGTGCTGGTGATTTTTCCCTTTGAAGAGGCGTTGTACCGGGAGCGCGGCGTGCCCGTGACGTTTGTCGGGCATCCGTTGATCGACGCCCTGCCCCCGGCCGACCCCGACGCGCCGCTCAACGTGGAGGCGACCGTGGGCCTGTTGCCCGGCAGCCGACCCGGGGAGGTGCGCCGCCTGTTGCCCGTGATGCTCGAGGCGGCCGAGCGCTTGACGGCCGCGCGGCCGGGCTTGCGGTTCGTGCTGTTCGCGGCCTCCAGCCTGTCGAACGCGTTTTACGACGCGCTCCTCGGCGGCGCGCCCCGCCGGAACCTGTTCTTGGAGATGGTGCGCGACGAGGCCCATCGCCGGCGGCGGGGCCTCGACGCCGCGTTGGCCTGTTCCGGCACCGCCACGCTCGAGAACGCGCTTTTGGGAATCCCCACGGTGGTCGCCTACAAAACATCCTGGCCCACCTACCTGTTGGCCCGCCTGATCGTCCGCGTGAACCACATCGCGATGCCGAACATCCTGGCGGGGCGGACGGTCATGCCCGAGCGCATTCAAGCCGCCGCCACGCCCGCCGCCCTGGCCGAGGCGTTGGCGCCTTTTTTGGACGATCCCGCCCGGCGACGGGCCAGCCGCCGGGAATTGATCGACATCCGCCGTTTGTTGGGCGGCGGGGGAGCGGCGGCGAGGGCGGCCCAGGCCCTGCGGGAGACCGCGGCGTGAGCGGCATCAACGACGCGCCCCTGGGCCGCCGGCCCCTCGACGACAAGTCCAAACGCTCGGTTTCCCCCTGGGCCGTGACGAAACGGTTGTTGCCCTATTTCCGCCCCCATCGCGCGCGGCTCGTGTTGGCCTTGATCGCCATGGCTCTGGTGGCGGGGCTCACCGCGGGGTCCATGTGGATCCTGAAAAAAGTGATCGACGAAGCGCTCATGGCGGGCGAACTGTCCACCCTGGCCAACGTGGTGGTCCTGGTGGTCATCCTCTATTTCGGCAAGGCCGTGCTCTCCTACGTGCACGACTACGTGACGGCGTTCATCGGCCAGTCCATCGTCAAGCGCATTCGCAACGAGGCCTACGCCAACATCCACACGTTGTCCCTGGATTTTTACACGGGCACCGATTCCGCGCGGGTCATCGCCCGCCTGACCAACGACGGCCAGCTCTTACAGAACGCCCTCACCAAAACCCCCGTCATGATCGTCCGCGACGGGTTGACGGTGATCGCCCTGACCGGATTCCTGTTTTACCTTCACTGGAAATTCGCCCTGGTGTCTTTCACCCTGCTGCCTTTGTCCGGGATTCTGATCGCGCGGTTCGGCAAGAGCTTGCGAAAATCCGCCAAGTTGGGGCAGGCCAAGATGGCCGACCTCTACACCTTGATCCAGGAAACCATCAGCGGCGCGCCGGTGGTCAAGGCCTTCCAACGGGAGGATTACGAGAAAGAGCGGTTCGCCCGGGAAAACGAAGCCTACTTCCGCATTTACATGAAAAACGCGCGGGTGGAATCCCTCTCGAGCCCGGTCATGGAGTTCATCGGCGCCATCGGCATGGGGGTCATCCTGTGGTTCGGCGGGAAAGACGTCGTGGCCGGCGTGTGGACCACCGGCGCTTTTTTCGCTTTCGTGGGCAGCGCCCTTTCGCTTTTCCAACCCATCAAAAATTTTTCCCGGTCCAATTCCACGATCCAACTCGCCCTGGCCGGGGCGGAACGCATTTTCGATGTGACGGACGCCCGCCCGACGGTCCGGGAGCGGCCGGGCGCGATCGCCTTGCCGCCTTTCGCGGATCAAATTGAATTTGACCGCGTGTCCTTCGCCTACCGTCCCGATCAGCCCGTTTTGCGCGATGTGTCTTTGACCGTGCGACGGGGCGAGATCGTGGCCCTGGTCGGTCCCTCCGGGTCCGGCAAAACCACGCTCTCCGCGTTGTTGCTCCGTTTCTACGATCCCACGGCCGGTTCGATCCGGGTGGACGGCCGGGACGTGCGGACGGCGACGTTTCAGAGCTTGCGTCGGCAAATCGGCCTGGTGACCCAGGAAACGTTGCTGTTCAACGACACCATCCGGGCCAACATCGGCTACGCCCGGGCGGAGGCCACCGAGGATGAAATCGTCGCCGCCGCCAAAGCGGCCAACGCCTGGGAGTTCATTCGCGACAAGCCCGAGGGCTTGGACACCTTGATCGGCGAACGGGGGCTCCTCCTCTCCGGGGGGCAGAAGCAACGGCTGGCGTTGGCGCGGGCGATCCTCAAGAACCCCCCGATCCTCGTGTTGGACGAGGCCACGAGCGCCCTCGACGCGCAATCGGAGAGGTTGGTGCAGGAGGCCGTGGAACGCTTGATGAAAAACCGCACCGTTTTTGTGATCGCGCACCGATTGGCAACCGTCAAGAACGCCAGCCGCATCGTCGTGTTGGAACATGGGCAAATCGCCGAGATGGGCAACCACGCCGAGCTGTTGGCCAAAGACGGTATTTACAAACGGCTCACCGAACTTCAAATTCTGGAGAAATAATGGTCCCGTTCCTTTACGCCCTGGCTTCCGTCGCCGCCACCTGGTTGGGGGGGGTCGTCATCCTGCGGCGGAAAAACTGGGCGGAACGAAACCTTTGGCGCGTGCTCGCCTTCGGGAGCGGGCTTTTGCTCGCCATGACGTTTTTGCATCTGTTGCCCGAGGCCTGGGAACTGAATCCGCGCTGGGCGGGGGGGTCCGTCGTGGCCGCCTTGGTCCTCCTGTTCATCGTGGAATCGTTCACCGTTGTCCACGCCTGCGGGGAGGTGGCGGAGCCCTGCCACGTCCACCGGGTGGGTTACGGGGCCCTGGCGGCGTTGTTCGTTCACAGCTTGGCGGACGGTCTGGCCATCGCGTTTTCGTTCCTGTCCTCCCAACCCCTGGGTGTCGCCGTGGCGTCGGCGGTCACCGTTCACAAGTTTTCCGACGGTATGACCCTGTCGTCCCTCTTTTTGGGGGCCGGGCATCCCAAGGCGCGCGCCCGGGCCTTGGTGGGGGTCCTGGCCCTGGCCACGCCGCTGGGGGTGGCCTTGGGTTCGTTCGGGGGCGAGGGCCTCGGCGGGACGACTCTCGCGGTGCTGTTGGGGTTTGCGGCGGGCG
The DNA here is from genome assembly GCA_016706425.1 of Elusimicrobiota bacterium. Lineage (NCBI taxonomy): Bacteria > Pseudomonadati > Elusimicrobiota > Elusimicrobiota bacterium. The sequence goes on from JADJJR010000001.1 coordinate 1,035,396, forward strand.
GGTTTTTGTACGTCAGCATGGCGGACGTTTTGCCGCGCATCCACAGGAGCCGCGACCCCTGGTGCTGGGCCCTGCTGGTGGCCGGCGTCGGGGCGGCGGTCCTCCTGCCGCACCCATGAAGATCACGTTGAACGGCGAAGCCCGCGAGGTCGCCGAGGGGACCACCGTGGCCGGGCTCGTTCAGGTCCTGGGGTTGGCGACGGGCCGGGTCGCCGCGGAAGTCAACGGCGACATTGTTCGGCGGGCCGACCACGCGGCCGCGGTTCTGCGCGCGGGGGACGTGGTGGAGATCGTCCAGATGATCGGCGGGGGATAGTGCCGAGGCTTTCCAAAAAGATTGTTTGCGAGATCGCACGAAGGGGGAAAATATGGAAACGGATTTGATTGTCGCCGGGCGGAGAATGTCCTCCCGCTTGATTGTCGGCACGGGGAAATACAAGACCCCGGAAGTCATGGAAGCGGCCCTGCGGGCCTCAGGAGCGGAGATGGTGACCGTGGCCATTCGCCGCGTGAATTTGAACGACCGGGGGAACGACGCCTTTTGGACCCACCTGCCGAAGAACATGGTGGTCTTGCCCAACACCGCCGGTTGCTACAACACGGCGGACGCGGTGCGGGTGTCCCGCCTGGCGCGGGAGGTCCTCGACACCCCCTTGATCAAATTGGAGGTTTTGGGGGACCCGAAGACCCTTTTGCCCGACACCCACGCCCTTTTGGAGGCCACCGCGATTTTGGTTAAGGAGGGTTTTCAGGTGTTGGCCTACACGAACGACGACCCCATTCTCGCCAAACGCCTGGAAGAGGCGGGCGTGGCCGCGGTCATGCCCCTGGCCGCCCCGATCGGATCCGGACGCGGCATTCAAAATCCGATCAACATCCAGTTCCTTCGGGAATCCGTCCGCACCGTGCCCGTGATCGTCGACGCCGGGGTGGGAACCGCCTCGGACGCGGCGGTGGCCATGGAACTGGGGGTCGACGGGGTGCTCATGAACACCGCGATCGCCGAGGCCACCGACCCCGTTCTCATGGCCGAGGCCATGAAATGGGGGGTCCAGGCGGGACGCGCCGCCTTCATGGCCGGGCGCATGCCCCGCCGGGAATACGCGGCGCCGTCGTCGCCCGTGGCCGGCGTCGTGGGGGCGAAATGAGGCGGGCCGCCTTTTTCACCGCGCTCCTGCTTTTGACGGTGTCGGCCGTTCGGGCGAAACCCCGCTCGGGCCTCGCGTCCTCGGACTTTCTCGCCAAGCCCGTCGGCGCTCGCTACGTCGGCCTGGGGTTGGCCGGCCTGGCCGTTTCGGGTTCGCCCCAGGCTTACCTTTACAACCCCGCCGCTTTGCAGGATATGACCACGAGCGGGTTGGCCGTCGATTTTCAGGTGGCGAACCAATCGAAGCTCCCCACGGAGGCGGTGCTTAACGCTTCCTCCCTTCGCGGGAAAAAATTGACTTCGATCGCTTTCGCCGGCCCCCAGCGGGCGGTTTTTTTCCGCCCCCTGACGTCGTTCGATGATTTCACGATCACCGACACCCTGGACCCGGCCAACAATTTTCGGCGCAGTCAGGCCCGGGTGAACCAGTTCGGAATCAGCGCGGCTCAAAAAGCGGAGAAGGGGTACGCGTTGGGAATGAATTTGTCCTACCTCAACGCCCAGCGCGGCATCGCCGTGGCGGAGACCGGTCAACCGCCCGAACTGCAACTGGGCAGCGGCAACGGGTTCGCCCTCGATTTCGGTTTCCGGGATCAGCGGGACTACGTGGTCTACGGAATTTCCCTCATGAATCTGCCCGGCCTCATCTACTGGGACGAGTTCAAGACCGATCAGTTGCCCACCGTGGCGCGGGCCGGATTTGGGTTTCAGCCCGGACCCGCCTTCGCTTTTTACACCGATTACGAAAAGCGTTATTACCCGGAAACCAAAGAGGATCCCGACCTCTGGCATTTCGGACTGGAACTGGCCTTCGCGCGCTGGCTGGTCCTGCGGGGGGGCTCGGAAAGTTCGGACTTCAACGACCGGAACAAGACGAATTACGCCTGGGGATTTTCCGTGGCGACCGCGCGCCAGCACACCCTGGACGTCGCGACCCGGGTGGTTCGCGTCAACCAAAAGTCCGTGAACGAATATTACGTGAGCCTGAACTGGCCCCTGGCCACGGAAAAGAAATAAAAAACCCCCGCCGCGCGGCGCGCGACGGGGGTGGGGGATAAGTTTTTTAGGCCGCTTTCTTGATTTTGCCCGACCGCAGGCAAGTCGTGCAAACATATTGGCGCTTGGCGCCGGAGGCGGTTTTGACCTTCACCCGCTGTAGGTTGGGGGAAAAGCGACGGTTGGTTTTCCGGTGGGAGTGGCTGATGGACTTCCCCATCCGGACGCCTTTGTCGCAAACGGTGCAACGGTAAGCCATAAAATCTCCTCGCGCGCGGAACCCGCGCGCCCACGTCGTTTATTTCTAAAATAATACCACTTTGACCATCGATCCGCAAACACGACGCTCCGCCGGTCCGTTGGCCCTGGAGACCCCGCTTCAGTACCTGAAGGGTGTCGGCCCGGCCCGCGCCAAGGCCTTGGCCAAGCTGGGGCTGGTCGCGGTGGGGGATTTGTTGTGGCACCTTCCGCGCTCCCACGAAGACCGCCGCCTGGGGCCGCCCGCCCTGTGGGGGCCGCCCGGAGCCCCGGTGGCCCGCGCGGGGGTGGTGTCCCATTACGAAACGGCGTCGGCGGGGAAAAACCTGGTCATCGGTCGCGCGTTGATCGCCGGCGACGGCCCCCCGTTCGAGGCCCTGTGGTTCCGTCGCCGCAGTTACCGCTACGACGCTCTCGCTCCCCTGGAAAAGAAATTGACGCCCGGCGCGCGGGTGGCGGTCTACGGGCCCTGGCAACGGGGTCCGCGGGGGCCCGAGATCCGGGTGGAGGATCACACGTTTCCGACCGGGGAGACCTCGCCGCACATGGACCGCTGGGTGCCGGTCTACGACTTGACGGCCGGGGTGGACGGCGCACTGCTCCGTCGATTGGTCTGGTCGGCCCTGGAGGTCGTCGACCGCGTGGAGGACCCCCTGCCGGAGTCCCTGCGGGCGGCGTGGGGTTTTCCGGGTCTCGCGGCGGCGCTGCGGGACTATCATTTTCCCGTCGATCCGGCGCGGCGCGCGGCCGCCCGCCGACGGTTGGCGTTTGACGAGTTCTTTATGTTGGAGTTGGCCCTCGCCCGCGCCCGGGAACGCCGCCGCCGCGGTCCCCCGTCTCCCGTGTGCGCGGCCAACCGCTCCCTCTTGAGCCCGTTCCGCGCCCGCCTGGGGTTCGATTTCACCCCGGCGCAAAAAAAAGTGATCAACGAGATTTTCGACGACATGGGCCGCCCGGAGCCCATGAACCGCCTGCTCATGGGCGATGTGGGGTCGGGGAAAACCGTGGTCGCGGTGGCGGCCCTGCTGCTGGCCGTGGAGAGCGGCCACCAGGCCGCGCTTTTGGCGCCCACGGAAATTTTGGCCGAACAGCACGCCCTCGGGTTGTCGCGTTGGCTCGAGGGACTGGGCGTTCGTTGGGCCCTGTTGCGGGGGGGCGGTTCGCCGTCCCAAAAAAAGAAGGACAAGGCGGCCTTGGCCGCCGGTGAAATCCAGATCGCCATCGGCACCCACGCGTTGCTCGAGGGGGACGTCGCGTTCAAGGACCTGGGCGTCGCCGTGATCGACGAGCAACACCGGTTCGGGGTGGCCCAACGCGCGGCGTTGGGGGCCAAAGGGCGCTCGCCCCACACCCTCCTGATGACCGCCACCCCGATTCCCCGCACCCTCGCCATGACGGTGTACGGGGATCTGTCGGTCTCGGTGATCGTGGGGCGTCCTCCCGGCCGGGGGCCCGTCCGCACCGCGCGGGCCACGGAAGGGGAGGCGTGGGCCGCCGTGTCGCGGGCGCTGGCCGCGGGCCGCCAAGCCTACGTCGTGTTTCCTTTGATTGAAGAATCGGAAAAGTCGGACCTGCGGGCCGTCGTCGAGGGTTGGAACCGCCTGCGCGCCCTTTTTCCCGACCGCGCCGTGGGCCTTTTGCACGGTCGGATGAAGTCCGAGGAAAAAGCGCGCGCGATGGCGGACTTTTCCGCCGGCCGACTCCACGTCCTCGCGGCGACCCCGGTCATCGAGGTGGGCATCGACGTTCCCAACGCGACGGCGCTTGTGGTCATGAACGCCGAACGGTTCGGTCTGGCCCAATTGCATCAACTGCGGGGGCGGGTGGGGCGGGGCGCCCACGCCTCGGACTGTTTGTTGGTGTCCCGGGCCGGGGGGGACGCGGCGGAGCGCCTCGCGCTCCTGTGCCGAACAAACGATGGTTTTGTTTTGGCGGAGGAGGATTTAAAGCGCCGGGGTCCCGGGGAAGTCTTGGGCGAGGCGCAACACGGGTTGCCCGATTTCCGCGCGGGCCATTTGGTCACCGACGGTCCGTTGATCGAGGAGGCGCGGGCCCGCGCGTTCGCGTTGCTCGCCGAGGACCCGGGGCTCGCTCGCGCGGAGAACGCCGTTTTGGCGGCCCATTTGCAACGGCGTTTCGGGGCGCGGTGGCACCTGGGCCGGGTGGCGTGACGCCGTTGACAGACGCCCCCCGGGGATCTAGAATGCCGTCATGACATCGACGGGGCGGCGGGTGGTGTATCCGGGCAGTTTCGACCCGGTCACGAACGGGCATTTGGACATGGTGTGCCGGGCGTGCCAAATGTTCGACCACGTGACGGTGGCGGTGTCGGCGAACCGCGCCAAGAACCCCCTGTTCTCCATCCCCGAACGGTTGGACATGCTCAACACCGTCCTGGCGCCGGTCATCAAAAGCGGTCGGGTGGACGTGGACACCTTCGACGGCCTGCTCGTCGATTACTGCCGCAAAAAGGGCGCGGTCGCCGTGGCGCGCGGGCTGCGCGCCCTCTCCGATTTCGAGTACGAATTTCAAATGGCCCTCATGAACCGACACCTCGCGCCGGAACTCGAAACCGTCTTCATGATGTCCGATGAAAAATACACCTACCTCTCGTCCACCCTTCTCAAAGACGTGGTGCGTTTGGGCGGCGACGTGGCGCGGTTCGTGCCCGCCGCCATCGCCGGGCGCATCCAGCGAAAGTTGACCTCGGCGTGACCGCGCGGGCGCGATGACCTCCACGCACCCGCGGGTGGTCCTCCCCCGGACGCAGGGGCGCTGTTCCGCCCGTCTCGAGGGGTTGCGCGTCCGGGGCTTTGCCTCCCGTCCCCGTTTGCTCCTCCCCGAGGGAGAGGACCCGCGCGTTTTGTCGGCGGCGGCGTTTCTGTCCGCCCGGGGGTGGGCCCGGCCCGTCTTGATCGGCGACCCCGGCGCGGTGACCGCCCGCGCCGCCGAACAGGGCGTTTCCCTGAAGGGATTGGACATTTGGGACGCCGCCGACCCCGTTCGCCGGTCGTCGGGGGCCCGGGCGCTTCTTGAAAAACGGCGGGCCAAGGGGATGACCGAGGACCAGGCGGCCGACCTGTTGAAAGACCCTTTGTACCAGGGCGTCATGGCCCTGTCGGCCGGGGAGGGGGATTTGCTCGCCGCGGGCGCCGTGCGGACCACCGCGGACACGGTGCGCGCGGGGTTCGCCGGGCTCGGCCTGGCCCAGGGCGCGGACATCGTTTTCGGGGCTTTTTTGATGGAATGCCCCGCCGGATCGGGGAGGCTGGTCCTCTTTGCCGATGGCGCCGTTTCCCCGCGCCCGTCCCCCCGGGGCCTGGCCGCCGTGGCCGTGGCGGCGGGCGCTCTTTTCGAACGCTGGGTCGGCGAACCCCCCCGGGTCGCGTTCCTCAGTTTTTCCACCCGGGGCAGCGCCGAGGACGAGAGCGTCGCCGCGATCCGCCACGCGGTGGAAGGGGCTCGAAAAAAAGCCCCGGGGCTGGCAATCGACGGGGAGCTTCAGGGGGACGCGGCCCTCGTGGATCACATCGCCCTCCAAAAGGGGGCCGCCGACTCCCCCGTGGCGGGCCGGGCCAATGTCCTGGTTTTTCCGGACTTGAACGCGGGCAATATTGGGTATAAGCTGGTACAGCATCTGGGCGGTGCCCGCGCGATCGGGCCGGTCCTGGCCGGTTTGTCACGGCCGATGACCGACCTGTCGCGGGGTTGCACCGACGAGGACATCGTGGACGCGGCCGCCTTGACGGCGTTGTTGGCGTCCTAACGGAGAACTGACCCCATGGCAAACGGACCCGCGAAAAAGAAACGGCTCGGCGACCTTCTCGTTCAGGAAGGCGTGATCACCGCCAAACAGCTCGAACGGGCGGTGGAAGTCCAACGGACGAAGGGCGGACGGCTGGGCGACATCCTGGTGGAGCTCAACCTCGCCACCGAGGAATTGGTGCTTTCGGTGTTGGCCAAGCGGGCGGGGGTGCCGTTCGTTTCTTCCCTCACGGCCTACGGGAAAATCGCCCCCGAGGTCCTCGCTTTGCTGTCCTCGGAAGTGGCCCACACCCACAACGTGTTCCCCCTGGCCAAGGAGGGGAACACCCTCACCGTGGCCCTCGCGGACCCCTTCGTGGACCTCAACGTCGTCGATGACCTCAAGATCCAGACCGGGTGTGACATCAAGGTGGTCCTCGCCTCCGAGAAGGAAATTCAAAAAGCCGTGGCCCTGCACGGCGCGACGATGGGGAAGCCCTCCGGCGAGCCCGGGGCGCCCTCGACCCACAGCGACGCCCAGATGGAAACGATCGTGTCGGCGCTTCTGGAGACCGCCGCCAAGGTGGGCGCCGACCACATTTATTTGGAGCCCGGCGCCCGCGCGGTCCGGGTACGCTATCGGATCCACGGGTCGCTCCAACAGCGGCCGGACCTGCCACCCCGTCATTTGGCCCCTCTGATCGCGCATCTTAAAACGATGGCCGGCCTGAATGTCGCCGAACGCTGGCTCCCGCAAGACGGGCATTTCCGCCGTTCCTGGGAAGGACACGATTTGGAAATCCGCGTGGCCACCCTGGCGACGGCTTCGGGGGAAAAGGCGGTCCTCTCCCTCTTGGATTCCGATCGCGCGCTGCCTCTCGACCTGGCGCGCCTCGGGTTGGACCCGGATATGCTCGCCCAATACCAATCGCTCGTGCAGGCGAAAAACGGCCTCGTGATAGTGGCGGGGCCGGCGGGTTCCGGGAAAACAGCGACCCTGTACGCCACGCTCGCGGCCCTCAACACGCCGGAGCGGCACGTGGTGACCATCGAGGACCCCGTGGAGCGGACCCTCGAAGGGCTCTCCCAAATGCAGGTCCGGGCGGACGTGCGGATGTCGCTGGCTTCGGGGTTGCATGTTCTCCGCCGGCAGGATCCCGACGTGATCATGGTGGGGGAAATCCGCGATTTGGAAACCGCCGAGGCCGTTTTGGACGCGGCGTCGGAGGCCTTGGTGTTGACGGCCGTGATCGCGACCGACACCCTGGGGGCGATCCAAAAACTGATCGAAATGGGCGTGCCGCCGACCCTGTTGGCCGCCCGCTTGTCGGGGGTGTTGGCGCAGCGGTTGGTCCGTTCGATTTGCCCCAATTGCCGGGAAACCTATTCCATGTCCCTGCGGGAGTTGATGGCTTCGGGCGTGGGCGATAAGGAAATCCGCGCGGCCAAACGCGCCGAGTCCTTCACGCTTCAACGGGGCCGGGGGTGCGGGCAATGCCTGGGAACCGGTTACGCGGGCGCCGCCCCGGTCTTCGAGTTGTGCGGGGTGTCGGAAGGGCTTCGCCGCCTGATCGCGGAAAAGGCCGGCCCCTCCCTCCTGGCGCGGGAAACCGCGGAACGGGTGACGTTGCGGGAGGCCGCCGTGAAGCGGGTGCTGGCCGGGCAAACGACGGTGGAAGAAGCCCTGCGGGTGTAGATTTTGGAATGGAAACGAGGTGACCCATGTTGAACATGAACGATTTGTTGCTGATGATGGTGCAAAAAAAAGCGTCCGATCTCCACCTGACGGTCGGCGCCCCCCCTTGCCTGCGCATTGACGGCAACCTCACGCAAACCGCCCTCGAAAAGCTGACGGGGGACATCTGCCAGCGATTGGTTTATTCCCTTTTGTCGGACGTGCAAAAACAACGGTTCGAGTCGGAGAACGAACTCGATATTTCTTTCGGCATCAAAGGCCTGGGCCGGGTGCGTATGAACGTGTACCGGCAGCGCGGCTCCGTCGGGGCGGCCCTGCGGTCGGTGCCTTCGCGCTTCCTGAGCTTCGAAGAAATCGGGTTGCCCCCCGCCATCAACGAAGTGGCGAACCTCCCGCGCGGGCTGGTGGTCGTCACCGGGCCCACGGGGTCGGGGAAATCCACGACGCTCGCCAGCATCATCGATTACATCAACGAATCCCGCCAGGGCCACATCGTCACGATCGAAGACCCCATCGAGTACATCCATTACCACAAACAGTGCCTGGTGAATCAGCGCGAGTTGGGGTCGGACACGTCGACGTTCGCGGCCGCGCTCAAGTACGTGCTTCGCCAGGACCCCGACATCATCCTCGTGGGCGAAATGCGCGACGCCGAGACCATCGCCGCCGCCATCACCATCGCCGAGACGGGCCACTTGGTGTTCTCCACTTTGCACACCAACGACGCGGCGTCGACTGTCAACCGGATTTTGGACTCCTTCTCGCCCGAGCGGCAGGATCAGGTGCGGTCCCAGTTGTCTTTCACGTTGCAGGCCGTGCTCAGTCAAAATCTGTTGTTGCATTCATCCGGGGTGGGGCGGGTGTTGGCGTGCGAATTGTTGTTGGTTACCCCGGCCATTCGAAACCTGATTCGCGAACAAAAAGTCGAACAGATTTACTTGGCCATGCAAACGGGGTCCAAGAGCGGCATGCAAACCATGAACCAGGCCCTTTATTCCTTGGCCATGCGCAATTTGATATCGACCCAGGAGGCTTTGGCGTCCTCCACCGACGTGGAGGAGTTGCGTCGGCTCTTGCCCAAAGAGTCGTCCACGCAAATGTAACGGAGAATGCCGAAAACCGGGGAAGTCATCGACGTCAACGTCCAGGCCAAGCCCAAAGTGCTGGTGGCCGATGACGAACAGGACATCGCCTCGCTGATCGAGGATTGGCTCAGCGAGACCTACGATGTGACCATCGCTCTCAACGGCAAAACCGCCGTTCAGAAAGCCATTTGGCATCAACCGAACGTGATCCTCCTGGACATCGTCATGCCCGACATGGGGGGGTACGAAGTGGTTCGCCTCCTGCAGTCCACACCCCAGACACAGGACATCCCCCTGATCGTCATGACGGCCAAGAACTACGATGACTCGACCGTGAAAATGATCAAAGCGGAAAAAAACGTTTACGGTTTCATCAACAAACCCTTTAAACCCACCGACCTGTTGAAGATGATCCAGCGTGTTTCGGTGAAAGACCGGACGTTTGAACCCACGACGTCCTCCGCCCCGATCGCCCCGGGGGGGCCTCCGATGGCTCCCCCTTCGGCGGGCCCCGCGGCGCGGCCCCAGGGCGTTCCGTCCGCTCCGGCCCCGTTCCGCCCCCGAAACCCCACCCCCGACAGTTCACTGGCCCAGCGAGCCGTCGATCGCTCGGTGGGGCCGATCGAATTTAAAAAACCGACGCCGGAGCCCCGCGCCCCCGCCGGAAATCGCGCGGGGGCGCTCCCGGTCGCCCCGGCGGGCGGGGGGAGCCTGTACGGGGGGAGGCCTCGAACCCGCATGGAGTCCCTTTCCCGTGGGGCGTCGCGATTGTTTTTCCTCGCCGCCTTTTTGTTGGGGGGGGTGGTTTCCGTTGGGGAATGGACCGCCCGCAACATGGAGCAGCAGGTGGGGCACGGCCTCTTCGTGCCGTCGATTTACCCCGCGAACCGGTTTAACGCTTTTTTGCCCTACCAATGGCTGTCGTCCACCACGGACAAAAAACGTGTTTGGAAAAACGGCGGGGTCGTTTACGAATTCAATCAGTGGGGCTTGCGGGGAGAGGATTTTCCGCTGGTGGGCCCGGAAGGCCGAACCCGTGTTTTGTTGGTCGGCGGATCGTTTGTCTTCGGCCGTGGGATCTCCACACGTGATTTGCTGTCCAATAAATTGCAGGAAACACTCGATAAAATTACCCCGGGAACGTATCAAGTCATCAACGCGGGACTGTGGCAGACATCGCCGGAAGAGCAATGGGCGTACATCAAGGAGGTCGGGTTCAATTTCAAGCCCGCCGTGGTTTTTTGGCTGATCGAACGGCGCGAGCCGGGCACCCCCACTTCCGAGGGGTTGAAATGGTTGGCGGAGCACCGTTGGATGGTGGAAGGGTTTTGGGGGAAAAGTCGGCTTTTGAAACTTTGGGTCGCGCACAAAATCACCGGTTCGGGGGATCCCGTTTTAACGGCGTCCACCCCGCTTTTGCGCGAAGCGTTGGAAGGAACCCGTTCCCAAAGGGTCAAACTTGTGTATTGGTTTGTTTCGCGGGACTCCGCGGGAAACACCGCGGGCCGGACCATCCCGGTCCCCCCCAACGCCGATCCAGAAGCCTACGCCGAGTTGATGGACCGACTGAACCGCGCGTTGGCGGCGGAAACGCTCGCACAAACCTCTGGACAGAATTGAAAATGTCGGGTAGATAGAGAGCGGAGACCAAACCAGATGCCACAATTCGCTTACAAAGCCCGGGGCACCGGGGGCAACACCACCGCCGGGGTCCTCGAGGCCGCGGACCAACGCCAGGCGATGGATCAGTTGCGTTCCCAGCGGCTCATCGTCCTTGAAATCAATGAAAACCAGCCGGGCCTACTGGACGCGATCAAAAAGTTTCCGCTGTTCAAACCCAAAATACCGTCGAAGGACATTGTCTTGTTTTCCCGGCAATTGTCCACGCTGGTGTCCGCGGGCGTCGCGCTGGTCTCGGGCCTCAACATCCTTGCCGAGCAGATCCCCACGCCCGCGTTCAAAACGGTTGTGCTGAAGGTGAAAGAGGACATTGAGTCCGGGTTGCCTGTGGCCGACGCCTTAAAGAAGCACCCGGACGCCTTCACGGACCTTTACGTCGCCATGATCCGCGCGGGCGAAGTGGGCGGTATTTTGGACGTTATTCTGGAACGTTTGTCGAACTACCTGGAGGCGGCGGAGGCCCTGCGGCTCAAAGTCAAAGGCGCCATGATGTACCCGATGGTCGTGAGCTCCATCGCGGGGGCCGTGACGATCTTCTTGTTGGTCGGGGTGATCCCCACTTTTAAAGACATTTTTTCCAGTTTCGGCGCCGAACTTCCCCTTCCGACGCGCATCGTGATTGGCATTTCGGAATCCCTCCAAAACTATTTCTACATTTACATCCTGGTGCCGGCGGCGATCGTGTTCCTCTTCCGTCGTTGGGGGAAAACCGAGAACGGCAAGAAGGTCATCGACGCGAAATTGCTTCAAATGCCCATGTTCGGCTTGATGTTGCGAAAAGTGGCGGTCGCGAAATTCACCCGCACCCTGGGCACCTTGGTCAAATCCGGGGTCCCGATTCTTCAGGCCATGGAAACCGTGGCCCAGACCTCCGGGAACAAGGTCATTGAAACCGCCATCATGGAGGCGCGCGAGTCCATCCGGGAAGGCGAGCGCATCGCCGAACCGCTGAAGCGATCGGGCGTTTTTCCTCCGATGGTCACGCAGATGATCGCCGTCGGCGAGGAAACGGGGAACATGGACACGATGTTGCATAAAATCGCCGATTTTTATGACCAGGAAGTCGAACAAGCCATCAAGGGTTTGACGTCGATGATCGAGCCGATCGTCATCGTCATCATGGGGGTGGTGATCGGCGGTATCGTCGTCGCCATGTTCATCCCCATGTTCGAGCTGGGGTCCTTGGCCGGCAAGCAGGGATAAAAACCCTTGACGAAAGGCCGTTGGGGGGGCACCCTTTAAAGGCCGGCGGGGTCTGGCTTGACAAGATCCCGGCGGGTATGGTACTCAAAGGCAACAACTTCCCGGCGGCAACGCGGGGAAGGAACATCAGAGGAGGTGACAAGTTATGAGCAAACTACTTAAAAGAGCCGCGGAGCGAGGGTTCACGCTCATCGAATTGATGATCGTGGTCGCTATCATTGGTATTCTGGCAGCCATTGCCATCCCGAAATTCGCGGACCTCATCACGAAATCGAAGGAAAGCTCGGCGAAAGGCAGCTTGGGCGCCCTTCGCAGCGCGGTCAGCATCTACTACTCGGACACGGAAGGGATCTTCCCGGTCGACATGGCGGTGGGATTGACGAGCGGGAACAAGTACCTGGATCAAGTTCCCGGCGTTACGATCCCCCCTGTCTCGATGGTTAGCAACCCCGGCCACGTGAACAGCACGGCCATCCGGACCTTGGCGGCGGGCGCGATAAACGAAGCCGGCGGTTGGTATTACAACAGCGGCATCGGCACCGTTCAGGTCAACTGCGCGGCGCACTTGGACACCAAGGGTTCCACCTGGAGCCTCTGGTAAGTCCGAGCGTTTATTCAGTTTAAAAGAAGGGAGAGGGAGAAATCCCTCTCCCTTCTGTTTTGGGGGGGAGGAAAACCTTGGATCCGATGACGGCGGCCTATCGAGTGTATTGTTTGGTGATGGGCGCGGTGTTGGGCAGTTTCGCCAACGTGTGCGTCCACCGGGTGCCCCGGGGGCGTTCCATCGTCCACCCCCCGTCGTCCTGCCCCCGGTGCGGGCACCGCATCCGCGCGCGGGAAAACATCCCCGTCGTGAGTTTTTTGTTTTTGCGTGGGCGTTGCGCGGGTTGCCGACGGCCGATCTCGTGGCGATACCCCGCTATTGAAATTCTTTTGGCGTTCCTTTTCTTGGGGGTGGCGATCCGGACCCCCCCGGGCCCGGAAGCGATTCACGGGGCGTTCTTTGTGTTTGTCCTCGTGGTGGTGTCAGCGATCGATTTCGATTGGTGCATCATCCCCGATGTGTTCTCCTTGGGCCTCTTGGGGGTGGCGGTGGTTTTGGCCCCCTTGAATTCCGGCCTCGGGGCCACCGCCCCCGAACGGGCGTTCGCGGCTTTTGCGGGCGCCGGGGTGGGTTTCCTTTCATCCTGGGCGGTGTCCCGCGCGGGTCGGCGTTTTTTCCGCCGGGAGGCGCTCGGTCGCGGCGACGTTAAATTTTTGGCGGGCCTCGGGGCTTTCCTGGGGTGGCGCGGCGTGCTGAGCGCTTGGTTCTTGGCCTCCCTTTTTGGCACAGCGGTTTTCCTTTTCCTTAAATTCCGTCGGAAAAGCCATTGGGGCGACTATCTCCCGTTCGGCCCTTTCTTGGCGGCGGGGGGGTGGGTGCATTGGACCTGGCCGGGTCTGTGGTCGTGGTGGTGGGCGCGATGATCCGCCGGGAAGAGCGCGTTCAGAAAAAACCCTTGACAAAATTCCATGGGAACCTATATATATAGAGCAGTGTGCAACACAAACCGTCTAACGCCGAGCAATCCCCGACCCCGGGGATTACTCGGCGTTTGCTTCTAACAACGGAGATGACAACGCGACATGGCTTCATTCGCCGATTCGCTTAAGAACTTCCGGCTCGACAAACTTCGGTTCAAGTCGAAGGACGCCATCGGTGTCGACCTGGGGTCCACCGCGGTCAAAATCGTTCAGTTGAAGGGGACCCCCGGCCGGTGGAAACTTCACCGGTGCGCCCATTTGCCGTTGCCCAACGCCAGTCCCGAAGTTCCCGCGGCGGAACGGCGGACCCAAGCCGTCAACCTGCTCAAGGATTTTTTATCGAAACAAAAAGGGGCGGTGTCCAAGAACGCCGTCTTTTCCGTGGCCGGCAACTCGGTGATTGTTCGTTTCGTCAAATTCCCCAAAATGTCCCGGGACGACCTGTCGAAAATGATCTTGATCGAGGCCGAACCCTACATCCCCTTTTCCATCCCCGAAGTGAACCTCGATTTCCACATCCTGGGCGACGTGGTCGAGGAAGGCCAAAAGAAAATGGAAACCATTTTGGTGGCCGCGAAAAAAGAAACCATCAACTCCCGCTTGGACATCATTCAACAAGGCGGGTTTTCACCCACGTTGATCGACGTGGACGCTTTCGCCTTGGAAAACGCGTACGAGTCCAGCGTCGGCCCCAACGTGAAGGAAACCGTCCTCATCGTTCACGTGGGGGCGTTTGTCACCTCCATGGCCATCATTGAAAACGGTGTGCCGAAAGTGGTCCGCGATGTTTTCATCGCGGGCAACACCGTCACCAAGGCTCTCCAGCGCAACTTTCAGTGCGACACCAAACAAGCCGAGGCGATGAAAGCGCGGGCGGCCATCTTGGCGACCGCGGAGGAACGGGAAAAAGCCGTCGCCGAACAAAACAAAGAAGCCCTGCAAATGTCCACGGTGATCATGCCCGTGATGAAAGATTTGTTGGCCGAAATTCAACGCTCCCTCGACTTCTTTCTGTCCCAGGGATCGGACCGGCAGGTGGGCCGCGTCCTCCTCTCGGGCGGCGGGGCGCGGTTGACCAACCTCACCTCTTATCTGGCGCAGGAATTGCGGTTGCCGGTGGAGCTGTTCGACCCGTTCCTGCGCATCGAGGGAGCTCAATCCATCGCCCCGGAAGTGCGGCCCTTGTTCAGCGTGGCCATCGGTTTGGCGTTGCGCAAGGAAGGGGACGCGGTCTAGACATGATCAAGATCAACCTCCTCCCCCGCGAAGTCTACGCCGCCAAGGCCCAGAAACAGTTTCAATCTTTGGCGGTCGGCCTGGCCGCGGTCGTCGTGCTTTTGTTGATGGGGTACTACTTCCATTTGTCCACTGTTTCCAAACGATTGGAAAAAGATTTGACCGAAGCGCGGGGTGAGCTGCAGCGTTACGAAACCATCGATCGCGAAGTGAAGGAAATGCAGGTCGAAGAGGGCCGCCTGAGCTCGCGGTTGTCCGTCATTCAGGATCTGCTTCGGGGCACGCTCACCTACCCAAAGTTTTTCGAGGATTTCATGGCGTTGTTGCCGTCGGATGTTTGGGTCCAAAGCGTGTCCACAACCACCGACGGGGCCGGGGGACTGGGGGTCACCGTCAACGCCCAGGCGCTGTCCAGTTTCGCGGTGGCCGACTGGTTGACCAATTTGCTGTCGAGCTCCCTTTGCAATTCCGTGCGGCTGGGGGCCATCACCGTGACCGAGCAAAACGAGGGAACTTCGGCGATTTACAGTTTCACCATGACGTTCAATTACCGGGGGCAATCCTAAATGGCCATGACACAGGAACAACAAAAGCAGTTGGTCATGGGCATCGTCGCCGTTGGGATGTTCGGGTATGTTTACATCAATTATCTCTTAAAACCGAAGCGGGCCGATATCCAAGCCAAAACGGTGGAATTGACGGAAGTCAACGGCCGGATCGAAAGTCTTCGAGCGACCGCGAGCCAACGGGACCAATTGTTGCGGCGGGTCGAGGACCTGAAGGTCGAGGTCGCCAAAGTCGAGCGGCGCCTGCCCCGGCAACAGAACATTCAGGATGTAATCCGCGTTGTCAGCCAATTGGCGACCAAGCACGGGGTTCGTTACTCCACCTTTTCTCCCCTGGGGACCCAATCCCCCGGCCTGTTCACCGAAATCTCCTTCGGCATGAACATCACCGGTTCGGTTCACTCCATCGGAAAATTCCTGGCGGCCTTGGGTCAGCAGGAACGAATATTTAGCGCGAAAAACTTATCGATCAGCTACGCCCCCGACCCGAAACGGAATCAAACGGTTTCAGGGAACTTCACCCTCTTCGCCTACAGCTACAATGGATAAAACGCGCGTTCTCTTCTTTTGTTTATTGGTCGCCGGCGCAACCCGGATGTCGGGCCGCGCCTTCGCTCAGGAACCGATGATCCCGCCCCTTGTGATTTCGACGGCCACGGCCCCCACCGAATCGGAATACGTATACAAAGGCGATCGTTTGCGTGATCCCTTTGTCCCCCTCATCGGCGGCGGGGCGGGTGCCGTTGCGGCGGCTGTCCAACCGGAACTCGGTTCGTTCAATCCCGCGGGGGCCGAGCTCAAGGGGATTTTAAAATCCCCCACGGGGCGATGGGCGATTTTGCGCACCACAGACGGTGGGGTTTACATTGTCCAAAACGGCAAGGTGCACGACCCCAAGCGACGTGTTGTCGACGGTTATCAAGGCGTCATTAAAGAGCGAACGCTGATCTTGCTCGGACCGAAAAATGAGGAAGTCGAACTTCGCCTAAAAAAAGACGAAGAGGCGGCTAATAACAAACCGTGATGCGGTGTCGAAAGAAACGGCAAAGCCGCCGGAGGGTGCGCCCATGATCAAATCTCTGCGAATCAAATTCAATCGTTCGACCCAAAGCGGGTGGGGACGTATTGGGCGTCTTGCTGTCGTGGCGGCCGTCCTGGCCCCGCAGCCCCCCACCGTTTACGGATTGGCCGCTCTGGAGGGCTCGGCCCATCATGGGGTCCCCACCATGGCGGTGGGAGACAACGCGAACCTTAAAAGCATTTCTTACGAAGGGAACAGCGTTCGTGTGGAATTGGACCGCCCGGCCCAATACCGGGTGTTCGCCCTCAATCAACCCCCTCGACTCGTTATCGAGCTTCCGAGGACGCTTCACGGTCCCAAACCCTATGAGGCCGCCGTGAACGACGGCACTTTGAAGCGGATCCGCAGTTCCCAGTTTAAGACCACGCCCGACATGGTCACACGTGTGGTTTTGGATTTGCCCCGCATGATCCCTTACAAGGCGGTCCAAGAAGGCAACGGTGTGGTCCTGCGTTTTAACGAGGCGGCCGGAGAAGGAGAGACGGAGGTTTCGACCGGGGACGTGCGCGAGGGGGAAGCCGCGGCCGATGTCGTGGCGACGGCGGCGGCCCGGTCGGGCAGTCGCGGTTCGGCGCGACCGAAGGATTTGCTGGCTTCCTTACCCAAAAATCCCATCACCATCGACTTTGACGACGCCGACATCCGGGACGTGATTCGGGTCTTGGCCGAAATGAGCGGCGTCAACATCATTTATTCCAACGATCTGCGGGGCGTGGTGACCATCCATTTGGATCGCGTTCCTTTTGACGAGGTTTTCAACACCGTATTGACCACGCAGGGGTTGGTCGCCCAACAAATCGGGAACAACATCCTCCGGGTGTTGACGCCCGAGGCCCTCAGCTCGGATCGCGCCCGATCCGTGACAACCTACAAGACGTTCACTTTGAGCTACGGAAAGGCGTCCGAGGTGGCGACTCACCTGTCGGCGGTCAAAATTTCACCCACCGGCCGTTTTACGGTGGATGAACGGAACAACGCCATCGTGGTGACCGATACGCCCGAGGGTTTGGCGGCGGCGGAACGATTGATTCTGGATTTGGATCGGAAGCCCCAACAGGTTTTGATTGAGACGAAAATTATTGAGATCAACCTCGATAAAGCCCTCCAGTTGGGCATCCAGTGGGAATACGGCCGCCGCGAATTGAAAACCAATGGGATGCAAGTTATGGGCCAACGGTTCGCCGAGTCGGGGAACACCGTCCCCGATGGGAAAGTGGGGTTTCCTGCCTTTGATTCCAGTGGAAATGAAATTGTGGTTTATGGGGCGAATCCGACGGAACGGGGCACCGGCGTCAACCTGCCCGGGGACACGGACAGCACCGCAATCACCTTTGGCTTCATTAACAACAGCGATCTTTTATCGGCCACTCTAAACGCGTTGGAAAAAGAAAACCAAACGAAGACGTTGACGAACCCGAAAATTGTGACCACCAACAACCAGCAGGCGAAAATTCAAATCGGTCAAAAGGTGCCTTTCCTTCAGACCACGGTGTCCGGAACGGGCACGGCCACGCAATCCACCGTCTTCGCGGACGTCGGATTCATCATCGACGTCACCCCCACGATCAGCGTCGACAACCGCATCCGTCTCAAGGTGAAGCCCGAAGCCAGCTCGGTGCGGGGCATTACCTCGGCGGGCCCCACCATCGACACCACGACCGCGGAAACGGAAGTGATGCTCACGGACGGCGAGACCATCGTGATCGGTGGTTTGGTCAGCGAAAGCATGATTGAGGATGCCAAAAAGGTTCCCCTGCTTGGGGATTTGCCGGTCCTGGGCGTGTTTTTCCGAAGCACTTTGAATCAGAAGGTTCGCAAGGAACTCCTGGTGTTCATCACCGCCCGGATCGTGCCCGATTGAGCACCCCCCTCCGGTGACCTCCGACGCCGAAGAGCTGTCCCTCAGTTCCTTCCTCAAACAGGCCGACATTGCTCGGCAACGCCAAGCCTGGGACGATGTCATTAAAATTTTCCAGGTTGCGCTAAAACAGGCCCCCGAGGACCGTCGGTTTCGCTTCGGTCTCGCCCAGGCGTACAGCGCCAAGGCCGATCAGTCCGGTTTCAAGGCCATGCACCAACGCGCACTGGAGGAGTTTTGGCGGTTGGTCAACAGCGACCCCTCCGACATGAAAGCCCACGATGGGCTTCTCGCCACCGCGGTCAAAGCGGATCAATTGGCCGACGTCATGGAAGAGTACCGCCAGCGAATGACCCGGCTGCCGGAGAATACTTCCTACAAGGACGCCTTCAAGAAAATCCAAACGTTGTACTTCCTCCGCGCGGAACCCAAGAAACCGTCGGCGGCCAGCGGTGGTTTTTTGAACGTCATCGCCGGGCGCGTTGCCCCCCTCGGCGCCTTGGGGTGTTTGTTGGCTTGGGTTTTTGTGCGGATGAAAATCGGTCCCAACGCCGACACCGCCGGCCGTTCCCTCTTGATGATGGAGTCCATTTTCGGCCGATTGGGGTTCTTCCTGATTTTGGGGTCCCTCGCGTATTACACGTATCGCATTTTCCGCACCCGCAAGTAGTTCCCACACCTCCTTTCCCCATGACGTGGTTTCCGGCTCGGCCCATAAAAAATTCCGGGAATCCCTTGAATTGGCTGGTCGGGATCCCGTTCCTCCTTTTGGCGGCGTTGTTCGCGGCCCAGGGGGGAAAGGACGCTCGGCTTTTGGCGTTGGCGGTCGCTGTTTCGGCGGGGGCGGTGGCGTTCAGCCTTCGGGTCAAACCCCTGGAGGAATCCGCCCGCCCCCTTTTTCTTCAGAGCACGGTGGGCTTTTTGGTTTGGCAGGCGGTGTCGATGGTGTTCTCCCCGGCCCCGTTGGCCGGTTGGCGCGCCCTCGCGGGCGCCTCGCTGTTCGTGTCCTCGACGGCCCTGGTCGGGAGGCATGGGCGGGATCAGCACCGTGAGGTTTGGCGTCTGTTTGTCCAGGGCGGAACGGTCCTTTTGGCGTTGGTTTGGGGGGCCGGGGGGGGGCTCCTCCTCGCCGGGAATCCACAATACGCGTCGTTTTGGGCCGTCGTGAATTTGTTCCTCTCCCTGCCCGTGGCGCGCGAGTCCCGGACGTCCCGCCTGCAACGGGGAACGGGCATCGCGGGGGCGGTGGCTTCGTTGTTCCTCTTGTGGTCCTTACCGGTGCGCGCCGGATGGGTGGCGGCCGTTGCGGGCGCTCTCCTTTGGGCGGGGCGACGGGGGGGGCGACGGGGTGTCGGGGGGGGGCTCCTGTTGGCGACGCTGGCGATCGCCCTGGCCCCCGCACGGATTCTCAAGGCCGATGACGCCACCGCTTTCAAACGGCTCGATATTTGGCGGGCGGCTTGGCGGGGAATTATTCAAAAGCCCTTGGCCGGTTGGGGTCCCGGCCAATTCGAAAGCCTCTACGCCCGGCATGCCCTTCCCCAGGAATCCGAACCCGTGCGTTACGACCGCACCACCGCGTTTGCGCACAACGACGGGTTGCAGGTCCTGGCCGAAACGGGATGCCCCGGCGGCGTTTTTGTGGTTTTGTCTTTGTGGGGTCTCTGGCGGGCTGGGAGAAAGGGGAATCGGGACGGGGAGTCCGCGGCGTTGGCGGCCGGTGCGGTGTTTTCCGCGTTCAATTTTCCTTTGGCGAGCCCGATCAACGCCGTGCTGGCGGGGGGAACAGCCGGTTTCCTGTGGCCGGCCGATACAAAGGAGGGCGCGCGATTCCCGGCCTCCGCCGTCCGGAAGGCGGGAGCGGGACTGGGAATTGCGGCGACGTTGTGGGCCGGTGTGAACTTCGTTCTGGCGGCGGACTCCCTTCGCGCGGACCGAGGCGCCGTCGTCCTCGGCGCCACCGACGCGCGGTGGATCGACGTCCAGGCCGACCGGATGGATCAATTGTTGCACAGCGGAGCGGCCGGGGCGGTCGACACCGTCGAAGCGAATCTGCGGAACTTGCTGCGGGTCGCCCCACACCGGGCCGATCTTTGGCGAAGTTTGGGCCATCTCGAATCGGATCACCGGCCCCAACGGGCGGGACCCGCCGAGGCGGCCTACGGCGAGGCCCTGGCCCGCAAGCCCCATCACGCGCCCTGGTGGTTGGAACGGGCCATGATCGCCATTCACCGGAACGACGCGCCGGGCGCCGAAGAGTCCTTGCACAGGGCCCTCCGCGCCGAACCCCGTTATTTCAACGCGGCGTTGGCTTTGGGTCAATGGAGGCGGCTTAAAGGGGATCCGGCGGGCGCCGCCCGCTGGCTGGCCGCCCTTCGTGTACGGGGCGCCAACGGGCCGAAGGACGTTCGAGGGGCCTCCGGTTATCAGCGGGCGGTGTTGTCCCGGGACGAGCGGGGGCTGGCTCGGGCTCTGGCCCTTTGCTATATCGACCTGGGGCGGTTCCGGGAAGCCCTCGTTGAATTGGACAAGACCGAAATGGATACGCCGGAAACATGGGCTTTGCGCGCGCTGGCGTTGTCCCGCGCGGGACGACCGGGGGACGCCCGCGCGGCGTTGCGGCGGGGTCGGTCGCTTGCTCCGGAGGACCCCCGCTGGGAGATTCTGATGAAAAAAATCGCCGAACCGAATCGACCGTGATTCACATCCTGTTGGCCGCCTACAACGAGGCGGAGTCTTTGGGCGACGTCATCGCCGGGGTGGCGCGCGCCTTTGCTGACGGCGATTGGACGGCGTGGGTGGTGGACGACGGATCCACCGATGGAACGCCCGATGTGGCCCAGCGTCACGCGGGCCCCTTTCCCGTGCGGTTGTTGCGCCACGGGACCAACCGGGGCCTGGGGGCCGCCCTGCGGACCGGCTTTTCGACCATCGGCGCCGTCATGGGGCCCCGCGATGTCCTCGTGACCCTGGACGCGGACAACACCCACCCGCCCGCGCAAATTCCCGCCCTCGTCGCGGAGGTGGAAGCGGGCCGCGCGGACATCGCCATCGCCTCGCGGTTTCGCCCCTCGGCCCGCGTGGTCGGCGTGCCCTGGCACCGACGGATGCTCAGTCGGGGCGCCGAGGCCGTTTTTCGATTGTTCGTCCCGGTGCCCGGGGTCCGCGATTACACCTGCGGATTTCGGGCCTACGGGGCGTCCTGCGTGCGCGCGTTGCCGGCGGAAGATTTGATTCGCGAAGACGGATTCGCCGCCCAGGCCGAAATCTTGATCCGCCTGACCCGCCGGGGGGCGCGTGCGACGGAAATCCCCCTGGTCCTGCGGTACGACCGAAAAAAGGGGGACAGCAAAATGCGGATCGTTCGAACCGTGGCCCGGACGCTCGGGGTGGTCGCGCGTTTGCGGCGGTTATGAAACAAGGCGCCCGATGGGCCCTTTCGGCGGGGCTGACCCTCGTGGGATTGGTCGTCGCTTTTCACGGGGTGGACTGGGGCGTTTTCTCCCTCTCCCTGCGGCGGACCGGCGCGTTGTGGGGGTTGGCGTTGGTCCCCGTTGTGATGGGGGTGGAGTATCGATTGCGAACGGCCCGCTGGTCCCTGTTGATGGGCGGGGCGCGCGGTTATTTCCCCGTGGTGGCCGCCGCTTTCTTTTTGAACACGGTCTTGCCTTTTCGGGCGGGGGAGGCCGCGCGGGCCTACTGGTCCCATCGCCGCTCGGGTCGGTCCCTCTCCGGCTGCGTGGCCGGGCTGGTCGTCGATCGGTTGGGGGACGCCCTCGCTCTCCTCGGGGTGTTTGCCGTTTTCCTTTTTCATGTCGGGGATCGGACGCCGGGATCGAAAATCGGGGCCCTGGTTTTCGTCCTCGCGATCGCCCTGGCCGCCTTGGGAATCGGCGTTCGGTGGCCCGAAACCGTACGGAAAAAATTGCTCCCCGGGGGATCGCCCCCCCTTTGGGTCCGGATCGTCGAGGGAGTCTTGGCGGGGGTGGCCCCGTTGCGTGCGGGACGAATCGCCCTGGGCGTGGGGGCCCTGTCGGGAATGGTCTGGACTTTGAATGTTTTCCTTTATTGGTGGGTGGCCGGCCTGTTCGGAATTGACCTTTCGCTTTCGCAGGCGGGGGGGGTCTTGGCGGCCATCGCCCTAGGGGTCGCACTGCCCTCCACCCCCGGTTTTGTGGGGGTCTACGAGGCGGCCGGTGTGTTGATGTTGGGGAGTTTGGGGATTGAAAAAGAACGGGCCTTGGCCTTCGTTTTGGCGCTTCACGGCGCGCAAATCATCGGCGCCGCCGTCTGGGGCGGCCCCTCCTTGTGGTTGCTGGGGCGTGGGGAGGGGGATGCCTCCCGCGCTGTGTCCGGGATTGATAAAATACAACGACCGTCATGAGGCGAATTTTAACGGAGCGCCGGGGAATTTTTGGGTGCGCCGCCGCGGTCCTCCTGGCCGCGGGGCTTCGCGCGGTCGCTTTCGGTTGGGGCCTCCCGCTCAAATACGCCCACATCGATGAATCGGTGGTTTCGTTCTACGCGATGCGGATCGCCTCGGGGGTTTTCAATCCCGGTTTTTACGATTACCCGGGATTGTTCCTGAACCTTTTGGCCGGTTTTTTTCGCGCCGGGTTGGCTCTGACGGGGGTATCCTTCGCCGACGCGACCCTGCGTTACGCGGCCGGCGACAGCGCGGCGTTGACGCTCACGGCGCGGGGGCTGTCTTTCCTTTTTGCCCTGGGGACCGTGGCTCTGGTGTTTCGGATGGGGCGCCGATGGGCGGGGGCGGTTGCGGGGACGTTGGTCGCGACTCTGCTGGCGGTCAACCCCTTGCACGTGCGCCACAGCCATTACGGCACCGTCGACGCCCTGGCGGTTCTTTTGACGTTTTGGACAATGGCGCGCTTGGCGGCTTTCGCGATGGACCGCTCGCGCCCCGGGGCATTCCAGGCGGGGGCTCTGGTGGGGTTGGCGGCGGCGGTTAAATATTTTCCGGGGATTTTTATTCTCCCGTTGATCGGGATCCCCTTGGTGAAAAAAGACCGGGACGCCGCGGCCTTCGTGGGGTGGGGGCTCGCGGGGGCCGCCCTGGGGTTCGCCCTGGGGTCGCCCTCGACCTGGCTCGGGTTGCCGGATTTTATGGCCCGTTTCGGGCATTTGGCGCCGAAAATCGTCGGGACCCCGGGGCACGCGGTTCCCCTGGTTCCCACCCTGGCGGGGTTGTGGGCCAACGCGGGCCCCGCGGCGGTCGGGATGGCGGCGGTGGGATTCGCCGTTTTTTGGATATCGGGCGGCGAGCGGCGTTGGTTCGCGGGGCTGTGGGCGGGGCTCTTGGTGTTCCTGGGGTTTTGGTCCGTGCAGTCGGACCACTACGCTTTGCCGCTCTACCCGGGCCTGTTTTTGATGGCGGTGGACGGAGCCCGCTGGTTGTCCCGGGGAAGGAAAAAAATTTGTTGGGTGTTGTGGGGCGTTTTGCTCATCACGCCCCTGCCGCGGACCGCGCGGGTCCTCCGGGATCTGTCCGCGCCGGACACGCGCCTGCGCGCCGTGTCCTGGGCGCGGGCCAACCTGCCCGCGGGCGCGACCGTTCTTCGGTTTGCGCACACGCCCGAATTCGGACCCCGCGACCCCTATCGGGTGCGTGTGGATTTCACGAACGTTTTGTTGGAGGATGTCCTGGCCACCGGCGACATGTCACGACTCAAGGGATTTGATTACGTGATCCACAGTGAATACACCGATCAAGAAGGTCCCGCGGTGGATCGGTTGTCGCGCGCTTTTTCCTTGGTCCACCGCGAAGCCGGCCCCGCCCCCCGGTTCCCCCATCACCCGGTGGTCCGGGTTTACAGGACCCGCGTCCCATGAAACCCAAGATCGTGGTGGTTCTCCCCGCCTTCAACGCCGCGCGGACGGTCGAGCGCACGGTGCGCGACATCCCGCCGGGGTGTGCCGACGAGCTCCTCTTGGTGGACGACGCGTCCCGGGACGAGACCGTCGCCGTCGCCCAACGGTTGGGACTGACGGTGATCCGCCACAACGAGAACCGCGGCTACGGTGGCAACCAAAAAACCTGCTACCGGGAAGCGCTCGCCCGCGGGGCCGACATCGTTGTGATGCTTCACCCCGACTACCAATACGACGCGCGGTTGATCCCCTTTTTGACCGGGTTCATCGAGAAGGACGTCTGCGATGTGATGTTTGGATCCCGGGTCCGCACCCGCCGCGAGGCGCTGGCCGGCGGAATGCCGCTCTATAAATACATCTTCAACCGGTTGTTGACGGTGTTGGAAAACGTGGTGTTCGGGCAGAACCTGGGGGAAACCCACAGCGGCTTCCGCGCCTACTCCCGGCGGGTCCTCGAAGCGCTGCCCTGGGACCGGAACTCCGATGATTTCGTTTTCGACCAGCAGTTCATCGCCCAGGCCGTTCACTTCGGCTTCCGATTGGGGGACGTGCCGGTGCCGACCCGCTACGAGCGGACCTCTTCCTCGATCAATTTCCGTCGCAGCGCCGTCTACGGTTTGGAAACCCTGTGGACACTGGCGCGCTATCTTCTCCACCGTTGGAAAATATGGTCAAACCCGCTCTTCACACCCCGCTCCTCTTAAAAGTTTACGCGGCCGTGTTTGCCGTCATGGCCGGCACCTATTTCGTCCATTACCCCTGGCCGGGGTTCGTCGCGCGCCTGGGCGAAATGGCGCGCGCCGTGGGTTTGCTTTTGGCCGCGGCCGCGGTGGGTCGACAAATTCTTCGCGCCGCGCGGTTCCCCGCGGGGTCCGGCCCGGCGGAGGGGTTTGTCTGGGCCGTGGCGATGGGCCTGGTTCCCCTGCCTTTGCTCCTGCTGGGCGCCGGGGTGATGGGGTTTTATTCGCCGGAGGCCGTTCGGTTGATCGGGGTCCTGTGGGCCCTGGGTGGGGCCTTTCAATGGACCGGATTGGTCCGGGATTTTCGCCGGATGGAGACGCCGCGGGGCGGGGTCGGCCCTCTGGCTTGGTTTGTTTTGGGGTTGGGACTTTTGTGCGCCTGGGCCCCGCCCACGTATTACGATTCCCTGGTGTATCACCTGGCGCTTCCCCTGCGCTATCTGCAGGAAGGCCGCGTGGGGTTCGTCCCCTTCAACCATTACAGCCATTTTCCCCAGAACATGGAGATGATCTTCGGTTGGTTCCTCGCCATGGACAGTGACGTCGCGGCGCACGTGTTTGTTCTGGGGACCGCGTCCTTGACGGGCTTGCTCCTGTGGTCGGTGGGGGCCCGGGAGGGACGCCGGTGGGATTTGGTTTTGTTCTTGACGGCGCCCTGCGTCCTCCTGTTGTCGACCGAGACCTACGTCGAGGCCCCGTTGGCGTTGTTTTCGTTTCTGACGGTGTTGGGGGTCGAACGCGGCCACCGCCGGGGCGAGCGCCGCTGGTTTGTGTGGGCCGGCGTCGCCGCGGGTTTCGCGGCGGGGATAAAATACACGGCGATTCTCACGCCCCTCGTGCTGACCCCTATGATCTTATTGACCCCGCGCGTTTCCGCGCGGGAACGGTTCGCGCGCTGGGTCCTTTTCGGAGGGGTGGCGTTCGCGGTCTTTCTGCCCTGGTTGGTGAAAAATTACTTTTTCACGGGCGGGAACCCGGTTTTCCCGTTTCTTCCATCGGTGTTCCCGGCTGAAAACGTGTATCTCGCCGAAGCCTCGGCCCGATCCTATTTTCAGGTCCTCGACGAGTACAAGGGGTCCAGTTCGCTTCTCTGGGATCTGTTTCGCCTTCCTCTGCGGCTGGTCTCGAACGCCACCTCTTTCGGAGGGGGGTTCGACGTGACGGGGGATTTGGGTTGGGCCTTGCCCCTTTTGTTGTTGCCCCTGGGCGGCTTGGCGAAAGGGCCGGGACGCCGTTTCCTTTGGGTCTATCTCCTTCTTCACATCGTTTTGTGGGCCTCCTTTCGCCCGGTTCTTCGGTTCCTCTTCCCGGTCTTTCCCCTGGTCTGCCTTTTGGCCGGGGAGGGGGCGGTGGTGTTCCTCGAACGTTTGCCGGTTTGGGGCCGTCGGACGGCGTTGGCCCTGGGCGGGGTGTTTTTGGTTTTAAACGGAGTGCATTTCTATTGGGTGGAACGCGTGCGGGACCCCTTCCCCGTCGCCTTGGGCCTCCAAACCCGCGATCAATATCTAAAAGCGAAATTGGATTATTACCCCGCCATGACGTTTATGAGGGACCACCTGCCCCCGGAGTCCCGGGTTCTTTTTCTGGGAGATCAACGCGCCTATTATTGCCCCCGGCGGCATTTGGCGCCCATGGCCCTCCTGCCCGCCCCGATGCGGGCCTGGGCCGAGGACTGCGCCGACGGCGCGGCCTTGGAAGACAAATTGAAATCCCTGGGTTTCACCCACGTTTATTTCCATGAGCGGGAGGCGGAGAGGTTGAAAAGTTACGGGGTGCTCGATTTGACGGAAAAGGGGCGCGGGGTGCTCACCGATTTTCTTCGCCGCTCCCGCCCGGTGTATCGAGGCGAGGACCAGGCTGTCCTGTCCCTGGGGGCCCCGTGATCGTTCTTTGCATCGCCACCTTTCTGGCGGCGTTTCTTTTGACGTTTCTTTTGACACCCCTCGCCCGCTGGGCGGCGTTGCGCTGGAACATTTTGGACCACCCCCGGACGGCCGTGAAAACCCACAAGGAGCCGGTGCCCTACCTCGGGGGGTTGGCGATCTACGCGGGCATCGCCGGGGCCCTGTTGTCCCTCCGTTGGGCCACCCATTTTCCCACCGGCACGCTGCGGTCCCTGCGCGGATTGCTCTTGGGCGGCGCGTTGATGGCGGTGTTGGGGCTCATCGACGACACGAAGAAACCCAACGGCCTGTCCGTGACCACGAAATTGCTGTTCCAATTCGCCGCGGCCGCGCTGCTCATTCATTTCGACATCCGCATCCATTTCATTCAACCGGAGTGGTTGGCGGATGCGCTGACGGTCCTGTGGGTCGCCGGGATCTCGAACGCCATCAATTTGATCGACATCATGGACGGCCTCGCGGCCTCCCAGGCCGTGGCGGTGTCCATGGGGTTCCTGTTGATTTCAATTCCCAGCGAACACGTTTACGTCAATGTCGCCGCGGCGGCGGTGGCCGGCGCGGCGTTGGCTTTCATTCCCCACAACATGTCGCGCCGACGGAAAATCTTTATGGGCGACACCGGGAGTCTGATGCTGGGACTTTTGTTGGCCGGTTTGTCCCTGGGCACATCCTACACGCGCCTCAGTGAAATCGGGGTGTTCGCCCCGTTGTTGATTTTGGGCGTGCCCGTCTACGACACGCTCTTCGTGAGCGTGATGCGCCTCAAGCAGGGGAAATCGCCTTTCATGGGTTCCAAGGACCACCTGGCTCAAAAGTTGCGGGCGAAAGGGTTCACCACCGAACAGGTCGTGTTGAGCTTTGTGGCCGCCACGGGCGCGCTGTCCTCTTGCGCGTATCTGTTGACCCTCACGCCCTTTGTCTTTTCCCTCGGCATCGTCGTCGCGGCCGTTCTGGTGGGGATCATTTTGATGGTGGCGTTGCACGACGTGGTCGTCCATTGACGGCGGATCGGCTCGAGCGGTTTCCCCTGGTGGTCGCGGGCGCCGGTTTGGCCGGCCTTTCGGCCGCGCACCACGCGCGCCGCCGCGCCTTGGTGTTCGACCGCGCCGCGGTCCCCGGCGGCACGGCCCGGTCGTGGACGGTGGGGGGGTTCACTTTCGATTTCACGGGGCATTTGCTGCACCTTCACCGCCCCGCCATGGCGCGGTGGGTGAAGTCCCTTCTGGCCGGCAATTGGGTGGAGCGCCGCCGCAGCGCCTGGATTCATTCCCACGGGGTCCTCACGCCCTACCCCTTCCAAGCCAACCTCCACGGTTTGCCGGCGAAGGTGGTACGGGAGTGCGTCGCGGGCGTGCGCCGGGCGCGCGCCCGTTACGGGGACCGCCCCCTGGAGGGCCTTGTTCATCCCTCCTTTGACGTCTGGTGCCGACGCCTTTTCGGCGACGGGATCACCCGGCATTTCATGCGGCCCTACAACGAAAAATTGTGGACCGTGCCCGCCACCGACATGACCCCCGATTGGTGCGGGGCCTTTGTTCCGGTGCCTTCGCTGGCGGAGGTCGAGTCGGGCGCCCGGCGCGCGCACCGAAAGTCGTTCGGGTACAACACCCGGTTTCTTTACCCGCGGCGGGGGGGCATTCAAGTCTTGGCCGAGGCCATCGCCCGGAACCTGGACGATCTCCGCCTCGGGGTTTCCCTCGAGTCGGTGGATTGGCGCCGCCGGCGCGTGCGGCTCTCCACCGGAGAAACCGTGGCCTACGGCCGTTTGATCTCCACGTTGCCCTTGCCGGAGCTGCTCCGGCGCTTGGACCCGTTCCCGACGGTTTTGCGGGAACCGCTGCGGCGGCTGCGGTGGACGACGGTGACGTGCATCAATATCGGCGTGGCCCGCCCGCAAATCTCGCGCGCCTCCTGGATTTATTATCCCGAAAAAAAATATCCGTTTTACCGCGTGGGGTTCCCCATGAATTTCACCCCCCACGTGGTCCCGCGGGGAGGCTCGTCCATGTACGTCGAGGTATCCCACCGTCCGGGCGCGGAGCCCCGAAGCCCCGCCGCGAAAACCGCCCTCGTCCGACGGGTGCGCCGCGGTTTGGAGGCCGCGGGGGTTTTACGTCCCACCGACCGGCTCCCCGTGGTGGAGGTGGCGACGCTCCCCTACGCCTACGTGATTTACGACGCCCACCGGGCGGCGGCGACCCGGGTGATCTTCGATTGGCTGGAACACCGCGCGGCGGCGGAATCCATCGGTCGTTACGGGGGGTGGAAATATTCTTTTATGGAGGAGGCCCTGTGGGACGGTCGCGCGGCGGCGCTTCGCGCCGACAGGGCGTTGCGGTCGTGAGCCGGTTTTTGTTTATGGGGCACGGTTTTTTTCTCTCCTTGGTGATGGTGTTGCCGCTTCTTCGGAACGCCTGGGACCCCTGGGCGCAGACACTGGTCCTGGGCGCCTGGGCTTTTTGGATCGGCCTGGGCGCGGTCATGGTCTGGCGACGGCGCGCCGCCTTCCCCGCCCTGGAAGGGACCCTAAGGGCCTGGGGGCCCCTGTGGGGGGGAGTTCTTGTTCTGGCATTGGTTTCCATGGCTTTCAGCGCGCATCCGCACAGCGCCGTCCCCGGGGCTCTCCTCGATTTTTCCACCGCCGCCTTCTTCTTCCTCGGCGCGGGCCTGTCGGGGGAGAAGCGGGCCTATTACCGGCGCGCCTTGGCGGGCGCCGGGGTCCTGGCGGGGGTTGTGGCTTTGGTTTTGGACGGGCTTCGATCGCCGGCGGTGGGGGTGGCCGTGAATCCCAACGCACTGGCGTCCCTGATCCTGTTGGCCTTTCCCGTGGCGATCGGGCTGTGGCGCGCCCCGTCCGGTTCCGGGAAACGGTGGGCCTGGGCCGCGGCGGCCGCTTCCCTCGGGGTATCGGTGGTCCTGTCCCGGTCCCTGGGAGCGCTTGTCGTCCTCGGGGCGCAAATGGTTTTCCTTTGGTGGGCGCTGAACGAAGGGCGTCGCCGACGGTCCGGACTCCTCCTTGGCGGGATCGGGGCGGCGCTGGTCATCGCGGGGGTGTTGTTGGACCGGTCCGACTGGGCCAAGTTCGCGGGGGACCCGGACCGGTGGGCCTGGTGGCGGACCGCGTGGAACATGATTCGATCCCATCCCGGCCTGGGGGTCGGCCCCGGCGCCTTCGGCGAAGCCTACCCCTTGTTTCGCGAGAGAACCTGGGGACTGAACAGCCTGTACGCCCACAACGGGTATTTGGAATGGCTGGCGGAACGGGGTGTGCTGGGCGGGGGATTGTTGGTCGCGTGGGTCGGCCGCGTGTTGTGGATTTCTTGGCGGGAAGGCCACACGAAAGAGGACCGGTGCCTGTGGGCGGCCCTGGTGGGGGTTCTGCTTTTTAACGGCGCGAACATCGGGTTTTCCTTTCCGGCGCTCCTGTGGCTGTTCGCCTTCGCCTGCGGCCTGGTCTTGCCGGAGGTTCGGGGCGGAAATCCGGGCGCCCCCGGGTTTCGTCGCTGGATCGCGTTGGGGGGCGCGACGGTTTTCATTCTGGCGTTCGCGGCGTCGTTCACCGTTTTTCGAGCGGGCCAAATGTTGGAAAAGGGTCGAGCGGCCTTTTTTCAAAAGGACGTGGCGGGGGCCCGCCGGTGGGCGGACCGGGGCCTCCGCTGGGATCCCCGTTCCCCCGAGCTTCACGCCCTGCGCGCCGGGGCGCTTTTCCAGGAAGGCGACCGGGCGGGCGCCCTCCTGGGTTTGTCCGAATCCGTTCGAAGGGCTCCCGGCGCGGCGGGTTTTCGCATGGACCGGGCGGAATTGTTCCTCGCGATGGAGCGGCCAGTGAACGCCTTGGAGGATTACACGGCCGTGAACCGCCTTTTGCCTTTGTTTTTCCCGGCCTGGGAACGACGGGGGGATTTGTTGGTCGCGGCGGGTCGCGGTGGGGAAGCGCGGTCGGCCTACGAAAACGGGCTGACGGCTTTGAACAACCCGCGGTCCAGCGCCCGGGGGCAAAACAAAGGCGTGGCCCGGGAGCGATTGGAAACCAAGATCAGAGGATTGGAAGCGAATGCGCCGCATTAAAGTGGTTCACATCATCACCCGCCTGGAATTGGGCGGCGCCCAGCAGAACACCCTCTTCACGGCTGAGCATCTCGACCCCGCGCGGTTCGAGGTGGTGCTCTTGGCCGGTCAAGGGGGGGTGCTCGCCGCGGCGCCGCAGGGAAAGCCGTACCGGTTCGTCCGGGTTTTCGGTTTGGTCAGGTCGGTCCGGCCCTGGTCGGATCTTTTGGCCCTGTGGCACCTCTGGGTGTTGCTGCGTCGGGAACGGCCGGACATCGTCCACACGCACTCTTCCAAAGCCGGAATTTTGGGTCGCACGGCGGCGGCCGCGGCCCGGGTTCCGATCGTGATCCACACTTTCCACGGGTTCGGGTTTCACGTCGAGCAGCTCGCCGGGGTTCGCGCCTTTTATGTCGCGCTGGAGCGGGCCATGGCGCGGTTGTCCACGGTATTGGTCACTGTCTCCCGGGCCAACCGCGACGAGGCCCTGGCGCGGGGCATCGGCCGTCCGGGCCAATATCGGCTCATTCGCAGCGGGGTCGATCTCTCTTTGTACACCTCCATCGCCCGGCGGCGCGAATCCCCGGCGGGGTTGGGGGTTCTGCCTCACGAAAAACTGATCGTCACCATCGGTCCGTTCAAGCCCCAAAAGAATCTGCACGATTTTCTTCGCGCCGCGGCCATCGTCGCCGGGCGGGCCCCCGAAGCGCGGTTTTTGATCGTGGGCGACGGGGAGGGGCGTTCGGCCATTGAGGCCCGTATTGAGACCACCGATTTGACCGGAAAGGTGGTCTTGGCCGGTTGGCGGCGTGACATTCCCGCCATCCTGGCCCGCGCGGACGTCTTTTGCATGACGTCGTTGTGGGAGGGGCTCCCCCGGGCGCTGGTGGAGTCCATGGTCGCGGGCTTGCCCTGCGTGGTGAACGCCGTGGACGGCTGTCGGGATCTCATTCAAGACGGCGTCAACGGTTTTTTAACTCCACCCAAGCACCCCATGGCCACCGCCGACCGTCTGTTGCGGCTGTTGGCCGATCCCGGCATGGCCCAACGCATCGGCGCCCGGGCGCGCGCGTCCGTGGGGGATGAATTCAGCATTCACACCATGGTTCGCCAACAGGAGGCCCTTTACGCGTCCTTGGCTTCGGACGAGGCGTTGTTCGCCTCGGCCGAAGATTGACACCCCCCGCGGAAACCTCTATAATTCGCCCTATTAAAGCGGCCCCCCCGGGGGTTCAAAGTGTTTGGAGGGGGCCGGTGAAGCTTTCGTTCCGGGACGTTGAACGCGAAAAAGAAGTCCAGGCGTCGGAGCTTCTCCCGGTGGGCCAACTCCCGCTCGACACCCCCGATCGGCCGGTGCTGGCCGAGCCCGTGCCGGTGACCGTGAAAGCCGAATTTCAAGACGGATTGGTTTGGGCTTGGGTGACCGCGCGGGCGCGTTTGACCTTGAGTTGCGCCCGGTGCCTGGAACCCTTCGAAATCATCCTGGAGCCGGCTTTTGAGGTGCGTTTGACCGAGGAGTCCGGGGAAATCGTCATTGAAGATGAAGTCCGGCAGAACATTCTTCTGGGGCTTCCCGCGCAACCCCTGTGCGCTCCGTCGTGCCGGGGTTTGTGCCCTCAGTGCGGGGGCAATCGCAACAAAAAAGGATGCGGGTGCACCCCCGGGACCAAAGACAACCCGTTTGACGTGTTAAAAAACTTAAAACTGAAGTCGTAAGGACTCCATTCATGGCGAATCCAAAGAAAAAACACACCCCCAGTCGCCGCGACAGCCGGCGCGCCTCCAATTTCCGTCTGGAATTTGGATCCATGGCGCGTTGCGGCAATTGCGGCGCCGTTCGGCCGCCCCACGTCGTTTGTCCGGCGTGCGGGTTTTACGGCAAGGAATTGGTCGCCGCGCCGAAGGCCCCCAAAAAGAAAGACGAAGAGAAGTAACCCTTTCCGTCTCGGATGACCTCTCGCATCGCTCTGGACGCCATGGGGGGCGATCACGGCCTTCCCGTCAACATTGAAGGCGCCCTCCTCGCGCGTCAAGAGCTCGACCACGAAATCATCTTAGTGGGGGACCGTCCCCTGATCGAACAGGAATTGGCCCACCGGGGGCATCCCAACGCTTTCTTGATCCAGCACGCGCCCCGGGTGATCGGTATGCACGAGAAACCCGCGGACGCCTGTCGGTCCAAAAAAGACTCGAGCATCATGGTGTGCTCCGAATTGGTTGCCCAGGGAAAAGCCGACGCGTTCATTTCCGCCGGCAATTCCGGCGCCACCATGGCGGCCGCTTTGTGGCACCTGCGGCGCCTCCCCGGGGTCTCCCGCCCGGCCATCGCCACCCTCATGCCCACCTTGGTGGGCAACGCCGTCGTCCTGGACGTCGGCGCCAACGTCGACTGCAAACCCAAACACCTGCTCCAGTTCGCCGTCATGGGTTCCATTTACGCCCGCGCGATTTTGGACATTCCGTCCCCCCGGGTCGGGCTTTTGACCATCGGGGAGGAGGAGGGAAAAGGCAACCTGTTAACCCAGGAAACCCACCCCCTTCTCAAGGCCAGCGGCCTCAATTACGTCGGTCATGTGGAAGGCCGCGACGTTCCCGCCGGCGGCGCGGACGTGTTCGTTTGCGATGGGTTCGTCGGCAATTTGTTGTTGAAGTTCGGCGAAGGGTTGGCCGCGGCGGTTCTGAAGCTGATCAAAAACGAAGTCCGCAAGCACCCCCTCGCGATTTTCGGGAAATACCTGCTTAAAGGCGCTTTCAAGGAACTCCTCAAGCGCACGGACCCGGCGGAGTACGGCGGGGCGCCCCTCTTGGGCGTCAACGGCGTGGCCCTGGTCTCGCACGGCGGCGCCAACGCCAAGGCCATCAAGAACGCGATTCGCGGCGCCGGCGCTTTCGTGGAGGCCGAGATCAACCGTCAGATTTCCGATCGCCTCAAAGAAACCAACGCCCATTTGGTCGTCGCGGCCCCGGCCGTGCCGGTGGCCTGACATGGCCGGCGTTCGTTTCCTATCGACGGGCGCGGGGTTGCCCGACCGCGTCTTGACCAACGCGGACCTCGCCAAAATGGTCGACACCACCGACGAATGGATCACCGACCGCACGGGCATCAAGGAGCGGCGCATCGCCGGGGACGACGAGGCCACCTCCGACCTGTCCGCCCGCGCCGCGCGCCAGGCCCTTGAACGGGCGGGGGTGGCGCCCACGGACGTGGATTTGGTGGTCGTGGCCACTTGCACGCCCGACCATCTGTTCCCGTCCACGGCCTGCCTCGTTCAAAAAGCCCTGGGGCTCACGAAGGCGATGGCTTTTGATGTTTCCGCCGCCTGTTCCGGGTTCGTTTACGGATTGGCGGTGGTGAAGGGAATGCTGGAAACGGGGCAGGCCCGCACAGCGCTTTTGATCGGGGCCGACACCCTGTCGCGTTTCACCGACTGGACCGATCGGGGCACCTGCGTGCTCTTCGGGGACGGGGCCGGGGCGCTGTTGATGCAAGCCACGGACGGTCCCGGGGATTTGTTGTCGGTGTTCACCGGGTCGGAGGGGGCGGCCGGCGACGTTCTGTGCATTCCGGGCGGCGGCTCCCGGCACCCGGCGGGCGCGGGGGCGGTGCCCAAACACCCGGCGCACATCAAGATGGATGGCCGCGAGGTGTTCAAGCACGCCGTGGCCCGGATGATCGAAGCGGCCACCGCCGCCCTGGCCAAGGCGGGCAAAACCCCGGCGGACCTGCGCCTCCTTATACCGCATCAAGCCAATTTGCGCATCATCGACGCCATCGCCAAACGCATCGCCATTCCCAACGACCGGGTGTTCCGCAACGTGCAAAAATACGGGAACATGTCGGCGGCCACCACCGTCATCGCGTTGGATGAGGCGGTGCAGGCCGGACAGGTGCGGCGGGGCGACTTGGTGGAGCTGATCGCCTTCGGGGCCGGCCTCACCTGGGGCGCGGCGGTTTTGCGTTGGTGAAAACGGAGAGTCAACGATGAAAACGGCTTTTGTGTTTCCGGGACAAGGGTCCCAATACGTGGCCATGGGCGCCGAACTGGCCGCGACTTACCCCGCGGCGCGGGCGGTGATCGACCGGGCGCGCGCTTTGCTGGGGGACGCGTACGTCGATGTTTTTCTGAACGGGCCCGAGGAAAAACTCAAGGACACCCGCTACACCCAGGTCGCCCTCTTCATCGTGTCGATGGCGGCCCACGCGGTGTTGAAGGGGTTGGGCGCCCGGGCCGATTTTACCGCCGGTCACAGCCTGGGCGAGTACTCGGCCCTGTGCGCCGCCGGGGCGTTCGATTTTGAAACGGGGTTGCGGTTGGTGAAGGCCCGCGGCGAGGCCATCGGCGCCGCCGCGGCCAAGGTCCCCGGGACCATGGCCGCCATCGTCGGCCTGGACCGCGCGGTGGTCGAGGGGATTTGCCAAAATGCCTCGTCCCACGGGGTGTGCCAGGCCGTCAACTACAACTGCCCCGGTCAAATTGTGATCGCGGGGGAAGTCGCGGCGGTGGAAGCCGCCGTGAAGGCGGCGCAGGCCGCGGGCTCCCCGAAATCCATCGTGCTGAACGTTTCGGGCCCCTTCCATTCGTCGCTCATGAAGCCCGCGGCCGAGGCCATGGCGGGGGAACTGGCGAAGGCGACGCTTCAGCCCCCGGTGGTGCCCGTGGTGATGAACGTCGACGCCCGGCCCGCCACGGAGCCCGGCGTCATTCGGACCAACCTGGTCCGGCAGATCGACCACCCCGTCCTCTGGGAGGACACGCTCAAGACGTTGTTCGCGGCGGGGGTGGAACGATTCATTGAAGTGGGCCCCGGGCGGGTGTTGTCGGGCCTCCTCCGGCGCACCGATAAGACCAAGAAATTTTCTAATATTGAGGACAAGAAATCGGCGGAAGCCGTTTTTGCCGTACCGGCCGCGGGCTGACCCGCGCCGAACGAAAGGACATTCCATGCGACTCAAAGACCAAGTGGCGTTGATCACCGGCGGGGCCCAAGGCATCGGCCGGGCGATCGCCGAAACCTACGCGCGCGAAGGGGCCCACCTGGCCCTCTGCGACGTGAACGAACAGGCCTGCCAGGCCACGGCCGAGGAGCTCGGGAAAAAATACAACGTCAAGACCCACGCCGCGAAGGTGAACGTCACGCTGATCGACGAATGCGAAAAATGGGTGGCGGCGGTCATCGAAAAGCTGGGCCGCGCCGACATCCTGGTGAACAACGCCGGCATCACCAAAGACAATTTGGTCATGCGCATGTCCGACGCCGAGTGGGACGCCGTCATCGCGGTGAATTTGAAAGGCGTGTTCAATTGCACGAAGGCCGTCAACCGGCCCATGTTCAAGCAGCGGGCCGGGCGGATCATCAACATCGCCTCCATCGTGGGGCTCATGGGGAACGCCGGCCAAGTCAATTACTCGGCGACCAAGGGCGGCGTCATCGCCATGACGAAAACCTGCGCCCGCGAGTTCGCCAGCCGCAACGTGCTCGTCAACGCCATCGCGCCCGGGTTCATCCGGACCGCCATGACCGACAAGCTCTCCGACGAACAGAAACAGCGGCTCTCCTCGGCCATCCCGCTGGAACGCCTGGGCGAGGCCCAGGACGTGGCCAACGCGGCGCTTTTCCTCGCCTCGCCCGAGAGCTCCTACATCACGGGGCAAGTCCTTTCGGTCAACGGCGGGATGTACATGTAAGACGCCCGCCCGCGGCGGGACCCGTTTAGCAAGCTTTTGTAGCGGCGAAGGAAGTTCAACGTGCGCGGGGCCCAACCCCCACGCTCGTTGGACCTTCCCAAGCCCATCACCCAAAAGGGGGAAACACGTGGCAGACGACATCGAGACAAAAGTGCGGGAAATCATCATCGAGCAATTGGGCGTCGACGCGGCGCAGGTCAAGACGGAGGCGTCCTTCGTCAACGACCTCGGCGCGGACTCGCTCGACACCGTGGAGCTCGTCATGGCGCTCGAAGAGGCCTTCGACATGGAGATCCCGGACGAAGAAGCCGAAAAGATTCAAACCGTCGGTCAGGCGGTCAGCTACATCCAGACCCACAAGAAATAAAATCGTTTCACAGCCCCGGGCGGACAACGCATCGGCCGCTCGGGGCATCCTTTTGACGGAGATTTGTCCATGATGAGCAAAAAACGCGTGGTGATCACGGGCCTGGGCATTGTCAGCCCCATCGGCATCGGCAAGGAGGCCTACCTCGACGCGTTGCGGAACGGCCGGTCCGGCGCCGGCCGCGTGACCTATTTCGACACGTCCACCTACCCCTGCCAAATCGACGCGGAGGTGAAGGGGTTCGTCGCCGACAACTTCATGGACAAAAAGAAGGTCCGCCGCATGGACCGGTTCACCCAGTTCGCCATGGCGGCGACGAAAATGGCGGTGGCGGATTCGGGGATTGATTTCTCGAAGGAAGACCCGGACCGTTGCGGCGCGATCGTGGGCTCGGGCATCGGCGGCCTCCAGACCATCGAGGCGGAACACAGCGTGATCCTGGAAAAAGGGATGAAGCGCGTGTCCCCGTTCCTGATCCCCATGTTGATTTCCAACATCGCCCCGGGTGAAATCGCCATTGAATACGGCCTCACCGGGCCCAACTACGCCGTCAGCTCGGCCTGCGCGACCTCGAACCACGCCTTCGGCGCGGCGCTCCGCCACATGCGCTACGGCGACGCCGATGTCTTGATCGCGGGCGGGGCCGAAGCGGCCATCACCGCCCTCGGGTACGCGGGGTTTTGCCAGGCCCGCGCCTTGACCTCCGGTTTCAACGACCGCCCGGAGAAGGCGAGCCGTCCGTTCGACAAGGACCGTTCCGGCTTTTTGATGGGCGAAGGCGCCGGCATTGTCGTGTTGGAAACCCTCGAACACGCCCTGGCCCGCAACGCCAAGATTTACGGCGAGTTGGCGGGATTCGGCGCGACCGACGACGCCTACCACATCACGGCGCCCTCGCCGGAGGCCAAGGCGGCCACCCGCGCCATGCAACTGGCCCTGGCCGACGCGGGCGTCCGCCCGGAGGAAGTCGATTACGTCAACGCGCACGGGACCTCCACCGAACTCAACGACAAGACCGAAACCATGGCCTTGAAAAAAGTGTTCGGCGAACACGCGCGCAAATTGGCCGTTTCCTCGACAAAATCCATGACGGGGCACCTGTTGGGCGCCGCCGGCGCCGCCGAGCTTATCGCGACCTTGCTCTGCATGGAACACGGGTTCATCCACCCGACCATCAACTACGAGACGCCCGACCCGGACTGCGACCTGGACTACGTGCCGAACACGGCGCGCCCCGGAAAGATCATGTGCGCCCTGTCGAACTCCCTGGGCTTTGGCGGGCACAACGCCGTGATTGTGGCGAAACGTTACCAAGGCTGATTCCCCCACGTGCCCCGCGCGGACACCGGTCCCCTGCAACGGTCGCTCAGGCACAAATTCAAAAACACCGCCCTGCTTGAGGAGGCGCTCACCCACAAGTCCTACGCGATGGAGCGGGGGGGCGCCGCATTCAACGAGCGGTTGGAGTTCCTGGGGGACAGCGTCCTGGCGGCGATCGTCGCGCACTACCTCTTCAAGCGTTACCCCGATGAAGACGAGGGCAAACTCTCAAAGCTGAAATCCCAGATCGTGTCCCGGTCCGCCTTGGTGTTGTGGGCCCGCGAGATCGCCCTGGGACAATTTTTGTCCATGTCCGAAGGCGAGCAGGCCACCGGCGGCCGGGAACGCGACAGCCTGCTCGGCAACGCCTTTGAGGCCCTGTTGGGGGCGATGTTCCTGGACGGCGGCTTTCCGGCGGCCCAACGCTTTGTGGTGCGCCTTCTCTCGAAGAAAAAGCAAATCCTCGAAACCGATCACAAAAGCCGCCTGCAAGAGATCATCCAAAAACGCTACAAAGTCCCGCCCAGTTACAACCTCGCCGAACAAAAGGGTCCCGACCACAACAAGGTTTTTGTTATGGAGGTCAACATCCGCCGCCGCTTGCTGGGACGCGGCGAAGGGCATTCGAAGAAAGAAGCCGAACAGGCCGCCGCTTTCGAGGCCTTGAAACGGATTCGAACCCATCGCATGGCCCCCCGCATTGATCCGCACCACATGGCGGAAGAAGAGACCCTTCCCCTTCCGTCCCCCCGGCGGCCCCCCCGCGGCTGACTCCCCGCGGCTTTCGTCGATCTTCCAACGCCCTTCCCGCGCCCTTTGGGCCGGGGAGGGCGCGTTGACTCTCCTGCCCGCGACGGCCGGCGCCGTCCCTCGCGTGGGCGAGCGAAGGGGACCGAGGCGCGGCGTCTTCCCCGGCGTCGCCGAGGGGGTCCGCGTGCGCCTCGACGGGGCCGCCGGGCGGGCGGAGGAGGTCGTTCCGGCGGTGCCCTGGAATTATGTTCCAGATCAGGTTTCTCGCCCCCCCAATTTTGTTATAGTTAGCGCTTTACGCAAGACCATTGAGGAGATCCCATGAATTATTTCCTTACCGAAGACCAACAGGCCATCATCGAGACCGCCCGGGAAATCGCCGAAAAGAAAATCAAACCCGTTCGCGAAAAACACGACGCCGACGAATCTTTCCCTTGGGAAATCGTCGAGGAGCTCCGCAAGGCCGATTTGTTCGGCGTGTATTTCCACCCCAACTACGGGGGGTTGGGCGGCGCCGGTTTTGAATTGGTCCTGGTGGTTGAAGAGTTGTCCAAGGCCTGCGGCGGCACCGCGCTGGCGTTGGCGGCCACCGCTTTGGGCGCCTTTCCGATCATCCTCTTCGGCACGCCGGCGCAGAAGAAAAAATGGTTGCCGGACCTGGCCAGCGGCAAACGGCTCGGGGCTTTCGCCATCACGGAACCGGAAGCGGGTTCCGATGCGACGGCCACCCGTTGTTCGGCGAAAAAAGACGGGGATTTCTACGTCTTGAACGGCGTGAAGAATTTTTGCTCGAACGGCGAGTCCGCGGAAATATACTCGGTGTTCGCCACGACGGACCTCAAGCGCGGCGCCCGCGGCATCACGGCGTTCGTGGTCGAAAAGGGCACCCCCGGTTTCACCTTCGGCAAGAAGGAAACCAAAATGGGCATTCGCGCCAGCACGACCTACGAACTGGTGTTCGACAACTGCCGCGTGCCGGCCTCCAACGTCCTGGGCAAAGAAGGTTTCGGCCTCTTCGTGGCCCAGGCGACCTTCGACATTTCCCGGCCCGGCGTGGCCGCCCAGGCCCTCGGCATCGGGACCGGCGCGATGAGCGAAGCGCTGGCTTACGCCAAGGTGCGCCGCCAATTCGGCCAATCGGTGTTGTCGTTCCAGTCCTCCCAGCACACCGTCGCCAACATGGCCACGAGCCTGGAAGCCTCCCGCGCGCTCCTCTACAGCGTCACCCGGGCCATGGACGTGGATCTCAAAGCCGCGGTGGAAGCCTCGGAAGCCTCCGGCAAGACCGTTTACGAAGAGATGAAAAAAGCCTCCAGCGGCCGCTGGACCAAATACTCCGGCATGGTGAAACTGTTCTGCTCCGACACCGCCTTCTGGGTCGCCGACAGCGCCATCCAGCTCTGCGGCGGCATCGGCTACATGCGCGACTTCCCCGTTGAAAAATTCCTGCGGGATGCGAAAATCACGCAAATCTACGAAGGCACCAACCAGATCCAGCGCAACGAGATCGGCATGATGATCACCAAAGAACTCGCCGCCAAAGGCGATTAGGACCCCAAAGAAAAGAGAGACCCCCATGGGCCTTCACATCGTTGTTTGCATCAAACAAACCCCGGCGACGTCGAACATCCAAATCGACCCCGTGACCGGCACGCTGAAACGGGAAGGGATGGCGGCCGCCATCAATCCTTTCGACGAATACGCGATCGAAGAGGCGGTCCGCATCAAGGAGCGCGTTCCCGGCACGACGGTGTCGGTGGTGACCATGGGGCCGCCCCAGGCCGAGGAGTCCCTGCGGGAGTCCATCGCGCGCGGGGCCGACCAGGCCTTCCATCTCACGAGCCGCGCCTTCGCCGGCGCGGACACCTGGGCGACCTCGTACACCCTGCAGATGGGCATTCGAAAGATCGCCAAGGAAAAGGGCCCCGTGCATCTGGTGCTCTGCGGCAAACAGACCAACGACGGGGACACGGGGCACGTCGGTCCAGGCATCGCGGCCTGGCTGGATTGGCCCAACATCGCCTACGTCAAAAAAGTGGAAGCCATTGACGAAAAAAAGATCGTCGTCCACCGCATGATGGAGGACGGCGTGGACGTTTTGGAAATGGACCTGCCCGCCGTGATTGCCGTGGTCAAGGAAATCAACGAACCGCGCGTGGCCTCCCTCAAGGGGAAAATGGCCGCCAAAAAAGCCGTGGTGCCCAAGTGGACCGAAGTGGACATCGAGGCCGACAAAAAAAGCATCGGCCTCGGCGGCTCGCCCACGATCGTGTCCAAATCCTTTAACCCGCCGCCCCGCAAGGGCGGCGCCAAAATCGACGGCCCGACGCCCGAAGCCAAAGCGAAGGCCCTGATCGACAAACTCCAAGAAATGAAGCTGATCTAACCATGCCCAACACCATCTACGTTTCCAAACAACGCTGCACCGGCTGCACCTCCTGCGCGCGGGCTTGCCCCGTCTCCTGCATCGACATGGTGGACCGTCCGAAGGAACCGGGCGTCAACTGGCGCAAGCTCGCCGTCATCGACGAGGCCAAGTGCATTTTCTGCAACGCCTGCGTCGAGGCCTGCGACAAGCTTTATGAAAAGGGCAAAAACAAAGACGTCTTCCACGCCATCACGATGGTCAAGGAAAAAGTCGAGGGCCAGGTTACGGTCGACGTGTCCCTCTACAAAAACGTTTGGATTTTCGCCGAGGTCCGTCACGGGAAACTCATGCCGACGGCCTACGAGCTCCTGGGCCTGGGGAAAACCCTGGCCGGGACCTTGAACGAGAAAGTCGCCGCTGTCATCATCGGCAAGGACGTGGCCCAACACGCCCAGGATTTGATCGACCACGGGGCCGAAATGGTCTACGTGCTCGAACACCCGGGCCTCGACAACTTTGTCGACGAAGTGTACACCCAGCTTTTGACGGACCTGATCGCCCGGGAGAAACCCAACAAATTCCTCCTGCCGGCGTCGACCATCGGGCGCTCGTTTGGATCCCGGGTGGCCGTGGCGGTCAACACCGGCATCACGGCCGACGCCACGGAATTGTCGATCGATCCGGCGACCCGGATGCTGCACGCCACGCGCCCCTCCTTCGGCGGGAACTTGATGGCGACCATTCTCTGCGAAAAGCATCGCCCCGAAATGGCCACGGTGCGTCCCATGTCCTTCCCCCGGGCTCCCAAGCGGGACGGTCGCACGGGCGAGGTGGTGAAAGTCAACGTGGATTTGGGCAAGATCAAGCAACGGACCCGCTTCGTTCGCTTCGAGGCCGAAAAGGGCGAAGGCCAGGACATCACCGCCGCCGACGTCATCGTGGCCGGCGGGCGCGGGGTGGGGAGCGCGGACGGATTCAAATCCCTGGAGGCCTTGGCCAAGGCCCTGGGCGGGGCCGTGGCCGCCAGCCGAGCCGCCGTCGATGCGGGATGGATCCCCTACCGGACCCAAGTGGGCCTCACCGGCCGCACGGTGCGCCCCAAGCTTTACATCGCCGCGGGGGTCAGCGGCCAGATTCAGCACTTGGCGGGCATGAGTTCCAGCGAAGTCATCGTGTCCATCAACAAAGACCCGGAATGCCCCATGAACAAACTGGCGACGTTTTCCATCGACGGGGACCTTTTTGAAATGATCCCGGCGCTCGTGAAGGAAATCGAAAGGCGCCGCGGCCATTGATTTAGGAGGAACAACCATGAAACGAGTGTCGCGACTTTTGGCCGTTGTGGGTTTCGCCGCCCTGTCGGGGTGCGGTTACAACCGGTTCCAGGCTCTGGACGAACAGGTCAAGTCCTCCTGGGCGGAAGTGGTCAACCAATACAAGCGCCGGGCGGATTTGATCCCCAATCTCGTGAAAACCGTCCAGGGGTTCGCTAAGCAGGAAAAAGACGTTCTTTTGGGCGTGACCGATGCGCGTTCCCGCGTGGGGGCCCTGAATCTGACTCCCGAGGCCTTGAACGACCCGAAGGCTCTGGAAAAATTTCAGGCCGCCCAAAGCGAATTGGGCACGGCCCTGCAACGACTTTTGGTCGTCTCCGAAAACTACCCCCAACTGAAATCGGACCAAAACTTCCGCGACCTTCAGGCCCAGTTGGAAGGCACCGAAAACCGCATCACCGTGGCGCGCAACCGCTACATCGGGGCCGTCCAGGAATACAACACCCTGGTCCGTCAATTCCCGACGAACCTCACCGCCAAGCTGTTTAAAATGGCGGTGAAGCCCACCTTCACCGTCGAGAACGAAAAAGCGGTGGAAACGCCGCCCGTCGTGGATTTTGGAACGCCCGAAAAATAGATGAACGCTCGGCGCTGGGTTCGCGCCGCTTTCCTTTTACTTCCGGTGTGGGCGGGGGCCCTGGCTCCCGTGCCGCCGGTTCGCCGGATCACCGACCTCACCGGCACCCTGACGCCCTTTCAAAAAAGCGCCCTGGAGGCCACCCTCTCCGCCCTGGAGACCGAAAAGGGCGCGCAGGGGGCTGTCCTTGTCGTACCCACCACGCAACCCGAAGCCATCGAACAATACGCGTTGCGCGTCGCCGAGACCTGGAAGTTGGGCCGAAAGGGCGTGGACGACGGCGTTCTGTTGTTGGTGGCCAAGGACGACCGAACCCTTCGCATCGAAGTCGGCTACGGCCTGGAAGGGGCCCTGCCGGACGCCGTCTGCAAACAAATCATCGACGATTTCATCGTTCCGCGCTTTCGTGCCGGGGATTTTTACGGCGGGATCGAGACGGGCGTCGGGCTGATCGCCCGCCGTGTGCGGGGAGAACCGCTGCCCGCGCCGGCGGTCCGACAGACCCCCTTGAGTGGTGAAAAAATCAAAGGCCTCTTCATTTTTTGGCTTGTGGCCTTCGGTTTTTCGACCGCTCTTTTCGGAAAACGCCTCGGCCCTGTCGTGGCCGCGGTGGGAATCGGGGTGGCCGTGGCGTTGATGGTGGCGTTGGCGGTGGGCGCGATCACCGCTTTGCTGGCCTTGATCTTTGGGCTGCTGGCGGCGAACTCGAATTCCGGCCGGGGCGGCGGTTGGTCCAGCGGTGGCCGGGGTTGGGGCGGCGGCGGGGGCGGCGGGGGTTTTTCCGGCGGTGGCGGTGGGTTCGGCGGTGGAGGCGCGTCCGGGCGATGGTGAGAACAATTTCAGCGTGGGTTCGTCATTTGATTCTGGCGCCCTTCGGGTGGCGGCGGGATTTTGCCCCGTCGGTGTTGGGGCAGATCGAGACGGCCATCGCCGCCTCGGAAAAAAGCCACGGCGGCGAGATCCGTTTTGTGGTGGAAGGGGCCCTGCCCGGGCGCGCGCTCTGGCGGAAAGTGGATCCGCGGGAACGGGCGGTGCGCGTGTTTTCGGATTTGCGGGTGTGGGACACCGAACGGAACACCGGGGTGTTGATCTACGTGAACTGGGCCGACCGCGATGTGGAAATTCTGGCGGACCGGGGCTATAACGCCTTGGTCCATGCGGGCGAATGGGAAGCCGTTTGCGCCGCGATGGAAACCCATTACCGGGAAGGACGATTCAAGTCCGGCTCATTGGCCGGTGTGGAGGGCGTGGCCCGGGTCATCGCGCTTCACTTCCCGCCGGGCGATCACAACCCCAACGAACTCCCCGACCGTCCTGTGGTTCTTTAACCCGGACTTTGCGATAGGACGCGGCATTCGACGAAGGGGGCCGGACTTTTTCTTCCTCAAAAAGTTCGTCCGATGTCCCTGCATCGACCTCACTTTTTTCGTCGAAAAAGCCGCGGCCCCCTTCGTCTCGCATCAGCGGCTCTGCCGCCCCAGGTGCCGGGAGCTCTGCGACCGGCCGGTGCTCGCGCCTATTGCAAAGTCCGGGTTAAAGGGGTCGGAGGGGGGCGGGGTGGGGAGCTGTGGCTCCTGGCCCCCCTTTGAGACGATTCGAGTGCGATTTTTCGACGGCACGCGGGGGCGGACCTGCCCGATCCGGGCCGTTGGAAGTTGAGGCCCGGGAGTTGGTCCGGCCTCCGTCGAAAAATTGCGCGAAGGCCGCCGGGGGACGCGTTTCTTTTCGTCCCTTTTCTTTGCGCGTCCAAAGAAAAGGGACCCGGGTCCAGGGCGGAGCGCCTGGGCCCTCTCTTTAAAAAGCCACGCTCGCCAAACCGTCCAACACTTCCCGGACGGTCACCGCCTTCAAACACATATTCCGTTCGTCGGGCGCTCGGAGACATTCG
The DNA here is from genome assembly GCA_016706425.1 of Elusimicrobiota bacterium. NCBI lineage: Bacteria > Pseudomonadati > Elusimicrobiota > Elusimicrobiota bacterium. The sequence continues at coordinate 1,080,341 of JADJJR010000001.1, forward strand.
TTCTTCACACAGGGTACGCAGGGGATTTCCCGGTGTTGAATGACCCGGACGTGGGGGCCGAAGGGGCTCGTGGCGTGCACGTTGGAGGGCCCCGAGACCACCACGAGGGGCCGATCCACCGCCCAGCCCACGTGCATCAAACCCGATTCGTTGGTGAGGAGCGCCGCGCAATTTTTCAAAACGCCCGCCAGGGCGGGCAGGGTTGTCTTTCCGCAAAGGTTGCGCACCGGCCGCCGGCAGAGGGATTCCACCCGCGCCGCGACGGGGGCGTCCTCCGGGGCGCCCAAAAGAACCGCGCCGGCCCAGGACGGGGGCAACCGATTGATCGTCTCCGCAAAGCGCTCCGGATCCCAACGGCGCGCGGGCGCGCGGCTGCCCGGGGCCACCGCCAAAAGGCGGCCCGTCAGGTCGCCGGCCCACCCCCCGGGCGCGGGGGCCTCCGGGAAATACAAATCCGTCGATGGGACTTCCGCCCCTTCCTCGCCGATCAGGGCCAGATAACGCCGCACGTAATGAAAGCGCTCGTCGACGGGCACGGCCCGGGTGAGGAGGAGGCGCCGGAAATCCGAACTCCAACCGACACGTTCGGGAATGCCCGCGAGACAAGGCGCAAGGGCCGACCCGAAGGAGGGGGGGAGGATGACGGCCCGTTCGTAACGGCGCTTCTTCAGTTCCCGGGCGGTCGCCCAAGGGGACTCGCCGCGGGGGCTCACCCACACCGCGTCCACGCCGGGAGCGCCCTGGAACACCCCGGCCACCGACGGACGGCACAGGACGTCCAGGGCATGCCCTTGCGCGGCCAGGCGGCGGAGGAGCGGCGTGCACATCACCGCGTCGCCCAGCCAATTGGGCGCGCGCACAAGGATTTTCATGGGCTCATTTTAGCCCATTTTATTCCGTTGGGCCCGTTGGACCGGTTCTTTCGACCCATCCGGGGTTCCCACCGATCGGGAGAAGTCTTGGTTTTCCGCCTGGATCTTGCTAGGCTAACCCCAACACTCTTTCAGGGAGGCAATCTATGAAGAATAGCGTTTTGGCGGTGTTGGCTGTGACGGCGTTGGGTTTCGGAGCTCGGGCGGAGGAGATGGCGGCCCCGGTGTCGGTGGCGCCCGAAGTGACGGCGGCCCCGGCGGCAAGTTTGGAGCTTTTGAGCGCCGCGGTGGGCACCGGCGTGGAAAACCGGGAAATCGTGGGCGAAGGCACGACGTTTGCCGAAGGCCAAGTGGCGTGCCTCACGAAAGTCCAGACGACGGCGGCCCCGACGACCCTTCACCACGTCTACTCCGTCGACGGGAAAGAAATTAACGACATCGCCCTCAACGTAAATGGGTCCCCCTGGCGGACCTGGAGCCGCAAAACGGTTTGGCCCGGCGCCTGGAAAGTGGAAATCAAGGACGACGCCGGCGCGGTGTTGAAGTCCATCGACTTCGAAGTCACCGCCGCGGCGGCCGCGATGCCGTCGGCCCAGCCGCAATAACGACCTCTTCGTGAAAACCCCCGGCGGAATTTTCCCCGCCGGGGGTTTGTTTTTCAGTATGGGGGCGCTTTTGCTTTTGGGGGCGGGGGCGCAGGCGCGGGCCGCCGAACGCGGGTCCTTCACCTGGTTCCCCGTCGTTTTTTACACGCCCGAGACCCGCGCCGGCCTGGGCGTCGGCGGCGTCCTCGCGCGTCCCCGCCGCTCCGTCGACAAGTCGATGGACCATCTCTCGTTTTACTCTCTTTACACCGCCCGCGATCAAAAAGCCTTGTATCTATTCCCGGAAATCTACCGGGGCCCCTGGAAGGCCCGGGCCCTGTTGGGATTCGTGGATTTTCCCGAGGACTATTTCGGTCAAGGGCCCGGCGTGTCGGACACCTCCAAAGAGTCTTACACGGTGCGGGAAATCCAGGCGCGCCCGACGTTCACCCGGCGGGTCGGGGGAAATTGGCGCGCGGGCGTGACGACGGAGGTTCGGCAGACCCGACTGCGTGACATCACCCCCGGCGGGGCCTTGGCCGCGGGGGGCGCGCCGGGCGTCGATGGCGGGGGGATGTGGGGCGCGGGTCCCGCCGTCGAATGGGACAGCCGGGACAACCTGTTTTCACCCCGCCGCGGCGTTTGGTTTCAAGCCGACGGCCTGATCTACGGGAACTCCTATCCCCACCGCGCTTGGACGCTGGACGCCCGGGGGTACCGGCCCGCCGGCAGCGGTGTCTTCGCGGCCCAGGTTGTTTACGCGACGCGGTCCGGGCGCGTTCCGTTTTATGATCTGGCTTTGCTGGAGGGGTTGCGGGGGGTGCTTTCCAATCAATACCGGGACCGGCGGTCGTTCTATTTTCAGGGGGAATGGCGGGCACGGTTCTCCCCACGGTGGGGCGGGGTGTTGTTCACCGGGGCCGGTTCCGTTTGGGGGGACCGGGTCCTGGCTTTAAGCCGGTTTCAATCCGCCGGAGGGGCGGGGTTGCGCTACCTCCTCAACGCCCGTGAAGGAATTTCCCTCCGGCTTGACCTGGGGGTCTCCCGGGGCGAGGTTCGCCCGTACTTCCGCATGCTGGAGGCCTTCTAGAAAGAGACGGAGACGGAAATCTCCGGGTAGCTGGAGGCGCAGTCGTCGGTGAGGGTTTCTTCGCAATTCAGCCGTTTCTCGTAGACGCCGCCCACTCCCGCGTAGGTGTTGGGGCCCAGGGGCATGTACACCCCGTAACGCGCGCCATAGGACCCCACGTCGTTCGCGCCCTCATAAAACGTGCGGCGATAAAACCCGCCCGCGTAGGGGTAAATGACTCCCAATCCTTGGACCACATAACGAAGGCCGGGGGAGACTTTGTAAATAGACGGGTCCTGGCCGAGCCAGACCTCCCCGTCCAGGCCGATTTCGAGGCCCCCGATGGGGAAATACCCCACCCCCGCCCCCACCACAGTGTAGGTTTTGCCCCCGCTGGATGTTGTCGAAGCGTTTAGGGTGCCCCGGACCCGGCTGGAGTCAAAAACGGAGGCGGACGCCCCCAGGGAGGCGGCCCGGGTCCCCCCGCTTGTCAAAAGTGTTGCCAAACAAAGGAAAAACGCTGATTTTTTCATAAAATCCCCTAGGGGTGGTGTCGTTGCTGGCTGAGTATACCGAATTTTGTGTTTTTTGGTTAAATTTACTTGACTCCGCCTCGTCCATAGGTAAAATATGCGCCGGCAAGAAACACTATATCAGTGGAAAAAGGTGGTAATAGATGTACTTAAAGCGCCTTGAGATGGTCGGGTTCAAATCCTTTGCGGAACGCACACGCCTCGATTTCGAGAGCGGGGTCACGGCGATCGTCGGCCCCAACGGCTGCGGCAAGTCCAACGTCGTCGACGCCATCCGCTGGTGCCTGGGGGAGATGAGCGCCAAATCCCTTCGGTCGAAAGTCCTGCTCGACGTCATTTTCAACGGGGCCGCCAACCGCGCTCCCTCCAATTTGTCCGAAGTGTCCCTCACCTTCGACAATTCCCAAAACCGCCTGCCCATCGATTACGGCGAAGTCACGGTCACCCGGCGTCTTTTCCGGAGCGGCGAGTCCGAGTATTTCCTCAACAAAACCCAGTGCCGCTTGAAAGACATCAAAGAGCTTTTCCTCGACACCGGTATCGGCGAAGACGGCTATTCCATCATCGAACAGGGCCGGGTGGAAGCCGTTTTGGCCGCCAAACCCGAGGAGCGCCGCGAGCTGTTCGAAGAGGCCGCCGGCGTCGCGAAGTACAAAGCCCGCCGGGAGGAAGCCCTGCGCCGCCTTGAGCGCACCCAGCTCGACCTTGACCGCCTGGCGGACGTGATCGTTTTGACCAAAGAACAGATGGACAAAATCGAGGCGGCCGTCCGCAAGGCGCGCAATTTCCAAAAAGCCCAGGACAGCCTGAAGGCCCTCGAGATCGCCCACGCCCTTTACGAATCGAAGCAGTTGGAAGAACAAATGGCCGCCATGCGCCAGGCCATGACGGTCATGGAAAACGACCTTCACGCCAAGACCACCGCCACCGCGCAAAAAGAAGCTGAACTCACCGACCTGCGCTGGAAGGAAACCCAGATGTCGGAGCGGTTGGTCGAAAGCAACCGCACGCTTTCGGAAATCGACGGCGCGATTTCCCTCGCGGAGCAGCGCCAGACCACCGCCCGGGAACGCCAGGCCGAAATCACCCACCGCGACCTCGTCCTCGACGGCGAAATCGCCCAGGGGGCGACCCGCCGCGCCGAACTGGAAAAGTTGGCGGAGGAGATCCAGTCCGCCCTCGCCCTGGAGGCGGAAACGGCGCGCCAATCGGCGGACGTGCTCTTGAACGTGGAAACCGCCTACAAAGAAAAATCGACCCGGCTCGACGAGATTCAAAACATCGCCAAACAGGTGCAGGACGCCCTCTGGAAAAACACCCAGGAGCGGACGAAGTTGAACAACGATTTGGTCGCCCAGCGGTCCCTGGAGTCCCGTCTGGAGATGCAGTTGTCGACGTTGGCCAAGGACCGGGCGAAGGTGGAGGAGCGCCTCGCGCAATTGAAAGGGGCCCTGGCCCAGGCCGAAACGGAAGCGGCGGAGAACCGCGCCTCCCTCGAACAGGCCGAAGCGGCCGTCGCTGCCGCCCAGGCGGAAGTGCGCGCCCGCGAAAGCGACGTGGCGTCGGCCCAATCGGCCGCCTCCAAACACCAGGAAGATTTGTTCCGCGCCCAGGCCCAATTGGACGCGCAGGAGGAATGGGAGTCCTCGGACGTCTACGCCCGGGGCGTTCAGGCCGCCTTGGCGGCCGGTCTGCCGGGCCTGCACGGGCCCGTGGGGCGCTTGATCTCGGTTTCCACCGCCGACGAGGTGCTGGTGCGCCGCGCTTTGGGCGTGCACGTCAACGACCTCGTGGCCGAATCCCTCGAGGACGCCCGCGCGGCCCTCGCCCACTTGACCCAAGGCGGACACGGCCGGGCGCGCATTTTGGTCTTGAACCGCCTGCCCCAGGGCGCCGGCCCGCAGCCGGTGGCCGTTGGCCAGAGGGCGTTGATCGACATGGCGAAGGCGGACGCGCGCTTTGAGCCCGTGGTCCGTTATCTGCTCGGCGGCTGGATTTCCGCCGACGGCGCCCTTTACGGCGAAGGGGTGGTGGAGGGCGGGGCCGACGGATCGACCGGGCCCATCTTCGACGCCCTCCGTCGGGAAAATTTGCAGAGGGAAATCGGCGCGCTGACGGCCGGGTTGGACGAGGCCCAAAAGGCGAAAGTCCGGGCGGGCGAAGCCCGCACCGCCGCCCAGGCGGCCTGGGAAGCGGCCCGCAAGTCCCTCGAGGGCGCTCGGGTGCGCTCCAACGTCAAAGCCCAGGACCTGGAGCGGTTGTCCGGCCAGGGCGACCTCCACGCCGAAGAATTGGGGTTGATCGACGCCGACGCCGTGAAGGCCCGGGCGGAGGAAACGAACGCCCAAACCGCGGCCCAGGTGTTGGAAGCCCAATTGGAGGGCGTGCGGGGCGAGGAGAACCGCCTCCGCCTCGAGTGGTCCCAGCTGCAGGAAACGTTGAAATCCCACCAGGCGGAAACCTTCACCGCCTCGTCGGAATTGGCCGTCGCCAAGGAACGCGCCCACGGCCACGGGGAGCGCCTTCGTTGGAAGGAAAAACAGCGCGCCGACGTGGGCGCGGAGATCCAATCCTTGGCTCTGGCCCTCGACGCGAAGACCCAGGAGCGATCCGGATCGGCCGACCGGGTGCGCGAGCAAAAGCGCATCGAGGAAGAGACCGACGCCGCCATTCGGGACCTGATCGCCCAGCGCCGATCGGCGAACGAGGGGCTCGAGACCGTGCACGGCGAGCGACGCGTTTTGGTGGAGGCCCTGGCGGCGTCCCAAAAGGCCCTCGCCGACCTGCGCCAGCAAACCGAGGAAATGCAGGCTCAGTTGCACGAAAAGAAATTGCAGCACTCCCACGCGGAGTTCCGGCGGGAATCGGTGGAGACCCATCTCAAAGACAAGTATGTGTTGACCATCGCGGAGGCGCGGGAGGGGCACCCGACACCGGCCGAGGCGGTGCCCGCCACGGAATTGGAAAAACTGCGCCGCCGGGTGGAGGGCCTGGGCCCGGTCAACCTGACGGCCCCGGAAGAGCACGCCCAACTGGAGGAGCGCTACAACTTCCTGCTTTCCCAGCAGCAGGACCTCGTGAAGGCCAAAGAGGATCTGTTGAGCACCGTCCAAAAAATCAACGCCTCGACCCGCCAGAACTTTAAAGAGACCTTCGACAAGGTGCGCGAGAACTTCCGAACCATCTACGGCCAGTTGTTCCCGGGCGGCGAGGCCGACGTGCGCTTGACGGACGAGACGGACGTTTTGAACGCCGGCATCGAGATTTACGCCCAACCGCCGGGTAAAAAACTCACCAACATCACGCTTCTCTCCGGCGGCGAGAAGGCCCTGACGGCCGTCGCGCTCCTGTTCGCCTTCTTCATGGTGCGCCCCGCGCCCTTCGCCATCCTCGACGAAGTCGACGCCCCCCTGGACGAGGCCAACGTCACACGGTTCATCACGTTGATCAAGGCCTTCACGGAGAAATCGCAGTTCATCATGATTTCCCACAACAAGCGCACCATGGAAACCGCCGACACGCTGTACGGCGTGACCATGGAGGTGCAGGGCGTCTCGCGCATCCTCTCGGCGCGTCTGAAAACCTTGGAAGATCGCCGCGCGGCCCAGAGCCCCGAAGCGGTCCTCGCCGCCGGCCAGACCGCGTAATCCGCGCCCCGTTCGTGTCGCCCCGCTTTGGTTGCCTGGGGTTCGCCATCGACGACCTGTCGAGGGCGGACGTCGTCGCGCGCGCGCGCGCCTGGCGCGCCGAAAGCCTCCCCCGTCAGATCATCACCGCCAACCCCCTTATGCTGATGGCCGCCCAAAAACACGCCGGCCTGGCCGCCGCGTTTCGCGCGGCGGACCTCGTTGTCGCCGATGGGGCGGGGGTGTTGTGGGCGGCGCGTCGGCGGGGCCGCCGGCTCGAAAAGATCTCGGGCATCGATTTGATGGACGACCTGTGCGGCGCCGCGGCGGCGGAGGGGGGACGGGTGGGCCTGTTGGGCGCGGCCCCCGGGGTGGCGGAGGAGGCCGGCGCCGTCCTCGCGCGGCGACATCCGGGTTTGACGGTGGCCCTGGCCTTGGACGGGTACTTCTCGCCCGCGTGCGAGACCGAGGTGGTGGCCCGCGTGGCCGCCGCCGGCGTGGACACGCTCTTTGTCGCCCTCGACACCCCCCGGCAGGACGATTGGATCCATCGCCATTTGCCGCGCTTGGGCGCGCGGCTGGTCATGGGGGTGGGGGGAAGTTTTGATGTCCTGTCGGGCCGGCTTCGTCGCGCGCCCCGATGGATGCAAACCATCGGTTTGGAATGGCTGTTCCGTTTGTCGCAAGAACCCCGCCGTTGGCGGCGCATGACGGCGCTTCCCCGCTTCGTCCTTCAAATCCTGAAAAACACTTGAAACCGGTCCGAATCCCTGTTTAGCTTATAGGGACGTATGATAAAAATTCCTTTCATGGATGTTCGGCAAGGCCAGGAAGACCTGCGCGGCCCCATCGGGGCGGCCGTGGCGCGGGTGATGTCCTCCGGGGTCTACATCCTCGGCCCGGAGTTGGACGGTTTCGAGCGCGAGTTCTCCAGCTATTGCGGGGCCCAGCATTGCATCGGGGTGTCCTCGGGCTACGACGCGCTTTACCTCATTCTCCGCGGGTACAACATCGGGCCCGGGGACGAAGTCATCGTTCCCGCCCATTGTTTTATTTCCCTTTGGTTCACCGTGAGCGCGGTGGGGGCCGTGCCGATTCCCGTGGAGCCCGATCCGCGCACCTTGAACATCGACCCCGCCAAAATCGTCGAGAAAATCAATTCGCGCACCAAGGCCATTGTGGCGCTTCACATATACGGCCAACCCGCCGACATGACCCCCCTGCTGGATGTCGCGCGGGCGCGCGGCGTGAAGGTGATTGAGGACATGTCCCAGGCCCACGGGGCCTATTACCGGGGCCGGCGCGTCGGCAGTTGGGGCGACGCCGCCGCCGTCGATTTCTACCCCACGCTCAACCTCGGCGCGGCGGGCGATGGGGGCGCCGTGGTGACCAGCGACAACGCCCTGGCCGAACGGGTCCGTTCCCTGCGGAATTTCGGCGCTAAGGGGAAGGTGTTCGGTTTGGAAATCGGGATCACGAGCCGTTTGGGGGAACTTCAGGCGTCGGTGCTGCGGATCAAATTGCAGCATTTGGACGTCTGGAACGAGATCCGCCGCAAACAGGCGGTCGTCTACCAGACCGCCCTGGAAAAGGCCCCGGGGGTGATTCGCCCGGAAGTGTTGAATTTCGAGGGGGCCGATCACGTGTGGCACCGCTATGTGATCCGCCATCCGCAACGGGACGTCCTCGCTCGGGCGCTCCACACGGCGGGCATTCAAACCATGGTCCATTACCCGGATCCACCCCACTTCGCGCCGCCCTATTTGCGGGCCACGCCCGGGGTGGGCGGCTATCCGATCACCGAAAAAATGTGCCGCGAGGTGTTAAGCCTTCCCATCGGCCCGCATTTGACCGTGCCCCAGATTTTGCAGGTGGCCCAGGCGGTGTCCCGGGAGGCGCATCTTTTGCAAGGACAAAACCCCGATCCGGCCCAGGTCTCCCTTTCGAACCCGAAGCCGCCGGCCCAGGAGGTCCACGCCCCCAGCGTCCCTCCGAGTCTCGCCGGAATCCCCCTTCCTAAACCGCCGGTCGTCAACACCCCCGACCAGGCGGACAACATCCGATAAGTCCGTCAAAAAGATAAAATAAGTCCTTTGTGGATGGCCCCTCGGGGGCCTTCCGCCCCTGTTTGTTCCCGGAGACACCGTTTCGATTTTGGAGGATTCCCTTTCCCAGGGTTGAGAGAAAGCCATGCTATTCATAAAAAGCGCGATGTGGGTTTCCCTCGGGATCGCCCTCGGGCGGCTGGCCGGGTTCGTCCGGGACGCCAGCCTGGCGGCCCGTTTCGGGGCCCAGGGGCCGGCGGACATCGCGGTGGTCCTGTTGCTCGTTCCCGACTCGCTGCTGAACCTGCTCGTCGGGGGAGCGATGTCGGCGGCCCTGATCCCGGAGTTCGCCCGGTTGGGGCGGGGTCTTCGATCCCGCGCGCTCCTGAGCCAGGCCTTGCTCTATAGCGGCGGGCTCGCCCTGGCGTTGGTGGTCTTGATGTTCGTGTTCGCGGGACCGGTTCTGAGCGTGCTCGCGCCCGGGTTTTCGACGGAGGCGCGCGCGACGACGCTTCCGCTTTTTCGCACGGCCCTGTGGGCCATCCCCTTGACCTTCTTGGCCGGTGTGACCACCGCCTTTTTGCAATCCCGCCATCGTTTCTTGATCCCGGCCCTGGGCACGTTGTTTTTCAATTTGGTGCTGATCGCCGCCATTCAAGCGGGATCCGGTCATGTCAACCCGTTGTCGATCCTCGCGGCGGCGGTGATCGCGGCGTGTTTGTTCCGTCTGGGCAGCCAAGCCGTCGCCATTGGCCCCTTCGCGGTGGCCGCGCGTTTTTTCCGTTGGCCCCTTTTCCATTCCGATTTGTTGCGGCGGTACGGACAGGCGGTCGCCGCGGGCAGCTTTGTGGCCCTGGTGCCGATTCTGGCAAGATCGGCCGCCAGCTTGACCGCCGAAGGGGGCATGGCCCTCTTCAATTACGCGGCCAAACTCGTGGAACTCCCTCTGGGGGTCGCCATCACGGTGCTGTCCGTGGCCGTGTTCCCTTTGTTGAGCCACGCCTTCGCGCGGGGTCAGGAAACCGGACCCCTGTTGAGGTCCTCTTTCCGCTGGGTCCTGGCCGTCTCCGTTGGGCTGATGGTGAGTTTATTCGTTTTTCGAAGGCTTTTCGCGGAGTTGGCCTTCGGGTGGGGCCGCATGACCTCGGCCGATTTAGACCGGCTGTCGGTGTTGTTCGGTATCGGGCTGCTTTCGTTGCCTTTTCAAGGTCTGGCCGGTATGTTGATGGCGGTGTTCAACGCCAAACGGGATACCGCCGCCCCTTTCCGCGTGAACGCGGTGGGCGCGCTTTTGTTTTTTCCTTTAGCGCTCGCCTTCGCGTTCCCCTTGAGCGGCGGGGTTCGGGGGGTCATGGCGGCCCAGGTCGTCGTGTTTATGGGGACTTGCGCGCTGCAGTCGTGGTTGTTGGCCCGTCGCCACGGCATCGGACTGTCGAGCTTTTTACCCCCGGTTCGCGTCGCCGGGTTTTTCTTCGTTTCCCTGTTGGCGGGTGGGGCGCGGCCTGGTTGAGGGACCACTGGGTTTTGGCGACCGTCCCGCGGGTGACGCTGGCCGGGGGAACCGGCTTGGTTTTGTTGTTGGCGGGCTTGGGGATGCTCGGGGAAGGGGCGGGTCTCCTCGCCCGGTGGAGGGCCCGTGGGGCTTAAGCTTCTGCTGATCACCAACGATCCGACGCTCGCCGCCTTTGCGGTTCAACAGGGGGTCGACCGCGTCTTTGTCGATTTGGAGGTGTTGGGAAAACACGAGCGGCAGGGTCATCGTGACACGTTGATCTCCAGCCATTCCCTGGCCGATGCGGCCAAGGTGCGCTCGGCGTTGGGGGGGGGCGAATTGCTGGTCCGGCTCAATCCCGTTCATCCCGGCAGCGAGGCCGAAATCGACGGAGCCATCGCGGCCGGAGCGGACCTCGTGATGTTGCCCATGTTCAAGACCCTGGCCGAGGTGGAGCGGGTGGCCCACCGCATCGCCGGGCGTTGCCGCTTCGTTCCATTGGTGGAGACTCCGGCCGCGTTGGATTTGGTCCCCGCGCTCACGCGCACGAAAGGGGTGGACGAGTTGTACCTCGGGCTCAACGACCTCCATATGGGGTTGGGACGGGATTTCATGTTTGAATTGTTGATCGACGGCACCGTGGAGCGCTTCGCCGACGCTTGCCGATCGGCGGGAACCCCCTTCGGGTTCGGGGGCGTTGCGCGGGTGGACGAAGGCCTGGTGTCCGGTCGCCTCGTTTTGTCCGAGCACGCCCGTCTGGGGTCCTCCTCGGTGATCCTGTCCCGAACCTTCCATCGGTCCTCCCAGAATTTGGAAGACGCCCTTGCCAACGTGGATTTTGGAAAAGAAATTGCCCGGTTGCGGGAGGCGGAAAGGGCGTTGTCACGTCGGGCCCCAACGGAAATCGACGCCGATCGCCGCGCCCTGGAAAAAGCCGTTGCGACAGTCCGTGACAAGATCCGCGCTGGGGCGCAACGATGAAGCGCTGTCGGGGTGTCGGGATTTCCAGGACCGCCGTGTTCCTCTCCTGGTCGCCGTCGGCGTTGATCGTCCGGGACTTCCGATTCAACTCCCAAGGCCCGGGGATGTGCGGAATTTTCGTTTTTTATCGATGGATTCAACGTGGTTGGAATTGAAGCAATGGGCGCGCACGAAAAGGTTTGTCAATCCGTTTGTGCCTATCGTCGAGTCCTCCGGCTTGCCCGTGCACAGTTAGATGGGCTCCGAGATGTCGAATTCTCTTGTTCACCCCAAATATCGAGCGGACATCGACGGACTACGGGCCGTGGCGGTCTTGTCCGTCCTTGTGTTCCACGCTTTCCCCGGGGTGTTGCCCGGCGGATTCATTGGCGTCGATATCTTTTTTGTTATTTCGGGGTATCTTATTTCCACTATCATTGTTTCCAGTTTGGGCAAGAATAAATTTGGTCTCTTGGAATTTTATGGTCGGCGAATAAAGAGGATATTCCCGGGGTTGATTTTGGTTTTGTGCGCGGTGATCGGGGGCGGGTGGGTTATATTGTTTTCAACGGAGTTTGAAAGGTTGGGCAAGCACGTCGTGGGGGCCACTGGCTTCCTGTCGAATTTTCTTCTGCAGAAAGAGTCCGGATATTTTGATGTTTCTGCCGAAACCAAACCCCTGTTGCATTTGTGGAGCTTGGCTATAGAAGAGCAGTTCTATTTGATTTGGCCCCTCTTTTTGATGGCCGTCCATCGGGCGCGGTTGGGTTATTTCCCCGCCACAGTGGTTTTGGGGGTTGTTTCTTTCCTCGCGAACCTCTATTTCACTTTTGGCAACGCGTCAAAGGGGTTTTATTGGCCCTTTGGACGATTTTGGGAGCTGTTGGTGGGGGCATCGGCCGCCCTCCTTCTACTTAGGCAACCTGTTATCGAAAAAAACCGAAGGGACCTATTCTCGGCGGTCGGCGCCCTGCTTTTATTGATCGGGTTGATTTTCTTGAATAAGAGAACACTCTTTCCGGGGTTCTCGGCTTTGATCCCGACGATGGGCGCCTTGTTGATGATTGTGGCGGGCCCGGGGGCATGGATCAATTCGTTGGTTCTTTCCCGTCGTGTGTTGGTTTGGGTTGGCCTGATAAGTTATCCGCTCTATTTATGGCATTGGCCTTTGATTTCGATGGCGAAGATTAATTTCGGGCCTGTGGGTCCTTGGGCCATGGGCCTGATAATGATTTGTTCGTTTTCTTGGCATGGTCAACGTATGTCATTGAGCAGCCCATCCGATTTGGAAAAAAACGTTTTCCTTACGCCACATCGCTTTTGATCGCTATGTCTTTTCTTGCGATCGCTGGGTTGTTTATTCAGTCAACCGGAGGGCTCCCCGATCGGAGGGTCAATCGTATTTTGACAAATACGCCGGATCGATCAAAAGAACGGAACGTCAGAAAGATTGCTTCGATATCGAATACGCGTACAAAACGGAAGGAAAATGGTTTTGCGAATTTGGGCAGGGGCGGCCGGTCTTGTTTGCCTACGGGGACAGCCACGCCTTGAGTTTATTGCCGGCGTTGGAAAGCATAGCTTCCCGGGAGGGAATAAAAATTCTTTTCACGGGAGCGAGTGGATGCCCCCCGTTGTTGGGCGTCCAGTCCTTAAGGGGCGAGGAAACAATTCGGCGACACAACTGTTTTCAATTGAACGACAGGATCGCCCGCTATGTCGATGAGAATAAGATTCCCGGCGTGTTGCTCATCGGCCGATGGTCTTACTACACCGGGAATTCATCGGGCAAGGAGGATTGGAACCCGATCGCAAAAGGAGATGTCGCCTCCTTTCCTGCAACGATTGAGACTTCTCGGGCAGATTTGGAATACGCGGTGGATAAAACAATGGCGCAATACACGGCCAAGGGGGTGAAGGTGTTCGTTGCTGAAGACAACCCCCAACAACCCATGGACCCAATCCTTGCGCTTCGGCGTTCGAAAGGAACGGTGGAGTCAATCAACGCCTGGGCGGTTTCTCGGAACGAACACGCTGTTCGCCAAAACCTGCCGAACGCTCTTTTGAATAAAGCCGTGCGCTTTTACGGGGCGACGCCAATTTCATTTGATTCGGTTTTGTGTGAAAGGGATTCGTGCCCTTTCGTTGAGGGTGACCAATTTCTCTATTTTGACGATGACCATCTTAGCGTGACGGGTTCTTCTCGCATCGAACCAGTTTTGCGGGCATCGATGGCGTCGTTATGGGAATCAATAAAATGATTGAAAAAATAAACCAGCAACAGAATGACGTCGGTTCTCTTCAGCGTCAATTGGAAGCGACACTCTGATGTGCGGCATATTCGGTTTTTATCAAAGGGAGGGGCCCCGCTTCCGCCCGGTTTGGCCGAGCCATGGGGCAGACTTTGGTTCACCGGGGACCCGATGACGTGGGCATTTTCACCCGTCCGGCGTGTCCCTTGGCAACCGGCGTCTTTCCATCATCGACGTCTCCGGGGGGCCCAAACCCTTCGTCTCGGCGGACGGGCACATCGCCGTCGTGCAAAACGGGGAAATCTTTAACCACGTCGAATTGGCCAGGGGTTTGGCCCGATCGGGTCACCCCTGCGCCACCCACAGCGATACGGAAGTCCTCCTCCGGCTCTACGAGCGCGACGGCATTGGTATGGTGCGGCATCTCAACGGGATGTTCGCCATCGCGCTGTGGGACGGCCGTTCGGGCGACCTCCATCTGGTGCGCGACCGCATCGGCGTTAAACCTCTCTATTTGTACGACGAGGGGTCGCGTCTTCTTTTCGCCTCGGAAATCAAAGCCTTGTTGCGGGCGGGTGTGCCACGGCGACTCAACGAGGAAGCGCTCCATCATTTTTTAACCTACAACTACGTGCCCCCCGCTCACGATGTTCGAGGGCGTGGTCCATCTGCCGCCGGGCCACCGGCTGCGTGTATCAGGGAAAAACCGGGAAATGACCCGCTGGTGGGACTTGTCCTCCCAACGCCCGCTGGATCGGAGCGAGGGCGGTGGATCGCCGAATTCAACGATGTTTTGGACGACGCCGTCCGCCTGCGTCTGCGGTCGGACGTGCCTTTCGGGGCTTTTTGTCGGGCGGCGTGGATTCGAGCACCGTGGTCGGCGTCATGCGCCGCCATTTGAAAGAACCCGTTCGCGCCTATTCCATCGGGTTCCACGAAGAGCGGTTCGACGAATCGCCCTTCGCCGTGGAGGCAGCCCAGCGGTTCGGGGCGCGGCACGTTTTGCGCAAGGTGGACGCGAACATGTTGGACCTCTGGCCCCTCGTCACCTGGCACAACGACCAGCCCCACGGGGACATCTCTTTTTGCCCACCTACCGCGTGTCGCAACTGGCCGCCGAGGAGGTCAAGGTCGTTCTCACCGGGGACGGCGCCGACGAGTTGTTCGCCGGGTACGACAAGTACAAAACTTTCTTCACCGGCCGCGGGGCGGACGCGGCGCCAGAACAGGTGTTCCGTCGTGCCTACTACGAAAACATCTCTTTGTTCTCGGACGTGAACAAGGGGACGCTGTACGCGCCCGCGCTGGCCGACCGGTTGCGCGGGGTCGAAAGTTCCGCGATTCTGGCGCCCTTGTTTGAAGAGTCCGCCGGGATGGACCGGATCAATCAGGCGCTTTACATCGACGCCCGTTTCTTGCTTCCGGGCAACAATTTGGTGAAGCCGGATCGCATGGGCATGGCTGTGTCCATCGAGGCCCGCACACCGTTTCTGGACTACCGCATGATGGAATTGGCTTTCCGCATGCCGGGCTCGTTGAAACTGGCCCACGGGGAAACCAAATACATTTACAAGAAGGCCGTTCGCCCCTTGATCGGCGATGGATTGACCGATCGGAAAAAGACCATGTTCACCGTGCCGGTGGGGGAATGGTTCCGCGATCGATTGGGCCCCTTCTTGGAGGCCGTGTTGTTTTCCCCCCGAACCCACGAACGGGGATTGTTTCGGCCCGAGATTGTGCGCGCGTTGATCGACGACCACCGCGCGGGGCGCGCCAACCGCACCCGGGAATTGCGCGCCTTGATCGCCGGGCTTTTGGGTGGGAAACCGCTCATCGTCTGGTCTGTCGAGGCGGGCCTTCGCTCCAAACACATTGATAGTGTCATGGTGACAACCGACAGCGAAGAGATAGCGCGGGTCAGCAAAAAAGCCAGGGGCGTCCGTTCCTTTCCTGCGACCGGCTCGGTTGGCGAGTGACGATTCCCCCGACGTTTGAGGCGGTCGCCCATGCTCTTGAATATTGCAAGCGACATCTTGGGAAAATATACGATTACATTGTCTTGTTGGAACCCACCTCGCCATTGAGGGAGAGGAGATATTGATAGGATGATCGAAAAACTTGTCGATAATATCAAGAAATACGATGCGATCATCAGCGTTGGTGAAGTTCAGGAGCACCCTTCACTGCTTAAACGGATCCGGGGGAAAACTCCAGCCCTCTTGTCCGGGGCCTAAAAGCCACTTCACGGCGCCAGGACAACGCGCCGGCGTATTTTCCTTTTGGTGTGGCGTATATTGTTCGAACGAAGCGTTTTGTTGCGCGAAAAACCTTTTATCCTCGGAGAAAGACGTTTTTTATCTAATCAACGGCACCAAAACTATGAAATTGACGATTTGTGTGATTTTCTTTGCGTTGAAACCATATTGAAACATCAGGAGAAAAAGCGATGAGGTTTCTTGTGATGGGGTTGGGGTCCATGGGAAAGCGCCGGATCCGTTGCCTGAAGTCTTTGGGCCATGTCGATATCACGGGATTTGACTTGCGCGCGGACCGTCGAGAGAAGCCAAGGAAAAACACGGGATTAAAATCCTCGATCGGTGCGATTCGATCGATCCGGAATACGACGCTGTCGTTGTTTCCGTTCCGCCGGATGCTCATCTTGAGATCGTCCGGCGGGCGGTGGCGGCCGGCGTGCCGAGTTTTGTCGAGGCAAGTGTTATTTGAGGCTTGGAGTCTTTGGAAAAAAAAAAAAGCCCTCGCGGCGAAAGTGCTTGTGGCCCCGTCCTGCACACTGCGTTTTCACCCGGCCGTGCGCGCCATTAAAAAATCGTGCGCGATGAGGAATTCGGGGGTTTACAAATTTTTTCCTACCATTCCGGACAATACCTGCCCGATTGGCACCCTTGGGAAAACGTCAAGGACTACTATGTTTCAAAAAGGGAGACGGGCGGGGCGAGAGAAATCGTTCCTTTGAACTGACTTGGCTGACGGATGTTTTCCGTGGGCCTCCGGTCGCGGCGCGGGACTGCGTGGGGCAACAATGGACGTCGGTGCGGACATCGATGATGCGTACACGATCGCCCTTCAATTCCAACGGGGTTTTCGGGTCGTTGATGGTGGATGTCGTGTCCCGTTACGCCGTGCGGACCTGACCCTCAATCTGGAGCAGGGGCAGGTCGTTTGGAAATGGGACGAACCGAACATTCGTGTCTACCAGCGACGCGAGTTCTTGTCGGTGGTCCGTCCGGCCGTATCAAGTGGAGCCCGCCCATGAAGATTACAACCCTCATATCACCGAAAAAATGTACGTTGAAGAATTGATGGCGTTCGTCGAGGCTGTTCAGGGAAAAGCGGTTTCCCGCACAGTTTGTCTGAAGACATCGGCGTCTTGCGCGTGTTGGCGGACGCCGAACGCGGTTGAGCCAAAAGAGGGGGCCGTTGCATGGGAAAATCACAAGATTTGTATCGCACGGCGAAGGGACTCATTCGGTGGGACGCAATTGTTGTCCAAAAGGCCGGAGATGTTTCTTCCGGATCTTTGGCCCGCCTATTACAGTCGAGCCAAGGGATGTGAGATTTGGGATCTGGATGGAAATTCTTTCCTTGACATGACCACAATGGGAGTTGGCACGTGTGTTTTGGGATACGCGGACGATGACGTGAACAGGGTCGTGAAGGGAAATTGTGGACGCCGGAAACATGTCCTTTTGAACGCGCCCGGAGGAGGTCGCTCTGGCGCAACGGTTGTGCGCCTTGCACCCGTGGGCGTCCATGGCGCGTTTCACACGGAGCGGGGGCGAGGCTATGGCCGTGGCGGTTCGCCTGGCGCGGGCCCGAACCCGGCGTGATGTGGTCCTCTTTTGCGGTTACCATGGATGGCACGATTGGTATCTCGCGGCGAATTTGGGGGAAAACACCGCTTTGGATGGGCATCTGTTGCCGGGGCTTTCCCCCCGCGGGGTTCCCCGCGCTTTAAGAGGGACATCCCATCCGTTTAAGTACAACGACACGATGGATTTCGTTCGGTTGATGAAAACATACACGGGCGAGGTGGCCGCGGTCGTCATTGAGCCGGTTCGAAATATGGCCCCCTCCCCGGACTTCCTTTCCGCCATTCGTCAAGAAACCAGAGCCCAAGGGGCTGTTTTGGTGGTGGATGAAATAACCGCGGGTTGGCGGCTGAATTTGGGGGGCGCTCATTTGCACTTTGGAATCGAACCCGATCTGGCTGTGTTTGGGAAGGCGTTAAGCAATGGATACCCCCTGGGCGCTGTGATTGGCAAGCGCGACGTGATGGAGTCGGCGCAAGAAACATTTATTAGCAGCACGTATTGGACCGATCGCATTGGCCCCGCGGCCGCCTTGGCCACGTTGGAGAAAATGGAGAAAATGTCTGTCCCCGTGCATTTAAGCGCCGTTGGAAAAAGAGTGCAGGAGGGGTGGCGAGCGGCAGCGAAGGTGTTCAAAATTGACATAGAAATTACCGGCATTTTGCCGTTGAGTCATTTTTCCTTTTTGCATGAAAAGGCATTGGTTCTAAAAACGCTTTTCACCCAGGAGATGCTGGACCGCGGTTTTTTAGCCAGCACCTCGTTTTACGCGTCTCTGGCCCACGGTGAAGAACAGATGGGACGTTATTTGGAAGCGGTCCATGATGTGTTCTCCCGCCTCGCAAAGGCTCTTGCGACAGGGAACCCGGAGGGGGCCTTAAGAGGGCCGGTTTGCCACTCCGGGTTTCGGAGGCTCGCTTGAGCCTGACTCCACGGACATTGCCGTTGAAAGGTAAAGTGGTGGTCGTGACGGGTGGTGCGGGGCGGCTTGGGAAGTCGTTTGTTCGTGGAATTGTGGCGAACGGTGGGGTGGGTGTTATTGCCGATGTCGATCGATCGCTTGGCGCCCGCGTGTTAAAGGAAATTCAAACCGATTTTCCTCAGGGGCGGGTTGATTTTATTGCCGTTGACATAACCAACAAGCCTTCGATTTGTTCTTTGCTCGAAAAGACGGCCACCCGGTGGGGACGAATTCACGGTGTGGTGAATAACGCCTATCCCAGGAATCGGCGTTATGGACGTCCTTTCGACAGGGTCACCTATTCGGACTTTTGTGACAATGTCTCGCGGCATTTGGGGGGATACTTCCTCGTCGCTCAGCAGGCGATCGGTTACTTTAAAAACAATGGGGGAGGAGCCATTGTCAACATGGCGTCGATCTATGGTGAAACAGCCCCCCGGTTCGAAATATACCACGGAACGGAAATGACCATGCCCGTGGAATACGCTGCGATTAAATCCGCCGTGATTCATTTGACGCGGTATATGGCTCGTTATTGCCGAGGAATGAAAATAAGAATCAACACCCTCAGTCCGGGCGGAGTCCTCGATGGACAACCCACGCTTTTCGTGGATCGATACAAAGCGCATTGTTTAAACAAAGGGCTGCTGGACGCCGCCGATGTTGTCGGGTCATTGATTTTTCTCCTTTCCGATTCGGCCCGATACATAAATGGTCAAAACATTGTCGTTGACGATGGGTTTACCCTCTGAGGTGAAGAACGAACTTCCCACGGTTGGGTCCCATCGGCGGGGGCGGGTGTGCGCGGGGTCCGGATTTTCAGTCGGTTGCCGTTTTCTCCTTTACCGAAGCGGCCTATTCCCGGAAATGAGACAAAGTCCAGCTCCTGTGATGGGGTGGTCATGAAAAGACTGTTTGATGTCCTCTTCTCACTGTTGGCCATTGTTTGCTTGTCCCCTCTCTTTGTTTTATTGGCTCTCGCGGTCCGTTTCGAATCAGAGGGCCCCGTCTTTTACCGGCAACCTCGGGTGGGACGAAGGGGAAAACTTTTTCAAATTCTCAAATTTAGAAGTATGGTGATCAATGCGGACCAACTGGGTCCTTATTACACTGTCCCCGGGGACAAACGGGTGACGTCGGTCGGGCATTTCCTCCGAAAAACGAGTCTCGACGAATTGCCTCAGCTTCTTAATGTTTTTTGGGGTGAAATGAGTGTTGTCGGCCCGCGCCCCGATGTCCCGGCACAAAAAGCCCTTTACTCGGAAGGCGATTGGCTCAAGCGGATGTCCGTTCGCCCGGGAATTACGGGCTTGGCCCAAGCCGTTCTGCGGTCATCCGCAAGCGATGACAAAAGGCGTTCTTTGGATTTGGAATACATTGACAGGGCCTCCTTTTGGTTTGACATCAAAATTCTCTGGATGACCTTGCGAACCGTCTTGAAAGGCAGTTGTTGATGGTTGTGGTGATCGCCCCCGTCCCGTTAATTTTTCAAGCGAATGTTTTTCGGGTGATTTTCCCGCGCTGTATTGGATTCGCTTCCGATGCCGTTCGGGTGGGTTCGCGGGTCCGGCGTTGAGGAGGGCGCGGGTGAGTAAACCGGCCACGATTCTTTTCGTTGCGTACGGGGGCGGACATGTGAATATGATTCTCCCCGTTGTCTCCCGATTGAGGGAACAAAGGACACACCGCTGTGTCACTCTCGGATTGACCACCGCGGGCCCCGTGTTTCATCGCCATGGCGAGCGAAGTCGAGGTTTCGCCTCCATCATCCGTCCCGAGGACGAAGAAGCCCGGGTCTGGGGAAAAACGCTGATGCGTGAGTTGCCCTTTAACGGGGATGTCCCGGAAGAAGAGAGTGTGGCGTACCTTGGCCTTTCGTATCAAGATTTGGAGCAAAGGATGGGAAGGGAAGCGGCCGCGCAGCAATATGGAGAGTCCGGTCGACAAGCGTTTCTCCCTTTGGGCCCCCTTCGTCGTTTTTTTGACGATGTGCGGCCCGACGTCGTTGTTGCGACCACATCGCCACGTGCGGAGGAGGCCGCGATACGCGTGTCCCAGGAGCGGGGGATCCCCTCTCTTTGCATTACCGATTTTTTTCAATGCAGGTCCTTGGAACGCCTCTCCTTGCCGGGGTACGGGACGCGCGTCTGCGTGATTTCAGAATCGACAAAAAAATGGTTTGTCGCTCGGGGGAGATCGCGCGATGAAATTGTGGTGACGGGAAACCCCGCTTTTGATTCCTTGGTTTCTCCGGTGATCCGGAAGGCCGCTCAAGGGTTGCGGCGCAAAAAGGCTGGGAAGGAGAGCGCGTCGTTTTGTGGGCGTCCCAGGTCGAGCCTTCCCGCAACCCTTTCACCGGCCGGAGGGGGGACCCACACTCCCGCGGCGCATAGAGGAGGAACTGCGCGGGGTGATTTCCCGACGCCGTCATTGGCGGTTGATTGTTCGGCCACACCCCAATGAAAACAGGTCCAAGTTCCAGACGTCGGAAAGGGTGGAAATTTCCCCGTCGTCAGACCCCTCCATGTGTTGTTGCATGCGGTGGATGCTGTTGTGATAATGACCTCGACAGTTGGTTTGGAGGCGCGGTTGATTGGGAAACCGGTGGTCAGTGTGGATGCGTCTGTTTTTTCGCAAGACACCCCGTTTTCAAAAGTGGGGTTGTCTCGTGGCGTGAGTGATTTGCACAAGCTGGAGCGGGCCCTGGAATCGGCTTTGGCCTCTCCCCTCGAAATCCCGGGGGGCTACGCCGCTCCGGGAAATGCCACCGAGGCGGTGGTGGCTCAGATCGAAAAACTGGCGAGAGGGAGAAGCGGTCTGTGACGCCGTGCTTCCTCATCGCGGAAGCGGGCGTGAACCACAACGGTTCCCTGGAGAATGCCTTGCGTTTGGTGGGCATCGCGGCCGCGGCCGGGGTGGACGCCGTCAAGTTTCAAACCTTTTCCGCCGAGCGGTTGGTGACACGTGGGGCCGCGACCGCCGCCTATCAAAAGGAACGCACCGGAACGGCCGACCAATTTTCCATGCTTCGGGCGCTGGAGTTGTCCGCCGAGGACCACCGTCGATTGGCCGATCGCTGCGCCGCGAAAGGGATCGAATTCCTTTCAACGCCCTTCGATGAGGAGGCCGCGGATTTCCTGGTGTCCCTCGGGTGCCGACGCATGAAAATCCCCTCGGGGGAAATCACCAACCTGCCTTTTCTTCGCCACGTGGCCGCCAAACGGTTGCCTGTGATCCTGTCCACCGGGATGAGCGATTTGGAGGAAGTGCGCGTGGCCGTGGACGCCCTGGTGGAGGCGTTCGGTGGAGGCCTATCCGGCGACGCCTTGGTCTTGCTCCACTGCACGTCGAGTTATCCGGCCCCCCTGGCGGATGTCAATTTGCGGGCGATGCGGACCCTCGCCGAAGCGTTCCGCCGCCCGGTGGGCTATTCGGACCACACGCCGGGGATTCTCGTCGCGCCCTTGGCGCGCGCGTTGGGGGCCGTGGTCATCGAAAAACATTTCACTCTGGACCGCTCTCAGCCGGGGCCCGATCACGCGGCGTCCCTTGAACCAACGGAGCTGTTCGAATGGGTCCGCCGAATCCGCGAGGTGGATGTGGTTCTGGGGGCCCCCGAAAAAAAACCCACGGAGGCCGAATTGGTCATGCGTCGAGCCGCGCGCCGCAGTTTGGTGTTGGCGGTGGACGTCTCGTCGGGGCGGCCTCTCGCGCGCGAGCATTTGTCGATCCGGCGGCCGGGCACCGGGTTGGCGCCGGCGGCGTTGGAGTCTACGCTGGGGCGTTGCCTTAAACGGGACGGGAAGGCGGGCGACGTCGTGCGTCCCGATGATTTGATCTGACATGCGACGCGTTCACTATTTGACCGGCACCCGGGCCGATTTCGGCTTGATGCGTTCGACTTTGGGAAAAAATTCGCCAATCGACGGATTTGGGCCTGGGGATCCTGGTCACCGGCATGCACCTTGATGCCCATTACGGGAACACCGTTCGCGAGGTGGAGGACAGCGGGCTGCCCCTGGTCGCGCGGATTCCCGTGTCTTTCGCCGGCCACGACGGGGCGGCCATGGCGAAGGCCATCGCCACCACGTTGAACGGTGTTGTGGACGCCTGGCGAACGGAGCGTCCCGACGCGCTTCTGCTCTTGGGCGACCGGGGCGAAATGTTGGCCGGGGCGCTGGCGGCGCTTCACCTCAACGTCCCCATCGTCCATTTGCACGGCGGTGAACTTTCGGGGACCGTGGACGAACCCATCCGCCACGCGATTTCCAAACTGGCCCATTATCATTTTGTCGCCACCGAAAAGTCGCGGGAGCGGTTGGTCCGCATGGGCGAGCGTCCCGAAACGGTTTTTGTGACGGGGGCGCCCGGGTTGGATGGGATTGATCCCGGCCCCACGTCGCGTGTCGACTTGGCCAAAGAGGCGGGTTTCGATCCCCAACGCCCGATCGCCCTGGTCGTTTTCCATCCGGTGGTTCAAGACGCTCTTGCCGCCGGCGCCCAGGCGCAAACGCTGTTGGCCGCGCTCGAAGACGTCCCGTCCCTTCAGGCCCTCCTGTTGATGCCCAACGCCGACGCCGGGTCCGAGGCCATCCGCGCTGTGTTCGCGCGGGCCGGCGCGCGCTTCCAGGGCCGAGTGCATTTGGGGCGGGAGGTTTTTCATCGATGGATGGCCATCGCCGATGTCCTGGTGGGGAACTCCAGCAGTGGTATCATAGAGGCCGCTTCCTTTGGTTTGCCCGTGGTGAACGTCGGCGACCGACAAAAGGACCGGGAGCGGAATGTTAACGTGCGGGACGTGCCGGTCGAAAAGGACGCCATCGCGACGGCGGTGTGCGCGGCGTTGAGCGGCCCCCGGCCCCCCGCGCAAAACCTGTACGGGGACGGGCGAACGGGGGAGCGCGTTGTCGACCTTTTGCGGCGGATTTCACTTGGACCGGAAAATTTGAGGAAGCAAAATGCCTACTGACTTGTTTTTGCTCGGCGCCGGCGGACACGCCAAGGTGGTCCTGGCGTCCTTGCTGGCGACGGGGGTACGTCCGCGAATCTTTGACCAGGCGCCCGCTCGGCCCGGGGAGTCCCTGTTGGGG
Source organism: Elusimicrobiota bacterium (assembly GCA_016706425.1). Classification (NCBI taxonomy): domain Bacteria; kingdom Pseudomonadati; phylum Elusimicrobiota; species Elusimicrobiota bacterium. Next base: position 1,103,655 of record JADJJR010000001.1, read on the forward strand.
GTTGTCGTTGAACCCTGGGCTTTGGAGGGACTGCCCTCCACGGGGCACCTGGCCATTGGGGACAACGCCGCCCGCGCGCGAATCCTCGGCGACCCAGCCCTCCAAAAAATCCATTGGCGTTCCGTGGTCGATCCCCGGGCGGCGGTGGGTTCCAGCGCGGTGCTGGGCGGCGGGGTTTTTGTGGCGGCCCAGGCGGTCATCGGCCCCGAAGCGATAATTGGCGTTTGCAGTATTATCAATCACGGCGCGGTGGTGGACCACGATGCGCGGGTGGGGGCCTGCTGTCACATCGCGCCGAACGCCACGTTGGGCGGTGGCGTGGTTCTGGGGGACGGCGTTTTGGTGGGGGCCGGGGCGGTGATCCTCCCCGGACTGTCGGTGGGCGCGGGGGCTGTCGTTGGCGCCGGCGCGGTGGTCACGAAACCGGTGGCGACCGGCGTCACCGTGGTGGGGGTCCCCGCCCGACCGAAGGTTCCCCGATGAAGTCCATCGACGCCCTGTTGGTCCACAAAGGCCTCTCGGCGCGGGAACTCCTGTCGCGCATGGACGTCGGGGCCCAGGGGATTCTTTTGTTGGTGGACGCGGACGGCCACCTCCAGAGAACCATCACGGACGGCGATTTGCGCCGGGCCCTCCTCAAAGGCGCGCCGCTCGACGCGCCCCTGACTTGGCCGGACCAAAAGCCGATCACGGCCGGCGAAACCGATTCCGAGGCCCGGTGGTTGGCCGCGATGCAGGCCGCCGGGATCAATCAAATCCCGCTGATCGACGCGAGCGGCGTTCCGGTGGGATTGGTGCAGTTGCGCGATCTCGATAAGCCCATTCTCCTATCGACGCCTCATATGGGGGAACAAGAGTTGGATTTCGTCAACCAGGCCTTCGACACGAATTGGATCGCGCCCCTCGGGCCGAACGTCGACGCCTTTGAAAAAGAACTGTCGGAACACGTGGGCGCCGGGCACGCCGCCGCCGTCAGTTCCGGCACCGCCGCCATCCACTTGGCGTTGGTGTTGTTGGACGTCAAGCCCGGGGACATCGTGTTCTGTTCTTCATTGACGTTCGTGGCCAGCGCGAACCCGATCCTTTACCAGGGGGCGACCCCGGTGTTCATCGATTCGGAACCGGGAAGTTGGAACATGTCCCCGGCGGCCTTGGAGCGGGCCCTGCGGGACCACGCCAAGCGGGGGCGGGTTCCCAAGGCGGTGTTGGTGGTGAACCTCTACGGGCAAAGCGCGGACATGGAGCCCTTGCTGGCCCTCTGCGACCGACATGGTGTGCCGGTGGTGGAGGACGCCGCCGAGTCCCTGGGGGCGACGTACAAAGGGCGAGCCAGCGGAACCCTGGGCCGGATCGGAATCTACTCTTTCAACGGGAACAAGATCATCACCACGTCGGGGGGGGGCATGTTGGTGTCCCGGGACGAGGGCTTGGTCCGGCGCGCGCGCTTTTTAGCCACCCAGGCCCGTGACACCGCCCCCTGGTACGAACACACCACCGTGGGTTTCAATTACCGAATGAGCAACGTGTTGGCGGGGATCGGGCGGGGCCAATTGCGCGTGTTGGGCGACCGGGTGCGGGCGCGCCGGGCGATTTTTGACCGGTATCGTCGGTTTTTGGACGGGTGCCCCGGTGTGGGGTGGATGCCCGAGGCGGATTTCGGCGTCGGCACGCGGTGGCTGAGCGTCATGACCCTGGACCCCCGGGGGACCAAGCGGACCCCGGCCGAGTTGATCGACGTCCTTTCTCGGGAAAAGATCGAGGCCCGGCGTGTCTGGAAACCGATGCATCGACAGCCCCTATACCGGGATCGGGCGTACTACCCCCATGGGGAGAACGACAGTTTCAGTGATCGGGTTTTTGAGGTGGGGGTGTGTCTTCCGTCCGGGTCGAACACAACGGACGGGCAAATAGATAGAATTTGCGACGTCATCGGTAAGACGTTGAAATAAACGGCGTTCACCACTCCGCCAAGGACCCTCCTCTTGAAATTGAAGAAAATGTTGGTTTTCCTACACGACGTGGCCTGGGCCGGGGCGGCCTGGACGATGGCGTTCCTCCTGCGTTTCAATTTTTCAATTCCCCCCGACAACATCCAAAGCCTGAAATGGTCCCTGGGGATCGTGCTGACCGTCCACGCGATCGTGTTTTGGCGCTACGGGCTGTACCGAAGCCTTTGGCGATTCGCCAGCCTTCCCGACCTGCGGCGCATTTTTGCCGCGGGGATCGTGGCGACCCTCGCCTCGGCCATGGCGATGTTTCTTTATCACCGTTTGAATCAAATCCCCCGGTCGGTTTTCGTGATGCACCCGTTGCTCCTGGTCTTCGCCATGGGCGGAAGTCGCTTTTCCTACCGCTCCTGGAAAGACGGGCATTTGATTTCCCTTCGCAAACTCGCGGCCACGCCGGTGTTGGTGTTGGGCGCCGGTCACGCGGCGTCGCTCCTCCTGCGGGAACTCGCCCGGGGCGGGGATTGGCGCGTGGTGGGCCTTTTGGACGACGACCCCATGAAGAAAGGGCACATGTTGTCCGGCGTGCCGGTGTTGGGATCCATCGCCGACCTGACCCGCCACGCCGAGGAACGGGGTGTGAGGCAGGTGATCATCGCTTTGCCGTCGGCCTCGCCGGCCCGGCGACGGCATGTGGTGGAAACCGCGGCGGCGGCCGGGCTCTCCGTGTTCACCGTTCCGGCCATGGAGGACATCATGATGGGGCGCGTGGCGATTTCGCGCGTGCGTCCCGTCCAGTTGGACGATTTGCTGGGCCGGGGTCGGGTGAAATTGGACGACGCCGGACTTCATGATTTGTTGACCGGACGTCCGGTGCTCGTCACGGGCGCCGGCGGTTCCATCGGGTCGGAGCTCTGTCGCCAGATCGCGCGGTTCGGGCCGTCCTTGCTCCTTTTGCTGGACGCCAGCGAGTTCGCCCTCTACCAGGTGGAGCAAGAGTTCCGGGAAAAGCACCCGAACGTCAAAATCGTCCCGCTCACCGCCGATGTACGGGATCCGGAGCGCGTGGAGGAGATTTTTTCCCGGCACCGTCCCGAGGTCGTTTTTCACGCCGCCGCCTACAAGCACGTCCCGTTGATGGAAAACGACAACTGTTGGGAAGCCGTCAAGAACAACGTGGGTGGCACGCTCTGTTTGGCGCGGGCGGCCCAGACCCACGGCGTGTCGAAGTTTGTGTTGATCTCCTCCGACAAGGCGGTCAATCCCACGAACGTCATGGGGGCCACCAAACGGTTGGCTGAAATCGTTTGTCAGGCGTTGCAGACCCCTGACGGCACGCGCTTCGTCACGGTGCGTTTTGGCAACGTCTTGGGCAGCACCGGAAGCGTCATCCCCAAATTCCGGGAGCAAATCGCCCGCGGCGGGCCCTTGACGGTCACCCACCCCGACATCACCCGTTATTTCATGTTGATCCCCGAGGCGGCGCAGCTGGTGTTGCAGGCGGGCTTGATGGGGCGCGGGGGGGAGATTTTCGTGTTGGACATGGGCGAGCCCGTCCGCATCCTTGATCTGGCCAAGGACATGATACGCCTGTCGGGACTGACCGAGGAAGAGATCAAAATTGAAATCACGGGACTGCGGCCCGGGGAAAAATTGAAGGAAGAACTTTTGGCGGACCAGGAACACACCCTTCCCACCCCGCACCCCAAGGTGCGGGTGGCCCGGGCGCGCGCGATTTCGCCGGCCGACTGGGAGGACATTCGTCGCTGGGTGGAATTCGCGGGATGCTTGGAAGATGAGGACGTGCGCCGCGGATTGCGGCGTTGGATCCCCGAATACGCGCCCGCGCGGCACGCGCCTTTGATCGGCGTTTCCGAGGGCGCGGCGTGAAAATACTTGTCACCGGCGGCGCGGGGTTCATCGGGTCCCACGTGGTCGACGCCTACGTGGCCGCGGGACACGCCGTGACGGTGGTCGACGACCTTTCCACGGGTAAGAGGGAGAACCTGAATCCCAATGCCCGTTTTGTAAAAGCCGATATCGGGGCGCCCGCCCTGCGGGGGGTGTTCCGGCGCGGTCGGTTCGATGTGGTCAACCACCACGCCGCCCAAATCGACGTTCGCCGGAGCGTGGCCGATCCGTTGAACGACGCGCGGATCAACGTCCTGGGGCTGATTTATGTTTTGGAATTGGCGCGCGCGCACGGCGTCAAGAAAATGATTTTTTCAGCCTCGGGCGGCACCTATTACGGCGAATGCCCCCGTCCCGCGCGTGAAGCGGCGGTTCCGGCGCCGCTGTCCCCCTACGGCGTGTCAAAATTGGCGAGCGAATACTATTTGCGCGCCTACCGCGCCCTTCACGGGGTGGATTACACGGTGTTGCGCTACGGCAATGTCTACGGGCCCCGCCAGGATCCCCACGGGGAGGCCGGCGTCGTGGCGATTTTTTGTCAACGCCTTCTGGCGGGCAAACCGCTTTGGGTTTACGGCGACGGGAAGCAGAAACGCGATTACGTTTTCGTGGAAGACGTGGCGCGGGCTTCGGTGGCGGCGTTGCGGCGGGCCGGAGGCGAGTCGGTCAACATCGGCGCGGGACGGGCCGTTTCGGTCAATCAATTGGCCCTCACCCTGGCGGAGGTCCACGGCGGCCGTCCCCAAATCCTTCACAAACCGGCGCGCCCCGGCGAGCTGTTTCAAAGCTGGATGGACGTTCGAAAAGCCCGGCGGGTCTTGGGATGGCGCGCTGGAATCGGGTTGGCGGAGGGTCTCGCGCGCACCCACCGGCACATCGCCCGGGCGGCGGGACGGGGACGGCCCGCGGTGTTTTTAGACCGCGACGGCACGTTGAACGTTGAAAAAGAGTACCTCCACAAACATCGGGATTGGGTCTGGATCCCCGGGGTGATTTCGGCGTTGCGCGCTTTGCAACGCGGGGGCTACCGCCTGGTGGTGGTGACCAACCAATCGGGCGTGGCCCGGGGGTATTATAAAAAAGCCGATGTCGACGCCTTGCACCGCCGGGTATCCGCTGATCTCCGACGGCGGGGCGTGGCGCTGGACGGGATTTATGTTTGCCCCCACGGTCCCGCCGATGGGTGTGAATGCCGGAAACCCGAACCGGGGATGTTGTTGCGGGCCGGACGGGAGTTGGGGTTGGATTTGGCCTCTTCCTTCATGGTCGGCGATAAAGCCGCCGACGTCGTCGCCGCCCGGCGCGCCGGGGTCTCTCCGTTGTTCGTTCGCACCGGCCACGGCGGGTTGGAAGAAAAGCGTCTTCCGGCCGGTGTGCGGCGGTTTAAAAATTTGGCCGACGCCGCCCGGCATGTGTTGGCGCGGGGCGCCGTCCTTTGAGGGCGCTCCTCCTCCTGGGGGGGCTCGGGACGCGGTTGCGTCCCTTGACCCTGGAGCGGCCCAAGCCGCTCCTGCCCATTCTGAACCGCCCCTTTCTCGCCTATCAAATCGATTTGCTCAAGCGGTTCGGCGTGCGCGAAGTGATCTTGGCTTTAGGGCATCAGTCCGCGCATTTTCGTCGAAAATTGGGGGACGGCCGCGCCTGGGGCGTTCGGTTCATTTACAGCGTGGAAAAAGAACCGCTCGGAACGGGCGGCGCCATGCGGCTGGCCCGCCCCCATCTCACTGAACGGTGCTTTGTGTTCAACGGGGATATTTTCAGCGATTTTGATTTGGACGCAATGCGGGCGCACCACAAGAAAACCCGGGCCGAGGCCACGTTGGCGTTGGTGGAAGTTCCCGACCCTTCGGCCTATGGCCTCGTGGAGACCCGGGCCGACGGGTCGGTGGTTCGTTTCCTTGAAAAACCCGCGGGTCCGGTGTTCCCGTCGCGAACCATCAACGCCGGGTGTTACCTGCTTGAGCCCGGCGTCTTCGACGCCATCCCCGCGGGGCGCGCGGTGTCCGTGGAGCGCGAGGTGTTCCCGGGTCTTTTGGCGGGGGGGCGGCGCGTGGCGGGGTGGGTCCACCGGGGGTATTGGTCGGACATCGGCACTCTTTCGAGTTATGTGGCCACCCACCGGTATTTGCTGTCCGTCCGGAGGGTCGGGGGGGCGGCGCGGCGGCGGGATTGGATGTGGGCCGACCGGGGGGCCGTGATCTCCTCCCGGGTCGAGTCCCGCGGCACGGTTTTGGTGGGGGCGGGGGCCCGGGTGGCCCCGGGGGTTCGTTTCGACGGACACGTCACCATCGGGGCCAACGCGCGGGTCGGCGCGGGGGCCCGCTTATCGGATTGCGTGTTGCTGGAGGGCGCCCGGGTGGGCGCCCGCTCGGTCGTGGAGCGGTCCATCGTGGGCGCGGGCGCGGCGTTGGCGCCGGACGGCCGCGTGGCCCCCGGCGCGGATTCGCCCGACGAGCCCGGCCTGTTCGGGTTTTCCTGAACCGATCGGCGACCGGCCGAAAACTGGTATAATTCCGCCTTCCGAATCAAAGACCCAAGGAGTTCTTCATGCGTCGTGACAAGTACGTTTTTACCTCGGAGTCCGTGACCGAAGGCCATCCGGACAAAGTCTGCGACCAAATTTCCGACGCGGTGTTGGACGCGATCCTCAAGGACGATCCGAAGGGCCGCGTCGCCTGCGAATCGTTCGTCACCACCGGCCTGGTGGTGGTGGGCGGCGAGATCACCACCCACACCTGGGTGGACGTGCCCTCCCTCGTGCGCTCGGTCATCGCCGACATCGGCTACACCGACAAGCGCTTCGGTTTTGATGCCTCGAGCTGCGGCATTTTGAACGCCATCGGCCGCCAGAGCCCGGACATCGCCCAGGGCGTGGACACCGGCGGCGCCGGCGACCAGGGTTTGATGGTGGGATTCGCCTGCGACGAAACCGAGGATTTGATGCCCACCCCCATCAGCCTGGCCCACGCCCTCACCCGGCGTTTGGCCGATGTGCGCAAGAAAAAAACATTGCCCTACCTCGGCCCCGACGGGAAATCCCAGGTGACCGTGGAATACGAAGACGGCGAGCCGCGCCGGATCGACGCGGTGGTGCTCTCCAGCCAGCACGACGAATCCATTTTGGACAAGACCGGGAAAAAGATCACCAACCGGTCCCGGGAAGACATCATCAACAAAATCATCCTCCCCGTGTTGCCCAAAAAGATGTTGGACAAAAACACGAAATTTTATGTGAACCCCACCGGGAAATTCGTGGTGGGCGGCCCCGAGGGGGACACCGGCGTGACCGGCCGGAAAATTATCGTGGACACCTACGGCGGTTGGGCGCCCCACGGCGGCGGCGCCTTCAGCGGCAAGGACCCCACGAAAGTGGACCGTTCGGCCTGTTACATGGCGCGCCACGTGGCGAAAAACGTGGTGGCGGCGGGCTTGGCCCGTCAATGCACCGTGCAGTTGGCCTACGCGATCGGTGTGGCGGAACCGGTCAGCGTGATGGTGGACACCCACAACACGGGCTTGTTGCCCACGGAACAAATCGCCGGGGCCGTCCGGGACGTCTTCCCGTTAACGCCCAAGGGCATCATCGACTACCTCAAGTTGCGTCGCCCTTTCTACCGCAAAACCGCTTCGTACGGCCATTTCGGCCGGCCGGACCCGGACTTTTATTGGGAAAAGACCAACAAGGCGACCGAACTCAAAAAGCGCTTGCGCGCTTAATTTTTTTTTCACGGAGACCCCCATGAAACACGACGTCAAAGATTTACGCCTCGCCAAAGCCGGGGAGGCCCGCATCGTCTGGGCGGAACGGGAAATGCCCGTCCTGCGGTTGATCCGGGAGCGGTTTAAAAAGCAGAAACCCTTTAAAAACATCCGCATGGCCTGTTGCCTCCACGTCACGACGGAGACCGCCAACCTGGCGATCACCTTGAAAGAGGGCGGGGCGGACGTGGTGTTGTGCGCCTCCAACCCCCTGTCGACCCAGGACGAGGTGGCCGCGGCGTTGGTGAAAAATCACGGCATTCGGACCTACGGCATCAAGGGGGAAGACAACAAAACCTATTACAAACACATATTCGCCGCCCTGGACCACCGCCCGCAGATCACCATGGACGATGGCGCCGACGTGGTGGGGGTGTTGCACAAGGAACGCCCGGACCAATTGGCCGATGTGATCGGGGGGACGGAGGAAACGACCACCGGGGTGGTTCGTTTGCGCGCCATGGAAAAGGAAGGGGTGTTGCGGTACCCCATCATCGCCGTGAACGACGCGCTCACCAAGCACATGTTCGACAACCGATACGGAACCGGCCAATCCACGCTCGACGGAGTGATTCGGGCCACCAACGTTTTGTTCGCCGGAAAAACCGTGGTGGTGGCGGGCTACGGATGGTGCGGCCGGGGTGTGGCGAGCCGCGCGCGCGGCATGGGCGCTCACGTGGTGGTGACGGAAATCGATCCGTTCCGCGCCCTTGAGGCCGTCATGGACGGGTTTGTGGTGAAACCCATGATCCAAGCCGCGGTCGAGGGAGACATCTTCATCACCGTGACCGGGGACATCGGGGTTTTGCGCGCGGAACATTTCCGAAAGATGAAAGACGGCGCCATCCTCTGCAATTCCGGCCACTTCAATGTGGAAATCGACATTCCCGCTCTGGCGAAAATGGCCAAAACCAAACGGGAAGTGCGCCCCTTCGTGGACGAATACCTGTTGCCCGGGGGCCGTCGGATTCACATCCTGGGGGATGGCCGCCTGATCAATTTGGCCGCCGCCGAGGGTCACCCGGCGAGCGTTATGGACATGTCCTTCGCCAACCAGGCCCTTTGCTCGGAGTTTATGGTGAAAAACGCGCGGTCGCTCACCGATAAAGTTTACAGCGTGCCGGTGGATATTGATCGCGAGATCGCCCGGTTGAAATTGGCCGCCATGAAGGTGGGGATCGACGTGTTGACCCCCGAACAGAAGAAATACCTGGAGAGCTGGCAGGAAGGAACCTGACGACCGATTCTTGGATGGATCAACCCCCGGGGCGTCTGTTCCGGGGGTTGTTTTTTTAGGGGGCATCCGGTTTCCCCGTGGGGCTGGAGCGGATATCGGTCCCATACCCTCTCTGAAAAGGGGGTTCCACCCCCTTCTCCCCACTCCAAAATAGAAGCTTTTTGTTAAGCGAGGGAACGCATCCGCCAGAAGAGGCGGCCGCCGATGGTGAGGAATACGAAGTTGGCGGTCCAGGCGCCCAGGAGGGGCGGGCACCAGGGTTTTTGACCGAGCGCCCGGCCAACCTGGAGCAGACCGAAATAAGCGAAGGCCACGGCCAGGGCCACCGCCACGGCGCGCACCTTGCCGCCGCGCTTGTTGAAAGCGAAGGGAATGCCCAAGAAGACGATCACGAGGTTGGACCAGGGCAAGGCGGTTTTCATGTACAGTTCCACCTCGAATTTTTGCGTGGCGATCCCCAGGGATTTCAAACGCTGGATTTGATGACGCAGGGTGAACTGGCTCATGTCGTCGGGGTCGGGTTCCTGCGGAACGAGGTTCGCGGGTGGATCGTTCCGGTCCAGGCGGGATTTTTGGAACCCGCGGACCCGTTCGATGCCGCGCCCATCGGGACGGTAAACGCGTTCAAAACCGTTTCGAAGGGTCCAACCCGATTCCTCCCACCGCGCGGTCCGGGCTTGAATTTGCCGGTCCGGTCGGCCGTCCCGGACCAGGTCTATCACGACGTTTTCCATCCGGCCCTTTTCCAGGTCCAGGGTCCCGATCGCGTAAAACACCCCCGGGCCCGCCACGGTGATGTTGTAAAAGCGCGTGGGTTTGCGGTGGGTCAGGCGACGTATGTCCGTGTTCCAAAGTTTTTTCACTTGGCGGTTGGCCCAGGGGGTGAGCCCTTCGGAGAGGCCCAGGGAGAAAAGACTTAACACCACCCCCATGCTCAAAAGGGGGGCCGTCAACTTCCAAGGGTGGACACCTCCCGACATGGCGGCCGTGATTTCCATGCGGCGGGACAGTTGGCCGAGCGAAAGCAGAATGGCGAGGAGGGCGGCCACCGGTAAAAGTTCCAGACTCCGCACCGGCCAAAGGGCCAACAGGTAGCGCGCGATCACGCCGAGATCGGCCTTGCCCGCGATGATTTTGTCCAACCGTTCCATCAGCTCCGCCATCAAAACCAATAGGGTCATGGCCCCGTAACTGAAGAGGAGGGGTTTCAAAAACGATTTCAACACGTAGCGTCCCAGGCGGGTCATTGGGCCACCCGCTGACGGTACAAGCCCAACCCCAACAGCGCCGTGACGCCGTTGGCGATCCACAACGCGGGCGCCGCCGGGAGGGTGTTCCGCTCGGCCAAATTCATCCCCATCACGAGCAACAGGTAGTAGACAAAAATGACAACGATGGCCGCGCCGAAGCCGACGCCCCGTCCGCCGCGCTCCAACGTCATGCCCAGCGGGATCCCGATCAACGCCAGGGCGATGGGCGCGAAGGCCAAGGCGAACCGGAGGTGGAACTCGGACTGGATTTCGCCTGCGGGTTGGCCCCGCGCGCGCCGCGCGATGATTTCCCGACGCAGTTCGGTTCCCGTGTATTCGCGCCAACCGCGGTCGCGGGGCAGGGCCTCGGGCCGCAGGGGAACCCCCAGGTCGTATTCCCGAAATTCCAAGTGCAAAAATTCATCGGGTTTGTCGGCCGAGACGCGCTCCATTTGCCCATCGGTCAAGCGCAGCGTCAGGCGGTCCGGGCCGGTGTCCACCCGCCCGCTCCCCGCGTGGATGCGCTCGGTGGCGTCGGGGAAAACGCGGTAGAGCCAAACATTTCTTAAAACGCGGTGGTCTTTGGCCACCTCTTCGGCGTAAAGGCGGATGTTTTGGACCGCGAAAAACCGGCGGGGCTCCATTTGCACCAGGGGGTCCGTGCTGGCGATTTTGTGGTAGAGGGTTCGAAATCGCCCCATGGCGGCGGGGGTGAGGCGCGTGTTAAAGGGGATCAACAACAGTCCCAGCAACAGGGCGAAGGCGAGCGGGGGCCAAAGGATTTGTCGGAACGACAAGCCGCTGGCCCGCAGGGCCAGGATTTCGTTGTCTTCGGATAGGCGGCCGAAGGTCAACAGACAGGCCAGCAGGATCGACATGGGGACGCTCAGGCTCATGATGGTGGGAAGGAACAAAAAAAAGATTTGAAGGGACAAACTCAATCCAACGCCTTTGTTCACCAGCAAATCGATCAAATCGAAGATTTTGTCCAAGAGGAGGACGCCGGAAAACAAAGAAAGGCCGAAGGCGAACGGGGGTAAAAATTGGCGCAACAAATAACGGGCCAAAGTCATGACGCGATTATATAATTTCGACGGCCCCCCGTCGGATTCCGGCTGATTTTTCAATTGAAATCCATTCCGGCTTAACTTATGCTTAATGGCCGTGGCCAAACCGTTGCTTAAAGGAAATTAAAGGACACCATGCGTTCCCCTCACGCTCACATCCGAAATCTCGCCACGAGGTGGGGCGCTGTTTTGCTGTGTTGGGGGGCGGCCGGGGCGGGCGCGTTCGAGCCGCGTTTTTCCGATTTGTCCATTGAAGAGTCCTTGGGGGGCGCGCCCGCGCCCCCGATCGAGGGGGGGCTGTTCGATTTCAACCCCGCCGCCTGGGACCGGCTCTGGGAATCCGCCGCGCGGACCGCGCCCCCCATTGTTCACACGAGCACGAAAACCGCCCAACCCCTCCCCGCACCGGAAAACGCCCCCGGGTTCACGGTGGACCTGCCCTACGAATCCGGCCTGTCGATTTCCGGCCGCAAACTGATCGCCCTCAAATTGCAACAGACCCGCCGGAAAAGCGCGAAGCGGGCCGAGGAGTTGGGTGTTCCGCAGAGCCAGTCCGACGTGGAAATGAAACAGGAACTCCAGGTGCGCATCAAGGGGCAGGTGGGGCGAAAAATTACCGTCAACGTCGACTTCGACGACACGAAAGACGACAAAAGGGATATTTCCGTCGTCTACACCGGCGACCCGGAGGAGTTCGTTCAGGAGGCGGCTTTCGGGGACATCACTCTTTCCCTTCCCGCCACGGAATTCGTGTCCTACTCCAAGCAGCTCTTCGGCGTGCGAACCCGCCTCAAGTACAAAAACGCCCAGTTGTTGGCCATCGGGAGCCGCACCAAAGGCACGACGGAAACCAAGCGGTTCAACGGGGCGACGCGCTTCGAGCGGCGCATCATCCGCGATGTGGATTTTGTGAAAAAGCAATACTACGACGTGGCCTTCACCACCCGCGCCATCCGCATCGGGACCGAAATTGTTTACCGGGACGACCGCCTGGCCACGAACGATGTGACGGTCACGACACTCACCGCGGTGGACTTCGGCGCGCCGGCGGTTCAATACGTGGACGGACGGTTCGACCGGTTGAAGCCGGGTGACGATTACGTCGTGGATTACGCGCGCGGCGTCCTGCAATTCAAGCGTCGGACGGACGACAACGCCGTCTACGCCATCGATTATCGTTTCAACGACGACGGGTCCCTGTTGTCCAATCTGGGAGCGGTGGGGCCCAAGATCGTTAAAACCCAAAGCGATCAGCCCCTATCGCTCGACCCCGCCGAAATCGGTTATCGGCGGGAGCTGAAAACCTTCTACCAACTCGGGAACATAAAAATCGTCCGGGACAACGGTCGGGGCAACTTTATTCTTCGAACCATCGACCTCAACCAGCGGGACCTGTTGATCCAAATGAGCACCTCCACGGAGAGCGGGACCCCCAGCGGGGAAGTGCTGGAGTACCCCAACACCCTGGACGTGGACTTTGACCAGGGGGTGTTCAACATCGCTTTGACCTCGGCGGTGGCCGACCCGCAACTTTACGGGCCTTCGCCGACGCCAAAATTCAGTTTTTTGACGGAATACCGTTACCGGTTGCGCGATTACCAACTGCGGCCCAACATCGTGTTCGGCAGCGAACGGGTGTCGATAAACGGGCGGACGCTCAAAAGCGATGTCGATTACTTCATCGCCTACGATATCGGTCTTTTGCAATTCTTTAACGACGACCAGCTGGACGAAAACAGCCAAATCGAGGTCACCTACGACTACGCGCCCTTCGGCGGCCAACTGGGGCAGACCCTGGTGGGCACCCGGTTCGATCTGGGGATCGTCCCGGGACGGTTCCAGGCCGGGTCGACTTTCCTTTACACCTTCGCCCCCAAAACCCAAATCATCCCGGACATCCGATCCGCCCCCTCGAGCCTCATGGTTTTGGAGGCCGACGGAAAAGTCAGCGACCTGCGACTGCCTTTGACCCCCGCGAAGCTGAACCTCACGGCCGAGGTGGCCCAGTCCCGGGAAAACCCCAACCTGTTCGGGAAGGCCCTGATCGATTCCATGGAAGGGATCGCCCAGGAGGACGCGGTGTCCTTGCAGGACGACGCTTGGATTTATGGGGTCAACCCAGCCGGTTACGCCCCGCCGACCCGGCCCAGCTCCTTCGTCCTCGTTCGGGACGAGGACGAGCCGTTGCGCAACGTCGTCGGGGTCAGCGCCGATGTGAGCGAGGACGAGCAACTGCGCGTTTTGCGGGTGGATTACAACCTAGGGCAAGAACCCGGCGGCGGCGGGACGGACCCGGAGGAAAGTTCGCTCGTGCAGGCCATTTCCAAGGCCGGCCGTGATTTTTCCAAGAAAGTGTACATCGAGTTTTGGGTTCAGGGCGCTGGGGCGGGGGCTCAACCCGCGGATTTGGAAATCGACGCCGGGGCCTTCGCCGAGGACACTGACGGGGACGCGCTCCCGGGGAACCGTCCGGAATCGGAGGACCTGAACTCCGACGGGACCTTGAACGAGGGCGAGGACATCGGCTGGCTCTACAACGCCCTCAGCGAAAACGAGCAGATCGGGGAGGACAACGGGCGCGTTGACACCGAGGATTTGGACGGCGACGGCGTGTTGCGCCCCGGTGACGCGCCCGCGCGGGCGGGGGTTCCCCTGTTGCGGTTGTCCGCGCTGCCGCCCGGCACCTCCATCACCAACCGCAACGGGCTGGACGATCCCGTCAACCATTTGGCCTTTGACGGATGGCGGTTCATCCGGATGCCGCTGGGCATCCTCCCGGCGGAACAGGACGCCTTTAAAGCCATCCGGCAGGTACGTTTGACTTTTCGCGCGCAAACCCCCTACACGGGGATCGTGGCCACCGGCACCGTGCGGGTGGGGAAGATCGCCTTTGTCGGCAACGCGTGGGAGACGCCCACCGTGAGCGGAGGGGCGACCATGAGCGTCGGGGCCGTGAACAACCTCGACAACCCGGATTACGAAACTTTGCTCAACAACGGGCTCTTCGGCGACCTCTACGGGGACCAAGTGGAAAACCGCACCCGCGAACAGGCCCTGGAGCTCCGGTTCACGTTGCCGGTGGGCTCCACCGCGACCACCCGCACCGTCTACGGCGTTCCTCGGAATTTCTCTTCCCACAACGATCTGCGGTTTTTCTACCAAGCGCCGCCCGGATCCTCCACGGACATGGAACTCTTTTTCCACCTCGGGACCGAAACCGACTATTTCGAAATTCCCTTCCCAACGTCCCCGGCCGACGATTTTTGGAGCCTGGCCACCGTGCGGCTCATCGATTTGAACAACGACGGGACCCCGGACACCCTCCGTTCGGTGGTGGACGGGCGGGTGGCCACGGTGGTGGGCGCCCCGAACCTCAACAGCATCGGTCAATTCAAAATCGGGGTGCGGAACAACTCGGCGGCGCCGGTGACGGGGGTCCTGTGGATCAACGAAATCCACGTGTCCGGCGCGCGCAACAAAGTCGGCAACGCCCGTCGGTTCGCCCTGGACGGCGCCTGGGGGAATTGGGCCAACTTCGGCGGGGTGTTCCGCAGCGTGGATCGCAATTTCCAAACCCTCACCTCGCCGGTCGTCAACCAGGACAAGGAGGAAACCACGGCCTTTTTTAACCTCAATCGCTGGCAACGAAACCTTCCGTTGAGCGGCACCTATTCCAAAAGTTTGACCCTCACTCCGGCGACCCTGCGGACGGGTCAATCCCAATTGGAGTCGGTGTTGACCGAGGGGCGCGCGGAGACGGTCCGCGCCCGGGCGGACGGCCAATTGCTGTTCTCGGCCTGGCCGTCCCTCGCCTACGGCGCCGAGAACACGCTGGAGGAGTTGACCGACCGCCAGGAGCGACGCGACCGGAACGTCTACAACGGATCGTTGGATTACGCCGTGCCCGGTCGCCTCGACCTCCTGCCGGGGAAAAAGTTTTCCTTCCGCCCGTTGCCGGAAAATATCTTCGTCAAATACATCCGCACCAATTATTTCCTGTCGTTTTTCCCCGAGCGCAAAGCCGAGCAGTTGGCCGCCTCGACCTCCACCGTCGCCCAGGAAAACGCCATTTTCGCCAACGCCCGCACGCTGGAGTTCAGCGATGAATGGACCGGGCGGATGTCGTTTCAGCCTTGGACCGGGTTTTCCTTCACGCCCAATTTCGGACGCAAAAAAGTGGTCGAGCAACGGCGGTTCACGGAAGCGGAATTGGCCTTCGCCCCCGCCTTCACCCCGACCGTCGCCTACGACAAATCCCTGAGCCAAAACCACGGGGTGTCGCTCAGTTGGCGGGTGTTCCGTTGGTTGGAGCCGCGCCTGTCCTACACCCTGTCCGGGACGGAAACCACCAACTTGCCCACGGTGTCCTCTCCTTCGGTGGTGGGTTTCAAAATCCTGGAGCGCCAATCCACCGGGGATCTCTATTGGAATCTGGCCCCGCGGGATCTGTTGCCCAAATGGGGGGTGGTGCGCTCGCTCAACATCGACACCAGTTTCAAAATCGACGCGTCGGACACCCACGACAACGTGCTTCAACGGTTCACGGACTGGCAAAGGGTTCAACCGTTCCGACTGGACAAAATCACCCGTCGGGGCGGCCGAGCCATGATGAGCCTCCTGCCGCGGTTGGATTTCAACGACGCGGGGGTGTTGCGGCGACAGCTCACGGCCCGTAACACCCTGCGGGTGGCGGGGAATTGGTCCCCGTTGGACTGGGTCAAATTTCCCAAGGCCCTGGGCCCGCTCAACACCCTGTCCGTGTCGAACACCATCACCGACACCAACGAGCACACGGAGTCGACGCTCACGCTCCGGGACGTCCACACCATCGGGTGGTTGGACATGATCGCCTCGATCCGGGACCTGGAAAAACCTTTTCCGTTGCGCAAGTGGGTTTCGGGGGCCCAAGTCAACACGCGCCTCAACCGTCGTTACACCGAAACTTTTTTTGAGGAAGAGGGCGATTCCCGCGCTCAGGGGGTCGATTTGCGCTTTACGCATTTGGGCCGGTACGATTGGTTCCTGAGCTGGAACCGGACCGCCGCGCACACGCTGGATTTGCGGACAGGGATCCCCAAATCCGACGCGCGCACGCTCAACCATTCGGCCCAGGTCGGCACCCGGATCGGGCATTGGCGGTTGACCCCGAGCGCGACCTACCGATCGGATTTTTCACGGGACGGCACCGGGCGCCTGCTGCAGGACCTGGACACCCTGACCGGCGCGGTGACGGGCCGCTACGACCGCGCCTACCCGGGCGGGTTCCGGTTTCCCTTCACGAAAAAAGTGTTTTCCAACGTGAACCGGTTGACCCTCGACGCCAAAGTGTCTTTTGAGCGGAAATCCTCGAGCCTGAACTTTGAGCGGGACAACACCGACACCTACGCCGGGGAAACCACGGGGGAGTGGGAGATCGCCCGGAATTTCCGTTTCTCCTTTGGCGGGAAATTGAGCGTGGTGACCAACAGGGCGCGCTCCGACGACGGGTCGATGTCCTTGGAAATGAATTCCCAACTGGTGATCCAATTCTAAACGGGTTCGCGATTCTGCGGGAAGCGCTTTGGCCGACCCGTTGCGGGGTGTGCGAAGCGGTCGTTCCGCCGGGGGCGGCGTCTTTGTGCGGGTCCTGCGAGGCCGCGATGCCCCGGTGGCAGGGCCTGTCTTGTCGGGTGTGCGGGCTGGCTTTGCCGGACGGCGGAGCGCGTTGTTGGGATTGTCGAAAGCGCCGCCGGGATTTTCGATTTTGCCGCAGTCTGGGTCTTTACGCGGGAAGCTTAAAGAGCGCCGTGCGGGCGCTGAAATACGCGCGGCGCGAGGCCCTGGGGCCGCCGCTGGCGCGCCTCCTGTCCGCGTTGGCGGGGCGGCCGGAATTGCGGGGGGCCGACGCCCTGGTCCCCGTGCCGTTGCACTTCGTGCGTAAACACGCGCGCGGTTTCAACCAAGCGGAACTTCTGGCGCGCGGGGTGTCGGCCGAAACGGGAACCCCCGTGCTGGACGCCCTGCGAAGACGACGGTGGACGCGCCCGCAGGCCGGACTGCGCCGGGAAGCGCGTCGACGAAACGTGGCGGGGGTTTTTGAGGCGCGCCGGTCGGCGGAGACGCTTTTGAAGGGACGGTGGGTGATTCTGGTGGACGACGTGTGCACGACGGGAGCGACCTTGGAGTCCTGCGCCCGGGCCCTGCGGGCGGCCGGGGTTCGGCGGGTGGACGCCATCACCCTAGCGCGCGACGCCTTTAAGGCTCGTTTGAAAAGCGCAGGCGGAAGGCCGTCCAGGCGCCCCGCGCCGCGTCTTTCAGTTTGATTTTTTTTCCTTCCTTGACCGTTCGGGGACGGTAGACGATCGGGTTTTCCATAATGGGAATGTTTTTTCGCGCTAGCCGGACGCAGATTTCCGCTTCGATCTCGAAGCCCGTGGACACCAACCCCAACGCCGTCACCGCCGACCGTTCCATCAGCTTGTAGCACGTGTAAGCGTCGGTGAGACGCGTTCCGCATAAAAAATTAATCCAGCGGGTCATGAATTTGTTGCCCCAGAGAAACCGCCAATGGGCCGTGGGGTTGGGCCGAAGAAACCGGGACCCAAAGACCGCCGCGCGCCGGGTGGTGCGGGCGATCTTCAACATCTCCACGTATTGCTTGGGATCGTATTCGAGGTCGGCGTCCTGGACGGCGATGTAGAGACCCCGGGCGTGGGGAAGCGCCGTGCGCAGGGCGGCGCCCTTGCCCACGTTTTTTTCGTGGAAGAGCACCACCTGGTTGGGCGCGGGGTTCTTGATTAGGAAATCGCGCGTGCCGTCGGTGGATCCGTCGTCGATGACGATGATTTCGCGGGATTCGGGGAAATGGGAGAGGGCTTCGAGAACGGTTCCGAGGGTGCGTTTTTCGTTGTAGACCGGGACCAGAAACGTCACCAGGGGGATGTCGGGCGATCGGCCGTCTGAAATGACGGTGTGGCGGGGGAGAACGTGTGTCATCCGAAGGGCACGCCCCGGTGTTTAAGTCCCCTGTTCATTGTGGTTGGAAAGGATGCCCAGTGTGCGCGGGGGGGGACTTGAACCCCCATGGGTTTCCCCATACGCCCCTCAAACGTACGCGTCTGCCAGTTTCGCCACCCGCGCACGCTGGGCACAAATTTAATTTTTGGCGGCCGGGGCCCCTTGGCTGTCGGCCGGCGCCGGGAGATCGGGAGCCGCCGGATTGGCTTCGGCCACCGGCGCCGACGGGAAGGAAAGATGTTGGGTCACGGTGTGACCGCCGCGCCGCGCCCCCATGATGGTCAGAAGCAGGGACGAAACGAAAAACGCCACGGCGAGGCCGGTTGTGACTTTGCGAATGAACATGGAGCCGGATGGCGCCGAAAACAGGGCGTCGCCGCTGCCCCCGCCGAAAACGCCGGCGAAACCGGCGCCCTTGCCCGACTGGATCAGGACGGCCAAAATGACCAGTAAGCTAATCACCACGTGGATCGACAACAGGAGGCTAAAAATCATGGGGTCCCCTTAAATGAGATCGAATTCATTCAGTTCAAAGCCGTTACGCCGGGCAGTTCTTTGCCCTCCAGAAATTCGAGGGAAGCCCCCCCGCCGGTGGAAATATGTGAAATCTTGTCGGCGAGCCCCGTGGATTGAACGGCGGCCACGCTGTCCCCGCCGCCGACCACGACGGTGGCCCCTTTTTGCGCGGCGTCGGCGGCGGCCCGGGCGACGGAGCGGGTGCCGTTGGCGTAGCGGTCCACCTCGAAGATGCCCATGGGGCCGTTCCAGAAGATCGTCTTGGCTCCCGCGATCGGCGCCGCCAGGTTTTGTACGGTTTTGGGGCCGATGTCAACGCCCAGCTCGTCGGCTTGAATGGCGCTGTCGGCCGTGTTGTGGGCGGAAGCGGTGTCCTCCAGGGACTTGACGGCCACGTGGTCCGAGGGGAGAATGACCCGCACGCCCCGGCTGGAAGCTTTCTTTAGGAGATCCTTGGCCACCCCCACTTTGTCGGGTTCCACGAGGGATTTTCCCGTGGGGATGCCCTGGGCGTTTAAAAAGGTGTAGGCCATGGCGCCGCCGATGACGAGGGTGTCGACTTTTTCGATGAGTTTGTCCAACACTTCGATTTTGTCCGACACCTTGGCCCCGCCGACCACGGCGACAAAAGGTTTCGCGGGGTTCTCTTTGACTTGGCCGAGGAAATCCAGTTCCTTGATCAGCAGGAAACCCGCCGCGTTGGGCAGGCGCTTGGCCAAACCCGAGGTGCTGGCGTGGGCGCGGTGGACCGCCCCGAAGGCGTCCTGCACGAAGAGATCCCCCAGCTTCGCGAGTTTTTCAACGAAGGCGGGGTCGTTCTTTTCCTCTTCGGCGTGAAAGCGCAGGTTTTCCAGCAAAAGCACATCGCCGTCTTTGAGGGCGGCGACGGCGTTTTCCGCCGCGGCGCCGATGCAATCGGGCGCGAAGGCCACGGGTTTCTTGATAAGTTGGCTGAGGTGCTGGGCCACCGGGGCCAGGCTGTATTTCGGGTTGGCCGCGCCCTTGGGTCGGCCGAGGTGGGAGATCAGAACCACCCGGGCGCCTTGGGCGATCAAATGGGTGAGGGTGGGGAGGGACGCCCGCACGCGGGTGTCGTCCGTGACGGCCCCTTTTTCCATGGGAACGTTGTAGTCCACGCGGACGATGACGCGGCGGCCTTTGACATTCAAATCCGTTATGGTTTTCACGACTTTCTCCTTCTTAATTTTAGGGAGGCTTTGATCATACCAAAGAGGCCGGGGGCCTGCCAAGGGTTTGTGCGCGTGCCCCTGAAGGCCCCCCCTTTTTTGTGATTGTGATTTAAAACCCGAAAATCAGGCGCTTTGAGCGATGGCGGTGAGGACTTTTAGAATGTCATCCCAACTTTCGGGGGCGAGAACCGGGGCCAAAAGGGTGAAAAGCTCGGACAATAACCAGGCTTCCTTCGCCGCTTCAATTACGGTTTCATCGGCTCCCAGGGAATTTAGTTTGAGCGCGGCGGTCTGGAACAATTGGAGGCCACGCCCCCCGGCGAGGTCTCTCAGTTCGGGCCCGAGAGGAGCGAGCGCCACCTCCACAACCCCCGAGGGGTGATCCCCTTCGAGTGTGTCGAGAGCAGAAAACGCTTCGCGCCGCACCCGGACGTCCACCCCCGCGATCATCAAATCGTCGGCGTTTGTGAAAATAACAGCGTGGGGTTTGCCCTTCAGGAAAGCCGCCAAGGCGGTCCTTTTTTGTTTCGTCGCCACGCTTCGCGCGTCCACGAAAAGAACGGGGGTCCCCTGGATGTTCTCCACCGAGGGAACCGGGGTCCCCTCGGTTCGGCCGCTGACCGCCGCCTGCACCGCGGCTTGGGCGGCCCGGTGCATATAATCCTCCAACCCCAAACGGGTGGGCTTCGCTCCGACAATCGCCGTGACCTGAGCGGCAAAGCGCCGTTGTTCCGTTGTCAGGGTTTGTTTCAAAAGCAACGCTTCCGCGTTGTTTTTCGTAATCGCAGGGGCCTCGCGAGACGGAGGTGACTTGTCAACTTTCGGATCGAACCGGTGGTGGAGCGCGAGGGTCAGTCCCCAGCCGGCGGCCTGGAGGAACCCCTGGGTCCAACCGAAGTCCAACGCCAAGAGCGGGGCGGCGGCGACGAGCGCGAAATAGAACAGGCCCAAGAGTCCGGCCTTGGCCCAGCCCACCTTGACCTCGGTCTTGAGCCACCGGGCGGGGAGGACGTGGGAGGGCAGGAAAAGCGCGGTCAAGAGGAGGGGGACCACGACCCAGGCGGTCCCGGCCAGGAAGAGGACCGCGCCGACATTGGCGACGGCCATGGCGAACCCCAGGGACCACTCGTAAGCGGGCGCGTGGGCCTTGTAGTGGGCGCCCCAGCGCTCGGCCGACTTCTCGCCGCCCCAACGAAAACCGAGCCGCTCGAAGAACTGGGTCATCCACAGGCTGGTCGCCCGACCAACGGGATTGGATGAGGGGGAACCGCCTTGGTAATTTCCCTTTTCGGAATTGTCAACGATTACGAATTTTTTGTTTATCCGATTCTCCGGGAACCCGCGGGCGGCTTCAATGAGGGTTTTCCCAGCCACCGGGATCGTCACACCCTCGCCGTATTGAAAACGGCGGAAAGTGCTATCCGTGTAGCCCGAAAACGACCGCGTTCCCGCCGGCAAGAAAGCGAAAATCCCTTTTCCTGTAGGGACACCCGAAACCACAGTATTCCCCAAGGCGTTTGGAACAAAAAGGAAATAAACGTCTTTTTTAAACGTGTTCAAACCTTCAAAGTTCATCTGCCCGATTGAAAGGACGACGTCCGCCGACAAAAGCGTCTGGACCAGTTCCGGCGAGAATTTTCTTGCATCGATTCCGTCCCCGGCGCAACCCGCCATCACCCGGAGGCGGCTTCCAACCGATTGAACGTCTTTTCGAAAAACAGGCAATTTCAAGATTCGATGCAGGTCGTTCACCGATGCGTCTTCACGAAATTGGCCGTTTCGGGCCACGAGGACAAAACGGACATGTGGATTCAGCAGCATCTGGTCGAGGATAAATCTCAAAGCGAAAACGGCTTCTCCGTTGTCGTCAAAGAAAACCGGCACGGTGATTGGTTTTTGAGATCGGACAACCCTTTGTATATAACTGTCAAACGCATCAATGGCGAGGACTCTGTCGTCAAACGATCGCACTTTTTCCCGAAGCGTGTCCGCTATTACTAGGTTTTCAGTGTTATACAGCACCACATTCGGTATTTGCTTTAAAGCCTCGAAACTATGGAGCAAACGCAAGAATCTCTGGCGAAGAGTAAGACCATTTTCCTGTAGGGCGGCGGCGACGTTGTTGATGTTTTCGTTTCGGATGGAAAAAGGATTGAAACCATCTTTTCCTTTAACGACTTTCTTTACGATAGTGCATGCCAATACAGTTCGCTCCATTGTCGTTGGGTTGAATCCCTCCGCCCCCTCCGCTTCCGCCAACAAATCACGCGCTTTTTGCTTCAGTTCCTCCTCTCGACTTTTATCCAGCTCCCCATTCAAAACCAAAAGTGCCAATTGCCGGTCGATAACGGCTCCACGACTCCAGCGTTGGTTTTTTGATATTTCTTCTGGAAATTTTTCAACGAGGTCCTTTTCCCTGTATATTCCTGGGACATAGTCCTTTGCAACCAAGGGGGAGGTTTCGGCGGCCACTTCCGGCGCGGGGGGGCCGCGCGCGGTTCGGGTCGGGCCGGCGTCAGGGGGGAGGCGGGTCGAGTCGAATTCCAGGCGAATGCCCCTTTTGCCCAAAACAATTGTTGGTTGATCGGAAAAGGGCAGCCCCACGATGTTTTTATCGCTCTTGATTGGACGTCCAAAGAAGTCACGGCGATGGGTTTGGTCAACCCCTGGATCGAACCGGTGGTGAAGGGTGAGGGTCAACCTCCAGCCGACGGCCTGGAGGAACCCCTGGGTCCAACCAAAGTCCAACGCCAAGAGCGGGGCGGCGGCGACGAGCGCGAAATAGAACAGGCCCAAGAGTCCGGCCTTGGCCCAGCCCACCTTGACCTCGGTCTTGAGCCACCGGGCGGGGAGGACGTGGGAGGGCAGGAAAAGCGCGGTCAAGAGGAGGGGGACCACGACCCAGGCGGTCCCGGCCAGGAAGAGGACCGCGCCGACATTGGCGACGGCCATGGCGAACCCCAGGGACCACTCGTAAGCGGGCGCGTGGGCCTTGTAGTGGGCGCCCCAGCGCTCGGCCGACTTCTCGCCGCCCCAACGAAAACCGAGCCGCTCGAAGAACTGGGTCATCCACCGGCTCGTCGCCCGGCCGGAATTGGATGAGGGGGGACCGCCTTGGTTTTCCCCCTTTTCGGAATTGTCAACGATTACGAATTTTTTGTTTATCCGATTCTCCGGGAACCCGCGGGCGGCTTCAATGAGGGTTTTCCCAGCCACCGGGATCGTCACACCCTCGCCGTATTGAAAACGGCGGAAAGTGCTATCCGTGTAGCCCGAAAACGACCGCGTTCCCGCCGGCAAGAAAGCGAAAATCCCTTTTCCTGTAGGGACACCCGAAACCACGGCATTCGCCAAGGCATGTGGTACAAAAAGGAAATACACGTCTTTTTTAAATGTGTTCAAATTTTCAAAGTTCATCTGCCCGATCGAAAGGACGACGTCCGCCGACAAAAGCGTCTGGACCAGTTCCGGCGAGAATTTTCTTGCATCGATTCCGTCCCCGGCGCAACCCGCCATCACCCGGAGGCGGCTTCCAACCGATTGAACGTCTTTTCGAAAAACAGGCAATTTCAAGATTCGATGCAGGTCGTTCACCGATGCGTCTTCACGAAATTGGCCGTTTCGGGCCACGAGGACAAAACGGACATGTGGATTCAGCAGCATCTGGTCGAGGATAAATCTCAAAGCGAAAACGGCTTCTCCGTTGTCGTCAAAGAAAACCGGCACGGTGATTGGTTTTTGAGATCGGACAACCCTTTGCATATAACTGTCAAACGCATCAATGGCGAGGACTCTGTCGTCAAACGATCGCACTCTTTCCAGGAGATTTTTAGAAATTGTTTCTTCTTCTTGGTTGTACATTTCCTCGTCGGTCATGTACTTCAAGGCCTCGAAACTATGGAGCAAACGCAAGAGTCTCCGGCGAAGGGTAAGGCCATTTTCCTGAAGGGCGGCGGCAATATTGTTTGTTTTTAAGTTTCTGACGGAAAAAGGGTTGGCGCTTGTTTTGCCTGCGACGACTTTCCTTACGATTTCGCAAACCAGGACGTTTCTCTCCATTGTCGTCGGGTTGAACCCCTCCGCCCCCTCCGCTTCCGCCAACAAATCACGCGCTTTTTGCTTCAGTTCCTCCTCTCGACTTTTATCCAGCTCCCCATTCAAAACCAAAAGTGCCAATTGCCGATCGATAACGGCTTCGCGACCCCATCGTTGGATCTGTAATATTGCATCCGGAAATTTTTCAACGAGGTCCTTTTCCCTGTATATTCCTGGGACATAGTCCTTTGAAACCAAAGGGGAGGTTTCGGCGGCCACTTCCGGCGCGGGGGGGCCGCGCGCGGTTCGGGTCGGGCCGGCGTCAGGGGGGAGGCGGGTCGGGCCGAATTCCGCGTGAATGCCCCCTTTGCCCAAAACAATTGTGGGTTGATCGGAAAAGGGGAGCCCCACGATGTTTTTATCGCTCTTGATTGGACGTCCAAAGAAGTCACGGCGATGGGTTTGGTCAACCCCTGGATCGAACCGGCGGTGGAGCGCGAGGGTCAGTCCCCAGCCGGCGGCCTGGAGAAACCCCTGGGTCCAACCGAAGTCCAACGCCAAGAGCGGGGCGGCGGCGACGAGCGCGAAATAGAACAGGCCCAAGAGTCCGGCCTTGGCCCAGCCCACCTTGACCTCGGTCTTGAGCCACCGGGCGGGGAGGACGTGGGAGGGCAGGAAAAGCGCGGTCAAGAGGAGGGGGACCACGACCCAGGCGGTCCCGGCCAGGAAGAGGACCGCGCCGACATTGGCGACGGCCATGGCGAACCCCAGGGACCACTCGTAAGCGGGCGCGTGGGCCTTGTAGTGGGCGCCGGCTTGGCGGGCGCCTTCCACCCCGCCCCGCCGTCCGCCGACGAATTCGAAGACCTTGGTCATCCACCGGCTGGTCGCCCGGCCGGAAAAAACCAATTTTTTTAATACGTCCCTTTCTTCCTGCAGGGCCGCCGCGAGGGTCGCGGGAAGATCAAACAATCGCTCCCCGAAGCGGCGAAAGGGATTTAATGAATTTTTCTCGATTTCCATCGTGAACCGGTGATCCTCCGAAGAGGTCCCCGGGGTATCTTCCACGGTGTAAACCCATCCATCTTTAAAAAGGACCCTGAGCCGGGTGACCCGCTCGGATGATTTTTCGACGATTTTCTTAAATCGCGCTGTCAGGGCGGGAGGAACAAGGGAGAGAAAGGATTTTCTGACCGAACCGAAGGTTTCGGCGTTGTCAGCGACGGCGATGAGTCCCGGCAGGGCCAATTGGACGTCGGCGGGCTTGATGGGTTCGTTGGCCAGGTACAGTTGTTGGCCCTGGAACAACCGATCGAGGGGAGTTTTCTCCTGGGTAAAAACGGACAGGTAGGCCGATCCCCGGTCGGTGTCCACCTTTTCTTTTTTGGGGACGTAGGAGATGACGGTGAACCCACCCGCCGTCAGCGCCTTGGCGATGCCCTCGGCGTGGTAACCGCCCGTGACGAGGACTGTGGCGGGGGACGGGGACCCGGCGGCCTGGGAAACGGCGGCAATCACGCTTTTCGCCATCGCCGCGTCCCGGGCGTCGGCTTCATGGTAGAAAGACTCAAAAGAAGCGAGCGTGGGGGAAGGTTCGGCCGATGCAGCCGCCTCCTTCTTCGCGCTTATGTATTCCCGCCACTCCACCGGCGTTAAGGCGAAGTCCACCAGTTTCCCCGTCAGCCAGACTCGCCGGGATTTGGCGATCAGGTCCCGCTCCGAGCCGCTTTTTGCGAGGGTGGCGTAGGCGGCCTTCTCCGCTTCCGCCAGATCCGCCATCAGTGTCTCGACGTCGATCCCGTCCGCCAAGAGGACGTATTTGACGTACTCGTTCATGGCGGGGTAGGACGTCAGGTCGATGCCTTTTCTTCGGCACAGAGCCTCCAACCCGGCGTAGAAATCCGCGTAGCGCACTTGGCCGGATCGGTAAGCCAGGCTCTGGGCCAGGAGAGTGTCGGTTTCCTGTTGGGTGAGTTTCTTGGTCAGCCCCTCGATCAGGCGTGCCCGCTCCGTTTCCACTTGGCGGAAGTTCAGCGTTCGTTCGAGATTGAGCGCCTTTTGGAAAAGCGAAATCTGTGGGCGCGTTGTCTGGCGAGGTGGGGATGGAAACAAAAGAACGTAATCGCCCAGGGACGTTTTCCCTTCTCGGTAAGACTCGACCTTTTCGTCCAAGGCGTGCAGGGCCGCGGAGAACACCTTTTTCTTCTCCGCCGCGATGCCGGACTTCCGCTCTTTCACCCATTGCCGGGATTGCTCCAGCTTCAGGGCGGAATCCCGGTAGGCCTGGATGTTCGCTTGGTAGAGGAGAGGGTCTTCGATCCCGAGAACCCGGGGCAGTTTTCCCTGGGCCGTCAGCGCCGCGTGGATGGGGCCGGAAATCTTGTTCTCCTTCAATAAATAGTCCGCCGTCAACTCCACCGCCCGCCGGTTCGGGAAGTCCACGAAAGGCTGAAGCGGAATCTCCACCGACGCCCCCTCCAACGCGACGAGATTCACCCGGCCCGATCGAATCAACGAACTCACCGCTTCCCGGATGTTCCACTGGGCCTCCGCGTTCATGTGCACGTCTTGGATGTGGACGATGACGGGAGGGATCGAAGCGTGTTGAGGGCTGAAGGAAACCTTGCGGATCGTGCCGTGGGCCGGGGAAAGGGCGGAAAGAAGCCCCGCGTGTTCCTTAACAAATCCCTTCGGGACCGACGGAACGACGTTCTGGAACAGCGCGGGGGCTGGGTTTTTGGGGGCCGGTAAGGGGGGCGTCAAGGAGGGCCCCGACTAGGGGCCCAGGGGGAGCGACGCCAGCTGGGGTGGTTCCTGTCTCCGGGCGGTTTTACGGCGTTCGGCCCAAAGACTCGTTTCCGGGGAATAAGCGAGCAAGCTGTTCGTGGCCAGGAACACCAGAGCCACCCCGCCGGCAATGAACCTTTGGAAAGGGAAAGAATTCATAGCAAGAATATAGCTTAACAACGTTATTTATAGCCTTAAGAGCCTGTAACGATATTGTAAACCACCTATTCCATGCATTCCCGTTGAGAAAAAGCATTTAGGCCGTTATTCCCGCTTGAATCTGGAGTGAACGGAAGGACGGCCAGGGCCAGGTTTCCCGTCGACAATTAACCGGACATCTGTGCCGCTGTCCACCTTAATTGGCACATTATTTTGGGGGCCCGAGAGGACCTCGTTGGTGCACTCTTTTGGTCGGCTCGACCGGCCTGGGGCGTTTCGGCCTCGATAAACGAATCGCGGACCCGGTCCGTCAAAGGCGATCGGGAAGCCCGGTGTCGAAAATTTCCGACAGGTTTTTTTAAAAAGCGCGGTCCAATCGCCTTTGTGGGAATGGGAAAACCCAAATTCACACTAAAACTTGACTAAAATTTCATATATTAGGTAAAATAGTATAAAGGGGTAAGAATTAGCCCAGGAGAAGCCGATGCGCGTGACCGCGATGCAAGAATATGGCCTTCGCTGTATGGTTCAGCTGGCGGCCCACAAGAAGCCCTCTCCCTTGGCGGTTCGGGAGATCGCCCGTCGGGAAAAACTCACCCCCGTTTATGTGGAAAAGATTTTGGTGAACCTGCGCCGGGCCGGTCTGGTCAAAAGCTTGCGGGGCGTCAACGGCGGCTACATCATGGCCAAACCCATTGGCGAGGTGTCGGTGGCGGTGGTCTTGTCGGCCCTGGGTCAGGTGGATTTGGGAAGCAATTTGTGCAGTCGGTTCACCGGGGATTCCGCGGCCTGTGTCCATTCCGGGGATTGCGGGATACGCCCCATTTGGGGACTTTTGACGCGTTACATTTACGGTTTCTTAGAGCAAGTCAGCCTTGAACAGCTTCTCCAAGGGGAATCGCGGGTGGTCGAAGCCATCGACCGCATCGGTCAGAAACCGCGGCCCATCGGATTGGGGGTCTAAACCATGACGTCGCCGCTTTTTCAAATTCAAGATTTGCATGTCACCGTGGAGGGGAAGAAAATCCTCAACGGGCTCACCTTGTCCGTTAACGCCGGGGAAACCCACGCCATCATGGGGCCCAACGGGTCCGGCAAAAGCACCCTTTCGTACGCGGTCATGGGACACCCCAAATACAAGATCGAGTCCGGCCGCATCCTTTACAGGGGCGAAGACATCAGCGCCTGGGCGCCCAACGAACGGGCGGTGAAAGGCCTGTTCCTGGCTTTCCAGTACCCGGTCGCCGTGCCGGGGGTGAGCGTGGTGAATTTTCTTCGAAGCATTCTCAAGAACCGCCGGGGCGCGGACACCCCGCTCAAGGAGTTTCGCAAGGAACTGAAGGACAACATGAAGGCGCTGCAAATGGACACCGCCTTCGCCAACCGTTACCTCAACGACGGTTTCTCCGGCGGGGAAAAGAAGCGTCTGGAAATCCTCCAGATGGCTCTCTTGAAGCCGTCCGTGGCGTTTTTGGACGAAACGGATTCGGGGTTGGACATTGACGCCCTGCGGGTCGTGTCCGAAGGGATCAATCGTTTGGCCGCCCCCGACCGCGCCACGGTGTTGATCACGCACTATCAACGGCTTTTGGATTACGTGAAGCCCGGTTTCGTGCACGTTCTGGCGGGGGGGCGTATCGTTCGTTCCGGTGGCCCGGATCTGGCCTTGGATCTTGAAAAAAAAGGGTACGAATGGATCACTTCTCCGACCGTCGGGGTGGGATCCTAGGAGGGGACCATGTCCTCGAAAACCGATCTCAAAGGGCTGGGCAAGGACTATCAATATGGGTTCCACGACTCGACCGACAATTACACCTTTCAGTCGGGGCGGGGATTGACGCGGGACATCGTCGAGCGCATTTCCGAAATGAAGAAGGAACCCGCCTGGATGAGGGAATTTCGCCTCGCCGCCCTGGACACTTTTCACCGCAAACCCATGCCCACCTGGGGCGACTCCAAGGCCCTGGCCGGCATTCAATTCGACAACATCCATTATTACATGAAGCCCACGGACAAACAGGGCCGGACCTGGGAGGAAGTGCCCGAGGGAATCAAGAACACCTTTGATCGTTTGGGGATCCCCGAGGCCGAACGGAAGTTCCTGGCGGGCGTCACCGCGCAATACGAATCCGAGGTGGTCTACCACTCCATCCGGAAGGATTTGGAAAAACTGGGGGTGTTGTTCCTCAGCATGGACGACGGTCTCAAGTTGCATCCGGAGATCGTCAAAAAATATTTCGGCACGATCATCCCCCCGGCCGACAACAAATTCTCCGCCTTAAATTCGGCCGTGTGGTCGGGCGGCTCTTTCATTTACGTTCCCAAGGGCGTCAACGTGCCCATTCCGCTCCAGGCGTATTTCCGCATCAATTCCGAGAACATGGGGCAGTTCGAGCGAACCCTCATCATCGCGGACGAAGGGTCCTTCGTCCATTACATCGAGGGGTGCACCGCCCCGACCTATTCCTCCGATTCGCTGCATTCGGCGGTGGTGGAATTGATCGCCCTGCCCGGGGCCAAGATCCGTTACACCACCATTCAAAACTGGTCCAAGAACGTTTACAACCTGGTGACGAAGCGCGCGGTCGCCCACGCCAACGCCACGGTGGAGTGGATCGACGGAAATTTGGGATCGAAGTTGACCATGAAATACCCCGCCGTTTATCTGGTGGGGGAGGGCGCCCGGGGGGAAATCCTTTCCGTGGCTTTTTCGGGAAAAGACCAACACCAGGACGCCGGGGCGAAAATCGTCCACGCGGCGCCCCACACCACCTCGGTGGTCACCTCCAAGTCAATTTCCAAAGACGGCGGCCGGTCCAGCTACCGGGGGCTGATCAAAGTCCACAAGGGCGCCGAAGGGTGCAAGTCCAACGTGCGTTGCGACGCGCTGATCATGGACGCGGCCTCCCGCTCCGACACCTACCCCACCATGGAGATCGACGAAGAAAACACCTCCATGGGCCACGAGGCCACGGTGTCGAAAATCGGCGAGGACCAGTTGTTTTATCTCCAATCGCGGGGGCTCTCCGAAGCGGAGGCGACCCTGATGATCGTCAACGGCTTTTTTGAGCCGTTCGTGAAGGAATTGCCGATGGAATACGCGGTGGAGCTCAATCGCTTGATTGAAATGGAAATGGAAGGGTCGGTGGGATGACGACGGCGAATCCCCCGGGGGTCTCCCCGGCCGCCCTTCGGGAGTCGGCGCGGACGCTTTTTGACGCTTTGCCCTGGCCCAAAACCGAGGACGAAGCCTGGCGTCGAACGGATCTCACTTTCTGGGATCCCCAACATTTCCAGAAGGGAACGACGGCGAATTTGGCGCCCGACCGGTTCATTGAGTCGGACCGTTCGGCCGAGAGGGCGGGCGAAGTGCTTTCCCTGGGGGCGGCTTTCCAGGTTCGCCTGGACCCCGCGACGGCCGCGCAGGGGGTCGTCTTCTGTCCCTTGGCGGAGGCCCTGGCCCGGTTCCCCGAGAAAGTCGCGCCCCATCTAGGGACGATCGTCCCCCCGGAGTCCGGCAAATTCGCGGCCATGAACACCGCGTTCTTCGAGTCCGGCGTTTTCCTTTTCGTGCCCAAAGGCGTGACGGTGGCTATGCCCTTCCTGGGCGGGCACGGCGCCGGGGCCGCGGCGGGGCGGTCCGTTTTTCCGCGCACGTTGGTGGTGTTGGAAGAGGGCGCCCAGGCCACCTACATTGAGGACTTCACGGCCGCCCCCGCCGAGGGCGAAAATCTGTCCTGCGGCGTTGTGGAATTGGTACTCGGGGCGGGGGCCCGACTGCATTACATTCAACTGCAACGCTGGCCCAAGGGGTGGTGGCATTTCCTTAAGCAGAACGCCCGGTTGGACCGCGACGCCTCCTTGACCACCTTGGTGGTGGCCACGGGGGGGGACACCAGTCGGGCGGATTTCGGCTCGGATCTCGCGGCGCCGGGCGCCGACGCGCGCTTGTACGGGCTGGTGTTCGGCGACGGGGAACAGCGATTGACCCACCACACCCTTCAAAACCACCGCGCCCCCGCGACGACGAGCGATTTGCTCTTCAAGGCGGCGCTGCGCGACAACGCGCGGTCGGTTTACACCGGGATGGTCAAAATCGCCCCCGAGGCGCAGAAGGCGGTGGCTTACCAGGCCTCGAAAAACATTTTGCTGTCCAAAGGGGCCCGGGCCAACGCGATCCCCATGTTGGAGATTTTGGCGGACGACGTGAAATGCGGTCACGGGGCCGCCGTGGGCAGCCTCGATGACGACCAACGTTTTTATTTGATGAGCCGGGGACTCTCCCGCGAAGAGGCGGAGCGGGTCATCGTGGAGGGTTTTTTCGAGGACGTGCTGCAGCGCATTCCCGTCCCGGGGATGTCCGACCGTTTGCGGGCCATTTTGGACGCGAAGCTGGAAGCCGGTGGGTAATTTTCAAACCATCGCCAGCGTCGACCAAGTGCCGCCGGGGACGCTGCGGGTGTTTCGCTTGAAGGGGAAACGCCTCGCCGTGAGCCACGTGGACGGCGCCTTTTACGCCATCGACGATGTGTGCACGCACGACGACGGCCCCCTCGGGGAAGGCGCTTTGAAGGGCGACGAAGTGGAATGCCCCCGCCACGGAGCGCGTTTTAATGTCCGCACGGGGGCCGCTCTGACCATGCCCGCGGTCGTGCCCGTCAAGGCCTACCGCGTGCGGGTGGATGGAACGCACATTCAAGTGGAGCTCCCGTGACCGCCCTCAACCCCGATCGATTGCGCTTGGACTTCCCCATTTTGTCCCGTAAAATCCACGGCAAGCCCCTGGTGTATTTGGATAACGCCGCCACCACGCAGAAACCGATGTCGGTCATCATGTCCATGACGGCCTACTACGAGCGCACCAACGCCAACGTCCATCGCGGGGTGCACACCCTGTCGCAGGAGGCGACGTCTTTGATGGAACAGTCCCGGGACAAAGTCGCCGCCTTTATCGGCGCGCCCGACCCCGCGACGGTGATTTTTACGCGGAACGCCACCGAGTCCATCAACCTCGTGGCCTACTCCTGGGCCCGAAAAAATCTTAAGCCGGGCGATGAGATCCTCCTCACCGAGATGGAGCACCATTCCAATTTGATCCCGTGGCAGATGGCCGCCCAGGCCACGGGCGCCGTGTTGCGGTTCATCCCCGTGACGGGATGGGACGGTTTTCTGGACCTTTCGCGCCTCGACGGCCTATTGACGCCCCGCACCAAACTGCTGGCCGTCACCCAGATGTCCAACGTGTTGGGGACCATCAACCCGGTGACGGAGCTGGCGCGGCGGGCGCACGCCGTCGGGGCCAAGGTGTTGGTGGACGGCGCCCAGTCGGCGCCGCACTTGGCCGTCGACGTGAAGACCCTGGGGGCGGATTTCTTCGCCTTTTCGGCCCACAAGATGCTGGGGCCCACGGGGTTGGGGGTTTTGTGGGCGCCGCGCGCTTTATTGGAAACCATGGAACCGTTTTTGGGCGGGGGGGACATGATCAGCCAGGTCTGGCCCGACCGCGCGACGTGGAACGAACTCCCCTACAAGTTCGAAGCCGGGACGCCCAACATCACGGGGGCCATCGCCTTCGGCGCGGCCATCGACTATTTGAACCAGGTTGGCATGGACAACATCCGCGCCCACGAGCAAGACATCACCGGCTACGCCTTGGGCACGCTCAAAGACCGCTTTCCGAAAATCGTCTTGCACGGGCCCGCCGATGTCGCGCAACGGGGCGGCGTCGTGAGTTTTGAATTGCCGGGGGTGCACCCCCACGACATCGGAACCATTTTGGACCGGGAGGGCGTGGCCGTGCGGGCGGGGCACCATTGTTGCCAGGTCCTCATGAAAAAGTTCGGCGTGGCCGGCACCGCCCGCGCCAGTTTTTACCTTTACAACACCCGCGCCGAGGTGGACGCTCTTGTCGCCTCCCTCGGTCAGGTGGAGCGCCTGTTCGTTCCCAGCGTTCGATGACCGACGATCTTTACCGCGAAGTCATCCTGGATCATTTCCGCCATCCCCGGAACCAGGGCGCCCTGGAAGCGCCGGACGTCAAGGTGCAGGGCGTCAACCCCCTGTGCGGCGACAGCCTGGAGTTGATGTTTACCGTCAAAGACGCAAAAATCGCCGACATCAAAATGACGGGCAACGGCTGTTCCATTTCGCAGTCCTCGGCTTCGATGATGACCGAGGCGCTCAAAGGCAAGGCCCTGGGCGAGTCGGAGGCGTTGGCCAAGGCGTTTAAGAAAATGATGTTGGAAAACGGCGCCGCCGAGGACCTGCCCGAGGACCTGGAAGAGTTGTCGGCCTTGGAAGGCGTGCAGAAGTATCCCGTGCGGGTCAAATGCGCCCTGTTGGCCTGGAACACCCTTTTGCAGGGATTGGAAGAATGGAAAGGAAAAACAAAATGACAGCCCCCGTCGCCCCCACCCCCGACAGCGTTCGCGCGGTTTTAAAAACCATAATGGACCCGGAAATCCATCTCAGCATCTTGGATTTGGGATTGATTTACGACGTGACCGTGAAACCGGACGGAAAGAAAGGCCAGCGCGTCAACATACGAATGACGTTGACGACACCGGCCTGCCCCTACGGTCCCGCCCTGCTCAGCAAGGTCCACGCGGACGTGGGCGCCATGCCCGGGGTTTCCGACGTGAACGTCGATTTGGCTTGGATCCCGCCCTGGGACCCGCGCACCATGGCGTCCGATGAGGCAAAGTTGAAAATGGGCCTGTTTGAATTGGACGACGAAGACGACGACGCGCCGGTGGGGAAGAGCCCTTCCAACGAAAAAAAACCGGCGTGATTTCGGCGTTTGTCGGTTCGGGCAAAGATTTGTATAATCGCTAGAGATCCGATGAACACAGCGTGTCGGATGCCGGACGCACCCCCGGCGGGGGCGCGTTCGCGAGCGCGGGCGTAGTTCAGTTGGTAGAACGTCTCGTTGCCAACGAGAAGGTCGTCGGTTCGAACCCGATCGCCCGCTCCATTTGATTCGGTTGGTTTCCCAAAGCCCACGGTGAAAACCGTGGGCTTTTTGTTGGGTCGAGTCGTGGGGGGTTTTTCAAATTGAAGCCGATGCCGGTGCCGCTGGAAAAGAGTTTGAGGTTGATCAACCACGGACCTCTGGTGGTTGTCACGACGGCCCGGGCCGGGCGTGTCAACGCGGCGCCCGTTCAGTGGAACGTTCCCGTGAACGACGCCCCGCCGACCGTCGCGCTCGCCTTGGACGCTGACAATTTTACCCGGGCGTTGATCGAGGAAACGGGCGTCTTTGTCCTGAACGTCCCCGACGAACGCTTGCTGCCCGCCGTGCGGGCCTGGGGGGCGCGCTCCGGCCGGACCGGGGAGAAAATGAGAGGCGCGGGAGCCGCTTGGGAGCCCGGCGTGGCGGTCCCCGTCCCTCATTTGACGGAGGCCCTGGGGTATTTGGAGTGCCGCCGGGTGAAGACCGTGGAATTGCCGGGCGTGTCCTTGGTTCTGGGCGAGGTCGTCGGCGCCGGGGCCGACCCATCTTTTTTTGTCGACAGTCGTTGGGCGGATTCGGTGCGAACGCTCCACCATTTGGGCGGGGGAACCTTCGCTTTGGCGGGGGAGAGACGGTCTTTTCCGGCCTGATGTTGTCTTTGGATTGGTCAATTAACCCCAAGATTTGGTAAAATTCGTTTCCTGTTTTTGATGGATGGGTGGTTGTCCCCGTTTTGACCCCATAGCTCAATTGGATAGAGCGTCTGCCTACGGAGCAGAAGGCTGTAGGTTCAAGTCCTACTGGGGTCGGATTTCTTGCTCCCCGACGGCAATGCCGTCGGGGAGTTGTTTTTTGAGGGGCGTCTTGTTATAATTGAAATAAGATTTCAATCATGAAAACCCTCGCCCTGGTCGGGAACCCCAACGTCGGCAAATCGGTTCTGTTTAACCGGTTGACGGGGCGTTACGCCGCCGTCTCCAATTACCCCGGGACCACCGTGGACGTGTCCACAGGCGGGTCTTGGCTGGGCGGGGAAAAATGGCGGGTGGTGGACACGCCGGGGGTGAACGGCCTTCTGCCTTCATCGGAAGACGAGCGGGTGACCCGCGACTTTCTGTGGCGGGAGCGGCCGGACGTGGTGGTCAACGTGTTGGACGCCAAGAACCTCCGCCGCGGCCTGGTGCTGACCTTGGAATTGGCCGAGCAGGGAATCCCCCTGGTCGTGGTGTTAAACCTGATGGATGAGGCCATGGACCGGGGCATTGCGGTGGACGCGGACGTGCTGTCGCGGCGGTTGGGCGTGCCAGTGATTTCGACCGTGGCCACCACGGGCGATGGGGTCCCGGCCCTGAAAAAAGTGATCCCTTTGGCGGGCCGCAGCGTCGCCGTGCCGGTCCTGTCTTCGGAAATACAACGATCCCTCCAGGCCCTTGAGGATTCCTTCCAGGACACGCGCGGTCGCCCCGTGGCTATTGCGCTTTTGGCGGGGGACGACACGGCACTGACCGCCGGGGTGGCCCTGGCGGTGGGCTTGTCCGACCAGTCCGTTTACGCGACCGCCGAGCGGGAAAGGGCGCGCTACACGGCCCGCACGCCCCGGCAGATCCTGTTTGAGGGGCGGGAGGCCCGCGCGCGGGAATTGGTGGCCGAGGCGGTTTCCCAGGGGGGGCGTTTGCGGCCGGGGTTGTCCCAAACCCTCGGGCGGTGGGCCCTGCGTCCCTGGCCGGGGTATTTGATCGGCGCGGCCGTGCTGTACGCCGTGTACCTGTTTGTCGGTGTTTTTGGCGCCGGGACCGCGGTCGATTTCCTCGAGAACACTTTTTTCGGCAAATGGGTTGTCCCCTCCGTGACCCGCATGGCCGACCGTTGGATCCCCTGGGCCGCCGCGCGGGACTTCCTGGTGGGCCCCTACGGCGTTGTCAGCATGGCGTTGTCCTACGCTTTTGCCCTCATATTGCCCATCGTCGCGACGTTCTTTATCGCCTTCGGCCTGTTGGAGGATTCCGGTTATTTGCCGCGGCTTTCGGTGTTGTTGGACCGTGTGTTCCGGTTGATGGGCTTGAACGGCCGCGCGGTCTTGCCCATGATTTTGGGTTTGGGCTGCGACACCATGGCGACCATGACCACCCGCATCCTCGATACGCGCAAGGAACGGATCATCGTGACGTTGTTGTTGGCGCTCACGGTGCCCTGCTCCGCCCAGCTCGCCGTTATTTTGGGGATGGCGGCCGGGCTTTCCCCAAAAGTTTTGGTCCTGTGGCTGGCGGTGATCGTCGGCACCACGCTCCTGGCCGGCTGGGGCGCTTCGCGGGTCCTCCCCGGGGCGCGGTCCACCTTCCTCATGGAAATTCCGCCCATTCGGCGCCCCCTTTTGCGCAACATCGCCATGAAAATGCGTCTGCGCCTTTGGTGGTATTTGAAGGAAGTGGTGCCGCTTTTCATCTACGGCACGGCCGCCCTCTTTTTCTTGGACCGGTGGGGCGCGTTGAAGGCCCTGGAAAAAACCTTTTCCCCGGTGGTGCAGGGCTTCCTGGGATTGCCCGCCCAGGCCACGGAGGCGTTTTTAATCGGCTTCCTCCGGCGGGACTACGGCGCGGCCGGCCTCTACCGCCTGCAACAGGACGGCGCCCTGGATCTAAGGCAGGTCACCGTCAGTTTGGTGCTGATCACGCTGTTCATGCCGTGCGTGGCCCAATGGTTGATGATGTTTAAAGAGCGCGGGTGGAAGGGCGCTTTGGCCATCACCGGCGCGGTTTTGGGCATTGCCTTGCTGATCGCGGGCGGGCTCAATCAAGTGCTGATACTCTTCCCAGGACTGGTGCTATGACCGAATCCATCAAATACCCGCTCCCCACGGCCGAACGCGAAGACCTCGAGGAATCCCTCGGGCTGGTTTGGCACAAACGCGAATCCGGTGTGACGGCGGCCGCCGCCGTGCGGGAAGCCTTAACCGCGGCCGGTAACCCCTCCGCCTGGGACCGGCTGGTCAAGGAAAAGTTCGTGACCGAAGAGGGGGGACGCGCGCATCTGACGGCCCAGGGGGAAGCCACGGCGGCGGCCGTCATCCGCCGACACCGCTTGGCGGAACGGCTGCTGACGGATGTTCTCCATTTGGACCGATCGGTGATCGACCCGAACGCCTGCGTTTTTGAACACATCCTCTCGGCCGAAGTGAGCGAATCCATTTGCACCTTGTTGGGGCACCCCGCCGAATGCCCGCACGGGTTGGCGATCCCCGCGGGGGACTGCTGCCGGCGCCACGCCGATCAATTGTCACCGATCGTGGAGCCCTTAGCGCGCATGAAAGCGGGCGAATCGGGCCGCGTGGCGTATTTGCGGCTTAAAGACCATCCGGAGCTTCACCGTTTGATGGCGTTGGGATTGGTCCCCGGGGCGGACCTCAAGTTGCACCAAACTTACCCCGCCTTCGTGTTGGACCTGGGGGAGACGCAGTTGGCCCTGGAGGAGGCCGTGGCCGAGCGGATTTTCGTCCGCCGCACGTGAAAAATTCGTAAAATCACCTTCCTTTATGTCGTTTCTATCTCTCTCGCGGCCCATCGTTTTCTTCGATCTGGAAACCACCGGACTCCTTTTGGAGTTGGATCGGATCATTGAGATTGGGATGATCAAAATCCATCCCGACGGACGCGCCGAGGAACTCTGCCAGCGGTTCGACCCCGGCCTCAAAATCCCGGCGGAATCCCGCGCCATCCACGGCATCACCGATGAGATGCTGCGCGGCCAGCCGAAGTTCGGCCAATGGGCCCAGCGCCTCTTCGATTTCATCGGCGATTCGGATTTGGGCGGGTTCGCCCTCAACCGGTTGGACATCCCCATGTTGACCAAGGAGTTTGGCCGGGCCGGGTTGCATTTCTCCATGGAGGGGCGACGCATCGCCGACGCCAGCATCATTTTCCGGGAACGGGAGCGGCGCGACCTGCGGACGGCCTACCGGTTTTATTGCGGGAAGGAGTTGATCAACGCCCATTCCGCCGCGGCCGACACCCGGGCGACCATGGAAGTCCTCGAGGCGCAACTGAAGCGCTACGCCGATTTGCCCAAGGACATGGACGGCCTCCACGCTTTTTGCACCGCGCCGGAGCCCTCCCACGTCGATCGTGACGGGAAACTGGTTTGGCGGGACGGGGAGGCCTACTTTAATTTCGGCAAACACCGCTACCAAGCCCTCGCCCAGGTCCTTAAAGAAGACCCGGATTATCTCGACTGGATCATTCAAAAGGCGGACTTCACCGGGGAGTTCGTTGAAATCTGCCGCCAGGCGCGACGCGGATTTCTTCCCATCAAGCCCGGGCCCGCGTCGTGAGCCACCAGTTGGTCATGTGGGTGCTGTTCAACGTCATCGTCGCGGTGATGCTTTACATCGACCTGGCCGTGGGGCAAAAAAAATCCCACGCGGTGGGAATGAGGGAGGCGGCCCTCTGGAGCCTGGTGTGGGTGGCGGTGTCCTTGTTGTTTGGGGTCGGGATCTATTTTTTTCTCAGCCCCGAGAAGGCCATGCAGTTCCTCACCGGCTATTTGATCGAGAAATCCCTCTCGGTCGACAACATGTTCGTGTTCATTATGATCTTTTCCTATTTTTCCGTCGCTCCGGAGCACCAGCCCCGGGTGCTGAAATGGGGCATTTTGGGCGCTCTCGTCATGCGGTTCATCCTTATCTTTATCGGGGCCGCCCTCATTCAGCGGTTCCACTGGGTCCTTTACGTGTTCGGCGGGTTCCTGTTGTACACGGCTTACCAGATGGCGTTCGGGGGGGAAAAAGAGTTTAAACCCGAGGAAAATCCCCTGTTTCGGCGGGTCAAGAAGTGGTTGCCCATGACGGGTTTGCGGGGGGACCGTTTCTTTGCCAGGGTTAATGGCGCGCTCCACGCCACGCCTCTTTTCCTGGCCGTGTTGGTGGTGGAGTTCAGCGATTTGGTGTTCGCGTTGGATTCGATCCCCGCCATTTTTTCCATTACCCAGGACACCTTCTTGGTTTACACGTCCAACGTGTTCGCCATATTGGGTTTGCGGGCGCTCTACTTTTTGGTGAGCGGCCTGGTCCAGCTGTTCGCCTACTTAAAATTCGGCGTGGCCTTGATCCTGGCGTTCGTGGGCGTGAAGATGCTCGCGTCGCATTACGTTCACATCTCGACCGGGCTCTCCCTCGGCGTGGTGGTGGGGGTGTTGATCCTGTCCATCACCGCCTCGGTGTACTGGCCCCCGCGAAAAGCCGCGCCGGTCATTTGAGGTCGGTCGTTTCCTTCCAGTCGGCGCGGTAGAGCGATTTGCCGTCGGTTTTGCCGCTCAACGCAACGGCGTCGTCGTAATAAATCGTCAAGTCCCGCGCCTGCAAGGTCCCTCCCACACGCACGGTTCCCAAGATGGAAATCGGTCCCGCGTCTTTTTTAACAATGTCCCCGTCCACCCACACCAGACCCCGTATCCCGGCGTCCGCAATGCGTTGGCAACAGCGCCCCGGCTCCGTGAGGAGGGGAGCGAACGTTTGCCAAGGGCGGCGGGCGCCTGGGCCGTACTCATCGGCCGCCTTGGCCGGCAACACCGCCCGGAACGAACCCCGCTGGGTGGTGAGATTGAGGTTGTTGCCCTCGCCCACCAGGATCAACGCCTCGAGCTCCAGGTTGGCCCCGTTGGGCCACAACCAAGTGTCGACGGGGTTGGGGGTGTCGTTTTCAACGAAAATCACGGCGGTCGGATCGGACAGGGAATAGGCGCGGCCGTCCGGAGAAGCGCGAAAGCGAATGCCGTGCAGGCTGTTTTTGGACGCGCGGAAATACCCGGACTCGGGGGGGTCCGAGAGGGCGGGCCAGGGGCCCTCTCCGCTCCATTCCAGGCGACCGCCCTCATCGGGGGACATGGGCACGCGGCTTAACTTCGCCCGGTGGCGGTAATACTCCATGTCCAGAACGGGGGCGCGGCCCAAGGTCCGGTCGTTGGCATATCGGTCGGTGGTGGGGATCTCTTTTTCGTCCCAGCGGAGGATGTTTTTCGCCACGAATTTTCGTGGAAACCCGTCCGTGTTTCCCAACAGCAAGTCCCCGCGCGAAACGATCGGTCCCCAGTGCACGTGCACCGAAGGCCCCAGCGCCAGGGTCCCCTCGGTGGCGAGGGCGGTGCGGATGCCATCGCGGGTGTAGGCCGCCCGCACGCTCCGGGTTTCGCCGGTTTCCTCATCGTAGCCGGTGGCCACGATGGTGACGTCCGTCGCTGACGGCCCGGGGACAAACCGCACCCGGTAGGTGCCGCCCCGCTCGTCCGTGAACGTCATGTCGTCGTTGTAATTGGGGATTTCCGTGCCGACCCGGGCTTTCTGCCAAAGGATTTCGGATTCGCCGAGTTTCTTCAGTCCGCGGCGGAGACCCGCTTCGGCGAAGCGGAGCGCGGCGGAAGACCGACGTAAGGCCGGACGCTCGAGCCGCCGTTGGGTCTCTAGGTAGTGCGCCGTGGGGGGGACGAAAACCGCCACGGTGAGCAACGAGGTGACCGCGCCCAGGAACGCGTGCCCCCGAATGGCCCCGGGGCGAAAAAGGGTCCGCGGTTTGTCGGACCGTCTCCTCAAGGGGAGCATTTGGGCAAGACGCTTCGTCCGCGCCAGGGGGGCGCGCCAAAAGGCGTTGGATGAGGATCCTGTCTCGACCACGGAACCTCCGGGCCTCCCGAACGACCGACCGGGGGGCCTCTTAATCCTAACCCCGGCGGGGGGGCTTTGCAACCCCCGCGCGCGGCGGTTTTCCTTCGGGGAAAAAGCGCCGGGGATTTGATAAAATACCCCCATCCTTCCACGAAAAGAGGGTTCCCATGTCATCGTCTTCTTCCGATTTGTCCCATTCCCTGGCCGGTCAGGCCGATCCCGCCCACGACGTCTTCCGGGGCGACCGCGGGTCGCTGGACGTCTTCTTCCGCCCCAAATCCGTGGCCGTGGTCGGGGCCACCGAGCACGCCGGCACCGTCGGTCGGACCCTTTTGTGGAACATGATCTCTTCCTCTTTCGGCGGCACCGTCTACCCCGTCAACCCGAAGCGCTCAAGCGTCCTCGGCATCAAGGCCTACCCCCGGGTGTCGGACGTGCCCGAGGCCGTCGACCTCGCCGTCATCGCCACCCCGGCGCCGAAGGTTCCGGAGGTCATCGCCGAATGTGTGTCCTTGGGCGTGCCCGGGGCCATCGTCATTTCGGCCGGGTTCAAGGAATTCGGCGCGGAAGGCGCGGCCCTGGAGAAACGCATCCAGGACATCGCCCGGGGCAAAATGCGCATTCTGGGCCCGAACTGCCTGGGGCTCATGTGCCCGCCGTCGGGTTTCAACGCCACCTTCGCCAAGGGGATTTCCGCCGCCGGCAACGTCGGATTTTTGAGCCAATCGGGGGCCCTGTGCACCGCCGTGTTGGATTGGTCGTTTCGGGAGAACATCGGGTTCTCGGCCTTCGCCTCCCTGGGGTCAATGTTGGACATCGGCTGGGGCGACTTGATCGATTATCTGGGCAACGATCCCAAAACCGAAAGCATCGTCATTTACATGGAGTCCGTCGGCGACGCCCGGGCTTTCATGTCGGCGGCCCGTGAAGTGTCCCTCACCAAACCCATCATCGTCATCAAGGCGGGACGGACCGACGCGGCCGCCAAGGCCGCGGTGAGCCACACGGGGTCCCTGGTGGGTCGCGACGACGTGCTGGACGCGGCTTTCGAGCGCTGCGGCGTTATCCGGGTGGACGCGATTTCGGATCTCTTCCAGATGGCCGGGACCCTGGCCCGCCAACCCCGTCCCAAGGGGAACCGCCTGACCATCGTCACCAACGCCGGCGGGCCCGGCGTCCTCGCGGCCGACGCGTTGATCGAAAACGGCGGGCAGCTCGCGGAGCTCAGCGCCGAAACCATGAAGGAGTTGAATGGGTTTCTCCCCGGCCCCTGGAGCCACGGCAACCCCGTGGACGTGCTGGGAGACGCCGACGCCGGCCGCTACGGCCGCGCCATGGAAACGGCGATCAAAGACACGAATTCCGACGGCTTGCTTTTGATTTTGACCCCCCAGGACATGACGGACGCCACCGGTTCGGCCCAGCAGTTGGCGCTCAAGGCCGGCGCGCTGGCGGGCAAACCCGTGCTCGCCAGTTGGATGGGCGGCGAAACCGTCGAGGCGGGGCGGCAGGTGCTCACCAAGGCGGGGATCCCGGTGTTCAATTACCCCGACACCGCGGCCAAGATTTTCTGCACCATGTGGGCCTACAGCGCTCACTTGCAGGCCCTCTACGAAACCCCGACCCTGTCGGCGGGCGCCCACGAATCCGGCGTCGATTACGCCCGCGCCAAGGCGCTCATCGACGGCGCCCGCGCCGCCGGACGAAGCATCCTGACGGAGGACGAATCCAAGCAATTGCTCGCGGCCTACGGGATCCCGACGGTCGAGACGCGTCTGGCCCATTCGCCCGAGGAGGCGGCCCGTCAGGCCGACGCCCTCGGTTACCCCGTGGTCTTGAAATTGCATTCCAAAACGATCACCCACAAATCCGACGTGGGCGGGGTGATGTTGAATCTTCAATCGGCGGACGCCGCGCGCACGGCCTTCGACACGATTCGCCGCAACCTGGAATCGATCAAGGGCCCCGGTCACTTTGACGGCGTCACCGTGCAACGCATGATCCGGTGGGAGGGACACGAGGTCATCCTCGGCGCCAGCCCCGATCCTCAATTCGGCCCTGTTTTGCTCTTCGGCACGGGCGGCAAACTGGTCGAGGTGTTCAAAGACAAGGCCCTGGGGTTGCCCCCGCTCACGAGCACCTTGGCCCTGCGCCTCATGTCCCGGACCAAAATTTGGAAGGCCCTGCAGGGCGTGCGCGGCCAAAAAGCCGGGGATCTCGCCGCGCTGGAGCGCGCGTTCATCCGCTTCAGCTGGCTCACCGTGGAGCAATCGGCCGTTAAAGAAATCGACATCAACCCGCTTTTGGTTTCTCCCGAAGGGGTCGTCGCCATGGACGCGCGGGTGGCCCTCTATACGCCCGAGGAGGAAAAAAGCCGCGTGCGCCCGGCCATCCGGCCCTACCCGACGGATTTCGACAAGGAGATCACGGCCAAGGACGGGACGCGCCTTTTGATCCGGCCGGTTCGGCCGGAGGACGAGCCTTTGTTGGTGGAGTACCACAGCCACCTTTCGGAGCGGAGCGTCGTGTCACGGTATTTGCGTCCCTTTGATTTGGGGGCCCGCACCGCCCATGAACGGTTGCGCCGCGTTTGTTTTGTCGATTACGACCGGGAATTGGTGTTGGTCGCCGAACAGCCCGCCGTCGGCGGCGCTCCGGGGCGGATCTGGGCGGTGGGGCGTCTGTCGCGCCGGCCGGGCACCGCTTCGGCCCAATGGACGATGTTGGTGGCCGACCCCTACCAAAACAAGGGGCTCGGCACCGCTTTCCTGCGGCACATGGTCGAAATCGCCCGGGCGGAAAAGATTACCCATCTGTGGGCGGAAATCCGCCAGGAAAACCTGGAGATGTTGCGGGTTTCGGAGCGCCTGGGGTTCCGCCACACCGTGTGCACCGACGGCACGGTCCGTGTGCAATTGAATTTGCCGGTCGCGTAAATTTGAAAGAACTGTATTTCGACAACGCCGCCACCTCCTGGCCCAAGCCCCCCGCCGTGGTCGGGAGTTTGGCGGCCTACCAACGGTCCGTGGGGGCCAGCGCGGGGCGGGGCGCCTACCCCCGGGCCGTGGCTTCGGGAGAAATTCTTCAAGACTGTCGCGCCGCGTTGGCGGGCCTCTTCAACGCCCCCGATCCCCGACGGGTGATCTTCACCCTCAATTGTTCGGACGCCCTCAATCTGGCGATTTTCGGCTTGCCTTGGAAGCGGGGGGACCGCGCCCTGGTCACCCCCTTCGAGCACAATTCCGTCCTTCGACCCCTGCACGCCCTTAAAGAGAAGCTCGGCATCGCCATCGATGTGATGGCCGTGGATGGGGACGGGCGCGCGATCCCGGACCGGCTTGGAAAATGCCTCCGCCCGCGAACGCGCCTTGTGGCCGCGGTCCACGCCTCCAACGTGACGGGGGGGCTTCAACCCCTGGCCGCCCTCGGCGCCTTCGCCCGGCGGAAGGGCCTCCCGTTCCTCGTGGACGCCGCGCAGTCCGCCGGGGCGGTGCCGATCGACGTGCGGGCCATGAAAATCGACCTCCTGGCCTTTCCCGGGCACAAAGCCCTTTTGGGGCCCCTCGGCACCGGCGCGTTGATCGTGACCCCGGGTCTTGATTTGACGCCTCTTCGCCACGGCGGCACGGGCAGCCTCTCGGAAAAAGAATTTCAACCCCCGTTTTACCCCGACCGCTTGGAAACGGGCAGCCACAACGCCCCCGGACTGTTGGGGCTGCTGGAGGGCGTGCGGTTCCTCCGGGGACGGGGCGGCCCCGCCGCGGTGCAACGCCGCGAGCGCGGTCTCATGGAGGCGTTTTTGGCCGGGGCGGCGCGCGTGCCCGGGCTGCGCCTGTTCGGTCCATCGGCCGCCGCCGAACGTGTGGCGGTGGCGTCGTTCCGGTTCGGCGGCGAAGCGCCGGCCCGGACCGCCGACCGCCTGTGGGCCAAGGGGCGGTTGATGGTGCGCGCGGGTTTGCATTGCGCCCCCTGGGCGCACCGCTGGCTCGGGACGTTGCCGGACGGCACTTTCCGTTTTTCCTTCGGCCCTTTTTTGACGGGCGCCGACATCGACCGGGCCCTGCGGGTTCTGCGGGACCTCTGAGCCCCCATGAAGCGCCTTGTCGATCCCGCCCGGAAGTTGATTCGCGTTCTCCGTTTACGACCGTTCCAAGCCCTGCGGGAACGCTGGGCCGAAGGCTACACCCGCCGGGATCTGACGGGGGATTTGTTGGCGGGACTCACGGTGGGTC
The DNA here is from genome assembly GCA_016706425.1 of Elusimicrobiota bacterium. Lineage (NCBI taxonomy): Bacteria > Pseudomonadati > Elusimicrobiota > Elusimicrobiota bacterium. Next base: position 1,148,341 of record JADJJR010000001.1, read on the forward strand.
TGGTGGCCGTGCCCCTGTCCATGGCGCTGGCGGTGGCCAGCGGGGTGGCGCCCCAGCACGGTTTGTACACGGCCATCGTCGCCGGGTTTCTGACGCCGCTTTTTGGCGGGTCGCGGTATCAGGTCACGGGGCCCACCGCCGCGTTCGTCGTCATTTTGGCGCCCATCGCCTCCCGCCACGGGTTGGCGGGCCTGGCGCTGGCCGGGGCCATGGCGGGCGTCTTGTTGATTTTGATGGGCCTCGCCCGCATGGGCCAGGTGATCCAGTTTGTGCCCCACCCCGTGACGACGGGTTTCACCTCGGGCATCGCCCTCGTCATCGCCACCCTTCAAATAAAAGATTTCTTTGGCCTCCAACCCGGCGCCTTGCCGGACCACTTCGTCCCTCGTCTGGGGGCCCTGTGGGCGGCGCGGGCCACCGTGTCCGGGACGGAATGCGCCATCGGGGCCGTCACGCTTTTCCTTTTTTGGGTTTGGCCGAAATTCGTTCGCCGCGTGCCGGCGCTCTTGGGGGCCCTGGCGATCGTCACCTTCGGCGTGGCGGCGTTGGAATCCCTCTTCCCTTCGTTCCGGGCGGCCACCGTGGCGACACGCTTCGCCGCCACAGGCGGTATCCCCGCCGGAGCGCCGCCCTTCGTTTGGCCCTGGGCCTGGGCGGGCCCGTCCGGCGCGGCGCCGGTCTTAAGCTTCGCCTACATCGAAAGCCTGTTGCCCGCCGCGCTGGCCATCGCGCTCCTGGGGGCCATTGAGTCCCTGTTGTCCGCCGTCGTCGCCGACGGCATGACGCGCACGCGCCACGACCCCGACGCCGAGTTGCTGGCCCTCGGGCAGGGAAACATCGCGGCGGCCTTTTTCGGGGGCCTGCCGGCCACGGGGGCCTTCGCGCGCACGGCGGCGGGGATTCGCGCGGGGGCCCGCTCCCCCCTGGCGGCCATGACTCACGCGCTCACCGTCCTGGGGGTGGTGCTCCTCTTCGCCCCGTGGATTTCCCGACTGCCCATGGCGGCGATGGCGGCCTTGTTGCTGGTGGTGGCCTATCACATGTCCGAAATTCGTCGGGTGCGGCACCTCGGACGGGTGGCCCCGCGGGGGGATCTCTTGGTGCTCGCCGCCTGTTTTCTCCTGACCGTTTTGTTCGATATGGTGATCGGTGTCTCCGCCGGGATCGTGCTCGCTGCGTTGTTGTTCCTGCGCCGCATGGCCCGCCACACCCGGGGACGGTCTTTGTCCCACGGCCCCTCCGCCACGGGCCACGCCTGGCCCCGGGACGTCTTCGTGTATGAAATCGCCGGGCCGCTGTTCTTCGGTGCCGTCGAGAACGCCCTCGGGGCCCTGCGGGCGATCCATCAACAGATGCGCTGCGTCGTGCTCATCCTGACCGAGGTGCCGCACCTCGACGCCACGGCCTTGGTGGCCCTCGAGGCGGTGTTGTCGGACCTGCGCCAAGGGGGGCGGTCGGTGGTCCTCGTCGGGGCGGGTCCCCAACCCTTGCGGTTGTTGAAGCGGGCCGGCCTTTTGGAAGGGGACTCCGCCGTCCAGTCCGTGGGCACCATCGACGAGGCTCTGAGTCGGGTGGGTCGACGGGATCCGCCGCGTTTGATAAAATGAGGAAGCGAATAAAAAAAATAAATTAATGGATCACGATCATGTCCGATAACCTCTCCACCTACATCGCTTTGAAATTGGCCGCCCTGGGGGTGCCTGTCCCCGAAGGCGTCGAACCCTTGGTCGACGTGGCGCGTCCCTTGCTTCGCAACTATCAAGAAAAGAGCCGCCTCTTGTCCCAACGGCACGCGCCCGTGGACGACCGGTTGCAGGCCTTTCTCAACGCCTATTTGGCGGATGTTCCGGGCGATGTCCCCACGCTTCCTTCCGACACGTTCGTTTTGGATCTGCCGGGTTTGGCGCGGGCCGTCTCGTTGCCGCCGGACCAGGACAGTTTTCTCTCCCCCATCGTGAGCACCTACCGGGTCAAGCAGGGCATTCTCCACAATCCCAAGCACGACCGCCGTACCACCGAAGGTGTTTTTCATGTGGCGGAGGGCGGTTTCCCGATTCCCGGCGATAAGCGGGCGGTTCCCAAGGCGGTGTTTCAATCGTTGTTGCGCGCCGCGCTGGCGCCGCCGGACGACATGATGGTGTTGCCCTACACGGCGAGCCGGTTCGACCCGGCCCGGGTCTGGGTGAGCCTTTTGATGCGCCCTTTGGTGTGCCCGGCGATTCCCGAACGCCGTTCGGCAAAGACCACGGAAATTCGTTTTTTCGCCCCCGGGGGGATGGTCGGCAATTTGGATTTCGTGGAATCCATTTTCGGCAACGGGGGAGATCCCCACTTGCCCGAAAACGACTCCGCCCTCGACACCGATGGGTGGACGGGGCACACCGGCGGGGTTCTTTTGGCGCCCCATTTGATCAACCTGACCAAAAAGGCCCTGGGCTTGCCCCCCGTTGCGGAGGCGACCGATCGCCAAAAGCGGGACCGGATGTTCTGGACCGACCCCAACGAGTTGTACAACGACGGGCAGGCCTTTAAAATCACGGCCCGGGACGCTCGGGGCGTCATGTTCACGATCATCGCCGACAACTACTTCGGCTATTGCAAAAAGGAAGTCAAAACCCAAATCAGTTTTTCGGCCAACCTCTTCGGTTGGGCCGAGGAAGAGCACGCCGGCGGCGCGGTCGCCTTCGCGAGTTACGACCTGGGCGGCCGGTTCCAGCAAGAGCCGCGCATCGTGCCCCAGAACGGATTGACCTTTTCCGAGATGACGGCCATGTACGACGCCTTGATGGACGTGAAACCGGAGGGGTACGCCGTCGACCGGGAGTATCCCGAGGTTTGGTACGTTCCCGAGGATGCCCTTTTCGACTTGCACTCGAAAACGGTTTCCTGGATGTGGAACGGGAAGTTTCAGAACATTCGATTGTCGCCCCGCAACATCCACATTTTGCCCAACGGGTACAAAGTGGGTCTTAGCCGCCAGGTGGGCGGGCAAGGATGGCATTTGGCCGGGATCTCCGCCGAAGGCGTCTTGTGCCACAAGCCGAGCACGGTCAGTGGCGGGGGGAAATCTGAAATTTCCAAATCCATTGAGGACGCCATGGTGCAGGGCCCCGTCTTCGTGGCGGATCTTCAAAAGGATCTCGACGCCGTGGCGGCGATCATCGCGCGCAACTACGGCGACCGTTTCATCAACCCCCGCGTGATGACGCGGCCCTCGCGACCGATCCTCAGCGCGGCGCGATCCCTGGGGTCGGTCATCAAGCTTTTGACCCCCGCGCCGGAATACACGACGGAGTTCAACGCCTGGTTGGCGTCGATCCCCCGCCATATTTTGGATTTGGTGTTGATTTTAAAGCGCTTCTATCGCCCGGAATGGGGGAACGATTGGCGCCCCCACTTTTCCGTCGACATGGTCAACGGGGCCCCCGGGCACGAATTGAAGGTGGAGGGCCATCGGTTGCGCTCCAGCTACATTCGGGTGGGATACGAAAAAGACGGGTCCCGGAGGATCTACCGGGTGCGGCAGGATTTCGACACCGCCGACAAGGTCCAGATGGAGGACGATATCACCGCCAGCGTGGTGGTCCCCCGCGCGGACTTGGACGGCGTCGAAAGCGGTCTGCCGGGCCCGAGCGTCAAGCTGCTCGCCAATTGCGAGCGCCGCCTGTTCCAGCGCCCCGACGACGCGGTGATCCCCGGCTACGACAAACAGGCCGAGGCCGACATCGCCGGGAAAAACGTGTTTTTATCCAACTGGGAGCCTTTGACGCGCCCGCAAGTCCGTGACCTGGTGGACGACGCGCCGGTGTTTGATCAATTCACCGACTCCGTCCGCGCGGTGTGGCGGGATTTCTTGATCGATATGAAACCGACGTTCCTCGTTTCGTCCGCCCACCCGCGCCTTGTCGATGGGAAACCATCGAAAAACCCGCGTTATCTTCAGGACAGGCCGGATTTGGTCAACGCGCGCGGGACTCACGTTGCGCGCATGGGCTCCCGCCTTTTCCGCCGCGTTTTGTTGGGCCGGCCCTTGGTGTGGCCGGTGAACGCCGTGCTCCCCGCGCGCCGCAACAACCCACCCGACGCCAAAATCGGGGCGCCTCCCCTGTGCGTTTACAACCCGATCCATTATCAGGAATTGCCCGAGTTGTTCATGGATTTCATCAGCAGTCTTACGGGGAAATCGCCCTCCACCACCGGCTTCGGCTCGGAAGGGGCTTTGACCAAAGGGCCCTTCAACGCCCTGCCGCCGATCGTGGATCTGAACAACGCCCTCGTGGCTTTTGTCCTCACCGGGGCCCCGGGCTTTTCGACCGCGGCGGGATACATCGGGCCCCACGTTCGGGTCGACCATGACATCAGCTTGTTGGTGCCGGAAATCTGGGCCCGCTTGACCCCGGAGGAGCGCGCGCCCGACGAGATGATCCGCACCGGCCGGCTCGAGAAGTTGGTCGATTTTGATCACCGAGGCCGCCTTATCCCCGCGTCGCGGCTGGGTTACCGTGTCACCCGACGTTTCGCCCGGGAGTTTCTTGGACGGATTTTCAACAACCCGGACATCGTTTTCTCCGAGGCGATTCTTCGGCCCGAAACCCAGGACCCGGACGTTTTTGCCGACGGGATCGAAGCCGTCGCCGCGGCCCACAAGCGGGTGGCCGAGGGGTATTTTGAGGATGGCAGCGTTCGCTGGGCCGCGCCGCCCCTGGCGGCGCTCCTTCACATCATGGCCAAGGGGCATTGGGAAGGGAAAGACGTGAACCACCCCGATGTCCGCCGATTGTTCACCTTGGAGGCGATGCTCGCCTCGGACTGGTATCGAACCCGCTTGGACACCCAGCAAAAGAAAGAGAAGAACCTGTTGGTGCGCCATCGGACCGCCTTGGAAAACGCGCTGGCGGGACTGCCGCCGGAGCGGGTCTTGGCCCTTGGTCTTCACGAGCGGATGGCCCGGCTCAAGCAAGAGATCCAATGGGCGGAGTCCCCCGGCGCCCTCAAGTCCCTGGAAGGCTACCTGGGCGCCGACCCGACGCTTTGATGGCCCCCCGCGATCGCGCGCGTGTCGGCGGGATCGCCCTCCTCCTTTTGTCGTTGTCGCCTTTCCTCGCCCACGGGGCCGAGCGCGATCGGCCCTTTTCGCCGATTGTGGAGGGGGAAATCCTCGTTCGTTTCAAAAACCCCGCGGACATCGGCCTGCCGGCGGGGGTGCGCCGCGGCCCGCGCGCCGCGATGGTCACACCCTCCGCCTCCCTTTCGACATTGCACGGAGCGCGCGGCCTTTTGGAGGCGCGCCGTTTCCTGATCTCCGAACCCCGACCGATGGGCGGGGTCCGGGCCCTTCGGCGGGGGGCGCGGGTGTCGGCGGAGTTGCGCGGCCGCGCCGTCGAGTTCCGGGACGCCCTGGAGCGCACGGCGGTCCTTCGCTTCGCCCCCGGGGCCGACCTGTCGGCGCTGATGGCCGCTTACCGCGCGGACCCCGCCGTGGAGTCCGTCGAACCCCACCGCCGGGCCCGGGCGTGCTACACCCCGAGCGATCCCGCCCTCTCCTTGTACTGGGGCCTGCGCGTCATACGCGCCACTTCCGCCTGGGACCACACCACCGGCGCCGATGTCGTGGTGGGGGTGATCGACTCCGGCGTCGAGTTGACCCACCCCGACCTGTCGGCCAACCTTTGGACCAACCCGGCGGAAATTCCCGCCAACGGTTTGGACGACGACGCCAACGGGTTCATCGACGATGTCACGGGCTGGAACTTCGCCTACGACAACGCGAACCCCACGGACGACAACGGGCACGGCACCCACGTGGCGGGCACGGTGGCCTCCACCGCGGACAACGGCCAAGGCGGGGCGGGGGTGGCCTACGACGCGCAAATCATGGCGCTCAAGGGGTTGGATTTTTTTGGTGACGGGACTTTTCAGGCCCTGGCCAACGCGATCCTTTACGCGGTCGACAACGGCGCCGACGTCATCAACGCCAGTTGGGGCGGGGAAGGCTCGGAATCCACGCTTGCTTCCGCGGTGGCCTACGCGATTTCCCACGGGGTGGTGTTTGTGGCCGCGGCGGGCAACGGCGATTTATTTGGCAACCCCATCAACGTGGCGAATTTTACCCCCGCGTCCCTGCCGGGCGTTATCGCCGTGGGGGCGACGGACGTCAATGACGTGCGCGCGTCCTTTTCCAATTTCGGAACCAAATTGGCGTTGACCGCTCCGGGTGTGGATGTCCGCTCGACCTCCCTGGGGGGGGGCTATATCGAAGAATCCGGCACCAGCATGGCCTCGCCGCACGTGGCCGGTCTGGCGGCCCTGGTGTTGTCCTATTGGCCAACGTACACCGTCACGCAGGTCAAAAGCGCCCTGACCTCGACCGCCGACGACCTGGGCGCCGCCGGCTTTGATATCTTCTATGGCCACGGACGGGTCAACGCCGAGGCCCTGGCGGCGGTCCTCGTCGATGTCTCCTCGCCGTCGACCCCCGGCAACGTTCGGGCCGTTCCCCTCGCGGCGGACCGCCTGCGGGTGCGCTGGACGGCCTCCACCGACGACCACGGGGTGGCCGGCTACCGTCTTTGGCGGGACGGCGTTTTCGTGGCCACGGTCACGGCGACCTCCCACGACGACACCGGCTTGCCGCCGGACACCCTGTACGGCTACACGGTGGCGGCCTACGATTTCAAGAACCACGAATCCCCGACGGCGGCCGCCTCGGCCCGGACGCCGGAGACCGTCCCGGCGGGGGCGAGCGCGTCGGCGACCCCGTTCCCCAACCCCGCGCGGGCCGGACAAGATCCCACCCTGCGGATTTGGATGCCCGCCATGGACCGCTTGGAAATTTCCATTTACGACAGCGCGGGCGGGTTGGTCCACCGCGCGCGGCTCAGCGGGGAACCCACCGGGTTTGTGAGCGGGTCGGCGCACCACGATTACCTCTGGACCGAGGAGAAGGCCTCCGGCGTTTACCGGCTCGTCGCCGTCGGGGAGGCGGACGGGGTGACGCACCGCGTCCGGGCCCGCTTCACGGTGATCCATTGACGCGCTGGAGCGCCCCCCTGGCCGCCCTGTTGGTGGGGGTTTCGAGCGTTCGCGCGGAGCGCCCGGGCGCCGCGTTTTTGACCCTCGATCCGTCCGTCCGGTCCCAGGCCCTGGGCGGGTCCCAGGCGCTCCTGACCGGAGCCGAAGCCATGGGGCACAATCCGGCGGGTTTGGCCCTCCTGCCGGTGGCGGGTGAGGCGATCGCGAATTACGGACCCCTTGACGAGGGGGTGTCCTACGGCCACGCCGCGGTCGCGCGCCGATGGCCCGGTCGAGGACCGGTGGCCGGCCTGTCGGTGACGGGGTTGTTTGCGGACGGGGGGAACGGCACCGACGCCCTGGGGCAGCCGGTGGGCGGCTCCACCGACGCGGGGGATTTTTCCTTCGCCGCGGGCTTGGGCGGTGGTTTGGTTCCGAACGTGTTTTGGGGTCTGGCGGGCCGCGGGGTTCGGTCCACGCTGGCGGGGGTTTCTTCCGATTGGGCCTGGGCGGGGGACGTCGGCCTCCTTTACCGCCTGCCCCGGGCGTCCCTGGGGGTTTCGGCCCAAAACCTCGGCACGGAACTAAAATTCGAGCGCGATGGAGATCCCTTGCCCTCCTCGGTTCGCTGCGACGCCGCCTGGACCACCGGGGCGTGGGCGTTGGTCGGGCAGGCCCGGTTCGACCTGCCCGAAAAAAAGAATCGATGGACCGCGGGGGTGGAATACCGGACGGGGCCCCTGGTCCTGCGGGGCGGATCTTTGTTGGCGGAGAGCGGTGGCGTGAAGACGGGCGGGGGGCTGGAGGAATCGTCGTTCCTGGAAAAAATTTCTTTCGGGATGGGGTTTCAGTTCAAGGCGGCGCGGCTGGATTACGCCCTGGCGGATCAGGCGGGCGGCGACAGGGCCTGGCACCGGTTGGCCCTGGTCTGGCGCGGGGGCGGCGAGGGAAATCGTTGGACGTCCCGGGCCCCCGGCGATCGGTTGGGGGAACCCCGCCCACCGGCGCCCAAGAAGGTCCCGTCTATTAAAGGGTTAAATAAGAAGCCTTTAAAGAAAGGCCCGCCCGTCGTAAAAAAGGCGCCGGCGGCCCCGGAGACGGCCCCCGCGCCCAAAACCGGTGAGCGCGTCCGCCCCTCCCTCAAAAATTTCGACTATTGAACCGGCCGTTTTTTTTGGTCAGCGCATCAATAACAAGATAATTGTTTGGGTGGAGAGCACCCGCAACAGCATGGTCAAAGGGTACACGCTCGCGTAGGAAAGGGCGGGCGCCTCGGACCCCATGGTGGTGTTGGCGAAGGCCAGGGCGGGCGGGTCCGTCATCGCGCCGGCCAGAAGTCCGCAGAGCGCGGTGAAATTCATTTTATAGATTCCCCGCGCGATAAATCCCACGACCAAAATCGGCACCGCGGTGATCGCCGCGCCCCAAAATATCCACGAAAGCCCGTCTCCCGACATCACGGTCTCGACGAATTGACCGCCGGACTTCAACCCCACGCAGGCCAAAAAGAGGGAAATACCCAGTTCGCGGACCATGAAGTTGGCGGAGATCGGCATGTGCCAGACGAGGGACCCCCATTGGCCCACCCGCGCCAGCAAAATCGAAACCACCAACGGGCCGCCCGCCAACCCCAGACGGACGGGGGCCGGCAACCCGGGAATTTTTAGCGGCAGGATGCCCACAAACACCCCCAGCGCGATGCCGACCAGGAGGGGCACGATGTGGGGGTCGTTCATTTGTTTGGCCGAGTTGCCCAACTCCTTCGTGGCCAATTGAATGGCTTCGGGAGCGCCCACGAGCAGAACCGCGTCGCCGAACTTGAGCCTCAGGTCCGGGTGCCCCGCGAATTCCATTTCCATCCGGGAAAGGCGCGTGATTTGAACGCCGAGCCGTTCGGGAAACGCGAGTTCCCCAACGGTCATTCCCAGGACGGATTTCTTCGTCACGATCACGCGCTTGGAGGTGATGGAGGTGTCCATGGTCTTGAGGTTCAGGTCCGATTCCCGGCCGACGATGATCCGCAATTCCTCCAGTTTCTCCCTTGGGCCCACGGCCAGCAAGACGTCCCCCACGGCGAGGGTCATGTGGGGTTGGGCGACCACGATCTTGCCGTCGTGCAGGAGGCGGGAAATGACGACGGATTTTTCCGGCGATCCGGGCATGCGGCCGATGGGGATGCCCGCCAAATTGGGGTTGGTGACCTCCAGGTGCACGGTGTGGAGCACGGGCGCGTCCTTGCGCTTTTCCCGCAAAAAGGCGTCGAGCTCTTTGTCGATTTGAATTTTGAAGACGCCGCGCAGGGTCAGCATGGTCAGAATGATGCCGATCACCCCGAAGGGGTACGCGACGGCGTAGCCCAGGCCGGGCAACTTCAGAAGGTCGGAGTCGGGACCGACCACATCCCGCAGGGCCTGTTGGGCGGCGCCGAGGCTGGGGGTGTTCGTGGTCGCGCCCGTCAGGACGCCCACCGCGGCGGGCAGATCGAGGCCGCCCCAAAAATGCGCCAAGACCGCGATGCACACGCCCAGCAACACGACCGTCCCGGCCATGAGGTTGAGCGGCAGTCCCTCCTTGCGGAACGAAGCGAAAAAGCCGGGCCCCACCTGGATCCCGATGGCGTAAACGAACAGGATCAGCCCAAACTCCCGGACGAATTCGAGCACGTGATCATTCAGGGTGATTCCGAAATGGCCGAAGGCGAGGCCAACGAACAGGACCCCCGCGATGCCGAGGCTGACGCCGCGAACTTTGAGATGACCCAGGGCGAGCCCCAGGCCCGCCACCAGGGCGATGACGAACACCGCGTGGGGAACGGCGTCGGGGTTGATCAAGGGGGAAAGAAAATCCATGGCGCGACTCCTTTGATTCGGATAAGGGGGTGGTCGGTCAGAACGAGAGGTGGCGAAGCGCCACGCCGCAAAACACCACGGCGAGCGCCACAAGAAGGTTGAAGCGCGCCCAGACCATCATCCGGCGGGCGGCGGCGCGGTATTCGGGGCTGTCGGGGCGCTCGGCCAGGGCGACAAGCGCCGGGCCGTGCACCTTGTCGTGCACAACACCCAGGGCGACCATCGCCACAAACAGGGCCATTTTAAGCAGGAAAACCCGTCCGTAGGTGGTGTCAACAAAGGAACCCAGGCCGGTATGAAAAAGGTAACGCACGCGCCAAAGCCCCGTCAGGACCAGCACGCCCAGGGCCCCGTGGCCCACACGCTTAAAACGCAGGGCGATGGCCATCGAGAGAGGCATGCGCTCGCGGGGCCCGAGGAATTGTCGAATCGTGGGGCCCAACACCAGGCCCAGGAACAATTGCCCGCCGACCCACACCGTGAAGGAAACGACGTGCAAAAAATGAAAGAAAACATCCATGGAAGATCCTTTGGATTGCCGGGATGACTCAATTATATGAAATCAGTAAAGGAATTCGCGGATGTCGTAAAGGGCGCGCCGTTCCCCGCGGGGGGGGACGCGCCCTTCAATCCATCGCCGCTGTTCGGCCTTTTCCTCTTCGGACATCGTCGGGAAGGCCGGGGCGGCGGCCTCCACCAGGGGGGAAAAATAGACGAAATCCCCGGGGCCCAACGGAGCGCGGATCAGCAGGTCGGCGGTGGCGCGGGCGTGGGCTTGGGCGTGATCCCGTCCCCCGGCACCCAAAAGAACGATGAGGCCCAACGCGATGCCCGCCGATTTGATTTTTTCCATGGCGCGCAGGGCGTCGGTCGCCGAACCGGGTTTTCGCAAAAGCCGGCGCAGGGCGTCGTCCCCGGTTTCGATGCCCAGATAGGCCCGGCGGAAGCCCGCCGCGGCCAGGGCCCGAAGTTCCTCCGTGGCCCAGGCGGAGGTGCGGGCGGTTTCGGCGAAGGCGTAGAGCCCCCCGACGCCATCCGTTTGGGGTTGGGCCAGGCGGGGGAACCGTCGGGCGAGACTTTCCGCCAGAGGGATCAACAGCGTGGGGGGAGCCTGGAGCGCGTTGGCGTCGCCCAGGAAAATGGCGCATCGCCCCTCCAATCCGTCGCCGAAGTAGCGGACGGCGGCGTCCGTGTGGCGGTCGATCTCCTCCCGCGCGCGGACGCGAAAGGGGCGGGCGGCGTAAAAGTCGCAGAACGTGCATTGATTCCAGGCGCACCCTTCGACCACCTGGATCACCAGGGACAGGTATTGGTCGGGGGGAAGGATGCCGATGGGGTTCCAGACTTCGGCGAAGCGGCGGGGGTCCGCCTCCCATTCCCCGTTCAAAAAAGCCGTCAAGGCGTCGATCTTTTGAGCCATTTGGGCCGGGTCGGCGGGAATTTCCCGGCCGCGGTCGTAGCGGCGAACGGGCGTGCCGGAGCGCAGGGACGCTTGGGCTTTCTCGAGCAGGGTTTTGAGTCGCGCCCGGAGGTTTTCCCGTTCGCCCGCGTCCAGGGCGCGAATGTGCCGCCGGGCGTCCGGACGGCCCGGGTCCCAAATCCATTTTTTTTCCAGGCAACGCCCGTCCAGTCCGCGGGCGGTGTAAAATCCGTTTTCGTAAAGGCCGGTGGGGCGTCCGGCCTTGTCAAAGCCAAGGGTCGCCCGGGGAGAAAGGATTAGGGACGTGCTGCCGGCCGTTTCGCCCCAGGTGATGGATTCGATGTCGGTGAAAACCGTCATGCCCCTATTTTAACTTAATCGAGGGAAACGTTATTTTGGCGAAATTTTGCAATTTTGTGACACATGGGATGCGTTTGGGGCCTATAATGGGGGGGGCAGAAGGAAACATGACGCAAATCATGGTGGGGGATTTCCCTTAGTTATATTAATATAGTTCAGATATGACCAACGCGAACACGCATCCACACGCTGTCCAACGCCCGGCCGGGACCCCCCTGCCGCCGCGGTTGATTTTTTGGGAAACCACCGCGGGATGCAACCTCCGTTGCGTCCACTGCCGGCGGCTGGATGTTCTGGACGAAGTGTCCGAGACCGACCTGTCCACCGCCGCCGCGAAGGAGATGATTTCCGACATCGCCGCCAATTACAAACCCATTTTGGTGTTGTCCGGCGGGGAACCCCTTTTCCGGCCCGACATCCTGGAATTGGCGGCCCACGCCCGGGACAACGGCCTGCGGGTGGCGCTGGCGACGAACGGGACCCTTGTGACGGCCGAAAAAGCCAAAGCGATCAAAGAGGCGGGGGTCGCGCGGGTGAGCATTTCACTCGACGGGGCTACGCCCGAGACCCACAACCGCTTCCGCGGCCCCGGGGCCTTCGAAAAGTCCCTTGCGGGGTTCGACCACTTGAAGCGCGAGGGGGTGTCCCTCCAGATCAATATGACCGTCACCCGCTACAACGCCCACGAGTTGCCGCGCTTGTACGAGATGTGCCTCGCCCGGGGCGCCGACGCTTTGCACCTCTTCATGCTGGTGCCGGTGGGTTGCGGGGTTCAAATCGCGGAGTCCGACATGTTGCCCTCGGCCGATTACGAAAAGTGGCTCAATTGGTTCTACGAACGGGACATCGAGCGTAAAATGGAATTGAAAGCCACCTGCGCGCCCCATTATTTCCGCATCGTCCGGCAACGCTCCAAGGAAATCGGTGGACTGCCCCCCAGCCATCACCGCCAGGAGGCCAAGGGCGCTCCCGCCGGTCTCCCCACCCAAGCGCTTCACCAGTCGACGAAGGGGTGTCTGGCCGGACAGGGTGTGTGCTTTATTTCCCACAAGGGCGATGTGTTCCCCTGCGGGTACCTGCCGATCAACGTGGGGAACATCCGGGAGACCCCGTTCAAGACCGTTTGGGAGACGTCCCCGGTGTTCGAGGGACTGCGGGACCCCTCGAAACTCGAGGGAAAATGCGGCGCGTGCTCGTTTAAATTTGTCTGCGGCGGGTGCCGCGCCCGGGCCTATTACGCCCACGGCGACGAACAGGCGGAGGAGCCCCATTGCGTGTACGTTCCCGAGGGCTACACCGCCCAGAGCGCCTGCGACGCTTTTTGAAATTTATTCTTCGAGGAGGAAATCAATGAAAAAGGCACTAGCGGGGTTCGTGGTTTTGGGCTTGTTGGCGGGCGCCGGCGCGGCCTTCGCCGAGGACGCGGCGAAACTGTACGGCACCAAATGCGCCATGTGCCACGGCAAAGAGGGCAAGGGCAACCCGGGCATGTCCAAGAAATTCGGGGCCGACGCCCTGAACTTGTTGGACGAGGCCAGCCTGGCCAAGACCGACGACGCCCTTGTGAAAATAACCTTGGAGGGCGAGGGCAAGCCGGGCCCCAGCGGCGCCAAGCCGATGCCGGCGTTCAAAGGAAAGATCAAGGACGAGGACGCCAAAGCCCTGGTGGCGTACATCCGTGGTTTGGCCCCGAAGAAATAACCCGAGGAGATCGAAAATGAAAAATATTGTCCGCGTTGTTTTGGTGTTGGGGTTAATGGGGGCGGCCGGGTCGGCCTTCGCCGAGGACGCCGCCAAACTGTACGGCACGAAATGCGCCATGTGCCACGGGAAGAAGGGCGAAGGCAACCCGGTCATGGCCAAGGCCAAGAAAATGGACATCGGCCTTTTTGCCGTGAACGACGAGGCCACCCTGAAGAAGACCGACGAGGAATTGATCAAGGCGACAATCGACGGGGTGGGAACCGCCATGCCCGCCTACAAAGGCAAAATCGCCGACGCCGAAGTGGCCCCCCTGATCACGTACATGCGGTCACTGGCTGCCCCCGCCGCGGAAGCTCCCGCCGTGGAAGCGCCCGTCACGACGCGACAATAGACGCCGGTCCTTCACGATGCCCCCCCCGCGCCGCCGTTCCCTGTGGACCCTCCCGTGGGTCGGGGCGGCGGTGGCGGGGGCTGTCATTTGCACCCCCGCCCTGCGGGCCGACGACAACGAAACCTGCCTCGCCTGTCACGGGTCGTCCGACATGGGCGCGCCGGTGGTGGACATGGCCGCCTACGCGAAGTCGATCCACGGGGGAAACCTATGCGTGTCTTGCCACACCGACGCCGCCGAGATCCCCCACCCGGAAAAACTGGCCCCCGTCTCCTGCGCCAAATGCCACCGTTTGGAAACCCAGATTTATCTTCAATCCGACCACGGCCGGGCCGTGGCCCGGGGCAAAGCGGAAGCCGCCTCCTGCAAGGATTGCCACGGCCACAGCCACACCTTGTTGAACTCACGGAACCCGGCCTCGCCCGTCAACCGCAAAAACATCCATGACACCTGCGCCGCCTGCCACGGAAAGACCGACGCCCCGGCCAACCAGCGGCTGACCGAGCGCCGACCCGTCGACTCCTACGACCACACGGTCCACGGCCTGGCCTTCGCCGCGGGGAAAATAAACGCCGCCGTTTGTTCCGACTGCCATGGCACACACGATCTCCACGGTTCGGCCAATCCCGCCAGCCGGGTGAATCGGACCCACATCGCCGCGACTTGCGGCGGCTGTCACCAGAACGTCCTCGCGGTCTACAAAGAAAGCATTCACGGCAGCGCCAGCGCCCACGGCATCAAAGAGTCCCCGGTGTGCACCGACTGCCACGGGGAGCACACGATCCGGTCGGCCACCGACCCGGCGTCGATGGTTTTCCGCGGGGCGGTGACCAAAACCTGTTCGGGTTGCCACGAGTCGGAGCGCCTGGCGGCGAAGTTCGGGTTGCCCGCCGGCCGCTTAAAGAGCTTCATGGACACCTACCACGGCCTTGCCTCCAAACGGGGGGACATGCGGGTGGCCAACTGCGCCTCCTGCCATGGCTGGCACGACGTCCTGCCCCACACCGACACCCGCTCCGCCATCCACCCCAACAATTTGTCGAACACCTGCGGCCGGTGCCACGAAGGGGCCCAAACCAAGCTGATGTCGGGGCGCATCCACGCCAGCGCCAAAGACCGGCCGAATCTGTGGATCCTGTTCTTCCGGTGGTTTTACCTCATCATCATTCCCCTGACCATCGGCGGCATGTTGATCCACAACCTTTTGGATTACGTCCGCAAAGCCCTCGACGGCCCGCCGCCGCTCCACGGGCGGGAATTGACCGCCCTCCGTTTGAATCGGTCCGAGCGTTGGCAACACGGCGTCCTCGCGTTGACGTTCACGGTCCTGGCCTACAGTGGGTTTGCTCTCGAGTTCCCCGAGGCCTGGTGGGCAAGGTCGTTCCAGTGGTTCGGCGGTGAACCCGCCCGAAAGGCCCTTCACCGGTGGACGGCTTTGGTCTTCACCCTCACCGGTGTTTGGCACGCGGTCTATATGCTGGGCACACGTCGGGGGCGGTTCCTGTTGCGGGTCAACATGCTGCCGCGCCTGCGGGATTTGATCGAGCCCATTCATCTGGTCTTATTCAACCTCGGTTTGCGCAAGGCACGGCCGTCGCTGCGTTACCCCAGCTACATCGAGCGGGCCGAATACTGGGCCCTTCTTTGGGGATCCCTGGTCATGGTCGCGACGGGCGCCCTGCTGGTGTTTAACGACTGGACGTTGAAACATCTGCCGCTCTGGGTGCCGGAATTGGCCACGATGGTCCACTATTTCGAGGCGATTTTGGCTTGCCTGTCCATTTTGGTTTGGCACGCCTATTGGACGGTGTTCGATCCGTCGATCTACCCCTTGAATTGGGCGTGGTTGACCGGGCGTTTGCGACGATCAAAGAACAGGACGGAGAATCCCCATGGGAAGAAATAATTATTGGGCGTTGCTGGCGCTGGGCGGGGCGGTTGCGGCGCGGGCCCAGTTCGCGGGACCCTCGACCTGCGCCGAGTGCCACCCCCAGGAATTCCAGGATTGGAAACCGTCGATCCACGCCCGCGCCTACACGTCGGAGACCTTTCAGAAATCCTGGAAAGAGAACGGTTCCAAGCCCGAATGCCTCAAGTGCCACACCACCGGGTGGACCGCGGGGAAAAAATTCGCCCACGAGGGCGTGACCTGCGAATCCTGCCACGGGGCCATGGCGGAGGCGCACCCCGGGGACAAAATGCCCATCCCCGTTGCATCGGACATGTGCCGGTCCTGCCACAAATCCTCCCACACGGAATGGAAACTGAGCAAGCACGCGCAGAAGAACATCCGTTGTTTCGACTGTCATAAAGCGCACGGCCAGGGCCTGCGGGCGGGCGGTGGCGACGCGTTGTGCGGCTCCTGTCACGCCACCAAGCTAAAAGATTTCGCCCACGCCACCCATCACCGGGCGGGTCTCCAATGCAACACCTGCCACTTTCCGGCCTCCGCCCAAGGTCCCGATGCCATCATGGGCACCGGGGCCCCGGGCCACAACCTCTCCGTCGGAGCGCAGGTCTGTTCCCGATGCCACGAAGAGACGGTCCACAAAAGCGCACAGCTGTCGGAGTTGCGCGAGCGGGTGAGCGAAACCCAAAAGCACATGGCCGTGGCGGGCGTCACCAGCGTGTTTGATTTGAACGAGAAAGTGAAGGAATTGGAATGGCGCCTTGATCGGGCGCGGAACAGCGCGTGGTTGGTCGCTCTCCTGGGTCTTTTGGCGGGGCTGGCCCTCGGCTGGTTGGCCGGGTGGGTGGCTCTTCGGGCGCGGCCGAAAAAATGAGCGACGGCGTCACGCGGCGCGGTCTGTTCAAGGGGGCCCTGGGGGCTTTGGCGGCCACGGTGTTGCCGCGCTCCCTGGCGCGGGCGTCGGGGGCCCCGTCGAAAGCCGGCGCCGCCGCGGTGTTGGTGGACATCACCCGTTGCATCGGTTGCCGGGCCTGCATGCGCGGTTGTCAACGGGCCAACGATTTGAACGCGCCCCAGGAATTGATGGACATGGAGCATTTGTCCACGCGGCTCGAACCCTCGTTCCTCCAATGGACGGTGGTCAATCGGGAGGGCGGCGGCGACGCCCCGACCCGACAGGTGAAACGGCAATGCATGCACTGTCTCGAGCCGGCCTGCGTTTCCGTCTGCCCCGTGGCCGCCCTGGACCAAACCGACCAGGGCCCGGTGATTTACCGGGAAAGCCGATGCATCGGCTGTCGCTATTGCATGATCGCCTGCCCCTTTGAAGTCCCCCGGTTCGAATGGAACAACGGCCTGACTCCCGTCATCGGCAAATGCCAGTTTTGCGCCCAACAACGGCTCTTCAAGGGTTTGCCGCCGGGGTGCGTCGAGGCCTGCCCCACCGGGGCCCTGAAGTTCGGCCGTCGTGACGATCTTTTGTTCGAAGCAAAGTCCCGGCTGCGGTCCCGTCCGGACGTCTATGTCGACCACGTTTACGGAGAAGAGGAGGTGGGCGGCACGTCCTGGATGTACATTTCCGACGTGCCTTTTGAAAAACTGGGTTTCAAGCAACATTTGCCGAAGCGGCCCTTGCCCACCTTAACCTGGGACGTCGTCAGTTGGATTCCGGGCATCGTGGCCGTGCTGGCCTCCCTGTTCGGCGTTCTGGCGTTCAGCCTCTCGCGCAAGAATCCCCACGGGACGCCGGAGGACAAGTCGTGATGGGGTGGCTTTTTTTGGCGGTCGTCACCGGGGTGTTGGCTTGGTGGACCGTGACCGCGGGGCTCCATCGCACCCCCGGCTGGGCGGGGCGCGGCGCCTTGGGGGCCCTCGCGGCGCTATGGGTCGTGACCGCCGGGGTGATGGTCCTGCGTTTCTCGGGGGGCATGGGGGCCATGACGAACATGTCGGACACATACCCCTGGGGGGTCTGGGTGGGCTTTTTGCAGGCGGGGGTGGCGTTGTCCGGCGGCGGTTTCGTGATGGCGGCCACCGTCCATATTTTCCACATTCGACGGTTCGAGCCCATCCTGCGACCGGTGGTGCTGTTGGCCTTCCTGGGCTACAGTTTCGTGGCCATGACGTTGTTCATCGAGGTGGGGCGCCCCTACAACCTCTGGCACCCCCTCGCCATGTGGCAGCACCATTCCATCATGTTTGAAGTGGCCTGGTGCGTCACGCTATATTTGACGGTCCTCGCTGTCGAATTCAGCCCCGCCGTGTTGGAGAGGCTGGGCCTCACAAAGGCGGTGGAATTTCTGCACCGGGCGGCCATTCCCATCGTGATTGTCGGGGTGATCCTGTCCACGCTGCACCAATCGTCCATGGGGTCGATGTTCCTGATCGTCCCTCAAAAAATCCATCCGCTTTGGTATTCCACCCTCCTGCCCGTTTTCTTTTTGATTTCGTCTGTGGCCGTGGGGCTTTGCGTGACGGTGGTGGCGTCGTTTTATTCCGCGCGCCTTTTTGGGAAAACGCTGGACCGCTGGTTGCTGGCCGATTTGGCGCGCGCGGCCTCGTGGATTTTGTTTTTGTACGGTGTTGTCCGGGTGGTGGACGTGTCCGCCCGGGGCGCCTGGGGCCGGTTGTTGGATCCCGCCTGGCTCGGCGCGGTCTTCTTTTTGGAAGTGGGAGCCGGGGTGTTCCTGCCGGCGGTTCTGTTGTCGCGGCACTCCGTTCGGGAACGTCCGCGCCGTTTGGTGTTGTCCTGCCTTCCGGCCCTGGCGGGGGTGGTGCTCAACCGTTTGACGGTCAGTTGGCTGTCCATGGTGCCTTACACGGGCCCCGGCTACACGCCCCATTGGATGGAATTGGCCGTTTCCATTTCGTTGTTCACGTTGGTCGTCGTCCTTTTCGGTCTGGCGGTGAAATTTCTGCCGGTGTTCCCGGTGGAAGAAAAATTGGGAGAGGTCCATGGCGGAAAAACGGTTTCCTGACCACTTTTACAATTGGATTTCGGTCGGTGGGGCGTTCCTCGCGGTCGCCACCTTCGTGATCATCGCGCTGTTGGTTCTGGTGGACGCCTTCGTCCATCCCGGCACGATGTACCTCGGCATACTGACCTACATGATTCTGCCGGGTTTCCTGGTCCTGGGGCTCGTCATGATCGCCCTGGGCGGTTTTTGGGAGCGCCGCCGCCGGGCTCAGGGGCGCGGGGCCAGCCTGCCGCCCGTGCTCAACTTGGACCTGCGCGATCCCAAACACCGCCGCGCCGCTTTCGTTTTCGTCACGGGCACGGCGATCTTTCTGGTCGCTTCGAGCCTGGGGACCTATCAGGCTTACCACATTTCCGAATCGACGAAGTTTTGCGGCACACTTTGCCACAAGGTGATGGAACCCGAACACACGGCCTATCTGCGGTCCGCCCACGCGCGGGTGGGGTGCGTGGCCTGCCACATCGGCCCCGGCGCGGGTTGGTTTGTGAAATCAAAAATGTCCGGGGCCTATCAAGTTTATTCGACAGCTTTTAACAAATACAGCCGGCCCATTGAGACGCCCATCAAAAATCTTCGCCCGGCGCGGGAGACCTGCTTGCAATGCCATTGGCCGGAAAAGTTTTTCGGCGAAAGAAAACACGTCAACCCGCATTTTCTGGCGGACGAAGAGAACACCCCGTACCCGATCACCCTTTTGGTGGACGTTGGCGGCACGCGGGGACCCGGCGGGGGGCACGGCATTCATTGGCACATGATGATCGAAAACAAAGTGGAATACATTGCCCGCGACCACGCCCGGCAGGACATCGCCTGGGTGCGCGTGACGGGGTCGGATGGGAAAATTCACGAATACCGGGCGACCGAAAATCCGTTGACGGACGCCGAGCGGGCCGGGGCCGAGGTCCGGACCATGGACTGCATTGACTGCCACAACCGCCCCAGCCACAACTACCGACCGCCGGCCGTAGAAGTCAACCGGGCCATGGCCCAAGGGTTGATCGCGACCGACCTGCCTTTCATCAAGCGGGAGGCCGTCAAGGCCCTCGACCAGGAATACGTCGACCGGCGCGTCGCACAGGAAGCCATCGCGACGGGGCTGCGGAAGTTCTACGCGGAGAATTTCCCGGCTCTCGCGAAGGACCGGGCCGCGGATATCGAAAAGGCCGTCGCGGCCGTGGGTGAAATATACCGCAACAACTTTTTCCCCGAAATGAAGGTCACCTGGCGCAAATACCCCGAAAACATCGGCCACTCTTTGTCCGTCGGGTGTTTCCGTTGTCACGGCTCGTCCCTGGCCACGTCGGAGGGGAAAACCATCACCAAGGATTGCTCCTCCTGCCACATGATCATGGCCCAGGGCAACGAACCCAAATCCGGCATGGTTTCGGTCAAAGGACTGACGTTCCGTCACCCGGTCGACATTGGGGGTATGGAAACCGACGGAAATTGCGCCGCCTGCCACCAGGGGGGCGCCGAACTTTATTGATCGCCGCGGCGGTCTGTGGGCCGTCGTTGGGCAAAACCCCGCCCGTCGCTGTGGATCTCGTCGGGGGGTTTTTTGCAGGTTCCCCCGAAAGACATCCTCAACCCTTCGATTTTGGCTAAAATCTGCGTTCAGGGCCCGTGGCTCAGTTGTGACCGAGGCGAGGGGCCGAGGAAATGGTTGGAGGCTGACCGCGTTAGCGGAAATGCCGCGTGGGAGCGGCCGTTAGGCCGGAAACCAGATAGAGCAAGGGCGAAGGGGTTTGGATTTCAGGGCCCGTAGCTCAGTTGGATAGAGCACCTGCCTTCTAAGCAGGGGGTCGGCGGTTCGAATCCGCCCGGGCCCGCATTCGGGAGGTGGTGTTATGGAAGCAATCGTTAAAATCATAGGGGGACTTGCCCTGGCTTTTTTGGGCCTGGGTTACCTTTACCGTCCCGCCGTGGTGTTGCGACTCCACGCCGTCGGTCGCCATTTCTTTTTCAACGACGCCCATCTCCTGAATTTCCGGCGCGCGCGCGGCGTGATTTTCTTCACTTTTGGAGCGGTGCTCCTGTATTCCGGTTTCCTGAACCTGCAACCGGTGTCCACCGCCAAGCCGACGGCCGCTCTGCGGGAGGGTTACCGGGCGTACCACGAGCGACGGTTCAAAGACGCCGTCGACGTGGCCACCACCTACCTCACCATCGATCCGTCCAACCCCCACGCGGATTTCCTTTTGCGCCAGGCCCGCTTGGCGGCCAAACGCGCCGGACAAACCCGCTGACCCCATGGGGAATTTGAAAAACCGAGCCGAAGCCCTGCTGGGCGGTCTGCCGACGCCCGCCGGTTGGGGGGCGGAAGTCCTGTTGGAGAAAGAGGAGTCCCGCGCCCTGTCCTGGGCCGAAGGCAAACCCAAAGAATGCCTCCGGGGGACGACCGTTCGGGCGACGGTGCGCGCCCTGGGGCGGGGCCGTCAGGGGGTGGCGAGCGGCGTGGACACGACCCCCCGGGGCGTCCGCCGTCTGTGGGAGCGCGCCGTGACGGCGGCCCGCGCCATGCCCGCCGATGGCGCCCGTGTTTTGCCCCAACCCTCGCCCACGTCCTACACCCCCGATCCGGAAGATCGGACCCTGTTTCAAGCCCCGTCCCGGGACCATTGGGCCGCCCTGGGCCGGATCGAGAACGATTTGCGCCGACGGGACGCCCGGGTCCGAAAAGCCCTTCGATTGACGTTCGAGGAAACCCGTGGGGAACGCGCGGTCGTCAACAGCCGCGGGATCGCGGTGGCGGACGCCGGGACCGAAGTGTCTTTCGGCGCCGAAGTCTTGGGGGAGTCCCGGGGCGACTCCGAGTCCGTGTGGGGCGGGGCCTCGGCCCGGTCTTGGGCGGGGCTCCGTTTGGACCCCGTGATCGACGATTTGCTGGAACGGTTGGGGGCCGCGCTGGGTGGGCGACCTCTGACCTCCGGCCGCTGGCCGGTGGTGTTCGCGCCGCGCGTCGGCGTCGAATTTTTGGCCCTGCTGGCCCAGGCGGTGTCCGCCGAAGCCGTTCAGCGCGGGCGATCCTACGTGAACCGATCGATGGGAAAATCGGTGGCCGCCCCGCTCGTGACGGTGGTGGACGATGGCCGTCGCCCCGGCGGCCTGGCCACCGCCGGTTGGGACGACGAAGGCCATCCCACCCAGCGAACCCCGGTCATCGTGGACGGCCGCCTGCGCGCCTTTTTGCATTCCACCGAAACGGCTTGTCGGGGCCGCACCGTCAGCACCGGAAACGCGACGCGGGCCGGGGGCACCCCCACCCCGGGGCCCACGAATTTTCACATGGAAGCCGGCGCCCTGCCGCGCGCCGACCTTTTGGAATTGGCCGGACGGGCCTTTTGGGTGTGGGACGTGATCGGCATGCACACCGCCGACCCGGCCAGCGGGGATTTCTCCGTTGGCGCCGCCGGGGCCTGGTTGGAGGGGGGGCGCGTGCGGCGGGGCGTGCGGGGCGTGACCCTGGCCGGAAATCTCAAGGACGTTTTGGGCGGCGTGGTCGCCGTGGCGGACGATTTGGCCTGGTTGGGCTCCTTCGGCGCGCCCACCTTCCTCGTGAAAGGATTGACGCTCGGTGGATCTTAAATCACTTTTCATAGACGTCCCCGAGGGGCACGCGCGGTACGGCGTGGTGGGTTGCGGCATACCCTATTCCCTCTCCCCCGCCATGCACAACGCCGCCATTGCGCGCTTTGGTTTAAAGGCCGCCTATCGGAAAATCGACATTCCCGAATCGGAATGGGGAAGTTTTCTCGCTCAAAAAGACTTTTTGGACGGGTTTAACATCACCAACCCTTTTAAAGAGAGAGCCCAGGAAATCGGGTCGGGCCCTTCCGGCGTTGAGTGGGGTTTTGTCGGCGCGGTGAACACCGCCCATCGAAAATCGCTTTGGGTCGTGACGAACACGGACGTCGAAGGGTTCCGGTCGGACGCCGAAAGCCACGGCATCGATTTCGGCGAACGGAACATTCTGATCCTTGGCGCGGGGGGAGCGGCTCGTGCCGTCGTGGGCTCCTTTTTTTTAAAAAATCGACCTTTCCCCAAATCCGTCACGGTGTGGAACCGTCATTCCCGGCGGGCCGAGGAAATGGTCGGCGGGTTTCCCCTCGGGTTCGGCGCCGTCCGTCGGTTGAACCTGCGGGTGGCCCGCTCCGAAACCGACTTGGCCTTTCGCTCGGCGGATGTCGTCATCAACGCGACCCGGGCGGGGCAAAACCCGGGGGACCCACCCCCGCTGGACCCCGCGAACCTGCGGGCCGACCAGGCGGTGTATGACATGGTCTACCACCGAGAAACGGAGTTGCTTAAAGCCGCCCGGGCCAAGGGCTGTTTGGCCGTGGGCGGGCTCGGCATGCTGGTGAACCAGGGCGCCTTGGCTTTTGATCTGTGGTTTGGGGAAGAGCCAAAAAAGCTAAAATACGACCCTTTGGAGCTTCGGCGCGTGATGCGCGAGGCCGCTCAAAACGCAAAGAAGGAGACACTGTGATCCGTTACCTCACCGCGGGGGAGTCCCACGGCCCCAGCCTGACCGCCGTCATTGAAGGCGTTCCCGCCGGACTGAAAATCACCGAAGATTTCATCAATCAGGAGCTCTCCCGCCGCCAATACAGTTTCGGCCGCGGCGAGCGCCTCCAGTACATTGAAAAAGACACCGCCCGCATACTGTCCGGCGTGCGCTGGGGGGAAACCCTGGGCTCGCCCATCACCCTTCAAATTGAAAACAAGGACTGGGAAAACTGGGAAAAAATCATGTCCGTCCGGGCGGAGGACCGCTCCGACAAGCACCGAACCGTGCGGCCCCGGCCGGGTCACGCGGACTTGGTCGGCGTCCTGAAGTACGACCGCCAGGACACCCGGGACATTTTGGAGCGCGCGTCCGCGCGCGAAACCGCCGCCCGCACCGCGGCGGGGGCGGTCTGTCGTCGTTTGTTGGAAGAATTGGGCGTTCGGATTTACTCCTGGGTGGTGGAAATCGGTGGCATCGGCATCGCCGAGCCGGCGATGTCCATCGAGGACGCCCACGCCCTGGCCGAGAAATCCCAACTCCGCTGCCCCGACAAGACGGCCGAGGATAAAATGGTTGAGGCCATCAAGGACGCCAAAGCCAACGGCGACACCCTGGGGGGCGTGTACACCGTGATCGCCACGGGCTGTCCCGTCGGCCTCGGCAGCCACACCCACTGGGACCGCCGCATCGAGGGCCAATTGGCCCAGGCTCTTTTGTCCATCCAAGCGCACAAGGGCGTCGAGGTGGGCCGGGGTTTCGAACTGGCCAAGCTCAAAGGGTCGGCGATCCACGACGAGATCTTTCACAAGGCCGGGAAAGGGTTTTTCCGCAACACCAACAACGCCGGCGGCATCGAAGGCGGCATGACGAACGGCGACCCCATTGTCCTGCGCGCGGCGCTCAAGCCCTTGGCGTCCCTGCGCAAGCCGCTCAAATCCGTGAACATCGGCACCAAAGAGGAAATGACCGCCGACATCGTCCGCTCCGACGTCTGCCCGGTGGCCAGCGCCGCCGTGATCGGCGAAGCCGTCACCGCCGTCGTGTTGGCCCAGGCCGCCCAGGAGAAATTCGGCGGCGACTCCCTGCGCGAAATGGCCGACAATCTGGCGCGGTTCAACGCCCACCTCCGTTCCTATTGATGAGCATCGTCCTCACCGGATTCATGGCGACGGGCAAATCCGCCGTGGGGAAAATCCTCTCCCAGCGGTTGCGGCGGCCTTTTTTTGACACCGACGACATGATCGAAAAACAAACCGGCCTGTCCATCGCGCAAATCTTCACCAAGGCCGGGGAAGCCGCTTTCCGCGACTTAGAGGCCCAAACGATCGGCCTGGTTTCGGTCATTCCCGACGCGGTGATCGCCACCGGCGGCGGAGTCCCTCTGCGGCCCACCAACATGACCGAATTGGAAAAGTCGGGCGTTGTGTTTTGCCTGACGGCGTCGCCCGAAACCGTCTTGGAGCGACTGCGGTCCGAACCCGCCACCCGCCCCCTTCTCCAGGGGGACGAACCCCTTCGCCGAATTCAAGAATTGCTCGCGGAACGCTCGGCCGTCTACGCCCGTTGCTCCCACCGCGTGGCCACCGATGGAAAAACCCCGGCCGAGGTGGCCGACCAAATTCTCGCGCTTCTCCCCGCCGCGTGAAAACCATTCCCGTTTCCTTGTCCAACGGCCGGTCCCACCGCCTGGTGGTGGGGGCGTCTTTGGAGAAACTGGGGCCCGCCCTGGCGCGGTTGGTGACGGGCCGCCGGGCTCTCGTGGTGAGTTCGGCCCCCATCGCCCGGGCCCACGGCGCGCCGCTTCTTCGGGGCCTCAAGAAAGCGGGGTTCGAAACGGCCACGGCCTTGGTGCCGGACGGTGAACGTCACAAGCAATTGTCCGTGGTTCAAACCCTTTACCCCCGGGCCCTGGCGGCCGGTCTTGACCGCCGCTGCCCCGTGGTGGCCTTGGGGGGGGGTGTCGTCGGGGATATGGCCGGATTTTTTGCGGCCACTTATTTGCGGGGCGTTCCGGTGGTTCAGGTCCCCACGACGCTTTTGGCGATGGTGGACTCCGCCATCGGAGGAAAAACCGGGGTCGACCTTCCCGAAGGGAAGAACCTGGTCGGGGCCTTCTGGCAACCCGCGTTGGTGTGGATGGACCCCGGGACCTTGCGCACCCTGCCCGACCGCCAATGGCGGACTGGAATGGCCGAGATCATCAAATACGGGCTCATCGCGGACAAGGCCCTGCTGGCTCTTCTGGGCAGGGTTTCCTTGGTCGCGCTGAAAAAAGACCTTCGGCTTCTGTCGGGAATCATCGCCCGTTCGGCGGCCATCAAGGCTCGGGTGGTGTCCCGGGATGAGCGCGAAACCCGCGGCCTGCGCGAAATTTTGAACCTCGGCCACACCTTCGGCCACGCCATCGAAACCGTCACGGGGTACCGCGCCTACACCCACGGGGAGGCCATTGCGGTCGGCATGTGCGCGGCCGCCCGGCTGGGCGCCGCCCTGGGAAAATTCCCGACGGCGGGGATCGACCGGGTCGACGGTATTTTTAAGCGCTGGGGCCTGCCGGTTCGGGCGCGTCGCCCGTTGCCCCGGTCCCAAATCCTGGAGGCCATGGCGAGGGATAAAAAGACCCTGGCCGGTCGGTTTCGTTTCGTGGTTCCCGTGGGATGGGGCAACGCCCGGGTGGTGTCCGGCGTCGACCCCCGGATCTTGAACGGGGTGTTGTCGGCGGTCGGTTTGTAAGGAGCAATCATGCGATTCTTGGTGGAAAAAATGGACCCGAAGGTGTTTTTGGAGCGCCGCGAACGGCTGGCGGACGTTTTGGAGCGGCAAAAACTGGACGCCTATTTTTTTAACGGGGTTTCGGATCTCTATTACTTGACTGGGTTCCATTCCGAAGGGTACTTCGGCCTGGCGACGAAAAAAGGCCTGTGGCTTTTCCTATCGGCGTTGTTGTCCGGGCAGGCCCGGGAAAACACCTCGGGGTGCCGTCTGGTGGTCGGCAAACGGCTGTCGGTGGAGATCGAATCATTGATGAAAAAACACGCTTTCAAACGGGTGGGGTTTGACGCGGAGCAGTTGATCTACCGTTTGGGCGACGTCCTCCGTCAAAAGGGCCTTCGCCCCGCGGCCAACCCCCTGGAGGAGTTGCGGGCGGTGAAGGACGAAGCGGAGGTCGCCTTGATGCGGCGGGCGGGGCGCATCACGGCGGCGGGGCTCGACCACGTGCGGGAACGGGTGCGGGTCGGCCAAACGGAAACGCAGCTGGCCAAGGCCATCGCGGACCAATTTTACCGCCGCGGGGCGGGGGGAATGGGGTTCGACCTCATCGCCGCCGTGGGGCCGAACACCGCCCTGCCCCACCACATCCCCGGGGAGGCGCGGGTGACCCGCCGCACGGCCGTTTTGTTCGATGTGGGTTGCCGGGTGGGGGCCTACCGGTCCGACTTGACCCGTTCGTTCTATTACGGTAAAATCCCACCGTCGTACAAGAAGGTTTACGACATCGTGGCCGCCGCCCAGCGCGCCGGTATCGCCGCGGTTTTCCCCGGTTCCACCGGGGGCCGGGTCGACGCCGCCACGCGGGGCACCATCGCCCGAGCGGGTTACGGGCGGTACTTCATCCACAGCACGGGGCACGGGGTGGGCATCGACATTCACGAACCTCCCTGGAACCGTCCCAAGAGCCCCGACGTTTACAAAAACAACATGGTCCTGACGGTGGAGCCCGGCGTCTATCTGCCGGGGCGCTTCGGCGTGCGGATCGAGGACACCCTGCGGGTGGTCCCGGGCGGAAACGAAATTTTAACCAAGGTTTGAGGGGAAGCGCATGATCGACACATCGCAAATGGGGAACGGCACGGTCTTCGAACACGAGGGCCAGGCTTATCAGGTGGTTTGGTTCCAGCATCACAAGCCGGGCAAAGGCGGGGCGATGCTCCGCGTCAAAATCCGCAACGTCCGGACCGGTTCGACCATCGAACGCACGTTCAAGTCCGGCGAGCGCTTCGTTGAATTGTCGCTGGCGCGGCGCCCGATGCAGTACCTTTACGCCGAAGGCGACAATCTCGTCTTCATGGATCCCGGCAGTTTCGATCAAATTTCGGTGCCCCGGTCCAAACTGGGCGAATCCGCCCGCTTTTTGACCGAGAATATGGACGTCCAGGCGCTCTACCTGGAAGACGAGTTTTTGGGGGTCGACCTGCCGGCCAACGTTCCGCTCAAGGTGGTGAGCACGGTGCCCGGCATCAAAGGCGATTCCGTGTCGAACATGGTCAAGCCCGCGACCCTCGAAAACAACATCGAGATCATGGTACCCCTCTTTATCAAAGAGGGCGAAACCATCCGCGTGGACACGCGCACGAGCGAGTACCTCGAACGCGTATGACGACCAAGACCCGCGTGAACGGTGAAACCACCGCCCCGAGCCTCGACGAGTTGTTGTCTTTCGCCCAGGAGTCCGGATTGACGGAAGTGGTGTGGGAAAAGGGGGACCGGCGCATCGCGTTCAAGCGCGCCACCGCCCCGCCCCCGCCGCCCCCCGTCGCCGAACCGGCGCCCGCGCCGGAGGCCCCGGTCGCGCCCAGGACCCACGTTGTCAAATCCCCCATGGTGGGCACGTTCCAACGCGCCGCCAAGGATCGACCGCCCCTGGTGATTGAGGGCGGTTCCGTGACCCCCGGCGCGCGGCTCGCCATCGTGGAGGCCATGCAGGTGCCCAAGGACGTCATCGCCACGGTGTCGGGCCGGATCGTGAAGATCCTGGTGGAGAGCGGCAAGCCGGTGGAATACGGCCAGCCGTTGTTTGAAATCGAACCCACGGAAGGGCCACCCCATGTTTAAAAAAATTCTGATTGCCAACCGCGGCGAAATCGCCGTGCGTGTCATCCGCGCCTGCCGCGAACTGGGGATCAAAACCGTCGCGGTTCACTCCGACATCGATCGAAGTTCGATGCACGTGCGTCACGCCGACGAGTCCGTTTGCATCGGGGCCGCGCCGGCGGCCGAAAGCTATCTCAACATCCCGGCGATCATTTCCGCCGCCGAGATCACCGGGGCCGACGCCATCCACCCCGGTTACGGGTTCCTGTCCGAGAACACCCATTTCGCCGAAGTTTGCGAAAGTTGCCACATCACGTTCATCGGGCCTTCCAAGGACGCCATCCGCAAAATGGGCGACAAGGCCGAAGCCCGCAAAATCATGGGCGACTACGGCGTGCCGATCATTCCCGGCACCAAGGGGTGCGTCGACATCAACGACAAGGAATTGATGAAGACGGCCCGCAAGATCGGTTTTCCTTTGTTGGTCAAGGCGAAGGCCGGCGGCGGCGGAAAGGGCATGCGCGTCGTGCAGGACGCGCATTTCTTGAAGGACGCCATCCTGGCCGCCCAGAACGAGGCGAAAGCCGCCTTCGGCAACGGCGACGTGTACATGGAGCGCTACCTCAACGCGCCCCGCCACATCGAAGTGCAGATCCTGGGCGACGCCCACGGGAAAGTGATCAGTTTCCCCGAGCGCGATTGTTCCGTCCAACGCCGCCACCAAAAATTGATCGAGGAATCGCCCTCCTCGTCGATTTCCGACACGATCCGCAAGAAAATGGGCAAGGCCGCCCGTCTGGCGGCCAAGGCCGTGAAATACCAGACGGTCGGCACCGTGGAGTTTCTGTACGACGAAAAAACGGACGACTTCTTTTTCATTGAAATGAACACGCGCATCCAAGTCGAACACCCCGTGACCGAAATGGTCACCGGCATCGACCTCATCAAGGAGCAGATCCGCACCGCCGCGGGGGAAAAGATCCCCTTCGACGCCGAGGACGTGCAGATCAAGCACCACGCGCTCGAATGCCGCATCAACGCCGAAGACCCGGAGCGCAATTTCATGCCTTCCCCCGGCAAAATCACCAACCTGATCCTGCCCGGCGGCCCCGGCGTGCGCGTGGACACCCACGTCTATCCCGGCTACACCATTCCGTCGTATTACGACAGCCTCATGGCCAAGCTCATCGTGGCGGGCCGCGTGGGGCCCGGCGGCGGGCGGGAATCGGTCATCCGCCGGATGGCGCGCGCCCTGGACGAATTCGTGGTCGAAGGCGTCAAGACCACCATTCCCTTCCACCGCGACGTCATGGCCAACGAGGCGTTCCTTCGAGGCGACGTCAAAACCGACTTCATCGAAAAACACCTGGCGCTCCAGCCGGTCCACTGACGTGAAACGGTCCGGCGCGCCCCGCCCCTCCATCGAAGACCGCATCGCGGCGAGCCTCCGCGAGTCGAGCGACACCCTGCGTTTTCTGATGAAAGAATCGCCGGCCATCGCCCGCGCGGCGGGTCTGTTGGTCCTCGCCCTCCGTAAAGGGAAAAAGCTGCTGGCCTTCGGCAACGGCGGTTCGGCCGCCGACGCCCAACACTTGACGGCGGAACTCTCCGGTCGATTTGAAAAAGACCGGCGGGGCCTGCCGGCCGTGGCCCTGACCACCAATCCCTCCGCGGTCACGGCCATCGCCAACGATTATTCCTACGACGATATTTTTTCGCGGCAGCTCCAAGGGCTGGTCGCCAAGGGCGACGTCGTCGTGGCCATTTCCACCTCGGGCAATTCCCGCAATGTTTTGGAGGGCGTCCGTGAGGCCAAGAAGGCCGGGGCGACGATTATCGCCTGGACCGGCAAGGGCGGGGGAAAGCTCAAGGAACTCGCCGACGTCTGCCTCGATGTGCCTTCCGACCGCACGGCCCGCATCCAAGAAGGTCATTTGGCCATCTTGCACGCTTTGTGCGCGATTGTGGAGGACGAGCTTTTTCCTTCCACGGGGAAGGCGAGTGGCTACAAGTAGGGTTCTCGGCGCCGCCACCCTCGCGCGGCGGCTCGGGCGGTTGCGACGGGGAAAAACCGTCGTTTTCACGAACGGCTGCTTCGATTTGGTCCACGCCGGGCATTTGAAAGTGTTGGAGTGGGCGCGCCGTCAGGGGGACCTCCTGGTGGTCGGCCTGAACGCCGACGCCTCCGTCCGGCGCCTCAAGGGACCCCGACGCCCCATTCTTCCGTTGAACGACCGCGCCGCCTTGATGGCCGCGCTCAAACCCGTCGATTTCGTGACGTGGTTCACCGAGGACACGCCCCGGAACTTAATCCGCCGCCTGCGCCCCGACGTGCTGGTGAAAGGCGGGGATTGGACCGCGGACGCCATCGTGGGCCGGGAGTTCGTGAAGAAAGTCGTTCGCATTCCCCTGTTCAAGGGGCGGTCGACCACGGGGATCATCGAGAAAATCACCCGGCTCCATCGATGAACGTCCGGGGCGCGCGCCGCCTGTTGGACGCCAATTTGAACCGCGCGCGGGAGGGTCTGCGCGTTTTGGAAGACACCGCGCGATTCGTTTGGAACGCGCCGGCCCTTTTTGCCCGCCTGCGGTTGGCGCGGCACCGGTTGGATCGGATCACCCGGCGGGCGTACCCAGCGCTGGTGGCCAGCCGCGACAGCGCCGCCGATCTGGGGAGGCGAATGAAAGAGACGCGCCGGCGGACCCCGTCTGGTTTGGTGGCCGCAAACTTTCGCCGCGTCGAAGAAGCCCTGCGGGTGTTGGAAGAGTACGGCAAGGTGTTGTCGCCCCGTGCCTCGGGCGGTTTTAAGCCAATCCGGTTTGAGATGTACATGCTCGAAAAAGAGGTTCTGAAACGGTCATGACCGACCCACGCAAGCGTCTTTTCGATTTGTCCGATGTCTCTTTGTATTTCGTCACCACCCCGCCCTGGGAGGGAACAAGTTACGCCGACCAAGTGGCCCGGGCCTGCGCGGGCGGGGTCGACATCGTGCAGTTGCGCGACAAAAAGATTTCGACCCGCGAGCTTTTGCGCTTGGCCAAGGAGTTGCAGGCGATTTGCGACCGGACCGGCGCCCTGTTTGTTTTGAACGACCGCGTGGACGTGGCCCTCGCGGCGGACGTCGACGGCGTTCACGTCGGCCAAGAGGATTTGCCCGTGCGCCACGCCCGCGCGCTCCTGGGGCACCGCAAGCTCATCGGGTGCTCCACCCATTCGACCGCGCAGGCCCTGGCGGCGGTCGGCGACGGGGCGGATTACATCAGCTGCGGGCCGATTTTCGCCACACCCACCAAGCCCGATTACGCGCCCGTCGGTTTGGAACTGATTAAGGAATACAAACGGTTGGTTCGGATTCCCTTCGTGGCGATCGGCGGTATTGATCTCGGAAACGTGGACCGCGCCGTCGCCGCCGGGGCGGACCGCGTCGCCGTCGTCCGCGCCGTGGGGGAGGCGACCGACCCCGCGGCCGCCGCCCGCGCGTTGAAAGACAAAATTTCAAAGGCCAAGGCCCAACGCCTCGCCGTTGCGCCCAACTGAGGAGGCCCCATGAGTCAAAACGTCACCCAAATGCACCGCGCGAAAGCCGGGGAAATCACCCCGGAGATGAAAATCGTCGCGCAAAAAGAGCGCGTCGAACCGGAATTTGTCCGGCAGGAAGTGGCCCGGGGGCGCGCCATCGTTCCGGCGAACGTGAACCATTTGAAACACCGATTGGACCCCATGATCATCGGCATCAACTTCAACTGCAAGTTGAACGCCAACCTCGGCAATTCGGCCACGACCTCCGACATTCAATGCGAATTGAACAAGGTGGACATGGCGGTCAAATACCACGCCGACACGTTGATGGACTTGTCCACGGGCAAAGATCTGGACCCCACCCGCGAAGCGATCATCAAACACAGCACCGTTCCCGTGGGCACCGTGCCGATTTACGGCGTGTTGGCCCGCTGCGGCAAACCGGAGGACATGACGGCCGAGCTCTTTTTGGACGAAGTGGAGAAACAGGCCCGCCAGGGCGTCGATTACATGACGATCCACGCCGGACTTCTCAAGGACCACATCCCCTTGACGAAAAGCCGCATCACCGGCATCGTCTCCCGGGGCGGGTCCATTATGGCGCAGTGGATGCTGGCGCACAATCAAGAAAACTTTTTGTACACCCGGTTCGGGGAACTGTGTGAAATATTTAAGCAACACGACGTCAGCTTCTCCCTCGGCGACGGCCTGCGGCCCGGGTGCCTGCACGACGCCAACGACGAGGCGCAATTCGGCGAACTGAAAGCGCTGGGCGATTTGACGCTCAAGGCCTGGGCCCACGACGTTCAGGTCATGATCGAAGGGCCGGGGCATGTCCCCATGCACCTCATTAAAATGAACGCTGAAATCCAGCAGAAGTGGTGCCACGAAGCGCCCTTCTACACCCTGGGGCCTCTCGTGACGGACATCGCCCCCGGCTACGACCACATCACCTCGGCCATCGGCGCCGCCATCATGGGGTGGTCCGGCGCGTCGCTCCTGTGCTACGTCACGCCGGCCGAACATCTTTCACTGCCCAACGCCGAGGACGTCCGTCAGGGCTGCATCGCCTACAAAATCGCCGCCCACGCGGCCGACATCGCCCGGGGCCGCCCCGGCGCCCGCGACCGCGACGATGAACTGTCCCGCGCTCGCTTCGAGTTCCGCTGGAAGGATCAATTCCGTCTTTCCTTGGACCCGGAAGCCGCCCAGGCGAAACACGATTCGACGCTGCCCGAAGAGGGGTTTAAGGACGCGCGTTTTTGCTCCATGTGCGGCCCGAAATTCTGCTCCATGCGCATCACCCAGGACCTGCACAAGATCGTTCAAGAGCACACGGACCACGTAAAGGCGGGCGTCGTCGCGCCGAAGTTGGACGCGGCGGCCGAGGTTCCCCAGGGGATCGGGGCGTAATCAACGGCCCGTTTTGGTAGAATAATGACTTCGAAGCTGTTTTTTTCGGTCACGGTCCGGGTCCCGGCGTCTTCCGCCAATATGGGTCCGGGGTTCGACGCGTTGGGAATCGCCCTGTCGCTCCACGACGAATGGACGGTGCGGGGGGGGGATTTTCCAACCCCGCTGGGGATCGACACCGGGGGCTCCGTTGGCGTTCCCACGAATGGGACCAATTTGGCTTACCGGGCTTTCCGCCGGGTGTTCGCGATGCGCCGGCGCGCGTTGCCCGCGTTGCGCTTCACGTTGAAAAGCGCCCTGCCGGTTGCGGGGGGATTGGGATCCTCCTCGGCGGCCATTGTCGGAGGCCTCGTGGCCGCCAACGCCGTGTTGGGCCGTCCCTTGTCCTCGGACGCTTTGCTGGACGAGGCGGCCGCTTTTGAGGGGCACCCGGACAACGTCGCTCCCGCCCTTTTGGGAGGTTTTTGCTCGGCGGTCATCGTTGGGAAAAACGTCCGCTGCGTCGCCCGGACGGATCCCCGGATTTTTCGGGGGCTCGTCGCCGTGGTCGTGACGCCGGATTTCGCTTTGAAAACCGAAAAAGCCCGGGCCGTGTTGCCCGTCCGGGTCCGTCGGGCCGACGCCGTGTTCAACACGGGGCGGGCGGCCCTGCTGGCCAGTGCGTTGTTGTCCGGACGTCGCGATTTGCTGGCCGTCGCCATGGACGACCGGTTGCACCAACCCTACAGGAAGGCGCTGATCCCGGGGTTCGCGGGGGTTTTAAAATCGGCGACCGCGGCGGGCGCCCACGGGGCGGCGCTCTCCGGAGCCGGGCCCACGATCTTGGCGTTGGCGCCGGCGTCGCGCGGAGCGGCGGTGGGGCGGGCAATGGAACGCGCGTTCGGCCGCGCCCGCGTGCGGGCGACGGCCAAAATATTGAGCATCGATACCCGGGGGGCTGTCGTCTCCTCGTTGAGAAAGGCGTCAATCGCATGAGTCAAATCGTTGTCATGAAATTCGGCGGCAGTTCGGTCGCGGACGCCGACCGCATCAAGAACGTCGCCCACCGCGTCATCGCCAAGCGGCGGGCGGGGCACCGCGTGGTCGTGGTGGTTTCGGCCCCGGGCGACATGACGGACGACTTGATCGAGATGGCGGAGAAAATCACGGAGCGCCCCTCCGGCCGGGAAATGGATATGTTGTTGTCCACGGGGGAGCAGGTGTCGATCGCGCTTCTGTCGATGGCCATCAATCACCAGGGCGTCCAGGCCGTGTCGCTCACGGGGCCCCAGGCCGGTATTTTCGCCGACGCGGACCACACCCGCGCGCGCATCGTGGACATCCGGCCCAAGAAAATTTTTGATCAATTGAAAAAAGGCCGCGTGGTGATCGTGGCGGGTTTCCAAGGCCTCAACCCCAACGAAGACATCGCGACGCTGGGGCGGGGCGGTTCCGACTTGACGGCGGTGGCCCTGGCCGCGGCCTTGAAGGCCGATGTGTGCGAGATTTACACCGACGTCAAGGGCGTCTACACGACCGACCCCCGCATCGCGCCCGAAGCGCAAAAGATCGACCGCATTTCTTTCGAGGAAATGCTCGAGCTCGCCGGGGCCGGCGCGCAGGTGATGCAGCCCCGCTCGATCGAGGTGGGGAAGAAATATAATGTCGACATTCACGTCCGCTCGTCCTTCACGGACGACGCGGGCACATTGATCACGGCGGAGGTGCCGCGCATGGAAGACGTGGTGGTGTCCGGGGTCGCCTACGACCCCAAGCAGGCGAAAATCACTTTGCGCAACATCGCGGACCGGCCCGGCGTGGCCGCCAAGATCTTCGGCCCCCTGGCCGACGAAGGCATCAACGTCGACATGATCATTCAGTCCGCGCCCCAATCGGGACGCAACGACATCTCTTTTACCGTTGCGCGCGGGGAAACCAAAAAGGCCATGTCGGTGTTGGACGACGTGTCGCGCGATTTAAAGGCCGACGAGGTGGTTTTGGACGACAAGGTCGCCAAGGTCTCCATCGTGGGCATCGGCATGCGCGGGCACCCCGGCGTGGCGGCGAAGCTCTTCAAGACCCTGGCGGACGCCGGCGTCAACATCGATATGATCTCCACCTCGGAGATCAAGGTCGCCTGCATTGTCAAGGAAGCCGACGGTCCGAACGCGGTCCGCCTGGCGCACAAGGCCTTCGGCCTGGAGAAGCCGCGTCCAGCGGCCAAACGATAGGATGAGAAAAAAGCCGGCGTTCTCCGCCCCCGTCGTTCGACTCTACGACACCACCCTGCGCGACGGCACCCAAGGGGAGGGCGTCTCCCTTTCGGTCGACGACAAACTGAAAATCGCCTCCGTCTTGGACCGTTTGGGCGTGCGCTACATCGAGGGCGGTTGGCCGGGCTCGAACCCCAAGGACGAGGAATTCTTCCGCCGAGCCAAAAGCCTAAAACTTAAGAACGCGAAGCTGTCGGCCTTCGGCAGCACGCGCCGCAAGGACACGCCCGCCGCCAAGGACCCGAACCTGGCCGCCCTGGTGCGCGTGGGCACGCCCGTGGCGTGCATTTTCGGGAAATCCTGGGATTTGCACGTGACACACGCCCTGCGGGCGACGCTCGACGAAAACCTCAAGATGATCGGCGACTCGGTGCGGTTCCTCAAATCCAAAGGCAAAGAAGTCGTCTACGACGCCGAGCACTTTTTCGACGGCTACCGCGCGAACGCCGAGTACGCTCTCTCGACCCTGCGGGCCGCCTTGGAAGCGGGGGCCGACAATTTGACCTTGTGCGACACCAACGGCGGGGCCTTGCCGCACCACATCGCGGACATCGTCCAGGACGTTCGTCGTCATTTTCCCAAGGCCTCCCTGGGCATCCATTGCCACAACGATTCCGACGCGGCGGTGGCCAATTCCCTGGAGGCTGTTCGCCACGGGGTGACGCTGGTCCAGGGCACCGCCAACGGACTCGGGGAACGCTGCGGCAACGCGAATTTGATGTCCGTCATCCCCGGCGTCATGCTGAAATTGGGACTCGCCTGCGTCACGGACGGGCAGTTGCGGTTTTTGACCGAGGCCTCCCGCTACATCGCGGAGGTCGCCAACCAGGTGCCCCACGACCACCAACCTTACGTGGGGGTTTCGGCCTTCGCGCACAAAGGCGGCGTGCACGTGTCGGCCATCACCCGCCACGACGCCACCTACGAGCACATGACGCCGGCCGCGGTCGGCAACAAGCGACGGGTCTTGATTTCCGAACTGGCGGGGCGTTCCAACATGATTTTGAAAGCGCGGGAATTCGACATCGACCTCGAAAAGCATCCCGAGGCCGTTGACAAGGTGATTCACCAGGTCAAAGCCTTGGAAAACCAGGGCTACCATTACGAAGGCGCGGAAGCGTCGTTTTACCTTTTGGTGGCGCGCATCGTGCGTCCCTTCTCGCCCTTCTTCGATCTCAAGGGGTTTCGGGTCATCGTGGAGGAAGACCGCGAGACCAAGGCCCTGGTGGCCGAGGCCACGCTGAAGTTGGCCGTGGGCGGCCGCATTGAACACACGGTGGCCGAGGGGCACGGGCCCATCGACGCCTTGGACCGCGGCCTGCGCCGCGCCCTGGAATCGTTTTACCCGGCCCTCAAGACCATGAGCCTGGTGGATTTCAAGGTGCGCGTCATCGACGGAGCGGCGGGCACCTCCTCCAAAGTCCGGGTGATCATTGCCAGCCGCGACGCGGCGGAGGAATGGGGCACCGTGGGCGTTTCGGAAAACATCATTGAGGCGTCCTGGCAGGCGCTTCGCGACGCGGTCGAATACAAACTGTTGAAGGACGTCCGCCGCAAAAAACCGTGAACTTCGCCTTGTTTTGCGGCGAGGTCGGCCTTTTAGGCTTTTTGTCCGCCCGATTCATATCGGTCTCGCCGTACCGATGGATTTGGGTGTTGCTGCCCGGGGCGGGCTGGCTGGTGAGCGCGCTCCCCTTTCACGACTTTTTTCCGGAGAAATTCCGGGGGGGGGCTCGGGCGGGTCTGCAGGGGTTGGGGGGCCTGTTGGTTTTGCTTTCGATCCTCATGGTCGCCATTGAAATAATGAACAGCTCCATCGACGCCGTTGGACGATTGGCGTTGTGATCCGCCTCCCCCGCTTTCCTTGAAATCGGCGAACCCTTTAAAAACCCTCCCATAACTCCATAAAAATCACTTGAAAACCCCCGGGGTGGGGTCTATCCTTGAGACGGAAGCCCAATGACGACACCCCTGGATTCGCCCGACGGTCACCTGCCGGAAAAAATCGGACCCTATCGCCTTTTGGATAAGTTGGGCGAGGGGGCCAGCTCCGTGGTGCACCGGGCCTTTCACGAAGAGGACCCCACCCAGCCGGTCGCCATCAAACTGACCAAGGGTCTCTGGACCGAAGCGGACATCGAAACCCGTGTCCGCTTCGAGCACGAGGCCGACTTGCTGTCGCGCCTGTCCCACGAAAACATCGTCCAATTGCGCCGTTTCGGCGTGCACGGCGGCGTCCTTTACCTGGTGATGGAACTGGCGGCGGGGCGCGCCCTGTCGAAGCTGATCGTCGGTCGGGAAATCCTCAAAATCCTCGACATCGTGAGCGTCCTGCGGCAGGTGGCCCAGGCCCTGGCCCACGCCCACGCCAAGGGCATCCTCCACCGCGACATCAAACCCTCGAACGTGGTGGTGGCCCTGGCCAACGGAGCGCCGCGCGTCAAGGTGTTGGATTTCGGTTTAAGCCGGTTGCAGGGCCGCGCCGTCGGCGCCCAAACGGTGGGGACTTTCCTCTACATGTCCCCCGAGCAGTTGGGCATCCTGCCCCAGGCGGTGGACGAGCGCAGCGATCTCTATTCCCTCGGCATGCTGGCCGTCGAGCTTTTGAACGGCCGCCACCCGTTCGCCGGCCAGGGGGTCCGGGAATTGATCCACAGCCACGCCGCGGTCGTGCCGGAATTGCCGAAGGAAACGCCGGAGGGTCTCCAAAACATTCTCCACGCGTTGTTGAAAAAAGACCCCGCGGAACGCTACGCGAGCGCCGCGCAGTTGGTCAAGGACCTGGACGTCCTTGAGGAACGACTCCGCCGCGGCGAGGGGGGAGCCTTCCCCCTGCGGCTGGGGGACGTGGGGGGGAAATTGGGGCTGCCCCGGTTTTTGGGCCGGCAGCCCGACCTGGACGCCCTGCGCGATCAATACGAAAAAGCGGCCGGCGGCGGCCGCGCCTGGGCGTTGCTCTCGGGGCCGTCCGGCGTGGGCAAGAGCCGTTTGATCGGCGAGGCCGCGCTCGGGTGGTCCAGGGGTCCCGTCCTTTGGGCGCGCGGCCGCGATTACGGCCAGGCCACGGCCCACGGGTTGGTCGCCGAATTGTTCCGGGGAATCGCCCCGGAGGCGCTCTCTCCCCGGGCCGTCGAGCGATTGCGATCGGCGGTGGGGGAGCGGGGGGAGGATTTGCTCCGACTGGCCCCGGAACTCCGCGCCCTTTTGACCGGCCCCATGGACACGACCGACCTGGCCCCGGAACGGCGCCAACAGCGGTTCCTCAACGTGGCCCTGGACGCTCTGCAGGCCCTGGGCGACCGGGATTCGCCCCTGGTGTTGGTCGTCGACGACGTGCAATGGGCCGATGAGGGCAGCCTGCTGGTGCTCCGTCGGTTCTTGGAAAGCGCCGACACCCGTTCCGTCCTGGGGGTTTTTGTCCACCGCACCGACGCCGGGCTGGGCGGGGAGTCGGTCCCGGCGTTTCTGGAGGCCCTGGGCGGCCTGGCGGAAACCCGGCGTCTGGTTCTGGACCCGTTGACCGAGGGACAAATCGCGGCCATCGTTGATTCCATGCTGGGCGCGCCGAACCCCGAAATAGCTTCAGCGGTCGCGGCCCAAGCCAAGGGCAACCCCCTGTACGCCGTCGAATTCCTCCGGTCTTTGGTGGAGTCGGGGGCCATCCAGGGGGGCGGGAAGGAAGGGTGGCGCGTGGTCGATCCGGCGCTCCTTCACGAGGGGCAATCCGGCGGCGTGACGGGAAAGATCGCCGGACGGGTGGACCTGTTGCCCGAAGAGGAGCAGGCCATCGTCAAAATCGCGGCGGTGGTGGGGAACCCTTTCGAATTCGACGTCCTGTCTTCCGCCGTCGCCCGGCGTCTGGGACTTCCCCCCGAGGAGGCGGCCCGTCGGGTGGCCCACGCTCTGGAGCTCGCCGGCCAGGCCCGTCTGGTGGAGCCCCTGCCCGGCGGCGGGAAATACGTTTTTTCCCATAACAAAATCCGGGAGGCCATCGACGCCCATTTGGGGGAACAGCAACGGGTGGACCTCCACCGCTGCGTGGGCCTGGCGCTGGAAGCGGCGGGAAATCCCGACGGGCGGATGTTTGATTTGGCCCACCATTTCACCCGCGCCGGGGACACGGAGCGGTCCGTGGCGTATTCCCTGCGGGCAGGGGAAATCAGCTTGAACCGTTACGCCCAGCGGGAGGCCCTGGCTTTTTTCGGCACCGCCCAACAGGGCCTGGAGTCCATGATGCCCGGCCCCCGCCGCACCGCCACGGAACGCCAACTGCTCGAAACGCGGGGGGAGGCGGAACGGATGATCGGCCGTTACGAGGAGGCTTTGCGCGCTTACGAACGAGCCGCGGCCCTGTCCGAGGACAAGAAAGACCGGATCCGGATCAAAACCAAAATCGGTCGCGCCTTGTTTTCCAAGGGGGAACACCGGCGCGCCGCCGGGGTTTTGGAAGAAGCCCTCGGCTTGGCCGGGGATTCGATTCCCCGGTCCCGGTTCGTCCTTTTTCTGGGTTTGTGCCGGGAATTCGTTGTTCAGCTGTGGCACACGTTGCGTCCGCCCCGCGCCCGGAGCGGGGCGGGGGAGGGGGTCAAGGAGCTCGGCCGTTTGTATGACGAACTTTCCCACGTCTATTACTTCACGGACAAACTCAAAGCCCTGTTCATCCACCTGCGGCATTTGAATTTCGCGGAGCGATGGCGGATTCCCGAAATCCTGTCCCAGGCCTATTGCAACCACGGACCCGGGGCGGCCACCGTCGGTTTGATGAACCGGGGCGTCGATTACATTTTGAAGGGCCTCGCTTACCGGGAACAGGCCGGGGACCGCTGGGGCGTGGCCCAGGCGCGGAGTTACCTGGCGGCTGTCCTGTTTCTTTCAACGCAATCGCGCGAAGCCATCCGCCAGGCCCGCCTGGCGGAGCCCGAGTTTGAGGAATTGGGGGACCGCTGGGAGTTGATCACCCTTTATTTGACACTGGCGTCGCTGTACGCACAGGTCGGGGAGTGGGCCCAGTCCGAAGCGTACATTGAACGCATTCGTCGATTGGCCACGGTTTCAAAGAATTGGTCGGGCCTGGCCCTGGCCATCCGCGGCAGCGCCGAGTTGTTGGGGCGGATTCCCCCCGATCGGGTGATCGAACAGGCGCAGGCGGTCCTGCCGCTTTGCCGCGAGGCCGGCGATCACACCGCGGTGGTCGGGCTCCTTTACGCCTGCGGGCGAAGCGCTCTCGCCGCCGGCCGACCGGAACAGGCCGAGGCTTTTTACCGGGAAGCGTTGGATCTAAAGGCCCGTCACCCCATCGCACGGGGCGGGCACTTGGGCCTTCCCTTTCGAATGACGGACGCCCTGGTGGCCCGGGCCCGTCGCGCCCACGACGCCGAGGAAAAGCGTCGGGTCCTCAAAGAAGCCGTCCGCTGGGAGCGCGCGGGTCGCCGGGAGACGACCATTTCCTCGATCAAACTGCTCTACACCTTGAGCCTGTCCACCCGGGCGAACCTCCTGAACGCCCTGGGCAACCACAGGGCGGCCGAAGCGCTCTGGGAACGTTGCCTGATGAAGGGGTTGGGCCGATTGAGCCCCAACGAGATGGCCATTATTTTCGGCGATTTCGGCGAGGCGCTGCTCCCCCGGGACCGGGAGCGCGCCGTCAACCTTTTGCGCGACGCCCTCCGCATCCACGAGAAAATCGGGAATCGGCTGGAAATGGAGCGAATCGCGCGGTTGTTGCCGGAACTGGCCGTGGCGCCTTCCACGGAATCCATCCGGCCCTCGCGGTCGGCGACGGGGTCGTCCTCCTCCTCCCACGGCCGGTTGGTGGAGGCGGAGCGCCTGGAAACCCTGGTGGAGGTTTCGGTTCAATTGACCGGGATCTTGGATTTGGACCAGTTGTTCCACCGCGTCGTCGATGACGCCGCGCGCATTTTCGGGGCCGAGCGGGCCATCCTTTTCTTGAATGAAAACTCCCCCGAAGGATTTCGCCAAAAGGCCGTGTCCCAAACGGAAGGGGCCAAATCCGAGGCCCGCCCCGTGCCGGGGGCCATCCTGGTCGAGGTGTTGAAAAAGGGCATCACCCTCCTCAGCGACGACGCCCAGATCGACGCGGCGATCAACGTCTCCGAAAGCGTCGTTTCGTCGGGGGTCCATTCGTTCATGGCCGTGCCCCTCAAATCCAAAGAGCGGATTCTGGGAGGCCTTTACCTGGACAACCGCCTCCTCAAGGGCTTGTTCTCCAAGCACGACCTCAAAATCCTCGCGGCCTTCGCCTCGCAGGTGTCCGTCGCCCTGGAAAACGCCCGGCTCTTTTCGGGACAGACCCGCGCCCAGGAGGAATTGCGCCAGCTTTATGACGCCAGCCGCGAGTTGATGGGCGTTCTGGACCGCCGACTGATTTACGCGTCTTTCTTGTCCCGGTCCCGGTCCCTCACCGGCGCCTCGGCGGCGGCCATGGTGTTTTGCGAGGAGGGCGGCCCCGCGGTGCGTCTGCAAAACGGTTTTGCCCCCGCCCATATCAAAGAAATCGAAGGGTTGGCGGCGGGGTGCCAGGTCCGCGACCCGATGGAAAAAATCTTAAACGACGGGACGGCTGTTTACTTGGTCCCCCTTTGGGTGGGGGACGCGCTGGAGGGAGGCGTGGTGGTCCGCGACGTGCGGGACGGACGATCCCGCGATCTCCTGGCCCATCTGGCCACCCAATGCTCCCTGGCCCTGCACAACGCCCGGTTGTACGAGATGGCGATCACCGATGAAATGACGCAAGTCTATCAGCGCCGGTATTATGAAATGGTCACGAAAAACCTGGTCGACCG
The DNA here is from genome assembly GCA_016706425.1 of Elusimicrobiota bacterium. Classification (NCBI taxonomy): domain Bacteria; kingdom Pseudomonadati; phylum Elusimicrobiota; species Elusimicrobiota bacterium. The sequence continues at coordinate 1,190,270 of JADJJR010000001.1, forward strand.
CCGAACACGTTTTGCGCTGATCCTCATGGACATGAACGATTTTAAAGCCATCAACGACTCCCTCGGACACGGCGTGGGCGACGCGGTGTTGAAGGCGGTCGGCCGCGCCCTGCGGCAGACGCTCCGGGTGAGCGACATCGCCGCCCGGATCGGCGGCGACGAGTTCGCCGTGGTCCTGACGGGGGAGAGCGAGGAGGCCACCCGCCAGGTGATGGAAAAACTCCGCGAGGCGGTCGCCGCCATCCGCGTGGACGTCCCCGGCGGCGCCCCGCCCCGGGTGTGGGCCAGTTTCGGGTACGCCATGTCCGAGGAGGGGGATTGGGCCGCCGTGTCGGCGGCGGCGGACCGGCGCCTTTACGAGGACAAGCGCCGCAGCAAAAAACCCCCGGGTTAAAAATAGCCTTGACGGACCCCCCCCATTTTTCTAAAATGAAAAGGATGAACCAAATCAATGTCGCGCTTGCCGTTGTCGTCTTGGTCCAGGGCCTCGTCCTGGGCCGGGAGGGCTTTGCGCTGTAAGCGGACATTGATCGGAAGAAACCCGCCGCCGGCGCAAAAGCCCCGGCGGCTTTTTTATTTTTAGGCTAAAATGTCGGTTAAAATCACTTCTTGAGGGGCGTACCGCTATGACGCACAAACCAACGACGCACACGCATTTTCTGTCCTGCCTGGTGGAAGACCGCCCGGGCGTTCTGGCACGGATCGCCGGGTTGATCTCCAGCCGGGGCTTCAACATCGACTCCTTGGCGGTGGGCGGCACCCACATCGCGGGCATCTCCCGGATTTCCCTGGTGTGCAACGGCGACGACCGCGTGGTGCGGCAAATCATCAGCCAGTTGAACAAGTTGGTGGACGTGATCCGCGTGTCCGACTTGAGCTGGGAAGACAACGTGGAAAGCGAATTGGTCCTTTTGAAGGTGAACACCGCCGATCGGGACGGGTTGAGCGCGGCCTGTCGTCCCTTCCACGCGCGGGTGCACGACAGCCCCGGCGGCTTCGTGATCGAGGACGCGGGGCGCGGCGAAGAGGTGGACGCCCTGCTCAAAGCTTTGGCGCCCTTCGGCATCCAGGAGGTGTCGCGGACGGGACGCATTCTCCTGCAAAGGGGAAAAAGTCTCGACATGTCGGCGGACCTGGAACTTCACGCCGACACGGCGGTTCCGTCGGACGGGGAGGCCATGACCGGCGCGGACCTGATCCCCCGCGTCCTGGCGAAGGAAGGCGTGACCACATTGTTCGGGTATTCGGGCGGCGCCATCCTGCCCGCGATCGACGCCTTGTTTCGGTACAACGAAAAACACGCCGGCGCGGCCAAGATCAAATACATCGTGCCCGCCAACGAACAGGGCGCCGGGTTTATGGCATCGGGTTACGCGCGGTCGACCGGGCGCGTGGGCGTGGCGTTGGTGACCTCCGGTCCCGGCGCCACGAACACGGTCACACCGATCCGCGACGCCATGGCCGATTCCGTGCCGATGGTGGTCTTGACCGGGCAGGTCCCCCGGCCCGCCATCGGGACCGACGCGTTCCAGGAAGCCCCGGTGTTCAACATCATGATGGCCTGCGCGAAACACGTGTTCCTGGTGGAGAACCCCGAGGAATTGGAAGCCACCCTGCGAACGGCTTTCTGGATCGCCCGCACCGGGCGCCCCGGGCCGGTGGTGATCGACATTCCCAAAGACGTGCAAAACGCCCCCGTGCGTTTCAAGGGCGCGGGACTCCTGCCGTTGCGCGGCTACCGCCGCCGGGCGGAGGCCCTGTCCCAGGCGCGGCTCTCCGACGAATCCGCGCGCGCCTTCTTCCAGCGTTTGGGCGAAGCGCACCGACCGCTCCTTTATGTCGGCGGCGGCGTGGTCAACGCCGACGCGTCGGCCGAGTTGCGCGAATTCGCCGAGACGTTCCAGATCCCCGTGGTGACGACCCTCTTGGGCATCGGCGCGTTGGACAAGGAACACCCCCTCAATCTGCACATGCTGGGGATGCACGGGACGGCCTACGCCAATTACGCCGTGGAGGACTGCGACTTCCTTTTCGCCGTGGGCGCTCGTTTCGACGACCGCGTGGCCGGCAAGGTGATGGAGTTCGCCCCCAAGGCGACGTTCATCGCCCACCTGGACATCGACCCCTCCGAAATCGGCAAGGTCAAGACGCCAACCTGGTCCCATGTGGCCGACGCCAAGCGGGGACTGCGGGATTTGATCGACGCGGGCAAAAAAAGCGGGTTCAACCGGGATTTCGCCGCCTGGCTGCGGCACGTGGCCGCGACCAAGAAGGCGCACCCGCTCGATTACAACCGCGCCTCCGATAAGATTCAGCCCTACGCCGTGTTGGAAAAGGTGGCCGCGTTGACGCAAGGGCGCGCCATCGTGTCCACGGGCGTGGGCCAGCACCAGATGTGGGCGGCGCAGTACGGCCGCACCGCGGTGCCCCGGCGGTGGCTGACCTCGGGGTCCATGGGCACCATGGGCTACGGCCTTCCGGCCGCCATCGGGGCGCAATTCGCCAACCCCGACGCCCTGGTGATCGACGTGGACGGCGACGGCAGCCTGCGCATGAACTTCAGCGAGTTGGAAACCGTCACGACGTACAACTTGCCGATCAAGGTGCTGTTGTTGAACAACGAAGGCGACGGGATGGTGCGCCAGTGGCAAACGCTGTACTTCAACCGCCGGTATTTCGCCATCGACAAAAACCTGCACACGTTGGACTTTGTGAAGGCCGCCTCGGCCATGGGGTTCCCCTTCGCCCAGCGGGTCGAAAAACCCGTCGATGTGGACGCGGTGCTGAAGGCTTTCCTGGAGGCCAAGGGGCCGGCTTTCCTGGACGTGCGCGTCGACCCCTTCGCCTTCGTCTACCCCATGGTGGGCCCGGGCATGAGCTACAAGGAGATGGTGACGGGGGACTGGATCAAATCGCGCCCGCAACAGGTGGCGCCCCACGAGATCCCGGCCGACGTGGTCCCGGACCTCTTCTAATGAGATATAATTCCGTTTTTCCAAAACCCAAGGAGATCGTATGTCGATAACCCTGAACGCCAAGACGTTTTACGACAAGGACGCCAACCTGGATTTATTGAAAGGCAAAAAAATCGTCGTGTTGGGCTACGGCTCCCAGGGCCACGCCCAGGCCCTCAATTTGAAGGATTCGGGCTGCAACGTGGTCGTCTCCGTCCGCAAGGGCGGCCGCGGCTTCACCCTGGCCGTGAAGCACGGCTGGGTGGAGGGGAAAAACCTCCTGACCGACAACGTCGCCGCCGTCAAAGACGCCGACTGGATCCATTTCCTTTTGCCCGATGAAGCCCAGGGGCCCGTTTGGCGCAACGAGTTGTCCGGTCACGTCAAAAAGGGCGTCGTCCTTTCGTGGTCCCACGGGTTCAACATCCGTTTCGGCCAGATCGTCCCGCCGAAAGAGGCGGACGTCGTTTTGATCGCTCCCAAGGGCCCCGGCCATTTGGTACGGCGCACCTACGAAGAGGGCAAAGGCACGCCCGCTTTGGTGGCCGTGGAGCAGGATTTTTCCGGGAAGGCCCTGGATTACGCCCTGGCCTTCTGCAAGGCCATTGGATCGGCCCGCGCGGGGGTCATTCAGACCACCTTCACCGAAGAGACGGAAACCGACCTGTTCGGGGAACAGAACGTGTTGTGCGGCGGCGTGGTGGACCTCATCAAGGCGGGGTTTGAAACCCTGGTCGAGGCGGGTTACCAGCCGGAAATCGCCTATTTCGAATGCCTCCACGAGCTGAAACTCATCACCGACCTCGTCCAAGAGGGCGGCATCGGGTGGATGAACTACTCCATTTCCGATACGGCCGAATACGGCGAATACAGCCGCGGCCCCCGCCTGGTGACGGCGGCCACAAAAGCGCAAATGAAAAAAAACCTGGAGGAAGTCCAGAACGGGATTTTCGCCCGGGAGTATTTGATGGAAAAGGCCATGGGCGGCACCGTCATGAACAGCCAGCGCCGCGCCAACGCGGCGCACCCCATCGAGCAGGTGGGCGAAAAGTTGCGGGCCATGATGCCGTGGCTGAAAAAGAAAGAATAGCGGCGTGAGCGCGAAACGCTGGATCCCCGTCGCCGGGGACGGCTGGAAATTCATCGGGGGGTTCCTGGTGGTCGGTCTCCTGGCCGGCCTCGGTGGGGTTTGGTTCGCCCGGGTTGTGGCCGTTGTCGGCGTCCTGGCCGCGGGGTTCGCCCTGTACTTTTTCCGCGATCCCGACCGGGACGTCCCCCGCACCGAGGACGTACTGTCGCCCGCGGACGGCCGCGTGATGGAAGTGGCCGCGATCGACGGCGAGGGGTACGGCGCGGGGCGCGTGATCCGCATTTTCCTCTCGGTCATGGACGTGCACATTCAGCGATCGCCCGTGGGCGGGCGGGTGATCAAGGCCCGGTATCGGCCCGGAAAGTTTTTGGACGCCCGTGACCCGCGCGCGCCGTTCGTCAACGAAAGCAACGCCTTGGAAATTGAAACGCCCCGGGGCCGCGTGGTGGTCCGCCAGATCGCGGGCCTGATCGCCCGGCGCATCCTTTGCTGGGCGCGGCCGGAGGAAACCCTGGCGCCCGGCGAGCGGTTCGGTTTGATACGGTTCGGTTCGCAGGTCGACTTGTATTTGCCGGCCGATGTGGAGATTTTGGTGGGCGTCGGCCAACGGGTGGTCGGCGGCGTGACGGCGGTGGCCCGTTGGGGAGGACATCCATGAACGTTCGGGATTTGATCAGGGCGGTGTGGGATCGTGGGTCGGAAGCGCAGCTCAAGGTGCCGCCGGCATCGACGGCGCCGCGCCCCCCGGTGCGGCGGGGCATCTATTTGTTGCCGGCCCTGTTCACCATCGGGAACATGGCCTTCGGGTTCTTTTCCCTGGTGAAATCGGTTTCCTACGAATTCGGCGCGGCCGCCACCGCCATCCTTTTGGGCCACGTGCTCGACATCCTGGACGGCACCGTTGCCCGGTTGACCAAGACCACCAGCCGCTTCGGCGTCGAGCTGGATTCCCTGGCCGACTGGTTGACCTTTTCCATCGCGCCGTCGTTCTTGATGTATCAGTTGGTCCTCAAGGACAACAAGTCCTGGGGTTTCGCCATCGCCCTGCTGTTCGTCATCTGCGGGGCGTTGCGGTTGGCGCGGTTTAATTTGAAGGCCCAAATGGGGGAATCGACCCCGGGCTTTTTCCTCGGGTTGCCCACCCCGGCGGCCGGCGGCATGTTGGCCATTTTCGCCCTGCTTTACGACGTGATGGAGCTGGGCAAGCCCATCAAGAGCTTCCGCTTCGTGATGAATCAGGTGCCGATGTTCTACGAGGTGGTGCCGGCCGTGATGTTGCTCTTGTCGCTCCTCATGGTGTCGGACGTGCGCTACGCAAAGTTCAAGGCCTCGAACCTGTTGCGTCCCCGCAGCCTGCGGGCCTTGGTCTTGACGGTGCTGGCCGGGCTCATGATTTGGGTGTACCCCCAGAACGTGATCTTCATCCTCTACGCCTTCTACGTGGTGTGGGGGATTGTGAGCTACTTTTTCGGACGGACGCCGCGCGGGGAATCCGGGCGGGTGGCCAAGGACGACCCCTTGGACAGTTACGGGAAATGACCATGAAAAACAAAACCCAGGACCGCGTGATCGTCTTCGACACAACCCTGCGCGACGGGGAGCAATCCCCGGGCGCGAGCTTGAACATCGAGGAAAAGCGTCAGGCCGCCCGCGCGCTCGCGGATCTGGGCGTGGACGTGATCGAGGCCGGGTTCCCGGTGTCGAGCCCCGGGGATTTCGAGGCCGTCAAAACCGTCGCCAAGGACGTTCGCGGGCCCGAGGTCTGCGGGTTGGCGCGCGCCATCAAGGGGGACATCGACGCCTGTTGGAACGCGGTCAAGCACGCCAAAAAACCGCGCATCCACACTTTTATCGCCACCTCCGATCTCCACATCGAACAGAAATTGCGCATGACCCGCGCCCAGGTCCTCGATCGGGCGGTGGAGATGGTTCGCTACGCCAAAAAATTCACCGACAACGTGGAGTTCTCGGCGGAGGACGCCGTCCGCACGGATTTCGATTACCTGTGCCAGGTCGTCGAGGCCGTGATCGACGCCGGGGCCCGGACGGTCAACATCCCCGACACCGTCGGCTACTCCATTCCCTCGGAGTGGGGGGACAAGATCGGCCGATTGATCGCCCGGGTGCCCAACATCCGCAAGGCGGTCGTGAGCGTCCATTGCCACAACGATCTGGGCCTGGGCGTGGCCAACAGCTTGGCGGCCATTCAACACGGCGCCCGCCAAGTCGAGTGCACCATCAACGGCATCGGCGAGCGCGCCGGCAACGCCGCGCTCGAAGAGATCGTCATGGCCCTGCGCACCCGCAAGGACCTGTTTCATTTGACGACCGGGGTCAACACCCGGGAGATCGCCCGCGCGAGCCGCTTGCTGTCCAAATTGACGGGCATGGTGGTTCAGCCCAACAAGGCCGTGGTGGGGGCCAACGCCTTCGCCCATTCCTCGGGCATCCACCAAGACGGCGTCCTGAAATCCCGCACCACCTACGAAATCATGAACCCCGAGGACGTGGGGGTGGAGGAGAGCGCCCTTCTGCTGACGGCGCGTTCCGGCCGCAACGGGGTCGTGAGTCGTTTGAAACATTTGGGGCACACGCTCTCGGGCGAAAAATTGGAGATTCTGTTCGCCAAATTCAAAACCCTGGCGGACAAAAAGAAATACGTTTTTGACGACGATCTGCTGGCCCTGGTGGAGGAAGAGGGCCGGGAAAAAGCCGAGGACGTGTTTCACATGGATTACCTCAATACCACCTCCGGCACCGGCATCGTCCCGACGGCCACCTTGCGTTTGAAGAAGAAGGACAAGGTGTACCAGGAGGCGGCCTGCGGCGACGGGCCCGTGGACGCGGTCTACCGCGCCATGGACAAAATCGCGGGCGTCGTTCCCGCGCTCCAGGACTACCAACTGCGGTCCGTTTCCTCCGGAACCGACGCCCAGGGCGAGGTCGTGGTGCGCGTGGAGCACAAAGGCTTGGTGGTGACGGGCAAGGGCACGTCCACCGATATCGTCGAGGCCAGCGCGAAGGCCTATCTGAACGCCCTCAACAAAATCTTGACCGCACGGCCCCGGCGGGCCGTGGCCAAGAACCAAGGAATGTGACCATGGGAAAAACGCTGCTCGACAAAGTCTGGGATTTGCACACCGTCCGGGAACTGCCGAACGGCCAAACGCAGTTGTTTATCGGACTCCATTTGATCCACGAGGTCACGAGTCCTCAAGCTTTTCAAATGATCCGCGAAAAAGGCCTGCGGGTCGCCTGTCCCCAGCGGACGTTCGCGACCGTGGACCACATCGTCCCCACGGACAACCCCAACCGCCCCTACGCCGACGGGCTGGCCGAGGAAATGATGGTCGCCCTGGAAAGAAACTGCCGGGATTTCGGGGTCAAATTTTTTAATTTCGCCTCGGGCGAGCAAGGCATTGTGCACGTGGTCGGGCCCGAACAAGGGTTGACCCAACCCGGGCTGACCGTGGCCTGCGGGGACAGCCACACCTCCAGCCACGGCGCCTTCGGCGCCATCGCCTTCGGTGTCGGGACCACACAAATCCGAGACATCCTGGCCAGCCAAACCCTGGCGCTGACGCGCCCGAAGGTGCGGCGCATCCGGGTGAGCGGGGCCCTTCGCCCCGGGGTTTACGCCAAGGACGTGATCCTGGCGGTGATCCGTCGCCTCGGCGTCAACGGCGGCATCGGCTTCGCCTACGAATTCGCGGGGGAAACCATCGACCGAATGACGATGGAGGAACGGTTGACGATCTGCAACATGGCCATCGAAGGCGGCGCACGGGTGGGCTATGTCAATCCGGACCGCACCACGGTCGAGTTCTTGCGCGGCCGGCCCTACGCCCCGCGCCCCGAAGAGTTCAAAGCGGCCGAGTCTTGGTGGCTCTCCATGGCTTCCGACCGTGACGCCGTCTTCGCCGACGCCTTTGATTTGGACGCCGGCGCGCTGGAGCCGCAAGTCGCCTGGGGCATCAACCCCGGTCAAACCGTCGGGGTGACGGAGATCCTCCCTCGTCCGGAGCAATCCAAAACCGACAAGGCCGGCCTGGAAGAGGCGTACAAATTCACGTCCTTCGTTCCCGGCGCGCCCGTGCAAGAGGTCAAAATCGATGTGGCGTTCATCGGCAGTTGCACCAACGGACGCATGTCGGACCTGCGCGAGGCCGCCCGCGTCGCCAAGGGGCGTCGCGTGGCCAAAGGGGTTCGGGCGATCGTGGTGCCCGGGTCCCAAAAAGTCCAGCGCGAAGCCGAAGCCGAGGGGTTGCCCGAGGTCTTCCGGGCGGCGGGGTTCGAGTGGCGCAACGCCGGCTGTTCCATGTGCCTGGCCATGAACCCCGACAAATTGAAGGGGCGCGAGATCTGTGCCTCCAGTTCCAACAGAAATTTCATCGGTCGTCAGGGGAGCCCCACCGGGCGAACGCTCCTGATGAGCCCGGCCATGGTGGCCGCCGCGGCCGTTCAGGGCCGCGTGACCGATGTGAGGGAAATGCTTTAGGAGTCAACCATGAGCGAAAACACTTCCATCATCAAATCGGTCTCGGGCCGCGGGATCGCGGTGCGCGGCGACGACATCGACACGGACCGGATCATGCCCGCGCGGTACCTCCGGTGCGTCACCTTTGCGGACATCGGCCAATACACGTTCCAAGACGAGCGTTTCGATCCCCAAGGAAACGCCAAGTCGCACCCCTTTAACGCGCCCGAACACCGGGGGGCCTCGATCCTGGCGGTGAACAAAAACTTTGGTTGCGGGTCCTCCCGGGAACACGCGCCCCAGGGCATCAAACGCTGGGGAATCCATTTGATCGTGGGGGAATCCTTCGCGGAAATTTTCGCCGGGAACTGCACGGCCATCGGCCTGCCGGTGGTCACGGCGGCCCCGGCCGACGTGGCGGCGCTTATGGAATTCATCGAAACCCGACCCGCCGAAACGGTGACGGTCGACCTCCAGGCGAAGCGCGCCACTTTCGGCGGTCGGGCGATCGCCCTTGAGATGCGGGATTCCTTCCGGGCGTTGTTCTTGGACGGCACGTGGGATTCGACGGCCACCCTGCTGGCGGCGCGGGATCAAATTCAAGAAACCGTGGAACGCGTTCCGTACCTGCATTGGGGGGCGGCCCGGGTCTCGTGACCGGGAACCTTGGCGACTTCCCGCACCGGCCGCGGGCGGCGGAACGCGCGGCCAGCGACATCCCTTTGGAAATTTACGACGCCGAAGGGCGGACCCTCCGGGGCGTTTCGCGCCTGTTGGATGTGTCGAAGAACGGGGCCTGCGTTGAATCGACCTGTGAGTTCAACGAAGGAGACGGGTTGGTGTTGCGGGGCTCCGTCGGAGACGGGGAAGTGGTGCCGTTCCGCGCGGTGGTGATTTGGCGGAGTTTTTCGTTTCGCCTTCACCGGTACGGGCTTCGGTTCGACGATTTGTCGCCGGCGGCGCGCGAATCCGTGGACCGCTTTGTGAGCTTGACCGCGGCCCGCTGGCGGAAGAAAAGGTAATTCGTTCGGGTCGGCGGGTCGCCGGGCAAATTTTCGCAGCGTCATTTCGCATCGAGAGGAAAAGGCCATGTCCAAGAAAATCCACAAAATCGCGGTGATGGGCGGCGACGGCACCGGGCCGGAAGTCGTCAACGAAGGCGTCAAAGTTTTGAAGGCGGTGGGTAAATCCTTGAACATCGCCTTTGACTGGATTCCCTACGATTTGGGCGGGGAGCGCTACAAACGGACCGGCGAGATTTTGCCGGATTCCGTCCTGGCCGAATTGCGGAAGGTGGACGCCATTTACCTGGGCGCCATCGGTCATCCGGACGTCAAGCCGGGAATCCTGGAAAAGGGCTTGTTGCTGCAATTGCGTTTCCAGCTCGATCAATACATCAACCTTCGCCCGGTGAAACTCTATCCCAACGTCGAAACCCCTCTGAAGGACAAGGGGCCGAAAGACATCGATTTCGTCGTCGTTCGCGAGAACACCGAAGGCCTCTACGCGGGCGCCGGCGGGGTGCTCAAGAAGGGGACGCCGGACGAAATCGCGGTGCAAGAGTCCATCAACACGCGCAAGGGCGTGGAGCGCTGCCTGCGCTACGCGTTCCAGTACACGCGTCGGCGCAACAAGAACAAGAAGCTCACGCTCGTCGGAAAAACGAACGTGCTGACCTACGCCTTCGACCTCTGGGAAAGGGCCTTTCATGAAATCGGCCAAAAAGATTTCGCCGACATCCAGCGCGATTACGCCCACGTGGACGCCACCTGCATGTGGATGGTGAAAAACCCCGATTGGTTCGACGTCCTCGTGACCGACAACATGTTCGGGGACATCATCACGGACTTGGGCGCCATGGTGCAGGGGGGAATGGGCATCGCGGCGGGGGGAAACATCAATCCGGAAGGGGTCTCCATGTTCGAACCCATCGGTGGTTCGGCCCCGAAATACACCGGCAAAAACGTGATCAATCCCTTGGCCGCCATTTGCGCGGGAGGCATGATGCTGGATGTCCTTGGCGAAACCGACGCCGCCCAACGGGTGGAAGGGGCCGTGGTCAAGCTGTTGAGCTCCGGAAAAATGAAGAGCCAGGCGGCCGGCAAAATGGGGATGAGCACCACCGAAATCGGGGATTGGCTCGCGGCCAACGTCTGAGTTTTCGCGTTCACACCCCCCGCTCCGCGTTCCGGGGCGGGGGGTTTTTATTGTTACAATACGGTTACAACAAATAAATGCGTTCTTAACCTATTCCGGGTATTCTTAGGGCGTGATGGACCTTTTCCCGATCCCGTGGTCCCGGACCCGTAAATTCCTGTCGGGCGCCGTGGCCGCCGTTTACCTCCTCACCAACGTGGCGGGAGCCCACGCCGCCGAGTCCGGTTTCTGGTCCGCCCGTCGCGACGCGATCCGTCAGCGTCAGCCTCCGGCGACGAAGAAGACGGCCGCTCCCCTGGTCGTGGCCGCTCTTCCGGCGGGTTTTGACCTTCCGTCATACCAGCCCCGGGTGTTGGGGGCTCCTCCCTCGAGTGAAACCGATTCCGCCGCGGTGGCGGGGACGGCTTTTCGGCGGGTTTCGGAAATCGACCTTCCCCGGTGGTTGGCGGACGTCGTCGCCCCGCACGGCACCGTCCGCGACGTTTACCTCTCGAACCGCCCCGACGCGCCCCTGGTGATTCACCTGCAAGATCTGCACGATTCCGTCGAGGCCCAGCGGCACATCGCGGGTCTATTGTCGGACCTTCAGGACGCCCGGGGGGTGTCCCTGGTGGGCCTGGAGGGCGCGCAAGGGGAATTCGCTTTGGGGGCGTTCCGTTCCTACCCGGACGCCGGGCTTCTGCGCGCGGTGGCCGACCATCTCATGGTCGAGGGGTTCCTGGGCGGTCCCGAATTCGCCGGTCTCACCTTGGCCCAACCCCCGCTCCTCTGGGGCATTGAGGATTCCAAACTTTACGAGTCGAATTTGGCGGTGGTGAAGGAGTCGGCCCGACGGCGTCCGTCTTTCGAGGCTTTCACGGTGAAAGCGCGCGCGGTCCTCGAAAAAGTCAAAGACCGCCGCCTGCCCACGCGGTTGATGGAATTTGACCGTCGATGGTCGGGCTATCAAAGCGGGGCGGCGTCCTTGGGGGACACGGTGAAGTACCTCCTGCGGGTGGCCCCCACCCCGACCCTCCGTTACGGCAATCTGCATCTCCTGGCGGACGCGCTGGAATGGGAAGCTCTCCTCGACAAAAAGAAAATTGAATCGGAGCGGGCGCTGATTCTGGACCGTCTGGCGCGCGCCCTCCCGCGTTCCGAATTGGACCGGCTGGTGGCCCAGAGCGCCCTCCACCGACTTGGGCGGGTGACCTACGGGGAATTCCATCGGTTTTTCCGGGGGATGTGTTTGCGCAACGGTGTCGCGTTGGACGGTTACGAACATTTCAACAACTACATCCGGTATATCCTCTTGGCCGAGCGCATCAACCGCAACGACCTCTTCGTTGAACTCGAAGCCCTTCAATTGGAAGTGCAAAACCTCCTGGCTTTGACCACCGAGGAGCGCCGGGTGATGACGGCGGTGCGGCATTTGGCCTTGGTGGAACGATTGGCCCGTCACGCCTACACCCCGATGGATTGGCGGTACCACGAAACCCACGCCGCGGCGCTTCACGAGCTGGGGAAAGAAATCGCGACGCTCGCGGCGGAAGTCGGGTTGGACACCGATCTCGTGTCTCCGTCGGAGGACCTGTTCCGCCCCTTTGAGGCCTTTTGCGGGGACGCCGTCAACCGAAACACCGCCCTCGTCCGGGGGCTCTTGGATAAGATGCGCGCCGAAAAAAGAAAGGCCGCCGTGTTGGTCGCGGGGGGATTTCACACCGAGGGATTGACCCATTTGCTGCGGCAACAAGGCGTTTCCTACGCGGTGGTCACGCCCAAAATCACGGGCGCGCCCCCGGCGTCCAGCAAAACACTGGATCTCCTGGCGCGCGACCCCGCTCCTTTGGAAAAACTTTTTGCGGGGGAAACACTCAATATCCCGACGCCCCGCCTGACGGCTCTGTCGAACGCGAAAATGCCGATCGCCCGCCGCCTTGTCATTCTCAAAGCGGCCCTGTTGGCTTCCTTGACGATTTTCGCCACCAACGCCCCGCTGAGCGCGGCGGCCGCGGAATCCCTACAGTCCTGGCCGGTGATTGAAAAAGTGTCGGGTCGGGCCCGTTCGCCGACCGAAGCCGTTTTAACCATTCAAACCGAGGACGGGCAAAGGAAACGGTGGGTCGCGACGACCGCCCCCGCGGCGGACGCCGACCCCGACTACCACGGAACCGTGGGGGACACCGAGGTCTACCTCGAGTCCGCTCCCCCGGCGTCGTCTCTGGCGCGCCGGTTGCGGGAGAGGTGGGACAGCCTATTTTTAATCACGGCGATTTCTTCCCGACGGCGCGCGCCCCTCCCCACGGCCTCCCCGCCGCTAGACACCACGCCATTTCCCCAGGGCCGCGACCCTTGGGGCGCGCGCGACGCGGGCGACGTGGCCATTGGGGAGGCGATGGAAACCGGGAACCCCGATGTCCATGTGTTCTCGGGGGATTTCGATTTGAGCGCAAAAAACAACGCGTCCATCGGTAAAATCGCCGTGGGGTCGATCCAAGAATCCAATTCCCCGGATCTCATCGCGGCCCGAGGGCCCGCCCCTTTCTGGGAAATCCGAGCCGCTTTGGCGGCCGCCATGAAAGAGGCGGGGGCGGACATTTACGCCGGAGCCGGCGGGGATGAATTCCGCGGGGTCGCCCGGGGGAAGGACGCGCCCCGACGGTTGGTCGAGGTCGGACAGCGGTTGAACGCGCATTTCATCGGACGCTATCAATTCTTCCACATCACCCACCCCGACCCCGACAACCCCGCGGTTCAGGCCGACGTGGCCGAACGCGTGCGCCGTTGGGTCGAAGCCAGGACCCCGGACGGGCCCTATCGTTTGGTGCGGTTCGGAAACGGGTTCACCTTGGTGACGCTCCGCGCCGGTCGAGGTCTGAGGGCCTCCTCCGGATTGCGGCGCGCGTTGGGCTCCTCGGTGCGCGTTCGGGAACGCCTCGTGGAACGATTGGGGTTGGGGCCTTTCAGCGTGTCCATGGGGGTTGTGTCCGCCGGGGTGGCGAAAAGTCTGCTGATTTCCGTTGCGGGGACCGCTCTGGCCGACAACGCGCGCGCTTTGGCCGTGTGGATCCAACGCTTCGCCAACGACGCCTTGGGGGAAGCGAAAAACAGAGGTCGCAACCGGGTTTACGCTCCCGCCGATGTCGAAGAATTGACCGGTGTCCTGAAAAAGGGGTCCGTGACGGTGGAGCACGTTCGTGGGTTGCGCGAGGAACTTCGCACCGGCAAAAAAACGGCGGGCTCGGCGGCTCTGGCCGCCGATGGGGAAACGCCGGTTCGGTCGCTTTCGGAATTCTGGTCGGCCGTAAAGGACCGTCGCGGGGAGGACCTGGATCTCCTGGTTTTTACCGTGGTCCGTTACACCCCCACGCACCGGGGGGCGGTCGTCCGCCGGGTCAACGACACCCTGCGGCGGGTTCCCGCCCGTTTTCGCCGGTGGGTCCCGGGGGCCCTGTTGCGGCGGGTGGATTCTTTCATTCAAAAACGCGCCTTTCACGCATACCAGGGATCGGATTATGAAAAAGGCAATCGGGCCATTGCGGCCTTTGTGAAACACGTGACCGAAACGGTCACCAACGGGTCGGCTGGCCGGTCTCCGATTTTTGGTCGGAGCGTTGACACCGTTTTCGCGGCCGTGCCCTCCGGGGGGCCGACCAACCATAATCTTCCGCTGGGACAGATGATGGAGGCGTTCCGCAAAAGTTTGAACGTGGCCGAAGGGCGTGTCATGGCCCAGCCCCGGGCGATCGTCTATCGCGTGAGGGGCCGGAATTTCAAAGAGTTGGCGAGCTCAACCGGGGGGATGCTCGACACCATGGCCCATGTGGAGGAATTGCTGGAAACCTATTCGCGGGAAGCCACCGCTTATTTGGGAAGCGACTTGGTGCGCGGCGCCCTCCAGGAAAATTTAAAAGCGGTGTTCGATGTTCGAGCGGGGGCCAACTTCATTGAGTTGACTTACGATCCCGACAAAGCGGGCCGAATGATGGTCCTTTACCGCCAATCCCAAATGGGGGACGCTGAAAGGGCCGAATCGGTTTTGTTTGCCCGGGCGCCCGAGGAATTGGGAAGTCTGTTGTACCGCGCCTACGCGCGTTTGCTGGAGCGCGTGGGCGTTTCCGAGCACCGGGTGCGTTTGTGGTTGGGGAGTCGGTACGCACAGGCCTTTATCATTCCCGCAGTGGAACTGTTCGGCTTGCCGGGCGTGGCGTGGCTGTTGTCTCCCTTGATGGGGTGGGGCTTGGCGGTGGTGGCCGGTTCCGCGTTGTTCACCTTGATTCACGGGTTGCCCGGCCTCACCCGGGGACCCCCGGCGTTGCGACAGGATGGGGGACAGTTTTTGGCACGTCTTTTCATCTCCCTCTTGATCAACGCGGCCGCCCTGTCCGTGGGTTCTGTAGATCCCGCCCAATCGATTCACCCTGTTTTTGAAATCGCGGGGATTCCCTTCGCTTCCTTAGTGATGGCGTACGCCTCCCACGCGGGATGGAATTTCCTGGTCCCCGAAAAATACCGCTTAAGCTTGATCCCAGGTAACAAATACAAAGTTCCGCCCGTTGCTCCCGCGGCCGCCACGGGAAACGCCTTGCGTTCGCCCAAACAACCGCTGAACCCCGACCCGGCGACCGGAAAAGGGGGGGAAACAGATCTTCAAGGCACCGTGCGCGTGGGGTTGGTGGAGCTCAACAATTTTTTGGATGAAACGGAGAACTCATTCCGCCAACGACGCCTGCCCTTTTCTCCCGCGGACCGGGAGGCGTTGCATTTCGCCATTCGACTGGCCGCCCCCGTTTACGCCCGGGGACCGCGCACCGACCCCTACGCCCCCTCCACCCCTTACGAAGCGGTTCGGCGGGCGGTGGGGGCGGTTTCTTCCGCCGACGGATTGATCGCCGCTGTTTCACCGATCCAAGGGCCCTTGGCCGATGGGCTGTTTGGCACGGGCAAAGCCGCGGCGTTTCTTCAAGGCAAAGTTCTGCCGCGGGACGCCAACACGTTTGTGGATTTGATCCGCGCCGGCGCCGCCCTTGAGCAGGACCGAGCGCTGCTATGGGAAATGACGGACGCCGGGGCTCTCACGTCTCTGGAATTGCGGGACACCTACTTAATTCGGGGACCCCCCTTGACGGACCGCTTGGCCGGTGCGCTGCGGGCAATTCGATTGGATGGCAATCCTTCCTCCGCCCAAATTCTCGCCGAGATCGATGCGCTTTACGCGCGCTACTCATTGACTTGGGCCGAAAGAGGCGTTCTTTATTTAATCGCGCTCACGCGCGGGGAGGGCGCTGGGAGTGTCCGTGGGCCCCCGGGTTTCAACGCGGTGGAGAGATTGCATCAACTCCTGCGATCCGCGCGCGCCGGGGGAGGCGTGGCGGAAAACAAATGGTCGGAAACACAACGTTCCCTCACCCAAGCGGCCAACCTCTTGTCCGACTTCAGCGCGGAATTTCCCGAACACCAATCCGCTGTCCGATACGGCCTCGACGTGGCTCAAAACATCGCCCGCTTTGAGGGCAACGAGCGGGTCCTGGTGGCCGGGATGATCGCCGGCGTCGGCATTCAATCCCCCGCCGCGGGAGAGGCGTTTTGGAAATACATTGAAAAGAAAGGCTTCGGGGTCCAACGGGTGGAAAGCCTCCGGTGGATCCGCGAGTTGGCCGCGCCCTGGGCGGCAGCGCATTTGGTGAGTTATCGTCCCGCCGAGCGGTCCCTGGGCGCCATTCGCAACCAAATGGGGGTCATCATTCAGCGGTTGGGGACGGAGGACCCGGATCTCGTGGCCCAACTGCTGTGGGCGGGCAAATTGGCCGAATTGAAGGCGCGCACGGGGGACGGGACCCGCTCCCCGGACGTGGAAATACGCCGGCTCGCCCAGGAGATCAGCGATGTGCACGCCCGTTTTGCCGAACGGTTCGGGCAAACGGGCGCGGGCACCCAAATATTGGATGAGGTTTTCCGCCTGGCCCAGCCCGCCCGGTATTTTCGCTTGAAAAAAGATTTTCAACGGGTGACCGGGTTGTCTTATGAGGAAGCCCGGGAGCGGTTCCAAAAGTTGATTCCGGAGTTTGAAACGCTGTTGGCCGCGGAGGGGGTGAACAACGCGGAAGTCCACGGGCGGGTCAAAGGGCTGTGGTCCATTTCGCAAAAGTTGGCCAACAAACGGGCGTCCTTAGAGGATGTCAAAGATCTGTTCGGTTTTTACGTGGCCTATGAAAACGCCAGCGGCCAGCCGGGAGCCGTCCGCGCGGCATTGCAAAAATTAAACGCTGGGCAATTCTTGGAAGACAACGTCGAAACCCACATCGGGGCCGATTACAGCATCCATAAATTCGTCAGCGTATTGTCCGCGGTGGACGGTTTCGCCAACGCCCGTCTTGAAGTCCAAGTGTTTGATTCCGATGATTTCCTTCGATCGAAAGAAGGGGTGGCGGCCCGGTGGGTTTACGGACTCGGCAAAGAAATCAAACCAAGCGGTTGGGTGCAAATCGACCGTTTTGAATACACCGGAAACCTTCGGGACGACCTCAAACACTTCCAGCGACGGGCCCGTGAAAACGGTTTTGTTTATGTCAACGTGGAAACCCCCAATGGACAAAGCGTTCCGATCCGAATGATCGATTTGCCCCGCGGCGGGCTCTTCCCCGGCGACGCCGCGTCCCACTGGCGGGTCAACGCGTTGAAGGCGGAGTACCAGGGGTTTGAGGAGATCTCCCTCGGGAGGGACGGCCGGCCGGCGCGTTTTCCCTTGAACGAGGGTCATCCTTTGTCTCCGGGCGCCATCCTGGCTTTGTTGCCCCCGGACGCGGCGCGCCCGGGGACGAACGAAGCCGCGATGGAGGAGATCCTCGCCCTTTCTCAACGCCCCCGGACCCTGGTGATGGCCACCCTGTCCAAAGGAGAGCTCACTCTCAAACAACTGGCGGATCAGGGGCGGCGCACCGCGGTTGCCGCCTTCTTTAACGACGCCCCTTTCAGTCGTGTCCCGGACATCACCGATTTCGAGATTCGTCAGTTGACCCGGTTGGCAAAAAGCATGGGGTTCGGCGGGAACGTCATGGAACTCTACGCCTACCTGGGCCTTCTGACCGGAGCGGCGCGCGAGGGTCTGTCCCGCGAAGTGGCCGAATACCTCACGATCGATACCGTGAAAGCCCGCCGGGGTCCGGCGGTGGGGATGACGGCGACGGTCAATGGGGAAAAAGTCGATTTGTATCGCGAGGGGTATGAGATCGTCGAAATCACGGGACGCCACGACCGCCCCGCCGCCCTTTTGGACGTGGTGAAGATCCTCAAGAGTTACCGCATTAAGGTCAACGATTTCATTTATTTACCGCAGACCAACGGCGGAAGCCGGGAATCCTACGTCATTCAATTGGCGGTCAAAACCCGGTCGGCCCTGTTGGATAGAGCCCTGGCCGATATACAGATGCAAATCGCCGATGTTCCCCGGACGATTGAAGATCCCCTTCTTCTCAACGTGGAAGTGATCGCTCCGCGAAGCGGCGCGCGGCCGGGCGCCCCCGAGCCGGACGTGGAATTCTTGGAAGCGTTGCGGGAAACAAACATCGAAACCAACATCGCGGTGGACACCTTGGCCAACGGGGATGTCCAAATGCAAACGCTGGTGGCGTGCCCCCGCGGATTCCTTCCCTTCTTGGAAAGCGACCTGCGCAATCGTTTTGGGTCAGGAGCCTATGTGAGCGTGCGGAAAAAGAACGGGTTGACGCCCTCCACCGTCCTCCCCGTTCTACTGGCGCCGGTGTTGACCGGCCTGGTGGGCTTGCTGAGCGCCACCCCCGCCTACAGCGCGGTTGAAACCGCGTCACCGGCTGCGCTCGAATTTTCCACCTATTTAATTTGGGGGGTGGTCGTCGCTGCCGCGATCGCATGGGTCTGGCGGGCAAGTCCGGACCGGTTTCGACAGTACTTTTCCGCGTCATCGCCCGAAGCCGTTCGTTCGCGGGCCCCCACAAGCCCTGGGGCGACCGAGATTCCCGGGGGGGGGGCCGCGACCACGGCGTCCCCCACAGATGAAGAAGCCCATGAGAAATGGTTGCGGGAGTTCGTTCCCCGGGCCCAAAACCGGGTGGACGAAAATTCGAAATTGTCACCTCAAGATCGGGAAAACGCCCGGGGTTTTATCGACGATGTTTTTCATGTTTTGACGATTCACGGGGACCAATCTCCTCCCAAAGTGGAAAACGCCGAAATCGAAAAGGCCGGGGATTCTTTCGTTGTCCTGTTGGGGGAAACTTCTTACGACCGGATATCCCGCAACGCCCTGTCGCTCATGGAAACGGTGTTGAACATGGACCACGCGTCCCTTGCGAGAACAAAACCTGCGAGGGACTCCGCGCCCGGTTCCGGAAAGAGTCCTGGCGAAACGGGCCAATTTTTCCTTCGGTTGGAGGAGTCGATTCGCCGGTTGAATCCCGGTTCGGATTTGAAGACCTTTACGATCACGCATGGAGGGCAATCTTACCCAGTCGTTCTGTCGAGCGACATGCCTGTGAGCTATCTTCGGGTCGGCGCTTTGTTGGCCGTCCGGCCGGAGGAGACCCCCGGGGAGGGCCTCGCGATGGAAGAGGATCTTCAAAAGGAATTACGCGACAACAACCTCGGGTTCCTCGTCCCGCGCGGAGTCGATTTCGGCCCCTATGTTGTTCCTTTCCTGGTGGCCATGCAGGCCAACGCTTCCCAATTCGTTAACGCCGTGGTCGAAGACGACGGCGCGGGCAACGGGATTTTGACCTGGGCGGCCCTGCGGTTGGGTGCTCGACGGGTGGTGGCCATTGAGAAGGACCCCAGGGCCGTCGAAGAACTTAACGGGATTTTTTCGGAAACAGAATACGCGGGGTTGGAGACGCTGAAGGCCGATGATTTCAATCGCGCGAAAACCATCGATCCTTCCGCGCGTGTCGTCGTCTTTGAGGGAACATTCGATGAATGGAATGGCATCTCCATTCAAGCAAAAGAGACATTGCTGGGGCCACTGCCGACCCTGCGCTTGGCCGACGTCGGACCCTTTTATCCCGACGCGAATGAGCCCTTGTTGTTAAACCCTCTAAACGGGATTAATATTTTCGGCGGATACCTGCGGACCAAAGAAAAGGTTTTGGCGGGGTTGTTTTTTGAAACCGACCCCCGCCCTTACCAGGATTATTTGAACCGACAAGAAAGGGCCTCCCGCAAAGGGGCGGTGAAACCCAGACCGGTGAGCCGGGTCGACCATGCGGACGGGAACTTGGTCTTTTCGGCCATCGTTCTTGGGGGCGGTGAAACCGAGCTTTCGGTTGAAACGGATGAAAAAGACACCGGTGGAACGGGGGGGATGCTCTCCGCGCTGTTGGCGCCATTGGCCGGTTTTCTTGTGTTGTGGGGCTTTACGAACGACGTTCAAGCCGCGGCTTTTATAGGGGACGGGCGCGTTCTTGATCGTTCCATTTTTGAGGCCG
This sequence comes from Elusimicrobiota bacterium, assembly GCA_016706425.1. Classification (NCBI taxonomy): domain Bacteria; kingdom Pseudomonadati; phylum Elusimicrobiota; species Elusimicrobiota bacterium. The sequence continues at coordinate 1,210,382 of JADJJR010000001.1, forward strand.
GGTTGGCGGGGCTGACTCCGGACGCCCAGACTGTTATCGCTTGGTTGGGGGAGGGGCGCTGGGGGAACGCGGTTTTGGTTTCAGCGGTCGTTGCGGGCCTGGCTTTCCTGGCGGCGATGGGGTACTGGGGGGGCCGTCTTAAGAGGGAGTTTTTCATTTGGTTGGAATACCGCTGGCCCGTGGTGCGTGAAGATTTTGAACGCAAGGCGCTCCGGTTCTTCGGATCCTTTCAATGGCCCGCTTTTCCCGCCCCCCCGAACGTTCGTCGCCCGGCCTCGAGCCCGATCGATCTGTCGATGCTGAGCCCGGAGTCGATTCTCCCCGGGAGACTGGTTGAGGAAATGCGCGCTCTTTGGGGCCCGGGTCCCAACGCGGCCGCGCCGGCGCCCCGCCCCCTTTGGCGCTCCGCCCTGCGGTGGGTCGCGACGGGGGCTTTGTTCTCGCTTCTCTTGGCGGGGTCGTCCCCGGTGTCCGCGGCGGATATTGCGGCGATGCTTGATCTTCCCATTGTTCCCGGCGACTCCTGGGGCGGGACGCTGCTCGCCGCCACGCTCGGCGGAACCGCCGCGTCGGCCGTTGTCTTGCCGCGCGTTTTTGAATTGATTGATGACCTGCGCGGGCCTTTTGAAAACGATGCCGCTTTCGGTGATCGTTTGAATCGATTCCTTTTTTCCATTCGACGGAATCCGGCCGCCCTGGAGGCTTTTTCCGGATCGTTGCGCTACCTGATGAACGACACCCCCGGCCCCCGTCAAATGGCCCTGTTCCGGATTCTTCAACGGGTCGAGGTGTTGCGGGCTTTGGAATTGGCCCAAACCCACACCGCGCGGGTTCGGAGGGCCATGCAATCGGGGAATCGGCGGGCGGTGACGGCGGCGATGGCCACGGCCGGTCTGGAACTGGGGCGATTGCGTGCCGAATGGCGCGGGTTTCCGGACAACGCCCAGGATGTTTTGGTACCGGTGGAACACATGGCGGGGTATTTCTTCGAGGAAATCGCCTCGGATCTGGTGGGCGAGAGCGTGGCGCGATCAAAACGGTTCGAAGGTCTGCGCGCCGTCGCCGAAAGGGCGTTGGCCAAGACCGAGCGGATGATCGTGGACATTCGCTTGGCGGTGGTGAACGTCCCCGCCGCGGACTTTTTACCGGTCATGGCGGACACCGAAACCATCGATATGTACAAACTGGCGGAACGGGGGGCCCTGGCCTACTTGGTTCGTCATGAAACGGTGCGGTCCCGGTGGCAACTGACGCGTGAAATGAGGGCCGATGTGAAGGCGGTGGCGGAGCGTCTGCTTGAACCCATTCACAGTGACGAAAAAAAACGGCGGGAAATCTGGGGGACGCTTTCCGACCGGGTGGATCTGTACGCCGACACCCCCCGCTTGTTGATGGCGCTTCGCACGGAAGCCTTCCGGTTGATGAGCGGCGGCCAAATGGACGGGGAGGCTTTCGAACAAAACCGAGCGCTGGCCAAATTGCTGTTGCGGCGCATTGACGCGAAAACCCCGAGGTCCGTTGGGGGTAAAGGAATTATTGGGGGCCTGTGGGTCGCCTTGGCCTTTGGGGTGGTTGCCGGTCTCGGTGGACTGAATCTTGAGACGATCACCACCGCCGCGGCGACCGGTTGGAACACCTTGGGGAATGATTTGGGGGCCGGGGTCGTTCTTGTGGGGACCCTGTCGGCCGGATTCGCCGGCGGTGTCGTTAAGGGCAAAGCGGTGCCCTACCACGATCCGGAAACCGACCTTCAGTTGTATTGGTTGAAACTGACGAGCCGTTTGCCCCTGGACAAAGACGTAATCGAACAATTGAATCAAGTGGCGGTGTCCTTGTTGGTGGAAATTGAAATGGAAGGGCGTCGGTGGCCCTTGGCTTTGTGGTTCTACAGCAACCGTCTTCGGGAGCACGGTGTCTTTAAAGAGGTTAATAGAGTGTTGAAGGCCGACGGGCAATCCCCGGATGTGTGGTTAAAAAATGTGGGGCGCGAATTCCGGGATCGGTTGGTGATCGCGAACGCGCGTGAATTGGGGGTTTTCGCCTCCCGGTTGAAAGTCTATGTCGACGAACGCATGGCCGAAGCGGCCGCCGCCGCGCAACGGTTCCGCGACCAAGTGCCCCCTAAACAAATGCAGGAGGCGGCGCGAAAGGCCCGAGCGGCCGAGGCGGAACGCTCCCGGACCATGGAGGAATTTATCACCCAAACTCTGCCGGACGATTTGGCGGAGATCGCCCGCGCGGAGTTCCATCGCGTGGTGGGATTGTCTTCGGCCGTCTCTTCCGATGAATACACCCGCGTCATGCCCGGCACCTTGGAAGTGTTTGACGCGTCCCTGAAGAGCTTGGCGGGGGAAATCACACGCCGGCTGATGGAAATCGAGCACGCTTTGGCCATTCGTCCGTCCGGGGTCCCCTTGGACAGATTGGCGGGTTCGGACGCTTTGGACGTGACCGCTCTTCTCGAGAGATCCCGTCGAGACCAGAAAGCGATGGGATGGTTGATGGATCAAGCCCGTGGTTTTTACGGGCGTTTCCCCATGGGCGAATTGCTTGGTCGGGCGTTGCGGGCCTGGACCCCCGCTTCCCCCGCCGATGGAAAAAGTCGATTTATGTTGAACGCCGCGCAGGGTCGAAATATCGTGGCGTGGATGTTGGCGTCTCCCCAGGGGCCAGGTCCGGTGACGCGGGGGGCGCGTCCCTACGGCCTGCCCCATTGGACGAGATGGATGTTGAACGCGGTTCTTCAAGCCGCGGGGTACGCGGTGGCGCCCGTCGACCGAAAATTGCAGGGGCGCGTCAATCGCGTCGTTCGCCGGTTGGCCGATCCGCGCCTTCAGGTCCGGGATGTCACGGTGGTGTCCGGCGCGGCTTTCTCGTCGAATGAAAACCGGTTCGTGTTGACCGTTCGCGACCACTCTTCGGGGCGTGTTCAAGTCCGAATTCACCAGGACACTTTGAATCGTTGGGTGGCGTCTGAATCCGTCTACCCGGGGTATTTCGAGACCCTTTTGGAGGCCGCGCTCCGCCACGCTTTGGCGCGGGCCGAAGGTGTGCCGGCCGGGGTGTTGGAGGAGTTCGGACTCTCCGCCGAAGGGGTCGAAGGGATGGAGGACGCGGCGATTTTTAAAGACTCTGTGGGTGGTGCGGTCGCGCGCGCCCACGGTTTGGCGGCGGCGGCGCGCCTTGGAACGAAAACGGAGCTCGGTCTTCCGACGGTAGGCCCCGCCCGAGGTCCCGTTGCGGAGGCCTTGAAAATCCTGGCTCCCGAGGGCCGTATTCAGCCGCTTTCCCGGGTGATCACTCTTGAAACCGTGCGGGACGATGTGGATGAGGCGGGGCGATCCCGGCGGGAAAAATTGGCCCTCTGGGTTAACGGTCTGTCGGGAGAAACGGCGAAAACCGAAGGTCGGTCGAACACGGGGCCGGAGTGGGAGGCGGTCTTTGAGGCCTCGACCGACGCGTCCTGGATCGAGCGTCGGGACTCCTTCGAAACGAACCTCCTCAAGTTGATCGAGCGGGAAGGGGGGGATGACCCCCGGCGATCGCTCCGGGCCCGCCTGACGCGGGACGTGTTAAAAATACTAACCGAAGCGAACAGCGGAGTCCCGGCGGGACGGAACGCCGCCGAGACGCTGGATCGCGTCTTCGGGTTGGTCGGCCGGTTGCACGCGTTGGGGGGAGCCTTGACTCTGGCCGACGATGGTCGATCGAAGAAAAAGGCCGAGTGGGCGGATCCCCTTCTTCCGGCTTTTCAAGATTTGGACATCCGGTTGCTCGGGGAGATGGGGGTTTCCTGGTTGGGGCGGCGGAATTTGGCGGCGGCGTTGAACCGTTCGGCCCGGTTCTACAGCCATGCGATTTTGCAGGGGGTTCGGCTCCGAGACTCCAAGATTGTCTTTGACGAGGCGATCCTCCGGGACGGGGATGTTTTGATTCATGTGTCCCCGGGGATGGTCGATCCCGAACGGGATATGACGGCCTCCGAAACGACCCAATTGGAACAAATAGCCCGTTTGAACTCCGGACTGAATGTATTGGGGGACGAATTGAAGCCGAGGGGGCGTTTTGTCTTCCTCACCGAGACCGGGGTGAATGGTTCCCTTCCGGAGGTCATTGAGGCCCTGGGCCGAAAAGCCCAGCGCGCCGGCTTGGCGACGGATTTCGATTCATTGGCGATCCACGCCCGAACCCGGGGACAAAAAGTGTTCGCCCGTTCCCTGGAAGGATTCACGACCCACAGCGAAACACAAACGCGCGTGGACGCGGAGCGCCTTTTCAATACCATTCCGGAATTGTCGAACCCCTTCCTGTTCCGCCTTGATCAACCGGGCGTGTCGTGGCATTTGGGGTCCTGGGCCGACCGGTTGGCCGCCGAGTTGGTGGCGGTCATGGGCGGTTTGGTGCGGGATCAAGCGCGGCGGGTGTCCGAAGAGCTTCGAAAGGAAGGGGTTTTGCGCTACCAGGCGTAAAAAGCCTTCTACTCCGTCGTAAGAACAACTTTCCCAAAGGATTTATTTTGTTGAAGGTGGGACTGGGCGGCCGCGGCCTGGGCCAGCGGGAACACCCGATCGACAACGGGTTTGAATTGTCCTGATTTAAAGAGCGCGAAAACATCCTCCAAGGCGCGCCGCGGGCCCAAACGGGTTCCAAAAACCGTGATGTTTTTCCCAAAAAGGGAACGAAGATCGAACGACGCTTCCCGGCCGGATGTCGACCCGCAGGCCACCAAACGGCCGCCTCTCCGAAGGCATTGCAGGTCGGTGGCGAAAGTCGTTTGCCCGACCGTGTCGAGCACCACGTCCACCCCGCGCCCTTCCGTCCATCGCGCCGCCGCCGTCGCCCAATCCTCCTCCGTCCGCACCACCGCCTCTTCGGCCCCCAGGGCGATGGCCCGATCCTTTTTCCAGGGGGCCCCCACCGTGGTCATGACCCGCGCGCCCCGCTCCCGGGCGATTTGAATCGCGGCGGTGCCCACCCCGCTGCCGCCGGCGTGGATCAACGCCGTTTCGCCCCGGGTCAAACCCGCCAATGAAACCAGCGCGTGCCAGGCGGTCATGAAGACGAGGGGAAAGGCGGCGGCCGCTTCGAAAGGGATCGTGTCCGGCAAGGGGAGGAGATTTCGATCGGGCACCACCACGAATTGGGCGTACCCGCCGTTGGTGTTTTGACCCAGGATGTCGAATCGGTCGCAGAGGTGGTCTCGGTCGGTGGCGCAGGCCGGGCAGGCGCCGCAGGAGAGCCCGGGCGCAACCATCACGCGGCGGCCGTCGTCGGTTGTTCCCGCCACATCGGCTCCCAACACGTGCGGCAAAGGCACGGGGAGCCCCGGCGTTCCCTGGCGCAGCAGCAGGTCCAGGCGGTTCAACCCGCAGGCTTTGACCCGCACCCGGGTTTCGCCGGACCCCGGAACGGGGGTGGGAAAATCCCCCCAGGTCAATTTATCGATTCCGCCGTGTTCGGCGAAAAAGACCGCCTTCATCCGGCGACGAGGTTCAGGGTTTCTTCAAGGGACCGCCGCACGCCGGTGAAGAGCGGGGTGTCCCGCAGGGTGTGGCGGCTGGCCTGGGTTTCACGCAGGGCCATGACGAGATCGAGAAAATCCCCGGGGTGATCGGACTCGAAGGCGACCACGAAATCCTGGTCGTCGAGTCCGAAAGAATAGGTGGTGTTGAGCTTCACGGAAGGGAAGCGGTTCCCGACCATGATGTGCTCGTCCATCATTTTCTGGCGGTCCTCCTTCGACAACAGATACCACTCGCGGGTTTTCACGAAAGGATAGACGAAGATGTATTTGTAACGCCCCGGCTGGATTTTCGTGCGTTGGCCCTCGTGCTCCGGGTTGAGTTTGTCGACGTAAGTCGACCGTTTCGATTGGGAGAGAAAGGCGTGGGGTGTGAGCAAATACCCGCCGAGTCTCGTACGGTGCAGGGCCGCGGACATCTCTTCGAAATCCTCGAGCCGGTAGGAAATGCGCCAGAGGAAAAAGTCCGTCTCCGGGCGGAAACCGAAGGTGGAATAGGCCAGGGTGATGACGGAGGAGGAAAACGGCGCGAGGGCTTCGACGGCTTCTTTGCGCCCGGTGGCGCGCTCTGTTTCCGAGAGGCGGCGCCAGGCCGGGTCGATTTTGAAAAACGTGAAATTGACGAACTGGCGCGCCGCGGGCGCCGCGCCGGCGGTCTCCGGTCGAGCGGCGGGTTGGGACGTGGGGTGACTCATGGATTGCCTCCTGTGGGAAAAAAGAAATATTACCAAATTGGGCGGGTAACCCGGGAATCGTCCTCTTTTGCTAAAATCCCAAGCCTCAAATCCTTTTCGGAGATCCTATGAACAAGCTCAAGCTCGGCATGCCCAAGGGCAGCCTTCAAGAATCGACCATCGAACTTTTCAAAAAAGCCGGCATTCGGGTACACGCCAGCGATCGCTCCTATTTTCCGACCTCCGACGACGACGAATTGGAAATCATGCTGGTCCGCAGCCAGGAGATGGCAACCTACGTCGAAGACGGCGTCTTCGACGCCGGGTTGACGGGGAAGGATTGGATCATGGAATCCGGCGCGCAGGTCAAGGAAGTGTGCGAATTGCTTTACGCCAAGTCGGGGTTCCGGCCCGTCCGCTGGGTGCTGTGCGTGCCGGAGGCGTCGCCGATCAAGTCCGTGAAGGACCTGCAGGGCAAACGCATCGCCACCGAAGTCGTCAATATCGTCAAGAAATACCTGGCGGACAACAAGGTGGAAGCGAAAGTCGAATTCTCCTGGGGCGCGACGGAGGCCAAGGCCGGCCGTTTCGTCGACGCCATTGTGGAGCTCACCGAGACCGGTTCGTCCCTGCGGGCGAACCGCCTGCGCATCGTGGACGAATTGTTGACGTCCTCCACACGCTTTATTTGCAACGCGAAGGCCTGGGAAGACCCCTGGAAGCGTCAAAAAATTGAAAACATGGCGATCCTGCTGCAAGGCGCGCTGGCCGCCGAGGGCCTGGTGGGGATCAAAATGAACCTCCGCGAAAAAAGCTTGGCCGACATCACGGCGTTGTTGCCGGCGCTGCGCAAACCGACCATCTCGAAGTTGACCGAAGAGGGCTGGGTCGCCCTTGAGGTCATCATGCCCGAGAAGGAAGTCAAAAAACAGATTCCCGCCTTGAAGCGTGCTGGCGCGGAAGGCATTATCGAATACCCCCTCAACAAGATCATCTACTAAAATGACGGTTCGCGTTCGTTTTGCGCCTTCTCCCACGGGGTTCCTCCACATCGGGGGCGCTCGGACGGCCCTCTTTAATTGGCTCCACGCCCGCCACACCGGGGGAGCGTTTTTGCTCCGGATCGAGGACACCGACGAAGTCCGATCGACCCAATCTTCGGTCGAGGCGATTTTCAACGGTCTGAAGTGGCTCGGTCTCGATTGGGACGAGGGCCCGTTGTCGGCCTCCGACCCGGCCGCCGCGAAGGGCGCCCACGGCCCTTATTTCCAGATGCAGCGGCTGACCCATTACAAACGCGCCGCGGACGAACTGGTCGCCGCCGGGAAAGCTTTCCTTTGCTTCGCCACGCCGGAAGAGGTGGAAAAGCAAAAGGAGCGCAACCAATTACTCAAACGCCCTCCCAAATTTGTCAGCCCCTACCGCGATCAAACCCCCGCCCAACGCGAAGCGCTGTTAAAAGAGGGCAAACCGTTCACCGTGCGTTTCAAAACACCGCAAGAGGGCTGGGTTCATTTCGAGGATATTATTCGCGGCCCGATGAAATGGGAAAACAATCTCATTGAAGACTTTGTGATGGTGAAAACTTCCGGTGTGCCGACCTACAATTTTGCCTGCGTGGTGGACGACCACCTCATGGACATCACCCATGTGATCCGCGGGGACGACCACCTGTCCAACACACCCCGGCAAGTCTTGTGCGACGAGGCGCTGGGTTGGAAGCCCCCGGTGTTCGCGCACCTGTCGATGATTTTGGGGTCCGACGGTCAACGCCTCTCCAAGCGCCACGGGGCGACGGCGGTGGAGGAGTACCGGGACGCGGGCTATCTGCCGGAGGCCACGCGCAACTACTTGGCCCTTTTGGGATGGTCCACAGAGGACAGCCAAGATTTGTTCACACAGGACGAACTTGTCCAAAAATTCACCGTGGAGCGGTGCGGCAAGAGCCCCGCCATTTTCGACCCCAACAAGTTGATTTGGATGAACGGCGAGTACATTCGAAAAATGCCCGTGCGGGAGTTGGTGGAGCGCGCCATGCCTTTCATCCAGAAAGCCGGGTTCATGAACGGGCAAGAGGAATCCCGGCGGGGGGAAATCGAGGCCGCGGTGGCTTTGGAGCACGAAAAGGTGAAATTGTTGACCGACGTGCCCCGCTTGATCGATTTTTTCTTTAAGTCAAACGTGGAATACGATCCGGTTTCCGTTGAGAAGGTCTTGAAAAAACCCGACGTCTCGGAAGTCCTCAAAGGCGCGATTGAAACCTACGCGTCCTTGCAGGATTTTACAGCGCTATCCACGGAAGAAGGGGCAAAGGCCTTGGCCCTCCGCCGGGGGATCAAGAACGCCGCGGTCTTTCACCCGGTTCGGGTTTCCGTTTCCGGTCGAACCCAGGGGCCCAGCCTGTTTCATATGTTGGAGGTGCTCGGTCGGGATCGATCCCTGGAGCGGATGAAGTCGACCTTGGATAAATTGAACGCTGGTGCGTTATAGTGGATATACCGGACAAAATTTGTCATAATAAGACCTTACATCAATTCCAAGGAGACTAAATATGAGCGTTGAACGCGCGGGTGGGACCACTTTTAAAGGCAATCCTTTAACTCTGCAGGGAGCCGCGGTTCGCGTGGGACAAAAGGCCCCGGAATTCAAAGTGTTGGCCGGCGATTTGAGCGCGGTGACTCTTGAATCCTCCAAGGGCAAAACTCGGCTTTTTGTGGCCGTCCCCAGCCTCGACACCCCCGTTTGCGATCAGGAAACCCGCAAATTTAACGAAGCCGTGGCGGGACTTGCCGGGGTCCAAACCTACGTCATCAGCATGGATCTTCCCTTTGCGCAAGGGCGTTTTTGCCAAACCGCAGGGATCAAGAATTTACAGGCGGTGTCCGATCACCGGGACGGGTCTTTTGGTCAGGCCTACGGCGTTTTGATCAAAGAACTTCGGTTGCTTTCCCGGGCGATTTTTGTGGTGAACGCCCAGGACGTTGTGACCTATGTTGAATACGTTCCCGAAATGACCAGCCATCCCAACTACGAAGCGGCTTTGAACGTTTTAAAGTCACCGGTGGCGGTTTAACGCCCCGTTCCTAAGTTCGGCGGTTTTTGCTAAAATCGGCCGCGCGTTAAATCGCGCGGCCGATTTTGTTTGCCCACCGCACCCAATTATTGCCGGATGAGGTAACGGTAGCCTGCCAGGCTCTGAACCTGGTCGTCTAGGTTCGAATCCTAGTCCGGCAGAATTTATTTTTGCCCTCTGGGCCAAAAATAAATTCTGATGGTTCTTGGGCGGGAACCTCGGCGCGGCGAGGTTCCCTTGGCCGCAATCGGTTGTGGGGATTTTGCCGTTAAAGTGTTATAATCACGTCCCTGTTGCTGGGATAGCTCAGTTGGTAGAGCACACCCTTGGTAAGGGTGAGGTCGTCGGTTCAATCCCGATTCCCAGCTGATTTTGTTGGAGGTTTTCATGAACGCGACGGCCAAACGCCTTTATCGTTCCCCCAAAGAACGCATGATCGGCGGCGTCTGCGGCGGTTTGGCGGAGTATTTCACCGTCGACCCGGCCCTGGTTCGTCTGGCCGCTGTCGCCCTGTTGCTTTGTTTCGGCACCGGGGTCCTGGCCTATCTGGTCGCGTGGGTCGTCGTTCCGCTTCGCCCCGAAGGGGCGGCGGTTTAACATCATCCGGAGGAAACACCATGTCGAAGCCCAAATTTGAGCGCAAGAAACCGCACGTGAACGTGGGGACGATCGGCCACGTGGACCACGGGAAAACGACCTTGACGGCGTCGCTGCTGCAGGTGTTGTCGAAGCAGGGGAAAGCGCAGGTGAAGTCGTACCAGGACATCGCGAAGGGGGAACGGTGCGTGACGATTCGAAGATCGTCACCATTGCGGTGTCGCACGTGGAGTACGAATCGGACAAACGGCACTACGCGCACATCGACTGCCCGGGGCACGCGGACTATATTAAGAACATGATCACGGGCGCGGCGCAGATGGACGGTGCGATTTTGGTGGTGTCGGCGGCGGACGGTCCGATGCCGCAGACGCGGGAGCACGTGCTGTTGGCGCGGCAGGTGAACGTGCCGAACCTGGTGGTGTTCTTGAACAAAGTGGATTTGGTGGACGACCCGGAGCTGTTGGACCTGGTGGAGATCGAAGTGCGGGACCTGCTGAAGAAGTACGACTTTCCCGGGGACAAGGTGCCTGTGATCCGAGGGAGCTCGTTGAAGGCGATGCAGGGGGACCCGAGCGAGATCGGGGAGAAGTCGATTTTGAAGTTGCTGGAGGCGCTGGACACGGCGATTCCGGAGCCGAAGCGTGAGCTGGACAAGCCGTTCTTGATGTCGGTGGAGGACGTGTTCACGATCACGGGGCGTGGGACGGTGGCGACGGGGCGGATTGAGCGCGGCCGGGTGAAGGTGGGGGACGCGGTGGAGATCGTTGGGATCCAGGAGACGCGGAAGTCCGTGGTGACGGGGATCGAGATGTTCCGGAAGATCATGGACGAGGCGCAGGCGGGGGACAACGTGGGGATCCTGCTGCGGGGGATTGAGAAGGACCAAATCGAGCGGGGGCAGGTGATCTGCGCGACGGGGTCGATCCAGCCGCACAAGAAGTTCAAGGGGCAGGTGTACATTTTGAACAAGGAAGAGGGCGGGCGGCACACGCCGTTCTTCAACGGGTACCGGCCGCAGTTTTACGTGCGGACGACGGACGTGACGGGGAGTTTGAAGTTGAAAGCCGGTGTGGAGATGGTGATGCCGGGGGACAACGTGGAAGTGGAAGTGGAGCTGATGGTGCCGGTGGCGCTGGAGAAGAACGTGCGGTTCGCCATCCGCGAAGGCGGCCACACCGTGGGCGCCGGCGTCGTCACCGAAATCTTGGCGTAAAAAGTCGTGTCGGCCCCGCGGCGCGTCCTTGCGATCGCTGTGGGCTTGATGTTAACGGGGGGAGGAACCGTTCTGGGCAAAGCCAAAGGATTCAACATCCCCAAAACGGTTTCTTCGGTGGTGGTCGCCCGGTACGAAAAAATCTCCGATTCGCGGGACAATCCCGATAAAAAACGGGTGTCGGTGATCAGAAACCGCGAAACGATCACCCGGTTGGGGTTCCTGGTGAACAGCCTGCCGCCCGCGGGTAGCGTTATGATTAAAATGGGCGATGTGGAATTGATTCGCGCGGATTTTCACTGGCATTACGACAAACCGCCGATTACCGTTGAACTTTACAACGGCTGGGTCAAGTCCCCGGCCACGTCGTTTTATGAGGATTTACCGCAGGAAAAAGAGATTTACGGTATTTTAAAGAACGCCCGACCGGTCCCGAAAAAAGGATTGCGGGTCAAATCCCCGGTGGCGGTCCGGGTGGAGGAGTTTCACCACGCGACCTACGAAACGGCGCAGCACCCGCCCAACCGTCGCGCGGATATCACCGACGCCAAAAACGTGGCGCTCCTGGCGGGGTGGGTGAACAAATTGCCGCTCAAGGGGGAAATGTTCGTTTCTTTCGCCCCCACAGTGCCTCTGACGCAATTGTTTTTTGTCGGAAAAGACGGGACGGAAACCGCCGTCGTGTTTTACAATAACGCCGTCTCCACCACCGACGGTTCTTTTTACGCCGGAAACAAGGAAGGGGAAAAGCTTCAAAAAATGATTTGGGAGTCGGCGCGGGGCGCGCTCGCGCGGGGGACTCCGGAACAGCGAATCGGTTTCGACATCGGGGATTGTCAAAGCGTTTTTATTTCCAGGCGGGAATCCATCGGCGGCCCTTTCGTGAAATGGGTGGAAGTCACCGACCCGAAAATATTGAAGCGGTGCGCGGATCTCCTGTCCAAATTGCCGACCACCGGCGAGGTGATGAAAGAGTGGGGGGAGGACACCGAGGTGTTGGGGGCGACGTTTAGCCGTCCGGGGGTCCCTAAAACCGCGATTGAGTTTTACGACGGGAAGATTAAAACCCCGGCGACCCGCTTTTACGCGGCGGGCAGCCACCCCGAAGCGCCGCTGTACGGACTTTTAAAGAAACAACTGAAAGAAGGAAAATAAGACAATGGCCAACGATCGTTTCGTGTTCATGCTCGCCTGCACCGTGTGCGACAACCGCAATTACCATTATGTCCGCGGGCGCCGGCGCGAGAAAAAGCTCGAGCTTAAAAAATTCTGTCAGACTTGCGGCAAGCACACCCCGCACAAAGAGACGAAGTAGTCGGGTGCCTCGCGCCGTGGCGCGAGTGTCGGGGCGTCGGTTAACTGGTGACCGGGGCCGGGGCGGCCGAGGAAATGGTTGAGGGGCATTCGCCCCAAAAGCACAAACCACCGGCACGAGAAGGACATCGGTCGAATTTAGGGGGCGTCGGTTAACTGGCAAACCACCGGTCTCCAAAACCGGGACTGAAGGTTCGAGTCCTTCCGCCCCTGCCATGTTGATTGAAGGACGAGAACCAATGGGTCGGGTCGAAGCGCTTGACGGATGTCAAGCGCATGAATTGGGGGGAGTTCCTTGCGACCTTGGAGGGGACCAGAGTCCTTCCGCGACCGAGGGGTGGGGGCGGGGAAGTGGTTGGAGCGTGACGACGCGGAGACCGCCCCTTCCATTTTGGTTCGAAACGTATTGACGGGGAAACAAAGAATCGGTATCATTTGCCGACCTTCCGTTTCAAACCCCGTAGTGGACAACTCAATCGGCGGTCTTGGCGGTGCGCGAAAACGTGCGGAAAGGAATTCTTTTGTGATTCGTGAATTTTTTCAATTTTTGAAGGACGCTTGGGAAGAGCTAAAAAAAGTGTCGTGGCTCTCCCGGCCGCAGATGATCGCCTCCACCTGGTTGGTGGTGCTGTTGGTGATCGTGTTCGCAATTTACGTTGGGGTGATCGACTTGATCATCACCCGCGTGTTCGCCTTTATCATTTAAGGAAAGGAACCCCCGTGGCGCGTGGCTGGTACGTCATTCACACTTATTCAGGGCACGAAGACAAGGTCAAGACCTTGATCGAAAAGTCGGCGGTCCAGAACAAACTGGCCGACCAGATTTTCAAACTGTTGATCCCGACCGAAGACGTGGTGGAAATGCGGCGGAGCAAAAAGCAGGTCCGCAAACGCAAATTCTTCCCCGGCTACGTGTTGGTCGACATGGACGTCAACAACCAAACCTACTGGCTGGTCCGCAACACCGCCGGGGTGACGGGATTTTTGGGCGGGGTCAACCCCACGCCCCTGCCGGAGGGGGAAATGCAGTCCCTCCTGCAACTCACCGAGGCGCCGGCCGATCACAAGCCCCGGCCCGCCGTGTTGTTCGATAAGGGCGAAAAGATTCGCATCAAGGAAGGCCCCTTCCGTCACTTCTACGGCATTGTCGAGGAAGTGAACGAGGATCGGGCGAAACTGCGTGTCACCGTCGATATCTTCGGCCGGTCGACGCCGGTCGAACTGGATTACTTACAAGTGGAGAAACTGTAATGGCCCCCCCGAAGAAAGTCAAAACACAAATCAAATTGCAAATCCCCGCCGGGGGAGCCAACCCCGCGCCGCCCGTGGGTCCCGCGCTCGGCCAACACGGCGTCAACATCATGGATTTCTGCAAGCAGTTCAACGAGCGGACGAAAACGATGGAGGCGGGCATGACCATCCCCGCCGTCATCACGGTGTTCGAAGACCGAAGCTTTACCTTCATCACGAAAATGCCGCCGGTGTCCGCCTTGATCAAGAAGTCCGCCGGTTTGGCCAAGGCCAGCGCGGAACCGAACAAGACGAAGGTCGGCAAGCTCTCCCGCCAACAGCAGGAGGAGATTGCCAAACAAAAGATGCCCGACCTGAACGCGCCCACCCTTGAGGCGGCGGTTCGGATGGTGAAGGGCACCGCCCGCAGCATGGGCGTGGAGACCGCGGACTGATTTAAAAAACTCCCCGACACCTCGTCCCAACGGGAAGGAGGGAGCCGCTCGGCGCGGGGGAGAAAAGAGGAAACCATGAGCCGTCGTACCGAAGAACTGTCTAATAAAGTGGATGTGACCAAGCGTTACCCCTTGGCGGAGGCCCTCGCCCTGGTGAAGTCCGTCGCGAACGCGAAATTCGACGAAACCGTGGAGATCCACGTGCGTCTGGGCGTGGACGCCTCCAAAGGCGACCAAAAAGTCCGGGGCACCGTTTCTCTGCCCCACGGGACCGGCAAGAGCAAGCGCGTCGTCGTTGTGGCCAAGGGTGAAAAAGTGAAAGAAGCCCAGGCCGCCGGCGCCGACGAAGCCGGCGACGCCGACGTGATTGAGAAAATTTCCAAAGGGTGGTTGGATTTCGACGTCCTGGTGTGCACCCCGGACGCCATGAAAGACCTGACCAAGTTGGCCAAGGTTTTGGGTCCCAAGGGCCTCATGCCCAACCCGAAATCCGGCACCGTGACGTTCGACGTGACCCGCACGGTGAAGGAACTGAAGGCCGGCCGCATTGAGTTCAAGATGGACGACTACGGAATCATCCACTCCATCCTGGGCAAGAAATCCTTCGACGCGGAGAATTTGGTGGCCAACGCCCAGACCTTTCTGGACGCCGTCAACCACGCCAAGCCCGCCACGGCCAAGGGCACTTACATCAAAACCATCACCGTGACCTCGACCATGGGGCCCGGCGTGCCGGTTTTTGTGGAAAGCCAAGCGGCGAAATAAATCTTCGAGGAAACCCGCGCCCGCCTCCGGAAACGGGGGCGGGCGTTTTTTATTTAGAAGTGGAAGGTGGTTTCCGCGGTGAGGCGGGTGACCTTGGCGGCCGAAGGATCGTACAGGTCGCCGGGGAAAAAGGTGGCGGCTCCGAAGCGAAATCCAACGTCGGTGGGGCGAAACTCGAGCACGGCGTCCAACTCCGCCCCGAGACTGTTTTTTCCCGCCACTTTCCGCTTGGAATCGTAGACGTAATAACCCAGAGATGCGGTCCAGCGGACTTTTTGTACGGTGGAAAGCCCCAGCCCGATGGTTTTGATGCCGGACGCGCCCGCCGGCAATCCCGTCGATTCGGAAGAAAAGGGCGAGGCCGGGTCGTGCGCGTCGGAGAGGGTCGCCGCGTAATATTGCCCCAGGCCGGTGCGCCTCAGGCCGTCCCACCGCTTGGCGAAGGTGGCGCGGAAAGCTTCGTCTTCGGTGGGGGTGGACGGGTCATCCCCCGAGCCGGAGGCGTAGACGGCCCAAACGCCGAAGCGGCCGAATCGGACGGTGTCCGTTTGGGCGCCCACCTCGACACGCTGGGCCACGCCGGAAAGGGCGATGTCCCCGCCGGTCGCTTGCCGTATCGCACCGCCTTGAAGGCCCAATTCGAGTTTGTAATAAGCGTCCCGCAGATCGCCGAAAATCCGAAGGTCATAAAAAGTTCTTTGAATGTGGGAAACCGCTGTGGTCGTCCCGGCGAGGGGGTAAACCGATGGGGCGCCGTTGGATTCTTGAATCCAAGCCAATTCCCAGTGGGTATCGCCCTGGGCCACTTCCCAAACCGCCCCTTTCAGATCAAAATCGTTGTTGCCTCCGGCGGCTTCCGCCACTTTGGCGGTAAAAAGGTCCAGGCTCATCCCTTTGGGGAGGGCGATTTTGGCCCTCAAGGCGTTCATGCCCGCGTTGTCATCCGAGACCAGCGTGCCGTCCCCAACGAGGAGGGGCTGCCGGCCCAGGATCAAGTCCAGTCGGTCCCAGGCCAGGCCGGGGATTCGAAGATAAGCGTTCTCCACCCAGGGGGTTCCGTCGGCTTTGGGGAACCGCGTGCCCGCCGGACCGGTGCTGGATTCCTGCCCCCACAGATTGATCGATTGCAGCCGGAAGACCGCCTCCACCTGGCTGTTCAATTGAGTCGTCACATAGGGGCGGATTTGATGGGTGTAATAATTTAAAGAGGGCCCGGCGGCGGGGACGACGGCGTCGTTGTCACTCATCACGGCGGTGAGTTTGTAATCGACACCAATGTTTAACGTCGATGTTTCGGAAAAGGCCAGGGAAACGAAAAGGGGGAAAACGAAAAGAATTTTTTTCATGACGGAATTCTACAAAAAAAGCGGCCATCGAGATTTACTTGGGCAGGCAATAACCAATCGTATTTCAGGGTATTGAAGGGGGCTCCACCCCCTTCGACCCTGGCCAGGCGCTCCGCCCTGGACCCGGGTCCCTTTTCTTTGGACGCGCAAAGAAAAGGGACGAAAAGAAACGCGCCCCTTCGGCCCGCGCTTGATTTTACGACGGAGGCCGGACCAACTTCCGGCCCTCCACTTCCCACGGGCCGGATCGAACAGGTCCGGCCCCGCGAACCGTCTTAAAATCACGCGCGGAACGCCTCCAAGGGGGATTTGAAAGGGGAAGGCGAAGAAAATTGATCTTAAATGAAAAAAGAACCCCCGCCCGGGGTCGCCGGGCGGGGGTTCGGGTTAAACAGGTTTAAAGCGAGGCGCTTATTTGCCCCACTTCACCATCAGCTTCGCCCAGAGTTTCGTGATGTCGTCGTCCGGGGCGCCCGTACCGTTCAGACCATCGCCGGGCATCAGCATCGCGTAACCGGCTTTGACCGACACGTTGTCGTTGTGGACGTATTTCACGGTCAAGTCGATCTCGTTGCCGATGTCGTCTGGGAAACTGCCAGTCTCGTTCAGCTTGGCCATGAAGTAATCCGCGTAAACGGTGTACTTTTTGTCCAAGATGGGGAGGTTGTAGTTCCCGCCGAGCCCGATGATGTTCAAGCCGGGACCTTGGGAGTCTGTGTCCAACCCACCGGACAGGCTATAACCGGTGAGGTTGCTGCCGGCGTAGCTGCTCCAGAAGTTGGTGTCGTTGCTGAGGATCTGGCCGTAACGGAAGTCCGAGCTGATGGAGTGGAAGGCTTCGTCTTTTGTGTCCGCTCCATTGTCGTCCCCCGAGGCGTTGGCGTAGAGCGCTTTCACGCCCCAGCCGTTGTCCTCGTTGTCGTAGGCGGCTTTGAAGACCAAAGCGTTGCCTTTGTAGTCCACCGCGGTGCCGCCGTTGTTGTCCTGCCCGGCGTTCATGGCGTACTCGAGGCTGAGCTTGAGGGCGTTGTCCAATAGGTTCGCGCCCGCGCGCAGGTCGTAAATATTGAGCGTTTGGTTGTCATCGGCGTTGTCGGTGTTTTGATCCAGCCATTGGTACAGGCCGATTTCCAAGGGGAAGGTGGCGCCTTCGACCTTGATCAGCTCGTCCGAGGAGGCCGTGATCCAGTTGATGTTTTCGTCGCCTGAGCCGTCGCCATCATCGGTGTCGAAAGCGACGAAGTCGTCGTCATTCGCTTTGGCGAGCACGGCGTTGACGTTCACTGGACCGACTTTCTTGGATAGGACCAACGAGGACAGGGAGGTCACGTAGAGATAGTCGTCGTTGAAGGGGCCGAAGTAGGCGATGAGGTCGCCGGGGCGGCCAACGTATTGGCGCCCGATCTTCGCTTTGTCCAAGCCAAGGATGTTGTCGAGTTCGAGGTAGGCGTTCAAGACCTCGAAATTGTCGAGTTCATCGTTTACGCTTTCGGTGTCATCACCAAACATGGCTGGGTTGCCTGCCCAATCCGGGTAGCGCACGACTTCGATTCGGCTCGAGACACCCTCGGTGACCTGGGCGTTCAAGCCCAAGCGCACACGGCTGGCGGTGTCGCCGGTGGAGTCTTCGTTCCCGTCGTCGGCATCGGTTTGGTTGTTGGCTTGCTTTCCGAGGTATTCGATGGAACCATCCACAGACAGGTTTTTCAGGCCCAACAGATCGCCCGAGAAGGCCGAACCGGCCATTCCCAAAGCGGCGAAGACAGCGAGTAGCTTCCTCATTAGGTGTGTATCCTCCTTCGTTGGAGTCGTTGAGCGTCGTCGTCGACGCTCTCTGACAATCGCCGAACATTGGTGGGAACCGCCGTAGGGGGACAGGGAGCTGGTGGGGGAGGCGGCGAAAAACTTCCGCGACGTCCTCCCGCTGGTCTTCCTGACCCTCTATGAAGGGGGGGGCGCCATCGCCGTCGGCCCGGCTTCCGGGCCCCCCGCCCATGAAGTTCCTGAACCAACCCTAGTTTAGCAAGACCCCATTTTTTTTGTCAACTGATCTTTTCCGCGCCCTTGGCAACCCCGGGGAAAAGTGATAACGTCAAGCCCTCCCAAAACCCTGGAACTTTCCGTGGCGGCGGGTGTATATATATGTGGCGCGCCGGCCCCGGGCCGGACTTCAAATCAGGCGAGGAAAACGACTTTGAGCGAATCGGGCGGTCACACCACACACACGCACCACGAGAAAAGGCACGGCGAACGTTCCGTCCATGGGCTGAAAGCCAAGGCCTCCGGATTTATATCCTCCACCATTGTCCCCTTCGCGCGGAAGCGGAAGCTGGCTTTTATGGCCATTCTGGTGATTGGCGGCGGTCTTTTTATCTGGGGGGCTTCCAAGGCGGTGGACCTCGTTTTCAGCGGGAAAAAAGAGAAAAAGGCCAAAACCTCCATAGGCAGCGGGACCGTGGCCGTTAACGTTTTAGAGGCCAAGCCGGACCATTTTCAAGACATCATGGTGGCGGTGGGCACTATTCAGGGCGGTTCCGAAATCCCCCTGCGGTTTGAAACCGAAGGCGGCATTGATCTGTTTGAATATCGCGAGGGGGACAAGCTTCGGAAAGGCGACGTCATCGCCCGCCTCAATCAACGGGACCCTTATTTGAAATTGAAAAAATCCCGCCTCGAGCTGGAACAGATGGAGAAACTCTACGCCATCGGCGGGGTGTCCCTGAACAAGCTGGAGGAATCAAAAGTCCAGGCCGATTTGGCGGCCCTGGAAATGGAGAAAACAATTTTACGGTGCCCCCGGGACGGGATCTTGGGTGATAAAGACGCCGAAGTGGGCGAATTCGTTACTCCGGCCAAAAAGATCGCTACGTTAGTCAGTATCGAGAACGTTGTCGTGCGCGTGGGGGTCATTGAAAAAGAAATCGATCGAATCTTTCCCGGCCAAAAGGTCGTTCTCACGGTCGACACCTATCAAAACACCGATTTCACGGGCAAGGTTGAACAAATCAGCCCCATTGTCGCTCCCGGCAGTCGGACACTCACGGTGGAGGCTCGAATACCCAACGAAGGGGGGTTGTTGCTCCCCGGGATGTTCGCGCGGACGCGCATCACTATTTTTGAGCAGGACAACGCCCTCTTCGTCCCCAACGACGCCGTGGAAAAAACCGCCTCCGGCAGCCGCGTCTATGTGGTGACCAAGGACAACAAGGCCGAGGCCCGCGACGTGGAAGTGGGTTACGTGTCCAGCCAGTTCTCCCTGATCAGCCAAGGCCTCGAAGCCGGGGATTTGGTGATCACCCAGCGTCCCCAAGACCTCAAGGCCGGATCCCCCGTCAAAGTCATCGAAAAGAGTTAACCCGGGGCGGAGCCCTCGCCCGCGAAATCCCTTGAAATTGGTCCGTTTGTCGCATATATGTAGGGGGACAGCCAAGGCCCTCAAACTATGAAACTGCGCGCGCGACTTACGATTTTTAGCGTTCTCCTGATTGTTGTCCTCGTGGCGGGCATCAGCGCGGGGACGATTTTCTTTTTGCACAAGCTCTTCCGGGACGAACTCCAACAAAACCAACACACCACCCTCATGAACTTCCGCCAGGTTTGCGAAGAGGCGGAGGAAGTCCGGGATCCCATCATCGCCTCCAATTACGTCAAAACGATCGAGAAAACCGTCCCCGGCCTGGCGTACGCGGTGTTCATTAACGAGCGGCTCGAATTGATGATCGGGGAAAACGCCGTGTTCGATAAAATATACCCCTTTTTCTCTCGAGCGGCGGAACGAACCTCTTCGCCCCGCGTGGTCCGGGTGTCCAGCGGGGACGACATCCTGGAATGGTCCTCGGATGTCACCGTCAACGGTGTGATCGGGGTGGTCCGGTTGGGGTTTTTTCAGGATGTCATTGACCGCACGATCGGGGAGAAAGTCAACGAGGTCCAACGCATCGTTTTCCTTGTGGCCGCTGTGGGGTTGGTCCTGGCCATCTTCGCGGCGGTGGGGATGTCCGCCCAGTTGACGGAGCCCATCGCGCGCCTGGCCGAGGGCGCCAAAAGCCTCGGGGACGGGAACCTGGATACCCGCATCGAGATCGAGAGAAAGGACGAATTCGGGTTCCTCGCCGACGAGTTCAACATCATGGCCGAAAAATTGAAGGAGCTGGACCACCTGAAGGACGAGTTCGTCTCCTCGGTGTCCCATGAGCTCCGCTCGCCCCTGGCCGCCATCGCCGGCTATGTGGAACTGTTGACCCGAAAACCCTTGGAACAGATCTTGCCCGAAAAACGCACCAAGGCCTTCGGTATCATTCAAGAAAGCACCGCCCGTTTGACGGGTTTCATTAACGACATTTTGGACTTGGCCAAAATCAAGGCGGGGCGTGTGGAAATCCGCAAAACGCCCTTCCAATCGCCCAAGGCCCTCGAGGAAATTCTGGGTTTGTTCCAGCCCCTGTTTGAGAAAAAGCGTCTCACGGGACGGCTGGAGGCCCCGGGGGACCTCCCGGTGATTCCTGCCGACGAGGAAAAAATCAAGCAGGTCATCACGAACCTGGTGTCCAACGCCTACAAGTTCACCCCCGAGGGGGGCACGATCACCCTGCGGGCGAAAGACGCTCCCGATGCCGTGATCATCGCCGTGGAAGACACGGGGATCGGCATTCCCAAAGAGCACGTCGGCCAGTTGTTTGAGCGTTTCAAACAGGTGCCCGGCACCCGGGAACGGTTCGGGGGCCCCAAGGGGACCGGTTTGGGGCTGGCGATTTCCAAGGGCATCGTGTTGGGGCACGGCGGCAAGATTTGGGTCGAAAGCGAACTGGGCCGGGGTAGTGTTTTCTCCTTCTCCTTGCCCAAGGCGACCGCGGTTTCTCCCGTTGGGGAAACCTCCGCCAAAATTTTTGGGTGACGCCATGGCCGACGAACCCCGCCCCGCTCCCCCCAACGGACCCGGCCCCCGGCCGCGTATTTTGGTGATCGATGATGAGGCCAATCTGCCGGAGTTTTTGAAGGATTTCCTCGAAGAAAACGGATTTGAAGTCTCCATGGCGTACAACGGAAAGGGGGCCCTGAAGGCTTCCTTGGAAAACCCGCCCGACGCGATCATTTTGGACGTGGACCTTCCCGACACCGATGGATATTCGCTGTGCCGTTCCATGCGGCGCACGAGCACCCTGCGCACGGTGCCGATCGTCATGTTGACCGCCCTCGCCGACAAACGCAACGAAATCGCCGGCCTGCGCGCGGGAGCCGACGATTATCTCACCAAGCCGATCGACACGGAGCGGTTGCTCGCCCGTTTGGAAAACGCGCTCAGCCGCAATCTGCGCGAGTTGGACGCCAACCCCCTCACCCACCTTCCGGGCAACACCAGCATACTTCAAGAGATGGAGCGGCGTTTGAACAACCAGGACCCCTTTGCCGTCGTCTACGCCGACCTCAACAACTTCAAGGCGTTCAACGACCGCTACGGGTTTTTACGTGGCGACCAGGCCATCAAATTGGCCGCGCAATGCATCGTCATGGCGGTGGAAGGGCGGGCGGCCCAATCCACGTCCGTGGTGGGCCAATGGTTCGTGGGCCACGTGGGGGGGGACGATTTCATCGTCATCCTGCCCGCCTCGCACGCCGAAGACGCTTGCCAAGAAATTATCCATCGTTTCGACGCCGCGGTGCCCAACCTTTATGACGAGGAAGATCGGCGCAACGGGTACATCCACGGCAAAGATCGGAAGGGGGAGGCCCAAAAATTTCCTTTTATCGGGGTTGCGCTGGTGATTGTGTCCAACGGCGACAAACGGTACACCCACCCCGGCGAAATCAGCTCGACGGCCAGCGAATTGAAGAGTTACGCGAAATCGTTCCAGAAAAGCACCTACGTGATGGACCGTCGTTCGGGGCCGACGGAGCCGATGGCCCCCTCGGCGGCCGCTTCCGATGTGACCCCGGCGCCGGATATCTTGCACGGGTTTGATTTCGGGCTTAAAAGCCCCGAGGACAAATAGTGCCCGGAAAAAAAATCCTGGTGGTGGACGACGACATCCAGCTTTGCCAGTTGGTCTCCGATATTTTGGAGGAGCACGGGTTCCAAACGTTGACGGCCTACAACACCGACCAGGCTTTCAAAAAACTCTACGAGAACAATCCCGACCTGATCGTGTTGGACGTCTGGTTGCCCAGCATCGGCGGGCTGGAGTTTTGCCGTCAAATCCGCCAGGACGAGCGCGGACGGCACGTGCCGGTCCTGATGTTGACGGTGCAGGACAAAGAAATGGACAAAGTCATGGGCCTTGAAATGGGGGCCGACGATTACATGACCAAGCCCTTCAGCCAACGGGAACTGTTGGCCCGGATCAAGGCCCTCTTGCGCCGTTTCGATCGGGCGGACCCGGAATCCTCCACGCTCAAATCGGGAGAGCTGGAAGTCGATTTGGACAAGCACGTGGTCCGAGCAAAAAACAAAACAATTGATTTGACCCCCAAGGAATTTGACCTCCTTACCACATTGCTCCGCCAAAAGAAAAAAGCCGTCAGCCGCCAGAGTCTTCTGACCGCCGTGTGGGGTTTCGACACCCCGGGCAACACCGGCACCATCGATGTCCACATCCGCCATTTGCGCCGAAAGCTCGGGAACCACGGCGAAAAAATCGCCACCGTCCTGGGCTTCGGCTATCGCTTCGACGGGTAGGCCCTTGGACGCCCCCGGCCAGCCGCCGCGCATGCTGGTGGT
The DNA here is from genome assembly GCA_016706425.1 of Elusimicrobiota bacterium. Taxonomy (NCBI): domain Bacteria; kingdom Pseudomonadati; phylum Elusimicrobiota; species Elusimicrobiota bacterium. The sequence continues at coordinate 1,233,288 of JADJJR010000001.1, forward strand.
GGACGACGAAGCCGGGTTCCGGGAGCTTTGCGTCGACCTCCTGGCCGATTCGGGCTACCGCGTCGACGCCGCGGTCAACGGCAAAGAGGCCATGGACCGCTTGGCCGCGGAGGAATTTCAACTCGTTCTTTCCGATATCAGCATGCCCGTGATGGACGGTATGACGCTGCTCAAAAGCGTCAAATCGCTTTACCCCCAAATCGAAGTGGTGCTGATGACGGCCTACGGGGGGCTCCAATCCGCCCTCGACGCCCTGCGTTACGGCGCCTACGATTACATCACCAAGCCGTTCACCCGCGAGGCCGTGTTGGCCGCCGTGGGGCGCTGTTTGGAAAAGCAACGCCTCGCGCAGGAGCTTAAGCGGGTGCAAGCGCAATTGATTGAGAAAGAGCGGCTCGCGGCGTTGGGGTCGGTGTCGGGCTGGTTGGCTCACCGGATGCGCAACCCCCTGAACGTTATTCAGATGTGCGCCCAATATCTGAAAACACATTTTGACACCTCCGACGAGCGAAAAGAGGTCGCCCTGGCCATCGAGGAAAAGGTGAAGTCCCTGGAGCGGATGACCCACGATTTCATCCGATTTTCCCGCGACTACCAACCCCGGCTCCGATCCGAGGACCTCCACGACCTGGTGAACGACGCCCTCGAGGCCGCCAAATCCCGCGCCCAGCTCCAAAACGTGCGGATCGAAAAACGTTACGAGGAGCCCATCCCCTCCGTGCCGCTCGATCGGGAGTTGATGGGGGAGGTGTTGGGCTACTTATTGGACAACGCCGCGGAGGCCATGAAAGGTCCAGGGGACATTGAAGTGAGGGCCGGCAAAGAGCCGGGGGGGGTTTACATCGAAATTCGAAATTCCGGTCCGGAAATACCCGCGGAGACGCGCGCCCGAATTTTTGAGCCTTTTTTCACGACCAAGGAACGGGGCACGGGTCTGGGGCTGGCCATTGCCCGGCGGGTGATCGAGAGCCACGGGGGGGCCATCCAACTCCAGCCGGGCGCGCCCACGGCCTTTCGCATCCATTTGCCTGTGGTGACCGCCGCGTGACCAAAGAAACCAAAGTCCGCGTCCTCGTGGTGGACGACGAGCCCTCCGTTGGAATGATCTTCCACCGCATCCTGGGCGAGGCGGGCTACGACGTGGTGTCCGCCGCCAACGGCACCGAATGTTTGCGGGTGTTGAAAAAGCAAAACCCCCAATTGGTGTTCTTGGACCTTCAAATGCCGGGCATCGACGGGGTGGAGACTCTTCGGCGCATTCGCGACACCCACCCCCAACTGCCGGTCATCATCATGACGGCCTACCAAACCGTGTCGTCGGCGGTGGAGACGATGAAGCTGGGGGCTCTGGACTATTTGATCAAACCGCTGGAGGCCGATCGGTTGGCCGCCGTGGTCCACCAGGCTTTGGAGGTGGGGGAAGTGGCCCGGCGAATTCCGGCCAAGGCCGGCTCCACCCCCGGTGCCGCCGCGGCCGAAGAGTTTGTGGCGCGCAGCCCCGAGATGTTGAAGATCATGAATCTGGTGGACAAAGTCGCGCCCACGGACACCACCGTTTTGATCCTGGGGGAAAGCGGCACCGGCAAAGAAGTGACCGCCCGGGCCGTCCATCAACGAAGTCAAAGGAAGGGCAAGCCCTTTGTCGTCGTCGATTGCGCCGCGTTGCCGGAGTCCCTTATCGAGAGTGAGTTGTTCGGGCACGAGCGGGGCGCCTTCACGGGGGCCGACGCGGCCCGCGCCGGTAAATTCGAGCAGGCCAACGGTGGCACGCTGTTCCTCGACGAAATCGGCAACCTGCCGTTGCAGATCCAGGTGAAATTGCTCCGCTTTCTGCAGGAACCGAAAATCGAACGCCTGGGCAGCCGCAAGGGACCGCTGACCCTCGATGTGCGCATCCTGGCGGCCACCAACGCGGACTTGGAAAAATCGGTTCGGTCGGGGACCTTTCGCGAGGACCTTTACCACCGGCTTAAAGTTTTTGTGGTGGACTTGCCCCCTTTGCGTCTGCGGGGAACGGAGGACTTGGAAGCGCTCCTTCTCTCGCAGGTCGATGTGTTGCGGAAACAGCTTCAAAAACAACGGCTTTCGGTCGCCCCCGAGACCTTGGCCGTGCTCAAGGCCTATCGATGGCCGGGGAACGTGCGGGAATTTCAAAACGCCCTGCGCAGCGCGGCACTTTTGGCGGACGATGTCATCCTCCCGGAGCACCTTCCAATGAGCGTGCAAAACACCCGGTCGGGTTTGGACAGGGTCAGCGACGTGCTGGGGGGCGCTCTAAATGACGTGATTCGCCGGGTGGAAAAGGAGCACATCACGCAAATCATGCAAAAGTACAAGGGGGACAAGAAGGCCGCCGCCCGCGAGTTGGACCTTGATTTAGAGGAATTTGAACATAAACTTACAGAGATCGGGATGGAAGAAAACAACCCAAAATAGGGCTTTTTTGGGCTTTTTTTATTTAATAATCTTACGTTTTCAACTCAGTGGATGTGAATACTTGAACCAATGGCTGATGTGTCGCAAGAATGATGGGTGGAAACCCCCGTCCATGTGCTTGGGGCGGAAAGAGAGAAAAAAGCGAGGACGTTATGAAAAACTTTAAACCCTTTTTCAAATCCGCTTCCCGGGCGCTGGTCGCCTTGGGTTTGGGCGTGATGGTTTCCCCCACGCTGTTCGCGGCGGCTCCCGCGGAAATCAATTATCAAGGGAAATTGACGGATTCGAGTGGCATTCCATTTAATGGCACAAAGAACATCACTTTCTCCTTTTGGGATAACGCCTCCGTGGGGGCGGGCAGTCAGTTGGGTGGTGATAAAACGGTCAATAACGTGAATGTGGTAAACGGTGTTTTTAATGCCGTTATTGATGTCTCGGGCATCCCCTTTTTGACCAATCAAAATGTTTATCTCCAAATTCGGATTGACGGAAGCAATTTCGGGCCATCCCGCCAAAAATTGGTTGCCGCACCTTTTGCCTTGGCCGTCGCGGCAGGGGCCGTGGGAACCACCGAATTGGCCGCCAACGCGGTGACCTCGGCAAAAATAGTGGATGGGACGATAGCGGCAGCGGATCTGGCGGTGGGCGCCATTACGGTCAGCGGTGGATTTGGCGGGTCGATTACGGATGGGACGGTGGACGCGAACGATCTGGCCGCTAATGCGGTGACCTCGGCTAAGATTTTGGATGGGACGATAGCGGCAGCGGATCTGGCGGTGGGCGCCAATACGGTCAGCGGTGGATTTGGCGGGTCGATTACGGATGGGACGGTCGATGCGAACGATTTAGCCAACGGCGCGGTGACCTCGGCCAAGATTTTGGATGGGACGATAGCGGCAGCGGATCTGGCGGTGGGCGCCAATACGGTCAGCGGTGGATTTGGCGGGTCGATTACGGATGGGACGGTGGACGCGAACGATTTGGCCGCTGGCGCGGTGACCTCGGCCAAGATTCTCGACGGCACGATCGCGACCGGCGATTTAACGAACAACGCCATCGACGTCAATAAGTTGGCGGCGGACGCGGTGACCTCGGCCAAGATTCTCGACGGCACGATCGCGACCGGCGATTTGGCGAACAACGCCATCGACGTCAATAAGTTGGCGGCGGACGCGGTGACCTCGGCCAAGATTCTCGACGGCACGATCGCGAGCGGCGATTTGGCGAACAACGCGGTGACCTCGGCGAAAATTCAAGATGGAACAATCGTTAACGCGGATTTCAGCGCCACCGCGGCGGATGCCTTGGCGGCTTCAAAGGTCAAAGGGGGAACCTTCGCCAGCGGGACGGCGTTTGTGTTCCCCGATCAAGTGACGATGCAAGGGGATTTGGTGGTGGGGTCGGGGGGAACTGCCTTGGCGAAATACCTCTCGGCCATTCGAAACTATGATGTTCCCAACCTAACGGCGGATACCAGTGACACTTTCACAATCACTGTCACCGGGGCCGCGGCCGGTGATGGGGTGGTCGTCACACCTCCCAGCGGGTGGGCGGCGAGCCTTTTCCTCAATGCTCATGTCTCCGGGGCCAACACCGTTACCGTGACCGTCTATAACGCGGGAACCGGTCCCGTCAATCCTGGGTCGGGTGATTTTCGGGCGATGGTGTTTCAGCATTGATGTGAGCGTTTAAAACGGGGGAGCAATGAAGCAACTTGCAAACCACACGCGGCTCGCGCGGCGCTCCTTCGGGGCGTTGACGGCCGTTGGTTTGCTCCTGGCGGCATCTTCCGCGCAGGCTTGGGAATCCTCCAACGGGACCCAGCGCCTGACCCGCGACGAAGTCAACGCCGGCGGGGACTTTCACGCCACGGGCGGGGTTTACACCCTGTCGGGATCCGTCGATTATATTCAGAACAGCGGCGTCTCCGTCGGGGGGGCTTTCAAAGGCGCGGGGGGGGTGCAGTCGGTGATGTACTATCCCAACAACGTCGCCAGTTTGAGTTTGTCCTCCACCACCCTCAACTACGACTCGCAAATTCGTTTGGATTGGGTGGAACCGGCGATTTTCCATGACGACACGCCCGGCGGTGTGACGGTGGGGGGGTACCGCATTCGCCAGTTGCAAGGCGCCACGATGAGCGAGGCGCAGTTCAATTCCGGGGCCACAACCGATGTCGCCGGTGTTGTCCCCTCGCCAACGGGTGTGGGAACCACATTAAATCACGTGGCCACGGGGTTGTCCTACAACCGTTCCTACACCTTCGGCATTCGGGCCCACGACCCGGGCAACGCCGACCCACGGGGGGAAGCTTACCGCATTTTCACTCAAACCCGCGCCACTTTGCCGCGGCTTCCAACCATTGTGAGCGTTCTTCCGGTTGCAAACAAAAGCAAGCAATTGGATGTGACTTTTAATATGCAAAACCCCAATCCCGACAATTTGTTTTATGAGGTCCAGGTAGCGAGAGACATTGATTTTACGGTTGGCGTAAAACAAAAATCAAATAATTCTATTGCTTCAGGGAACTTGACGGTCAGGTTTGGTGACGGTGGGGACCCGCTGCAACAAAACACTCTTTACTACGCCCGCGTGCGCACGCGGGGGGTTGCGGTTGTCTTTACACCGTATAGCCTCGGCTCGGGAACCACCGGAGCCGCCGGGGTGGGCATTGTATTGACCGGGGCGGATCCGTCTTCAATTTCCGTCACGGTCACCAACAACGAATTTGGCACCGAATCCCGGCCGGAGTGGAGCTCCGATGGCAATAATCCCTGGAGTTCAACGGTCGCGACGACATCGGTCGCCAGTTACAGTGCAACCCTAACAGGCCTTTTTGCCAACACGACTTATTATGTTCGGGCGGCCCTTTACGATCCTCACCCGAGTTTATTGTCCACAGCCACCCTTTCCGCTCCGAATTACCCCCTGGTCACGGGCGTGTTGAATCCTTTTCCCCAGGTCACTGGCGGCGACACCACCAGCATGACCCTAAATTGGCTCTACCCCTTGGCCAACAACGGAGCGGGCGGTCCGGTGCCGGGCTCTTATTCCTATTTGTTCCAAATTTCCAAGGACGACTTTGCCTCGGTGGCCAGCCAACAAAGGGTGTTCTTTGCCGGGAGTCAACCGGGTGATCACACTTTTTCGTCCTTGGACAGCAACACCCTTTATAAGACCTCCGTGACGGCTTTCAATCGATTGGGAACAAACACTTATTCCGAAGCGGCCAGTCGTATTCTGTTCCCAGCGTATTACACGGCTCCCAACACGCCCAATTCAGGGTCTTTCGGTGTGACGGCCGATCCCACAAGCAAAGTAAAAGTGGTTTGGGGGGCCAATGGCAACAGCGCGTCCACCTCGTACCGGGTCGAGCTATCGATCGATAACTTTGCCACTCTGGTGGCGACGCAAACGGTGCCCGGGGCTTTCGAGTACACATTTGAAGCCCCCATTCACAATGTTTTGGCCAACCAAGAGTATTTCGTTCGCGTCAAAGCCTTGCCCATCGCGGGCAGCGATAAAACCGACAGCCCCTACCTGGTTATCGGTTCGACGTTCACGAGGCCCTTGGAAGCCCGCCTTTTGACCGTGACGCCGGGTGAAAACACGATGGCCATCACTTTTTCGTCTGCCACCACCAACGGGGTCGCGAAAAACAACGCCATCACCCAATACCGATTTTCCTGGTCCGACGGCGGGAGCAGTTTCGGGAGCGTTTTCCCGATCGATCTGCCAACACTCTCCGGGGTGACGCCGTCCAATCTGATAAAAAACAGCACTTACACGTTGATGGTGGAAACGGTGCGTCATCCTTCCAGCGGGTGGAGCAACGTTTCTATTTCCAGTGCCCGGGTCACTTTGGCCGGCACCCCGGACTTTTTGGTGCCTTTCGTCCACATCACCTCTGTGACGGCGCGGTGGTCAAGCAATGCCAACTCCCCGGGCACCTTGTATGAGTCTCTTATAGCGAACAATCCCAATATTCTGCCCGTGCTGACGTCTTCCATGACACGGAATGTTTTCGCCACATACGAAGGGCTGATTCCGAACACTTTCTATTATTTTAAAACTCGCGCAATCAGCCACGAGGGGATTGCCACCCTCTTCGACCCGGACCACCCCGCCACCGAGCCCGCCTACCAGGTGGCGACGTTCCCTCAATCGCCGCTTATTCTGGACTACGTAACTCCCGACGAATTCCAATTGACCTTAAATTGGAGCGGGCAATCCAACAATCCCATCACGAATTATCGGGTGCGGCACAGCAGCGTCAGCGTTTTGGCGGTTGCGTCGACCTCTTACGACACGCCAGCGGTGTTTTTCTCCTCCTCGGTGCCCAATTTGGACCCCGACACAATGCATTATTTCCAAGTGCGGGCCGACTACATTAATGACAGCAACACGTCTTCGGCGACGGTTGTCTCAGCCACCTGTACTTTGGCTCAGGTTCCGCAGGGACTGGATGTTCGAAGTTTTGCGGGTGCGACCGCCATGAACGTGAATATTTCCATCGGGCGCAACCGACCATTAACAGAGTACGCTTTTGAAATGCTTGATCATCTCAATAACTCATTGGGTTTTATGGAGTTTTATCTGGACGCCAGCGCCAAAGCCATTCGCCTTAAATCTTCAAACCCGTTCGTAAAGGATTGGGCCCCTCTCAACCTCCTTGCGGAAAAATCAACCGATCCGGGGGAGGAGGAATTATATTTCTTTAAAGTGACGGGATTAGTGAACAACCCCAGCCAAGTCAAGAAACTTCGCGCCTACGCCCGCAACCAATTGGGCCGAGAAACAACTTACAGTGCGGCATTGCCTTTGATTTTCCCATCCGGACCGCCGGTGGTGACATTGAATACTTTTATGGGGGTGTATTACGCCACCCGGACCGTGCTCGGAGACACGGATGTGTATTATTCCACGGACGCTGTCGACGGGCCTATTTCCTTCTTGGCCAGCGGCTCTGGGCACTATAACGTTGCGTTTAACCAGAGCGCTCCTTTGGCGCCCACTATGTTGGTCGATTTCCAAAATCAACCGGGATGGAATGGAGATATCGGTGAGCCGTCGGACGCCTGCTGGGCCCCAGTTCCCGGGGTTGGCGCCCTTAACAACACCGCGCTACGGTTCTGCACCGGTTCGACGGAGGGGATTTATTACCTTCATATTGTGGGCGATCGCCTCAACGCAGCCTCGGTTGATCTCCCCAAGCTGATTGAGAATTTCCCGCCCGGGGCCGGAGCCAATCAATCCTACTTCCGAGTTAAAGTTGATTTGACACGGCCCGATCCCGGCGCCGTCCGAGCCTTTGCCGATGGATTTGAAATTCCGAACGTCAATCCCGAGCGATATGGTTTCCAAAACGTTATTTTTACTTGGTGGCCGAGCGGTGTGGACAACGGGAACCCCGTTTCTCGAAGCCCGATCATTGGTTGGAGTTACAGTTTCTCAACGAATGCTTTGGATGTCCCCGTCCAATCAACTTCGGGTGTGAAATTTATTAACCACCCCACTGTTAGCAAAACACTCTTTGTGGGGGATCTCGGGCCGATTCCGGATGAAGAAACCTACTATTTCAAAGTCATTGGTGTGGACCGCGCGGGGAACTGGACCGGCGCGCCTCAGGTCTTCACCTACAACTTCAAAAAAGACGTGGTGGAGCCCCATTTTGTGGAAGTTTCTCTGACTGGACACCGGTTGCCGAAAGGGGCGGCGAACGAATTTCACTACGCCGCGGTGGATCCGACCGCTCCCCTTCGGATTACATTCACCGAACCGATGAACCTCTTGGGCGCCGGGGCCGTTCAATTTGTTAAGACCCACGACGCCGCGGGCAACCAAACCTCGGTGAGCGTGCCTTTTGCCTCCAACGCCAATGTCATCGACGCCACCACCACCGTCATGGAGGTGACGGCCGCGTTTGAATACGGAGCGCGGTACGAGTTTATCACCAGCACCACCAACCTCCGCGACCTGGGCGGCAACCGGCTGCCCGCCGCTGAGAAATTCTCCGTGGTTTTCTTCACTTTGGCGGACGGCGGTCCCATGACCATCCGCAGCGGTGTCCCGGGACAGGAAGTTCGGCTGGAGGTGGCGGCGGGGGCCCTCGGGCTGGCGCCGACCGGCTTGGCCTTTGACGACAACGTGGCCGGCGACGGTCATCCCGTGGGCCAAATGGTGACCCGCGCCAACGGCGCTATGGCGCGTCGGTCGGGAGGTGTATACAACCAGGTGTTGACCGCCAAAGAGTTCGTCCAATACGAACCCGATGGGACGAAGGTGACGACCCCGGTGTTGGCCCCCGTGCGGATCGTCTTCCCGTACGATTTCCTTGATCAGGACGGCGCCACGAACGATGGAAAACTTTCCAACGTTCCCAGCGGACGTCCGATCTACGAAGACCGCCTGGCCATTTACAAATTGGACGAGCGTTCGGGCGCTTGGATCAAGATGCCTGGGACGCTTTTGGACCCGGGCCTCAAAGAGGCAAGTTTGCAGGTCCAATCGTTCGGAATTTATGCCTTGATGGGGGCGCCCAGCTTCAGCCTCACGGACGCTCACCCCTTCCCGGTGCCCTACCGCGCTTCGGAAGACAACGGCGCCGGCATCACTTTCGTGTTCCCCGGGGCGCAGATCGCCACGGTGAAAATCTTCACCTTGGATGGACGCCTGGTTAAAACCCTCCATGAAAACTCGGGGGCGGGGTTGGTTTCCTGGTACCCGGTCAACACCGACGGCGGGGAGCCGGTGGGCTCCGATGTGTACATTTACGCCATTGAGAACGACCAGGACCGCCGGGTGGGGAAATTGGTGATCATCCGATGATTACGACACAGATTCGGTGCGTTTTAACGGCGACACTTTTTGGGCTGGCCGCGTCCTTGTCCGCGGACGCCGGCAAGAGCTCCGCCAATTTCCTCAAGATGGGGGTGGGGGGACGCGGCGTGGCCATGGGCGACGCTCAGACCGCGGCCACGGACGACGTCATGTCGGTGTTTTGGAATCCGGCCGGTTTGGCGGAGTTGTATCAAAACGAAGTGGGTTTTATGCACAACAGTTCGGTCCAGGGGGTTTCCCAGGACGTCGTCTATTACGCCCTGCCCACGAATTCGGCCAATGTGTGGGCGGTGGGCTTGAGCCATCTGAGTATTTCCGGGATCAATGGCCGGGACTCTTTTGACGGCCTCACCGGGGATATCCCCGCTTCCGACACGCTGATATCCCTCAGTTGGGCCCGGCCCTGGGACGAATTGCCTTGGTTCGGCGGGCTTCAAACGGGCGTCAATGTTAAATTCCTCCGAAAGATCCTGGACCAGGATTCGGCCTTGGGGTACATGGGGGATTTCGGGGTTTTGTACGAGGCGCGGGGCACGCGGTTTGAGGGATTGCGGACGGGTTTGGTTTTGCAGAATTTCGGCACCGGCATCAAGTTCGATGGCGCGAGCACCCCGTTCCCGTCCGCGATCAAATTGGGGACGGCCTACCCGTTGTTCGGCAAGAATATGACCCTGGCCCTCGACGGCGTGTTGCCGATGGACGGAGACCTTTTTTTCAACATCGGGGGCGAGTACAAGTTGTGGGAGGTGCTTGGGTTCCGCCTCGGGTTCAAAGGCGACCAAGACACCGACTCGGGGTTGACGTACGGCCTGCAATTCGGCACCGAACGGTTGCACCTGGACTACGCGTTTGTTCCCATGGGAACGTTCGGGGACAGTCACCGCGTGAGTTTCAACATCCGGTTCGGGCGCGCTTTCCGTCAAATGAAAGTGGCCAATCAAGTGGAGAAGGCTTTCGACCGGGCCAAAGCGAAATACGCCGACGGCTATCTTGTGGACGCCTACATGTTGACCACCGATATCCTCAGCGTGGCGCCGTGGCATCAGCCGGCCAAAATGCTGGCCAAGCGCATCGAATACGATTTCAAGGCGATGGAAACCGAGACCCGGCAGCAACAATTGCAGGCCCAGGTGGACGAGCACTTCGCCCGGGGCGAACAGTTGTTCCAAATCGACAGCATGCTGGATTCGCGGCGCGAATTTGAATCCATTCTGGCCCTCCAACCCGATCACATGGGCGCCAAAACATATCTGAACCGCATTGACGAGCGTTTCCGCAGCGTGTCGGAGAATTTCTACACGTTGGCGGCCCAGGCGTTTTCTTCGGGGAACTTCGTTCTCGCCAAGGAAAACCTTGAACGGGTGGTGGCCGTGGACCCCAACCACGAAGAGGCGCGGCAAATGTTGTCCCGCGTGGATGACGCGCTGCGCAAGGAATTCGAGGCCGCCGATCGTCTCGCCCGTGAGCAGCGGATCAAGCCTTTGATGGAAGCCGGACAAGCTTTGATGAACGAGCGGAGATACGAAGAGGCCCTGGGGAAATTCAACGAAGTCCTGGCCATCGACACCGGAGAGAACGACGCTCGTCGCTTGCAGAGTTTGACCAAGGATCTAATCGCCAAGGACGCGTACAACGCCGGAATGAACGCCGCCCGGGAAGGCGATTACTCCCGCGCCGAGGCCCAGGCGCGAAAAGCGTTGAAGTACCGCCCCGAATACGCCGAGGCTCAAACTTTGCTCGATCAAGTGCGCGAAGAGGCCAAAAAAGTCAACACGGGGAATTCGCAGCGCCTGTACCGCGACGCGCTCGAGGCGTTCTTGTCGGGCGATCGCGCCAAAGCTTTGGAATTGACCACGAAAGCCTTGGAATTTGACTCCGAGAACCAAGAGGCGCGGCGCATGTACGAGCGCCTGACCGGAAACCCTTGGGCCGGTCGCCAACCCTAACGGCTGAAGAAAGAGCGGGACTCCGCCATGAAGCCAATCGTCGATCGCCGCCGCGTGTTGCTGGGCGCCCTCCTGGGGGTGGCCTGGGGTGTTCGCGCGGCTTCGGGAGATTCCGCCTCGCCCGTCGAACTCCTGCAAAACGCCGTGGACGCCTATTTCGAGGAACGTTACGACGAGTCCATCCGCCTCTACAAAGCCATCCTCCAGATCGACCCTCTAAACGCCGCGGCCGGAAAAGGGCTCAGGACGGCGGTCAAATTGCAGGATCGAAAAATCAAAAAATTGCGCGAAACGGAACGGCCCAATTTCGACGCGGTCACGGCCTACGTGGCCCAGGACCGCCTTGTGGAGGCCTCGGATCGGGTTCGCGACATCGCCACGCGTCTTCCGCTTCATTCCGATGTCAAGAAACTGAACGCCGATATTCTCGCTCGCGCGGAAAAGGCCGTTTCCAAAACCCGGGCGGAATCGAGCGATCGGTATTACGCCGAAGGGGTGGTGGCCTACTTAAAGGAAGACTGGTTTAAGGCGGTGGCTTCTTGGGAGCAGGTGTTCAAATTCAATCCCAGCCGGTTGGACGTCAAAGCCAAAATGGAACGGGCGCGCAAAAACCTTCAGGAACAGGAACGCTTGGACCGATTCCTGATTCTGTTGGACGTGGGGCGGGAGATGACGCGGCAAAAATTGTATTTGGAAGCGATCAGAGCCTGCACGGAGGCCATTTCCCTGGATCAAAAAAATCCGGAGGCCCGGGCTTGCCTCGACAAGGCGCGGCGGGGCAATATTGAGGAAATGGCGCGGATGCGTTCCGAGGAGGTTCAGAGAATGTTGGAACGGGCCATGGGGCATTTCACCACAGGCCAACGGGCCCAGGCCACCCGGGGTTTCCAGGCGGTCCTGGATAAAGATCCGTTGAACCGAGTCGCGGCGGATTATTTAAATCGAATTTACGGCCGCGATCCCGGGTTCCAGATCAGCGACAACCCTCTGTCGGACGGGGGGGCTGGAAATTATCGGCGCGGACAGCAATACTTGGGCGAGGGTCGGTTTGACGAGGCGAACGAGGCCTTCGAACGCTATTTGGCGGCCCGGCCCGATGACGCCAAAGCCCAACAGGCGTTGGAAGATTCCCGGGCGCAACAGCGGGAAGCCGCTGAATCCGCCTACCGCGAAGGTTTGACGCACTGGGCCCAGGGGGATTTGACCCGGGCCAAGGAATTGTGGGAAAAGACGTTGCGCATCGATCCGAACTATGTGAAAGCGAAGCAGGCCCTCGTGAAGACGAAGCAAGAGGAAAGTCGTCCGCGGTAGGCGCGTCGGACCACGACAACCGGAGGAGTCCCGCATGAAATTTCAAGCCCGTCGATGGAGTTCCCTCGCGCTGGTCGCCGCGTTCTCAACCTTCGGTTGGAGCGCGGCGAAACCGTCGAAAAAAGACATCCCCGCCCCCCGTCCCAAGGAAAACGTCATCGAAGGGGTGACCGTTCTTGGGGCCGGCCGGTTCGCGAAAGTCACGATCGAAAGCACGCGGGCCCTAAAATACCGGGAAGTCATGACGGCTAAGGGGCAGGGATTGGTGCTTTATTTCCTCGAGCCAGCCATTTCCAAGCGACCCGCGATCGAAAAGGTGTTTCACGATTTGGTCGAGGAAGTTCGGTTCGGGTACAAGGCGGGCATGGCCCCCGCGCCCGGAGGGGCGGCCAAGCCCCTGGATTTTATCGACATTCGTTCGAAAGAGCCGGTGGCTTTCGTCGTGACCCAGAAAGAAAACTTTCTCGTCGCGGAACTGCGTCCCGCCCCGCGCAGCAGCGAACAGGAGGACCAGGAGGCCGGCCGGGAAATAAAATCCCCCTTGTCCACGCCCCAGGTGGGCTTGCCCTCCAATCCCGTGTTAAAAGACTTCTTGGATGTTGGCTTGGCCAACCACCAGCCGCTGAAAGTGGCGGAACGGGAATACAGCGTGTCCAAATTCCGTTACCTTGAGGCCATGCGGAACATCCTGCCCGCCGCGACGGCCAAATTTTCGAAATCGGAAGGCACGCTGTTCGAAGATCCGACGGTGTCCACCGATAACACGAAATTCAAAAGAAAAGAATACGGGTTTGAGTTCGGGATCCCCATTTTCCACAGCGGACGTAACTTCTACAACTACCGGTCTTCGGCGTGGCAAATGCAGGGCGCCCAGCAAAACATCCGCAAAGTCAAGGCCGAGGTCACTTTTGAAATAGTGAAGGCCTATTACAACTTGATCAAAGCCCAGCGGTCGTTGAAAATTCGCCGCGAAATGTCGGGGCGCGCCGAGAAGATCATCGAACTGGCCCGCAAAAAAGGACAACTGGGTCTGATCACCAAGGCGGATCTCCTGGGGGCGGAATCGCTTTTCAGCCAGGGGTATTACCGGCTTCTTTCCGACGAGAAAGATCTGGAGATCGCGCGCCTTAAAATGGCGTCCCTCCTGAACATGGAACAGGCGATACCCGATTTGCTCTCCACGCCGCCGGACGCGGTCAATCCGCAAAGCCTGGTGGAGTTGGGGGTCCCTCCTGAATCCCTGGTTCAATACGCCTACGAAAACCGCCCCGACAAATTGGCCGCTGATTACGCCTTCCTGGCGCAAAAATTCGGCCATCGCGCGGCGGCCGCGGCCAATATGCTCCGCGTGGACGGCACTTATTTCCTCGGCCGGTCGGGCGGCGCCTTTGAAAGCGATGAATTGGATTTGGGACGAAGTTGGAACATGGGTGTCCAGGCGAGCCTTTACGTGGGGGGGAACACCGTCAAGGCCTCCACCTCCAAAGAACACATGACCCCCGACTACGCGGAAACGACGGCCCAGGACGTCAAGGCCATCAGCGGAAGTTTCGCCCTGTTTGACTCTTTCCGCTCGGCGGGGGACGCCCGGCAGGCCGAAGCCAGCCGCATTCGGGCGCAGTACGAACGTTTCCAGGCCCGGCGCAACGTGGAAGTCGATGTGCGCGAGGCTTATTACAACATCCAAAAGGCCAAAATTCAGATTAAAGGCGCTCGGGTCGAGCTGGACTATCGCGACAAAGAGATGGACATCGCTCAGCAGAAAGAGCGGATGAACATGATCGAACCTCAGCAAACCCTGGCCGCCGAAAACGCCTACGCCGACGCCGTGTCCAATTACGAAGAGGCCTTGGCGTTTTATCGGATCTCGCTGGCGGGGCTGGAACGCGCGGTGGGCGTTCCCCTGACGGCCATCCCCGAATTTCGGTAACCCCGGGACCCCATGTCCCTCGCGCGATTCATCGTCCGCCGGCCCGTCACCGGCACCATGTTTTACGCCGCGGTGGGGCTGATGGGGATCATCTCCTGGTTTTTCACCCCGCGGGAACTCTTCCCGTCCATTTCCTTCCCCCAATTGCTGATCATCACCCGCTACGGCAACGCCGCCCCCGAGGAAATCGAGAACCTCATCACGAAAGTGATTGAAGAGTCGGTGGGCACGGTCCCCAACCTCAAACGCGCTCGGTCGCTGTCCAAAGAGGGGGTGTCGTTGGTCACGCTGGAATTCGATTGGGGCACCGACATGGGGTTCGCCCATCTCACGGCCCGAGAAAAATTGGACCAAATCAAAGACCGCTTGCCTTCCGAAGCGGACGATCCGATCATCAACCGCATCAACCCCTTCGCCCAGCCCATGATGGTGTACTCGGTGAGCGGAAATCAAACCATGGGCCAACTCACCGAAATCGCCAAGCAAGTCATAAAACAACGGGTGGAAAAGGTGGACGGCGTCGCATCGGCCGTTATATCCGGCGGCGAGGAGCGGGAGATTTTGGTGGAAGTCGATCGGCCCCGGATGGAATCCCAAAATGTTTCTTTGACGATGTTGGTGGACACCCTCAAGGATTCCAATTTGAACTATCCGGCGGGGACGGTCCAGGGCAGTTTTTACGAGTATCTCATTCGCACCATGGGGGAATTTCAAAACATCGCCGAAATCCGCCGTTTGCCGGTGCGGGTGGAGCGCCCCGAAGAAATGGACAGCCGCCCGCGCTGGCGGGGGCGACGCAGCGAGGACAAGGACCGGGATTATTCCGTAAAAGACCAACGCCTCATTTATCTCGAATCCATGTCGGAAGTAAGGGACACCTTTAAGGAAAAAAGCAGTTTCTCCCGCTACAACGGCAGCGACAACGTGGCCATCGCCGTCCAAAAGCAAGCCGACGCCAACACCCTGGCCACCGCCAAAAGGGTTCGTTTCGCCATGCGGGAATTGGCGGGGGTGCTGGAGCCCAAGGGCGTCCGGTTGGAACTCGTCTACGATGAGGCGGTCTTCATCCAACAGGCCATCAGCGGCGTCACGAAAGACGGGATTTTGGGCGGCCTCTTGGCCTTCTTGGTCCTTTATTTCTTCCTTCGCAGTTGGAGCATTGCGGCCATTGTCGCGATGTCGATCCCCACGTCCACCTTGATCACTTTCACCGGGATGTTTTTGAAGGACATTTCCATCAACATGCTGTCCTTGGCGGGGTTGGGGCTGGGCATCGGGAATATGGTCGATAACTCGATCGTCGTCGCGGAGAACATCGCCCGGCACAAGACCGAACTGGGGAAAAGCGGCGCCGATGCGGCCATGGACGGGACGGACGAAGTGGCGCCGTCCATGATCACCTCTTCCCTTACCAACGTGGCCGTGTTGCTTCCTCTCCTGTTCGCGAAGGGGGTGGCCCAACTCGTTTTTAAGGACATGTTCTTCATCGTCACCGCGGCGTCGTTCGCCTCGGTCTTTATTTCCATCACCCTCGTGCCCCTGATGATGGCGCACCCGATCGGTTTCCAATGGTTGACGAGGTTGATGAAGAGAAATCCGGCGGCGGGGGAAACCCCGCTCAGTGAGCCGCCCCCCCGCGCGAATATTTTTCGACGGGTTGCGGATTGGTTTGTCCGCGGTTTGTCGGAACAAGCTTTTGGTCGATGGATGATGGCTTACCAACGGAGCCTGGCTTGGGTTTTGCGGCATCCCAAAACGACGGTCCAAATCGTTTTGTTGGGTGCGCTGGCGAGTTTCGGCCTTCTGGCCATTCAAGACAAGGTTTTTATGCCCAAGGTCGACCAAGGGCAGTTTATTTTGAAGATTAAGATGCCCGTGGGGACGCGACTCGTTAAGACCGATGAGGTGATGCGCAAAGTGGAGGGCTTGTTGAAAGAGGTGCCGGGCTACAAAGAGGCTACCGTCGCGGTGGGTTCCAACGCCAGCGAGGCGGTGGAAGCCCTGGGCGACCACGAGGGGCAGGCCATCGTCAACATCAATCGAAAAATCCGTTCCACCGACGAATACATTGAGGAAGTCAAAACCGTCTTGGACTCCCAGGATCTGAGCGGGGCGGAAGTCCAGTACATTCTCCAGGACAGCGTTCTGGCTTCGGCTTTCGAAACCTCTTCGCCGATCGTGGTGGAAATCAAAGGCCCCGATTTGACCATTCTTAAGAAAATGTCCGAGGAAATCATGCGCGGGCTGGGTGGCATCAAGGGGGTTTACGGGGTGAAAACCAGCCTGGCCCTGCCCTCAACGGAAACGCGGGTGGAAATCGACAAGGTGCGGGCCGCCTCCTACCAACTTTCGGTCGCCGAGATCGCCCGAACCGCGCTGATCGGCATCAAAGGGTTTGTGGCGACGAATTACAAAGAGAAAGGACAGGAAGTGGATGTGCGCGTCCGCCTGCGCACCGAGGATCGGACCAGCATGGACGATATCGGCCGTTTGTCCGTCCTGTCGCGGGACGGCATGGCTGTCCCTCTTTCCGAGTTGGCGTTGTTGCGCACCGCGGAGGGGCCCAGTGAAATCAAGCACATGGATCAACAAAGGGCCATCGTGGTGAGCGGCAACATCGCCAAGAGGTCAACCCGGGACGTTTTCAAGGACGTCGAGGCTTTGCTTTCAACGTATCAAGGCGTGGCGGATTATCAAGTGGATTTGACCGGCGAAAGCCGACAGATCAAGGAATCTTTCGGGGGATTGGTCGTGGCGATGATCTTGGCTGTGGCGCTGGTTTACATGATCATGGCCTCGGAATTTGAATCCCTTTGGCACCCGTTCATCATCATGGTGACGGTACCGTTTTCGGTTGTGGGTGTGGCCATCAGCTTGGCCATGACGGGAACGCCCCTCAGCGCCCCGGTCTTTTTGGGCATGATTTTGTTGGTCGGGAGCGTGGTAAACTACGGCATCATATTGATCGATTTTATGAACCAGCGGCGACGGGAAGGCGTGGCCCTTTGGGAGTCCGTGGTGGAAGGATGCTCGACACGACTGCGGCCGGTCTTGATGTCCTCCCTGACCACGGTGTTGGCGGTGTTGCCCTTGGCTCTGGGCTTGTCCGAAGGCGGGGAATTGGCCTCTCCCATGGCGGTGGTCACCTTTGGCGGTTTGGGAATATCCGTCCTGCTGAGCTTGTTCGTTCTTCCTCTCGCTTATTACCATTCCGAACTGTGGCGGGAAAAAAGAGGTTCTGAACCCGTCGCCGAGTAACCCCCATGTCCCTCCCCTCATTTGCCGTCCGTCGGCCCGTCACCACCGTGATGTTCTTCCTGGGTTTGGCGATCCTGGGCGTGTTTTCCTGGTGGAAATTGCCCGTCGACCTCGTTCCCAACGCCGCGGCAGGCTCCCTCACGATTTACGTGGGCGTGCGGGGCGGTCTGCCCCCCGAAGACATCGAAACCCTCGTCACCAAAATCATTGAGGAGGCGGTGGCGACCGTCCAGCATCTCCGGTCCGTACTCTCCGTCTCCCGGAAAGACCGGTCCGTCGTCACCCTCACGTACGAGCCCGGCACCGACCTCAGTTTCGCCGCCTTGGAGGTTCAGGAGCGGGTGGCCAAGATCCGAAACAAATTGCCCAAAGACATTGAAAAGCCTGTCGTCGCCCATTACTCGGAGAACGATTACCCCGTCATCATCCTCTCTCTCACCAGCGATAAAAACACCCCCGAGCGCCTGCGGGAAATCGTTGATAACCAGATCAAACCAAAGCTCATGCGGGTCAACGGGGTGGCCAACGTGGAAGTCGGGGGCGGTCGGGAGCGGAAAATCCTGGTCGAATTCTATCAGGACCGGCTGGAGGCCTACCAATTGCCGATCCGCGAGGTGATCGACACCATCGGACGGAACAACGTCAACCTGCTGACGGGAAAGCGGGAGGACGGCGCCGCCGAACACTTCGTCCGGGCCATGGGGCAATACAAAACCATCGAGGATTTAAAAAACTTGAACGTCCGGCGAACCCGCGAGGGGTCCTCAATTAAGTTGCGGGACGTCGCCGACGTGAAAGATTTCTACCTGGACGCCCAGAGTTACGCGCGCTTGAACCGCAAACCCACGGTTTCGGTCTACGTTCAGAAAGAGAACAATTCGAACACGATCCGGGTGGCCGAACGGGTCCGAAAAGTGGCGCGCACCGTCCAAGAAGATATCCTTGGTACGCAGATCCAAATGGACATCATCACCGACCAATCCGTGTTCATCAAAGAGGCGATGGACAACGTCACCAGCAGTCTGAGCATGGGGATGGTATTGACGTTATTGGTTATATTTTTCTTTTTGCGGGATTGGCGCCACACCCTGGTTGTGTTTTTGTCGGCTCCGGTCGCCCTGTTGATCACGTTGTCTTTCATGCTGTCGATCGGGCTGTCTCTCAACATCATGACCTTGTCGGCGCTGGCCCTCGGCATCGGCACCGTGGTGGACGGCGCCACCGTCGTTCTAGAAAACATTCTCCATAAAAAGCGCCACGCGCGCAAAGAAGGGAAATCAGAGGACGGGGTTGTGCTTTCGGTGGAAGGCACGGAAGAGTTGTTCACCTCCTTGATCGGGTCAACCTTGACAACGGTGGTCGTGTTCCTGCCGATCGTGTTCATCAACAAACAGGTGAAAATCCTCTATTCCGGCCTGGCCTACACCATCGCTTTCTCCATGGTCGCTTCCCTCCTGGTGGCGGTCACCCTGGTTCCCCTTTTGGCGTCCCGCTTGGCCCTGCCGGCGCACAAGGGGTATTTATCACAGACGGAAAGGGCCAAATTGGCATTGATCATCAATTGGCTTAGGGGGAAGACGCCGGCGTTCGTGTTTCGCGCGACGGCGTGGGCCGCGGAGGCGACCCGTCGGGCGTGGGGACGTTGGGGCCATCACCACGCGCGCCGCGTGTTTCCAGCGGGGCCCGCGCCCGCCGCGCCCGTGTTGAACGCCGCCGATGGGACCCCTTTGCTCCCCCTGTGGAAGGAATACGCGGTGTCCGCCCATCACGCCTGGTACGGCCGGATTTGGCCATTGTTAAAGTCGGAATGGGCTTATCTGCGGGCGCGCCCGCAACGGGCCTTTCTCCGTTGGAGCTCGGCGGCGATCCGATGGCAAAAATGGATTTTCATCGGCATGGCCCTGGCGGCGGGTGTTTCGGTATATCTGTATCTCACGGTTTTGGAGAAGGATTTTCTTGGCACGACGGAACAAAACGAGTTCATCATTTACATCGAGTTGCCCGCCGGAGCCAAATTGGATATTTCCGACCAGGTGGTCCGCAAAGTCGAACAGGTCTTGTCCGACACCCCGGAGGTCTCCGAAACTGTTAAGACCGCCGCGGCCCGTGTCGAGGGGTGGTCCTCAAAAGTGTATGTCACTCTGCGACCGCGGTCCGAACGCTCGCGCTCCGTTCAGGACATCATCCAAGGATTGCGCCCGAAAGTCGCGGACATCGGGCAAGAGTACGATTCTTTCATCTACTTCTCGGAACCCGAAGCCTCCAAGGAATTTTTTATTGACGTATTTGGCCCGCAATACGACACGTTGAGGGATTTGGCGAGCGCGATTTCTCAGAAACTGCAAGCCGTCAAGGGGCTCACCGATGTCAAGCTTCGTTACAAACCCGGCCAGCCCGAAGTGCAGGTCAAGGTTGACAAAGAACGCGCGGCGCTTTTTAATCTGACGCTCAAAGACATCGCCGAGGATCTTCACGCCCGCATTCGAGGATTGAGGCCTTCCTGGTTTTTTGAGGACGCCCAGCAACTTGAAATCATCGCTCGGGATAAAGAGCAGTTTCGCAAGTCTCTTGAGGACATTCATTACATCACTCTCATGGCCCCCGACGGAACTATCATTCCAATCCAGCAAATATCCCATTTCGAATTCGCCCTAACCCCAAGTGAGGTTTGGAGAAAGGACAAACAGAGGGTCATCCAGGCCAGCGCCAACCGGGAAAAAACCGCCCTCAGTACCGCCGCCGAGCGCAGCATCAAGGCCATCCGGGATTTGGACGTTCCGACGGGATACTATTACCAGGTGGGGGGCGATTACGCGGACATGGTTCAAAATGAAAAAGAGTTCCGCTTTGCCTTTTTTATCATGGCGGCCTTGGTGTTTATCGTTTTGGCGAGTTTGTTTGAATCCTACGCCCAAGCCATATTGATTATGGTGACCATTCCCATGGCGTTTATCGGTTCCATTCCGCTGCTCTGGATCACGCGGACGTCGGTGACCATGAGCGTTTATATCGGCATGATTATGTTGGGGGGAATCGTGGTTAACGCGGCCATCATTCTCGTCGAACGGATGAATCAGGCGCGCCAAGAAGGCCAACGGTTGGAGCGGGCGGTGCTGGGATCCAGCCTTCTTCGGCTTTCCCCCATTCTCAACACATCCCTCACGACCATCGTGGACCTGATCCCCCTGGTTCTGTCCCGGAGTGAATCCTCCCAGTTGTGGGCCCCTTTGGCTTTGACGGTGATTGGGGGAGCCACCGTGTCCACCTTCCTGACGCTCTTTATGATCCCGGGCCTCTATTATCACATGGAATTGTGGCTGGCCCGTCGACGGACGGCCACGCCCCTCCCGGCGGGTTCTACCGCTGGGGTTGTTTAACCACCCACAACACCACAGGAATTGCTTAAGGGGTTTCGGTTGATGCGCCCCCCGCCGGTTCGGGAAGAGGGGGGAGCGGGGGCGTCGGCGGGGCCGGGCGATTTGGGGTTTGCCGCAAATCCGCGTTGATTTGATTCAGCCGGTTGATTTCGTTGATGGTTTGAAGGGTTTGCTGGAGGTGGGGATCAATCCCCGCCCCGGGTTTGGATCGCGGGATCTCCGTGGCGGGGGGGAGTTCCCCCGGTGTAAATCCCGTTGGAAGGTTGGCGGAGCCGAGATCGGACAGGGGCTTAAAGCGACGTTCCCGTTGGCTGGCCCAAAACACCCACCCCGCGATGGCGATTAAAAAGAGAGCGCCCGCCCCCCACCAAAGCCACGGTGGACGGCGGGCGCTCATGGTCAAACGGTCCCTGGGATCAGTTACGGGTGTTGGCTTCGATGCGAATCAGCAAGCCAATCACTTCCGCGATCGTCCAGAAAAACAAGAGGTAAAAGAACCCCAGGATCAGGGCCAGAATTGACGTTGCGCGGGGCGCGTCCGGCGTCCCGCCACCGACGAGAATGATGATGAAAAACACCAGTCCCAGAACGGCGGAGATAAGCCCCAGCCCCTTGAACGCCAGAGGAATGTATTTCAACGGTTTTTCACTGTTCATAATATGAAACCTCCTCGATAGACGGGGAAGTTAACGCCCCGGGATGAATACGAATCGGCGCTGCCGCCGAACATGGCGTAAATCTATAACACGCACCCAATCGTGTCAAGGGGAATTTAAAGAGGTTTTCTTTTCAGGTCGTTGAGAAATGCTTCTCGCGCTTGGAATGTGAAATGAAAGACTCCCTTGGGGGGCGCTTTTTCTTGGCAAGAGTGGCGCATACGAAAGGACAGGGTGGCCAAGGGGTTCATGAAATCGGACCTCGACGGAGAAATGGAATCCGTTGTCTTTGTTACAATTTCTACATATTTTATTTGCAAGAAATTTACCTCGGTTTTACACGCTGTTTACCAGAACTTAACCGAATCTTAAGACCAAAACCGCTATATATACAGTGCAATGACACTGAGCCGCAGGGGGAAAACTATGAAAAACACACTTAGCCGCCTCTGGCGGGCGTTGGTCAAGCCCGTCGATGGTACGCCGAATTTTGTTAAACACACACCGAGCCTGGAATCCGTGCGCCGCGGAGCGGCGGTGGCGATGGCGGTGGTGGTGTTCTATACGCAATCGGTGTGCGCCGGCACGGCAAGCCTCCCCCTCTTGCCTGTGTCGAAGCGGCCGGTTGTTGCCGGGCAGCTTGGATTGTTGGATCGATTGATGAAGTTTGTGGGCGCGGACAAGAAAGGGAGCGCCTACAAATTCCACGACAACGTGTGGAACGACCGTCGGAAGCTGACGGGGGAGGCGACGGAGCCGGGGCTGGACCCGAAGTCGCTGGAGAAGATGGTGGCGAATCAAGAGGCGCGGCGGGACATCGAGAACCAAAACCGGCACAACCGGGGGTACCAGGAGTTGGAGAAGTACCGGGAGCAGTACAAGCGGTCGGCCGGGGAGCTGGTCGCGAACCAGCAAATGGACGGTCTGGAAGGCGCTCTGACGCCTGGGGATCTGGCGGCGGCGACGGTGAAGGAAGTGATGGAAGCGATCAAGGTGAAGATGAAGTCGTTGTTTGGCGCGATGGTGGAATTCAAGATGGACGTGAAGAAGAACTACGACGGGACGTACCAGCGGACGTACCTGATCGATGGGCGGGCGAGCCGGATCTACAATTCGAAGACGCGGAATCCGCACGGTCAGTTGGTGACGCAGAACATCACGAACATGCGGTACAACCGGTCGCACGTGTTGATTTCGATGGATATCGAGCACAAGGACGTGAAGGGGCTGACGAGTTATACGCACCGGAAGATGGATTATCACGATGGGGCGAAGGCGATGGTGCCGAAGACGCAGTTGGTGAAGAAGTTGGACGAGTGGACGGTGACGCCGCAGGGGGAGAAGACGGAGTTGCACCGGTGGGACATCCAGTACGACGGTGCTGGGAACATGAAGAAGTTCGACGAGTTTCGGATTGACGAGAACGGGGTGAAGACGGAGAAGTGGTGGTGGGGGGGCGAGTACGACGGGGACAAGAACCTGTTGAAGTACGACGAATTGACGCGGAGCCGAGGTTTGGACACGCACGTGACGTGGGAGGCGACGGATTACGAAGTGAACGAGCGGTGGGACGCGCGGAAGGAAGCGGGGGAAACGGACAGTTGGGGGCGAAGTTCGCACCATTTGACGGGGTACAAGAAGACGACGACGGGGCCGGACGGGAAGGTGGAGTTGGACGTGTTCACGAACCTGGGGTATGACGAGTTTGAGAACATGATTCATTACGACCGGGAGGCGACGGATTTCCAAGGGAAAGTGATGAACGTGGTGTGGGACGGGGAGTACGACAAATTTGACCGAGCGGCGGCGTACAAGCAGACGACGACGGACGCGTTTGGGCACACGCAGGTGTTGGAGTTTAGCGGTGGGGAATACAACGTGTACGACGATTTGTTGGCGTACACGGAGAAGACGACGGAGAACGGGGAAACGAAGTCGCGCGTGTTCACGAACGGGGTGTTCGACACGAAACACAACATGATGAGCTACCGGGAGGAGGCGACGGATTCGAAGGGTCGAACTTCCATAAAGGAATGGAACGCGGTGGGGGAGGGGAAGGGGTATGTGCTGGGCGAGTTGCAGGGGTACGACGAGGTGGTGAATTACGGGGCGCTGGTGGTGACGTCGGAGGTGCGGAACATTCATTACGACGCGTTGCGGCGGCAGGACGGGAACGCGACGACGAAGCGGATCAAAGGGGTGGAGACGGACGGTGGGGCGGTGGACATTGTTTTGGTGGAAGACACGCGTGTGATGCGGAGCGACGAGGCGCGGAGCGTGCGGGCGGTGGGGTCGACGGATCCGCGGAGCATGAACATCGTGAACGTGGTGGGCGGGCGGACGGAGGTGCGGACGCGGGGGACGGACGGGGTGACGGGGGAGCTGTTGCGGGATTTGAAGGAAACGGTGGAACGGAGCCAGGTGACGGTGGCGGGGGATTTCAAAGAGGTGCGGCGGACGGAGGGGAAGGACGGGGAAGACGAGCTGGACAGCGTGGCGGAGACGATCCGGACGGGGACGGTGCTGGACGGGTTTGGGCGTGCGGTGACGTACCGTGAGGAGACGGTTCAGAACAACAATCCGGCGAGTTGGATGTCGCGTGTGGTGGACCGGATGAGCTACAACGTCGATGGGAACCTGACGGCGAGCCACGAGGCGACGTTGAATTCGTTGGGGGTGGTGGGGGAAGTGACGCGGACGGGGATGCTGTACGACCAGCAGAACCGGCTGTCGGAATACCATATGGAGCAGGTGTCGAGCGCTGAAGGGGCGACGGTGGGAAGCCAGACGCACCGGACGGGGATCAAATACAACGGGTTGAGCGACGTGACGCGGTACGGGGAGCGTGTGGAGCGACTGGGGACGGCGGTGGTGGAGACGGGTATGTGGAGCGGGACGTACAACGTGCTGGGTCAGGTGAAGACGTCGCGTGACGAGACGCGGCGAGCGGGGACGGTGGTTGAGGAGGGCGTGACGAAGGCGGTGGACGAGACGACGGTGACGGAGACGTGGGGGATGCGGTACACGAAGGACGGGGTGGGGGTGAGGCAGTATAAGGAGCGGACGGGGTCTTCGGCGACGCCGGATCTGGTGAATTTCCTGGAAGTGACGGGGGCGACGTACGATGCTTATAACCGGTTGGCGACGTTCAATCAGACGTCGCATCGGGTGACGGCGGAGGCGGCGGGGGTGGTGAACGGGGCGTTCGTGTTTGACGAGGGGAAGGCGACTTTGCATGAGGTGACGGTGACGGGCCGGACGGAGGCGGTTTTGACGGGAAGGGGGCTTTGACGGGATATAAGGAGCGGACGGAGACGCGTGACGGGACTGGGGTGGCTGGGGGATGGACGGAAACGGTGCGGCACGACATCAAGTTCCATCCGCTGGGGCAGATGGTGGCTTACGAGGCGGAGGAGCGGAAGGCGGAGAGCCCGGATTTGATGACGGCGGTGGAATGGAGCGGGAGTGTGGACGCGTTCAACCGGTCGGCGGGATATGTGGAGATTCGGCAGGACCACCACGGGAACGGGACGTTGGGGCCGCGGAGCGTGGAAGCGCGGACGGGGCTGGTGTACAACGGGTTGGCGCAGGTGGAAGCGTACGAGCGGACGCGGCGGAGCAGTGACGCGCCGGACGTGGTGACGACGGTGACGGTGGAGAACGCGACGTACGACACGTTCGGCAATCAAACGGGGTACCGGGAGACGACGCGGACGCGTGGGGGCGGGGAGTCGAACACGCGTGTGGTGGAGCGGAGCGGGGCGGCGTACGACCGGCAGGGGTTGCTGCGGACGTACGTGGAGACGGTGCAGGACACGGCGTCGGCGGAACTGATGACGCGGACGGAGCGGCGGGAGACGACGTACGATTTGATGGGGCGGGAGACGGGGTCTGTGAATCTGCGGCACGAGGCGGGGCGGGCGGAGCGGGTGTTGGAGACGGGCGAGCGGTTGATGGAGACGATGAACAAGTGGACGACGGTGGTGCAGACGGGGCGGACGTTTAACGAGGCGGGATTGACGACGGGGTATGTGGAGGCGACGTTTGACGGGACGACGCTGAATGTGGGCGGGGTGGAGCGGGCGTGGGTGGGGCTGACGGGGTCGGAGCGGGCGCGGGTGATGAACGGCGAGGTCCGCGCCGGGGAAGCGGTAACGGTCACGCGGCGGAGCAACATGGTCTACAACGGCTGGGGATTGGCCGTCGGACAAACGGAAACCCTGCGGGAAGTGTCGACGACGTTGGATCACAACCGATCAACGGTCCGTTCCCAAATCACCCACAACGATTTGCACCAGATGACGGGGTTCCGGGACGAGGTGCGGGACGATTCCGCCCCCGGCGTCATTGAAACCACGACATTATCGGGGGCGCAATACAACGGCAACGGGCGGATGGTTTTCTCGCATGAGGTGAAGCAACAAACGGGTCTTCTGGAAAGCCGGGTGGAGACGGACCGGTGGGTGACGCACGACCGGGAAGGGCGGGCGAAAACAGAGCGAACGGTAGCCCGGTCGGACAGCGGGTTGGTGGTGGAGAAAGAGCGGGTCATTTTGGCTTACAACGGTTTTGGACAATCGAAGGGCGAAACCATTGACACGATTCAGCGCGGGCATTTGGCGGACGGCTCGGTGACTTACGAGATCACATCCCGTACGCAAAAGACGGATCTGACCTACGATGACCGCGGTCGAGCCGTCGGGCATGTGGAACGCGAAGAGTCATCGGACAAGCCGGGGTTGGCATCGACGAAGACGTGGACGGCGAGCGGTTACAACACGAACGACCAGTTGTTGGGATCCGTGGAGGTGAAGAAAGAAGAAAGCGCCGCGGGCGTACACGAAGTCACGACGGTCCGCGCGGGGATCGCCTACGACGTGCGGGGCCGGACGATTTCTTACGGTGACACGATCACGAACAATTTGGACTCGATCACGGAGACGGTGGATTGGCGGGCGGCGGGGTTTAACGGGGCGGGGTTGATCACGGGGATGAACGAGACACGTCGGCGGCTGGGGACGGACGCGACGACGCCGTTGGACGTGACGACGAGCACGGAACGGACGACGATGCTGTACGACAAGGCGGGGAACCTGCTGCACTACCTGCAAAACGTGGTGGGATCGGACAAGCCGGACTTGAAGACCGCGACGGAGTGGGACGGGGCCTATGACGCGCTGGGGCGTATGACGCGGTATTTGGAGAAAGTGCGGAGCACGGACCTGGGGACGGGCGGCCAAGTTCTTTCCACTTATCAAGAAAATGACCGGTGGACCATGACCTACGACCGTTCGAACCGAATGGACGGTTACTCCCAGCGGACGATGGACGTGTGGGGGAAGAACAGTTTTGCGACGTGGGAGGGGGTGTACGGGGACCGTGGGTTGTTGGAATCCTTCGCGGAGAGCTCGACGGACCCGCAAAACAACGTGACGACGCGGGTTCAGGAGAACATCACTTACGACGCGGGGGCGCGGATCAAGACGTTCGACCAAACGACGGCGGAGCCCCTCGGGACGGTGACGACGAACCACCGGCTGGACACGGTCTACAACGTGAACGGCTTGATGTCGGGGGTGGAGGAACGCAACATCGCGGTGGATCCGATCGGGGTTCGGACGGTGACGGATCTTTCCCAATCGCCGATTCTTTACGACGTTCGGGGGCAGGTGCGGGAACGCCGCGATGTGGCGGCCATTTCGATTTATGATCCGGACGGCGGGCTGTTGCGGGCGACGACGCGCGACACTCTTTTCACCGAAGCACTGTACAACGATCTGGGGCAGGCGGTGAGCCACCGGCAGGAAACCCACACCACGAACAAAGACGGGAGCTTGGACCACCGGTCGGTGAGCGAGTTTAGCCGGGGACTTTATAATCGGTTGGGGGTTTTGCGGAGCTACCACCAGGAAGACGCCTCGGAAGGGGCGAGCATCGAGACCCTGGTTTTGCCCAGCAACTGGGATGATCTGGCCCTGGATCCGGAACAGCGGTTGTTGTGGTTGAAAAACTTGACGTTCGTGATCGACGGACAGCAAGTGGCCTTTGACGATTTGGGACTGCAAGTGCCCGACGTGGGTGCGGTTTTGGTGGCCTGGAGCGACTTGCCGGCGGCGGACCGGGTTCGGTTGTTGTCGGAGGGGAAAACGGTCTTGAACGGGGTGGCCTTCGACTTGAACAAGGCGAAGGTGGTTTGGAACCTGGACACGGCGTCCTCGTTCGATCAATCCAAGATGGGTTACAACGAATACGGGACCCTGGCGGGGTACGAGCGGGTGGGGCGGGAAAACGGTGTGGCGTTCACGCAAACCTGGAACGCCTCGGGGTTCGACCGGTACAGCCGGGCGACGGGCTACAGCGAAGTTTTGGCGCGGGACGGGCAGGCGGCTGTGACGACGGTGCGGGAAAACATCGCCTACGACAACCGGTCCCTGGCGACGAGCTACAAGGACACGCTGCGCAACGCGGCGACGCCGGCCCTGGTCACGACGATGGAGGCCCAGGCCGCTTACGATTATTTGAGCCGCCAGGCGTCGACCCTTCAGGTCGTGTCGCAGAACGGAACCTTGACGGACGGAACGCGATTGAACACGATCAACACGCTGATCAGCGACGCGTTCAGTTACGACGGGTTTGATCGAACCACGGGCTACGACGAAGTTCGTTTTTCGGGGCGGCTGGTGGCCCTGGCGGGCGCGCAGAGGACCTGGTCGTCCTTGTCGGCGGTCGAAAAGAGCGCGCTCAAAAGCGGATCCCTCAAGACCACGGACCAAACTTTCACCTACACCCGGACCTCGGGTGTGGCTTACAACGAACGCAATTTGCAGTTGGGCCTGATGAGCGTCGCGAAGACCTTCGGCGTGGCATCGGGACCGGCGCCCGTGGAACCGGGCGCGTCGGCCGAATTGGAAGACGTGTCCACGGTCGTCCAGGCGCGGAAAACCTACAACGAATTGAACCAGGCCACACGGTATTTGGAAGGCACGACTTCCGCGCGGGAAGGGACGGTGGTGCGTCTTTCCACGGTCCACGGTTTGGAGTACAACGGCCTGGGCCAGATGGTGAAATCGTTGACCGATCTGCACAAGATCGGGATCGACCTGGACGTCATGGAACAATTGACGCGGGAAGACATCGTTTACAACGATTTCGGGCAGATGATCGGTTATGTCGACCGCACCGGGAAAAACGGGTTGAACGTTGATGTATATGTGACGGGCATTACTTACGATGAGCAGGGCCGCCTGGCGGGCTCGGATTCGACCACACACCGCCACGGCAGCGAAGTCCGGGTTTTCTATCAACACAACGGCCGGGAACTTTCGCCCTTGGAGCTGGCGGCGTTCCTGCAGGCGCAAACCAACGTGTCGGTGGACGAGCTGTTGGCGCAAGGGGTGTTGACCGCGGTTTACCGGCGTGTGGACGTCAACGACGTGAACGTGGCGACGACGTCGGATTTGCGGTACGACAGTCTGAACCGCCTGATCGGTTCCAAAGAGGTCACATTCAACGCGGACGGGTCGCGGGTGGAGACGACCTTGTCCAACATCAAATACGACAAGACAGGGCGGATGGTGGCGATGACGAGCTCGGTCCACACGGCGGGGACGGGAACGGCCCTGGAATACATTTTGGACGGTGAAGCCTTGACGGCGGAGGCTCTGGACGCGTTGTTGACCGAGAAAGCGACGGCAAGCGGTAAGACCACCGGCCAAGAGTTGTGGAACATGATGCAAGAAGGGCGTCTTGCCACGCGCGAGGTCCCCGCGACGGTGGACAAGACGATCGTCTCCGTGCGCGACGACATGCGTTACGACGATAACGGCCAATTGATTCATTACCGGGACGAGATGGCCGACGTGGCGAACAAGATCCTGAAACAGGTCACGACCACGGATTTGACGTACACGCGGTTGGGGCAACCCAAAACGCAGACTTCCCACACCCGCACCGAAATGACGGACACGGGGTGGAGCGAATCCGACACAGCCATCACCTATAAATACGACCCGCAAAACGGCGCTTTACTTGGCGCCACCGGCGTGGGCACGTCCAGGACGCAATTGGCACCGGTTTGGACCGACGAAGACCAAGACGGGGACACGGACAAATTGGTGTACCTGCCCATCAACACGGGAAGTCAGGTCCAGGTTTACGGCGTTCATTTGGGACAAATTCAGTTGCAAATGCAGAAATCGCGGCAAGTGTCGCCGGATCCGGCGGTGCCCGGCGTTTCCGAATCGGTGTCCACGTCGACCCTGGTCTACTTCTACAACGAAAAGGGGAAGACCATTGGGGCCTTCGGTGTTTTGGAAGTGACGGCCAACGACGGCTACAACAACGTTACAACGAGCCGTGTGTCGCAAATTCATTCGGCCTACATGGGCGAGCTGAAGTTGATGGCCAGTTTGTCGGACAGCCACACCAAAAACGCCGACGGAGGAACCTCGGAGTCCGTTGTCGTGACCCATTACACCTACGGCGCCGATGGGAAAGTGACGGGGGCGCATGGGGTGGGCGGTACCAAGTCCTCAGAGGTCGGCGTGTCGGATCCGGAACACGTGTGGCACGACGGTTGGGTGGACGCCAACGGCAACGGCCGCGTGGACGAAGAAGAGGTCGCCCAGTCTCGCATGGACGGGGTGATCCAACCCGGCGAGCTGGAATGGGTGGACGTCGATCGGGACGGCCGCGAGACCCCGGCCGTGATCAGCCCCACGGGAAGCTCCACGGGCCGCATGGTCCAGATCTACGAAGTGATTAACGGGGAAGCCCGGCTGGTCCTGTCGACCAACCGAACGACCTCGGAGACGATCCGCGGCGAGGTGACCCGGACGATCCAGGTGACGCGCAACGTTTACGATGACGAAGGACGGCTTATCCGTGTGGAAGGATTTTCGGACGCCGAAGGCGAAACCACGGGATGGACGGATTTGTTGGATTCGCTCTTGTTGGAAGGATCTTTGAACATCGATCCTTTTGCGGGATCGGCGGAGCCGGAGACGCCCGCGGCCACGACCGACACCCCGGTGGAGACGGCGGCCCCCGCGGCCACGACCGGCCCGGCGCCCGTGGCGTCGGGGCAGCCGAGTGAAACTTTGGTGAACGGCGATTTGGCGGACGCGGAATACCAGCGTGAAGCCATCCCCAGCGAAGGTGGCGCAATCGCTCTTTTCGATGCGGCGGCACAAGAGTCCTACACCCGCGTTTTGCGCGACGGCCGATACCGGGTGCAAATCGTTGGCGGCGGTTCCCGTTGGAGCACGCGCGCCACAGGACGAATCCATTTGGGCAATTCCCGT